>JAGKTQ010000022.1 GCA_021153325.1 Lachnospiraceae bacterium | reverse complement strand
ATATATAGATGGTAAATAAAACTACATTATTAATAAAATTAATATTGTAGTTTTAACGGAAATAATATAGTATATAAATAAGAAAAAGACTTTAGGATGTGGGGATTATCAATGGATTATCTAATATTAACAGAAAACTTTTTAAAAGAATATCCAGATTATAGGCATGACATTATAAATTTTAATGAATATCTGGGGAAGCAATGGAAAAATTCTTTATCAGATGAAACAATTCGTTTTTTGCTACAAGGTTTAAATGTTGAATTTTTGCTGAATAGTTTGATTTATAATGTTGAAGAAAAAGAAAAATATAAAAGTAAAACAACTGCTAAAAGATATGCAACTGTTATTGGGCAATTTTTTAATTATATTCGTAAAAATACAGATATTGAAAATCCCCAATTATATGATGCAATTTCGTATAATAGATTGCGAGAAAATACATATATGAGACGAATGATGGCATATATAGATAGCTGTAATAAATTATCAGGAGTTGTAGAATTAGAAGCTTTAGGGCATAGCGATGTAGAAAAGATTCTTGTGTGGTCAGATCAACAATTGGAAGATGAGATATTATGGAAAAACTCAACAGACTTTAAAAAGGCTGTAGCGGCAATAGGAATAAAAATGATACTGGTTTACGGAATTACCTATCGCGAATTAAGAAAAATAAAATGGAGTCAGTATAATGAAGAATGCAATACTATAACAATAAATAATTTTGAACTTCGTTTACCAATTAAATTATCAATACAGATAAGAAAAATGAAGCATTATGTGGATAGCCTACCAAATGAAAAAAGGACAGACTTTTTGTTTACTGATATAAATGGACAACCATGGGGAGAAATTACTTCATCATCAGGAATACCGGATTATTTGGCAACAGTAATAGACTGTACTAGTATTACAAGCATTGTAAAATATGGGATAAGTCAATTATTAAAAGCCGGTATTAGTGATTCGATAGTGAAACAGATAACTGGGGCAAGTGATAAGCTTATTTGTGGATGTTTATATAATGAGGATGAAGAACTGAAAAGAATTATAAATAATAAAATTGTTACTGTGGATTTATATTATGAGTTTTAGAAATAAGGGGATTTTCAATGAATGAAAAAAAAATACAGATAAGGAATAGTACATCTGATTTTTTAATTTTTACAAAACAAGAAGATGAAGATGGTATAGAAGTTCGTGTGCATGATGAAAATGTTTGGCTGACGCAAAAGTCTATGGCACAGTTATTTGATTGTACTACAGATAATATTAGCTTACATTTAAAAAATATATTTTTATCTAAAGAATTAGAAGAAAGTGCAGTTACCGAGAAATCCTCGGCAACTGCATCAGATGGAAAAAAATATATGATGAAATTTTATAATCTGGACGCAATTATTTCGGTGGGTTATAGAATAAATTCAATTCGTGCAACACAATTCCGCCAGTGGGCAACAAAAATTTTAAAAACGTTTACTATTCAAGGGTACGTACTTGATAAAAAAAGACTGGAAAATGGACAGATTTTTGATGAAGAATATTTCGAGCATTTACTCGATGAAATTCGAGAAATAAGAGCAAGTGAGAGAAAATTTTATCAAAAAATAACAGATATTTATGCTACTTCGGTTGATTATTCGCCTGAGGCAATGACGTCTAAGAATTTTTTTACATTGGTACAAAATAAGCTACATTATGCAATTCATGGACATACAGCAGCAGAAGTAATTGTTGAACGAGCAAATCATGAAAAGGAACATATGGGATTAACAACATGGAAGAATGCACCTGATGGTAAAATTGTAAAAGCAGATGTTAGTATAGCTAAAAATTATTTATCTGTTGAAGAAATGAAAAATTTAAATCAGTTTGTTACGATGTATCTTGATTATGCAGAACGTCAAGCTAAAAAACATATTCCAATGACAATGGAAGATTGGGCAAAACGTTTAGATGTTTTTTTAGAGTTCAATGAGGAAGAAATACTGCAAAATAATGGGAAAGTGTCGGCTGAAATTGCAAAAAAATTTGCGGAAAGTGAATTTGAAAAATATAGAATAATTCAAGATAAATTGTATCAGAGTGATTTTGATAAACTAGTACAAGGAATGGAATATAATAAGTGCGACAAATAATAATATAATTGAAAAATAAAGAATACATTGATAATAGAGGAGGAGAAACTCTATGGTAAATGTATTATCGAACATTTCAAATATTATGATTCCGCTCATTATTTTTTATATTGTAGCGTATGGGCTGGCTACGAAAACAAAAGTGTATGATGATTTTGTCCGAGGCGCCAAAGAAGGCTTTATGACAGTTTTTCAGATCATGCCTACATTAGTAGGATTGATGGTAGGGGTTGGGGTACTTCGTGCCTCTGGTTTTTTAGATTTTCTTGGAAGACTTTTATCCGGAGTTACGGAGAAGATAGGTCTGTGCCCGGATATTGTTCCAGTCATTATTATTAAAATGTTTTCGTCTTCGGCAGCAACTGGATTAGTTCTTGATATTTTTAAAACGTATGGACCGGACTCTGTAACAGGGATGATTACATCGATTATGATGAGCTGTACAGAAACAGTATTTTATACGATGTCAGTTTATTATATGACAGCAAAGGTGACAAAGACCCGTTGGACATTAGGGGGCGCTTTGCTCAGCACATTAACGGGGGTAATCGCAAGCATTGTTTTGGGGAAGATGATGTAGTCATAAGTAACCATAATAAGGGTATTGTAGCATGCGATATTTCTATAAAATTTTTTTATTTTTTGCTATAATGGAGTTAGGAAAATAAGAAGATAGTATAGGAAATGGAGAAATTATTATGGGAGAGGGCTTGAGTTATTTAAGGGAAATCAATTTAGCATCTGTCTGCCTCAGAATTGTATTATCCCTTATCATAGGTGGAATATTGGGATTGGAGCGTGGAAGAAAAAATCGTCCGGCTGGTTTTCGTACTTATATTTTAGTTTGTCTTGGTTCTACGCTTGTTATGATGACAAATCAGTATGTTTATCAAGTATTTGGAACGTCCGACCCAACACGAATGGGAGCACAGGTAGTCAGCGGTATTGGTTTTCTAGGTGCTGGAACTATTATCGTGACAGGAAGGCAGCAGATAAAAGGTATAACGACGGCAGCAGGAATGTGGACTTCCGCATGTTGTGGACTTGCAATTGGTATTGGATTTTATGAAGGCGCTATTGCCGGAGGAATTATTGTTTTTTTGATCATGGAATTTTTAGAAAAGATGGACTGTGTGATCAGAAAGCATTCTAACATTATGGATGTCTATTTAGAGTTTGACGGTAAGAAAATGTTCAGCACTTTTCTGATTCATGCACGGGAAAGTGGCTTTGATGTAACGAATATTGAGATTGGAAAAAACAAGCATATTAAAACGGGAGAACTTAGCGTAGTGCTTACCTTAGAAAGCCAGATAAAGAGAACGCAGGAAGAAATGCTTGCTATCATAGGAAGTATTGAGGGTGTGTCTTTTATAGAAAAATTGTAGGGACAGGAGTGCGGAAACAGCCATAAAGAAAAATAATAAATCTATATAAAATAAACAGCAATTTATAGAAAACATAAACTTGACAGTGTTAAGTTTATGTTTTTTATTTTTAGGGGGATTGGAGGATGAAAAAAATCATGAAGATAGTATTGATTGTTTTGGAATCTTCTTACCCCAAATGTTTTCGAAGTGTTATACAATGGAAGAGAAGATAAATTATTGGAAAGGAAAAGTAGTATGTCAGGCAAGCGCCTATGCTAATACCAATATAACTGTGGATAAAGAGAAAGAAGTCCAAATACCGATTTGTTTTATTTCTGGTCAGTATGACTATACATGTCCGGTAACTCTTGTGGAAGAACTATTTGAACAATTAGAAGCACCGGAAAAAGAAATATATATTTTTGAAAATTCTGCACACAGTCCGCTGTGGGAGGAAAATGATGCAGTGTTGGAGGTAATGTTAAAGTATGTCAAATAGTTCTTATCATCACGGAGACTTAAAAAATGCACTGATCGAAGCAGGGATAGAGATGGTAAACGAAGGGGGAACAGAAAATTTTTTGCCATTTGAATATTTTAAACAATTGGTCATAAGATATAACAAGGAGAATGGAAAAACGCTTTCAATAGAGGAACAGGAAATTCAAATTATAAAAATGTGGGCAATAGTACATGGGATTTCATCGATTGCAACAATGAAAAATGTTTCTTGGAATAAAAAATGGGAGGAGCAGTTACATTTACTTCTATATTAAAAATAAAAAAATTACTTGCAAAATACTTTAATACTTTATATAATTAACGCAATGTTGTTAGGTGTAAGAGCCATAAAGCAGGGAATGAATTACCATTTTTGGCAACTTTCGTTGCCTTATTGATTGAGTGAAAACTCAGCTGTATATCACTTTAGTGAACAATCAATAAGAGTAGTAAAAGTAAGTTCTTGCTATATAGACTCTAAAGCCATATTTCTAACAATAAGTAGAAGATAGAATATTATTTTATTTTATCAGTATATAATTGGAATATAGTGTAATTTTGATTTGAGATTTAGGTGATACACAGTTTGAAAAGTGTATCACCTTTTTTATTTATATTGTGTGAAAAGAGGAATTGCCATGAGTAAGATGAAATTATATGGATTTAATAATTTAACGAAATCCCTTAGCTTTAACATTTATGATGTATGTTATGCAAAAACGGCAAGAGAGCAGATGGAATACATTGCTTATATTGATGAGCAGTATAATTCAGACCGTCTTACCAAAATATTATTTCATGTAACAGAAATGATAGGTGCACATGTACTGAATGTATCGAAACAGGATTATGAACCGCAGGGCGCAAGTGTTACTTTTTTAATCGCGGAAGGAAATATGCTGCCGTCTGGCTATGAGACTTTGGAAGATGCATCCATTCACCTGCGGGATACGGTTGTTGGGCATCTGGATAAAAGTCATGTAACAGTACATACATACCCGGAATATCATCCGGATACTTGTATCGCAACTTTTCGCGTAGACATTGATGTAGCAACCTGCGGAGAGATCACGCCGCTTAGTACACTGGATTATCTGATTGGAAGTTTCGACTCGGATATTATTACGATGGATTACCGTGTGCGCGGATTTACACGTAATATGGAAGGAAAAAAGCTCTTTATGGATCACAAGATTACTTCCATTCAGGATTACATTGCACCGGAAATCATGCAGAAATATGATGCTATTGATATTAATATGTATCAGGCAAATTTGTTCCACACAAAAATGATGATCAAGGAAATGGATCTACAAAATTATTTGTTTAATACGGATATTTTTGAAATACCACCGAAAACAAGATTACAGATCAGTAATAGTCTGCGTCAGGAGATGATCGAAATTTTTAGTGGAACGAATGTGTACGAATAGGAGAGAGGAAGATGTCGGTTTTAAATCAGGATAGAGCGCCGATCATGGAGGCACTGCAACAGTTAAAGACAATGCGTATTGTGCCCTTTGATGTACCCGGTCACAAAAGGGGAAAAGGGAACAAGGAACTGACTTATTTTTTAGGTGAAAAGTGTATGGAGTTGGACGTTAATTCCATGAAATCATTAGATAATCTCTGCCATCCGGTCTCGGTCATCAAAGAAGCGGAGGAACTGGCAGCAGATGCATTTGGTGCAGCACATGCCTTTTTTATGGTAGGTGGAACGACCAGCGCGGTACAGGCAATGGTTTTAACGGCGTGTAAGCGGGGAGACAAGATCATTCTGCCGCGAAATGTACATAGAAGTGCGATTAATGCTATGATCTTGTGCGGAGCCGTTCCGGTATATGTAAATCCGGAAACGAATCATGAGCTTGGAATTTCTCTTGGTATGAAAGTTTCTGAAGTTGAAAAAGCGATTCGGGAAAATCCAGATGCCAAGGCAATTTTAGTAAACAATCCGACTTATTACGGAATTTGTTCTAATATGAAGGAAATTGTAGAACTGGCACATGCAAATGGCATGATGGTGCTTGTAGATGAAGCGCACGGAACTCATTTTTATTTTCATAAAAGTCTGCCTATATCTGCCATGGAAGCAGGAGCGGATATGGCATCGGTAAGTATGCATAAGTCGGGAGGTTCCTTGACCCAGAGTTCTTTTTTATTAATGGGACCGAATGTAAACGAAGGGTATGTGAGACAAATTGTAAACCTGACACAGACAACGAGCGGTTCGTATCTGCTCTTATCCAGCCTTGACATTTCACGGAGAAATATGGCGTTGAATGGGGAAAGGATATTTGACAATATTATTCATCTGGTACAGTATGCACGAGATGAAATCAATGAAATCGGTGATTACTACGCATATTCTACAGAATTGAAAAACGGGGATTCGATCTATGATTTCGATGTGACAAAGCTGTCAGTACATACGAGAAATATCGGGCTGGCAGGGATCGAGGTCTATGATATTTTGCGGGACGACTATGACATACAGACAGAATTTGGAGATATCGGAAATCTGCTTGCGTACATTTCGGTGGGGGACAGACCGCGGGATATTGAACGGTTGGTCAGTGCACTTTCTGAGATTCGCAGGCGATACAAACAGGATACGAGCGGTATGTTGGAAGCAGAGTATATTAATCCGACTGTAGCGACAGCACCACAGGAAGCATTTTACGGGGCGAAGGAATCCTTGCCGATAGGAGAAA
This sequence comes from Lachnospiraceae bacterium, assembly GCA_021153325.1. GTDB lineage: Bacteria > Bacillota > Clostridia > Lachnospirales > Lachnospiraceae > RGIG3002. The sequence goes on along the minus strand of JAGKTQ010000022.1, from coordinate 37,399 downwards.
CAAAAGGCAGGGTGTGTGCAGAATTTGTTATGTGTTATCCGCCGGGAATTCCAATTCTAGCACCGGGAGAGCTGATTACCGGAGAAATACTGGATTATATCCGATATGCTAAGGAAAAAGGCTGTTCCATGACAGGTCCGGAGGATATGAATATAGAAAGACTAAATGTGCTTAAATGAGTCAAGTGCACAAAAACAGGAAAGGAGAATTAATAAATGGAATTGTGGTTTTCGGAAAAGCATACGAAAAATGTAAAACTGTCCATAAAGGTAGACAGGCAATTGTATTCGGGAAACAGTGAGTTTCAGCGTATTGATATTTTTGAATCCAAGGAATTTGGAAGATTTCTGGCGTTGGATGGTTACATGATGCTGACAGAAAAGGATGAATTTATTTATCATGAAATGATCGTGCATGTGCCGATGGCAGTTCACCCAAATGTAAAAAAGGTACTTGTGATCGGTGGTGGCGATGGCGGCGCAGTTCGGGAGCTTTTGCGATATCCCAATGTTGCATGGATTGATCTTGTGGAAATTGATGAGCTTGTAGTAGAAGTGTGCAAAAAGTATTTGCCACAGACTGCAGGACGACTCCGTGATGAAAAAGTACATATTCATTATGAGGATGGACTTGCCTATGTGCGTCACATGGAAGATGAATATGACTTGATCATTGTAGATTCAACAGATCCATTCGGACCGGGAGAGGGGTTATTTACGAAGGAATTTTATGGGAACTGCTATAAAGCATTAAAAGAGGACGGCATTATGGTGAACCAACATGAAAGTCCTTTTTACCCCGAAGACAGGCAGGCAATGCAGCGGGCACATAAGCGAATTGTCGAGTCCTTTCCAGTGAGCAAAGTATATCAGGCACATATTCCAACGTATCCATCCGGTCATTGGCTGTTTGGTTTTGCTTCCAAGAAATATCATCCGATCAAAGATGCCAACTTTGTAAAATGGAACGTGCTTGGATTAAAGACGAAATATTACAATACGGAACTGCATGCAGGTGCATTTGCATTGCCGAACTATGTAGAGGAGATGCTAGAAGATGTGGAATAAAAATATAGAAACTTTTTTAGGTTGTGACGCGGCTTATGAAGAAGCAAGAATTGTATTGTTCGGTGCGCCCTTTGATTCGACTACTTCTTATCGTCCGGGTACGAGATTTGCCAGTAAAACTATGCGTGCAGAATCATATGGATTGGAGACTTACAGTCCTTATCAGGATTTGGATTTAGAAGATTGTAAGATTTTTGATGGAGGTGATCTGGAGCTCTGCTTTGGAGACACTTCTCTTGCATTAAAGGATATTACAAAATGTACGAAGGAGATTTTAAAGGATGGAAAACTACCGCTTATGATCGGTGGGGAACATTTAGTAACGCTCGGCGCAGTGCAGGCTGTTTTTGAAAAATATCCAGATTTACATGTGATTCATTTTGATGCTCATGCAGATTTGAGAGAGGAATATTTGGGTGCAACGCTCTCTCATGCTACGGTGCTCCATAGAGTATGGGATCTGGTAGGGGATGGCAGGATTTTTCAGTTTGGCATACGAAGCGGGGAACGTGCTGAATTTGCATGGGGAAAAGACCATGTAACAACAAGAAAATTTGATTTTGAAGGCTTGGAAGAAGTCATTGAAAAATTAAAAGGAAAACCTGTGTATTTTACGTTGGATCTGGATGTGTTAGACCCTTCTGTTTTCCCGGGAACAGGAACACCGGAGGCGGGAGGTGTCAGCTTTTTACAGCTGTTAGAAGCAGTTATGAAGGTGGGAGAATTAAATATAGTTGGCTGTGATATAAATGAGCTTTCACCACCTCTTGATACAAGTGGTGCATCTACTGCAGTGGCGTTGAAGGTGTTAAGGGAATTGTTGTTGAAATTAGAAGAAAAGTATATTCGTTAGAATTGGAAAAACGTATGACGAAATCAGGAATAGTTGAAACGAAGCTTTGAAGTAGAAAAGGAGAATGAAAAAATGGGAAGAGTGTTGATTATCGGATGTGGCGGCGTTGCCAGTGTGGCAATTCATAAGTGTTGTCAGAACAGCGAAGTATTTGAGGAGATTATGATCGCAAGCCGGACAAAGTCAAAATGTGATGTTCTGGCAGAAAAGCTTTCCGGCGGAAAGACAAAAATTCAGACGGCGCAGGTAAATGCAGACAATAAGGATGAGGTTATCGCACTGATCAAGCAGTTCCAGCCGGACTTGGTCATGAATATTGCACTGCCTTATCAGGATTTGACAATTATGGATGCCTGTCTTGCATGCAAGGTCAACTACATGGATACTGCAAATTATGAGCCAGAAGACATTGAAGATCCGAAGTGGCGTGAGATTTACGATAAGCGATGCAAGGAAGAAGGATTTTCTGCATATTTTGATTATTCCTGGCAGTGGGCATATAAGAAAAAATTTGAGGAAGCAGGAATTACCGCACTTCTCGGTTCCGGTTTTGATCCGGGGGTAACACAGGCTTATTGCGCCTATGCCTTGAAACATGAATTTGACGAGATTGATACGATTGACATTTTGGATTGCAATGGTGGGGATCATGGGTATCCATTTGCCACTAATTTTAATCCTGAGATTAATCTGCGTGAGGTCTCTGCACCGGGCAGCTACTGGGAAAATGGACATTGGGTGGAAATTCCAGCTATGAGCATTAAGCGGGATTATGATTTTGAACAAGTGGGAAAGAAGGACATGTATCTGCTTCACCATGAAGAGATTGAATCTCTGGCAAAAAATATTCCAGGTGTAAAGAGAATCCGTTTCTTTATGACCTTTGGACAGAGTTACCTTGACCACATGAGATGTTTGGAAAATGTGGGAATGCTTTCTACAACACCAATCCTTTATGAAGGAAAAGAAATTGTTCCGATTCAGTTTTTGAAGGCACTTTTGCCTGATCCGGCAAGCCTTGGACCGCGTACAAAAGGCAAAACAAATATTGGATGTATTTTCACCGGGAAAAAGGATGGAAAGGAGAAGAAATATTATCTTTATAATATTTGTGACCATCAGGAGTGCTATAAAGAGGTTGGTTCGCAGGCAATTTCTTATACAACAGGTGTGCCTGCTATGATTGGTGCTATGATGTTACTTACGGGAGTATGGAAGAAACCGGGAGTTTATACGGTAGAAGAATTTGACCCTGATCCATACATGGAGGCATTGAATAAGTGGGGATTACCTTGGAAAGAAAGTTTTGATCCAGTATTGGTGGAGTAAGTATGGAAATAAAAAAAGAATGGCGAAGCCTCCCTACCCCTTGTTATGTGGTGGAAGAGGAGCTTCTAGTGAAAAATCTTAAAATATTAAAAAGAGTGGAAAAAGAGGCAGGGTGTCATATTCTCTTAGCACAAAAGGCATTTTCTATGTATTATTTTTATCCTTTGATTGGAGAATATATTTCCGGTGCTACGGCAAGCGGACTATATGAAGCACGGCTGGGAGCAGAGGAAATGGGGAAGGAGAACCATGTATTTTCTCCAGCATATAAAGAAGAGGATTTTGAGGAAATTCTGACTCTTTGCGATCATATTATTTTCAATTCTTTTGCACAGTGGGAGAAATTTAAAGAGAAAGCACTGGCAGCAGGACGGGAATGTGGAATTCGTATCAATCCGGAATGTTCAACTCAGGAGCATGGAATCTATGACCCTTGCAGCAAGGGTTCAAGACTGGGTGTGACTTTGGCAAACTTTAAACCGAAGCAATTGGAGGGAATTTCAGGATTGCACTTTCATACCCTGTGTGAACAGGGCGTAGACGCTTTGGAAGTTACATTAAAGGCAGTAGAAGAAAAATTTGGTCAATGGCTGCCTAAAATGAAATGGGTCAATTTTGGCGGTGGACATCATATTACAAAATCGGACTATGATGTGGATCAGTTAATTGCAATAATAAAAGAGTTTCGGGAAAAATATCAGGTGGAGGTCTATTTAGAGCCGGGTGAGGCGGTTGCTTTAGATACTGGATTTTTAGTAGCAGAGGTTTTAGAGCTTATTGAGAATGACGGACAGATTGCCATTTTAGATACTTCTGCGGCATGTCATATGCCGGATGTACTGGAAATGCCATACCGCCCTTTTGTAATTGGAAGCGGAAAGGCAGGAGAAAAGAAATATACCTATACTTTAGGCGGGCCGACCTGTCTTGCGGGTGATATAATTGGGACATACTCTTTTGATGAGGCACTGAAAGTTGGAGATAAAATTGCATTTTGTGATATGGCGATTTATTCTATGGTAAAGAACAATACCTTTAATGGGATGCCACTACCTACGATTGCTGTGGTGGATAAAGACAGAAAGGTAAGAATTGTACGGAAATTTGGGTATAAAGATTTTAAAATGAGATTATAAAAACAAGTGAGGGGAATGCTATGAAATCAGTACTTGCAATGTTAATTGTGTGTTTGACAGCAGACCGGAAGAGCGAATTGCCAGCCAGTATCTTCCTTATGGCTGGCAGGAGCAGATAGACTGCTCTCATTTAGATCAAGCCAGTAATTTTTAATATGTAAAGCCAGAATGTAAGAGTAATAGAACTTAAAAATGTAGTGGAAACTACAACACTTGATGTCAATACACCTTCATGACCTGTATTTTTCGCCATGATATAACAGCTTACCGTAGTCGGTGCTCCTAACATGATTAAAATAGCTACCATTTTTTCTTCCCGGAAGCCCATATAGGCAGCAAGAGGAAGAAAAATGGCAGGCTGTAAAATTAATTTGATAAAGGAGCAGACAAAAGTAGGCTTTAATTTTGCCAGTGCTTTTTTGCCTTCAAAACCGGCACCCAATCCGATAAGCGCAAGCGGTGTAGCGAGAACAGAAATATTTCCAATCGTTTTCGTAATAATGACTGGGAAAGTGATTCTGGAAAGAGAGACAGCCATACCTAAGAGAATACCAATAATGATCGGATTCGTGAGGATTCCCTTGATAGATTTTTTAATAGTATCTTTGCTCATGCCGTGGCTTTCCGGACCAGTAAAGGACAATACGATAACTGCTGCAATATTATAGAGAGGAACGGTTCCGATGATCATAAGAGGTGCCATTCCAGAAGTACCATAAATATTCTGAATAAAAGCAATTCCTAAAACAGCCGCACTTCCGCGGTAGGATGCCTGTACAAATTCGCCGATCAATGCCTTATCTTTATAAAAAATCCCTGTAAGTAACCAAATGGCACAGATACAAAATAAAGTTATAAAAAAGCAAAATAAAACATACTTTGTATCCCAGACAGAATAGAAGTCTGCCTCTGCAATATCTTTAAATAAAAGGACAGGCAGAGTAACTTTATAATTAAAAGAATTTAAAGTTTTTACAAAACTGTCATCTACCAGCTTTAAATTTTTACATATATATCCAATGACCATTACAAGAAATATCGGAATGGTCGCATTTAAACTAAAAATCAAATTTTCCATGAGCATGCCTTTCCATTAACATAAAATTAGTTCTTAAAGATGATAAATCCACAGTCGAGTATAGAACTGATTTTATTTTATGTCAAATTCTCTCACCTAAATTGTAATTTTGTGTTATACTGTTAGAAGTTTGATATTCAAATATTTTGAATGTTATATGTATTTTCATGTAAGAAATGAAAAAAATACTATACGTATTGGGAATAACAAAAAATAGAGAGAACAGATTTATGCCAAATATTACAACATTAGTAGCGATTATAGTAGGAATCGGTATTATAGTCCTTTTGATTGCTCTTATATTAAGATTAAGTCGTAGGAAAAATCGAAAGCACAATGAGATAGATGAAATGGAAGGACACGACTTTGAATATTTTTGTGCAGAGCTTTTGAAGAAAAAAGGTTTTTTGGAAGTTGAGGTCACAAAGGGAAGCGGGGATTATGGAGTTGATATTCTTGCTGAAAAGGACGGAGTAACCTATGCAATTCAATGTAAGTGCTATTCAGATCCTGTAGGCGTAAAGGCAATTCAGGAAGCCTATGCCGGGCGTGATTATTATGACCGGATGGTGGGAGCAGTACTGACGAACCAATATTTCACAACACCAGCAGTAGAGGCAGCAAAGAAGCTGAAAATTCTGTTATGGGACAGAGGATATTTGGAAAGTATGATGGAGGAGTAAAAGTGGATATTAATGCAGCTTTAAATGAAATATTAGTAAAGCTTTTTCGGAATATAGGAACCATTGAAGAAAATACTTTAAAGAGGGGTAAATATAAAAATGTTACTGTAAATGACATGCATGTCATCGAAGCAATTGGAACAGGGGAACCAAAAAACATGACTGCGGTAGCAAAATCGCTGTCTGTTACGACCGGAACGCTGACCATTTCTGTAAACAGCTTAGTAAAAAAAGGCTTAGTGGAGCGTGTGAGAAGTGAAGAGGACAGGCGGGTTGTGCTTGTTTCCCTTTCAGAGAGTGGCAAGGCAGCGTATGAATATCATCAGAAGTTTCACAATGAAATGGTAAAGGCAGTACTCAAAAATCTGGACGAGGATGAAAAAGATGTTCTTGCCAAAGCACTCAGTAATCTTGCAGATTATTTTCAGAGATGTTTGGACAAATAAAGAGATAAGGCTTGTAAAAAAATAAGTGCTTTTCTTCTATAAATATTTATGGAAGAAGAGCACTTTGCATATAGGATGATGTTATTTATTTTTCGGAAAGCAAATTTTCCAGAGCTTTAAAATCCGATGGCCCTGCATCTAAGAAAAATTTATGAAATTTGTAATCGGTATAAGTATCACCCCATTCTGTAGCTGCCTTTTCTTTTAAAGAAAGAATTTCTAGATATCCTAAATAATATTTCAAATAATTTCCCGGTTCTTCTACAATATACTCATAAATAGCCTGACAGGTGGACTCATCTTTGATTCCCATAGAAGAAAGAAAATTTTTTACTTTAGAATAGTCGGCACCATCATAATGGATAGCAATATCTAAAAGAGAATAAAGTCCAAGCTGCACTTTGCGGTCAGTTTTCAAGATCTGATAATACTGTGCGGCTTCTTCCTCTCCGGCGCTTAAAGCCAGTTCGCTGGCATAATCGTAGGAGAGCAATTCTACATATAATGCATAACCTTCTGCATATCCAGTGTAGCCCAATAAACTGCGAATCGGCATTTCCTGTGAAGAAGGTTTGCTGTTGTAATAAACGCATTGAAACAGGTGACCGGGATAGCCTTCGTGTGCAAGCGTTGTGAACAATTCCAGTTTGTCATAATGATTCGTTGGATTTAAGTAAATAACATTATCATCACAATCATCAAGAGGGGGTGTCAGGTAAAATGCCGGACTGCTATAGGAAGCAAGGGAATCAGAAATACTCTTAATAGAATACGGAACTTGACCGGAAAGTGGAGGAAAGTCCTTTTGCATTCTATTTTGGAGATAATTCAGCATTTCTTCAGCCTTTTCGAAGGGAAAGGCAGTATCAAAACGTCCGTCCTGTGCATGCGTAAGAAGCTCCGGGCTTTCTGTTGTGGCAGTGATGAGCATTTCCAAATTTTTATCAAAATCCTCGCAGACTAACGATTTGATATCATTAATGTCACGATAACTTCCTACATCCCGTTTTATTAAATAAAGATAATATTCTTTTCCATGTTGAAAACCAGCAAGTCCGCCAACATTTTTCCCCGTTCCAGAAAGCAGGAAAAGCCCATCCGCTAACGTAGTATAAGCGGGAGCCATAACAGTATTCAAAAGCCGGTCATTATCAGATTCATAGGCTTTCATTTCTTCGTCGGTTATCAAACCCTGCTCTTTTAATGCACGCAGTCGTTCAGTAAAAGTAGTCTGTAAAAAATGCGTTCCATTTTCCAAAAGAGAGTCATCCATAATAGAGTCACATTGTGCAATGACTTTTTTGACGGCGGTATCAGACATAAAAAGACCGGCAGTGGATTTTTCCTGTTCATAAGTGAGCAGACCTGCAAAATATGTTTCAGATTGCTCCAAAATCTTTAAATAGTCCTCTACATCCTTTTTGGAACGAAAAGTATATTCTGCAAGCAGAATAGGAAACTGTGTCTGCATACCGGAAGAGGGAGAGAGCGGCTCATCATAATAAAAGTAGTCCTTTGCAGAACTTTCATTTTTGAAATAAGAAAGAAGAAGAGAGTAAGTGTATGCATCCTCTTTACTCAGACGTTTCGGATCTATGTTTTGCAAAAAGGCGAGACTTTCATCTAATAGCAATTGTTGTTGATCTTTGCTCTCTGTCGTGAAAACAGGTAGTTGGACTTCTGTACTTTTCAGTCCGAAATCCTCAGGTTCTGCTATTGTGTAATGAAGGGAAAGCGTATTCCCTGACAGCTCCGAGCAGAATAAATCCTTTGTAAAATCATGAAAACTTCGGGAGGTCTGTGTGAGAGTGAAGAAAAGAGCAAGGCATAAAACCGGAACTGGCAGGAAGTAAAGGATCTGCTTTCCGGTTATTTTCTTTTTATTTTGAAAAAGGTTCATGGTAGGACTTCTATCTTTTATCTTTTTTAATTCTATGAAAGAAAAAATAAATCATGCAAAAAACCCAATAAAAATGACAAAAAAATAAGAGAGATTGTAGGAAAAAGACTGGAGCCGTACGGATTTCACTATTACAAAACAGACGGATCTTTCCGTATTTTATCTACCTTTTTAGAGCGGAATTTGCCAAAAGTAGCGAAATGATTAGAAGAATAGCCAAAAAAGAATGGAAAAAATATCAAATTTGTTCTATATACGTCTATAGACGGAAACGGTTATCTATGATAAAGTAAAGACGATTGATTTAATATTTGGAGGAGAGAACATGAATAACTTAGAACTTGCTAAAATGGCAAATGAAGTTCGTAAAGGTATCTTGGCGGGTGTACATAGTGCAAAAGCCGGACATCCAGGTGGATCACTTTCCGCAGCAGATATTTTTACGTTTCTTTATTTTGAAGAGATGAATATCGACCCAAAGGAGCCGAAAAAAGAAGACAGAGATCGTTTTGTGTTGTCAAAAGGACACACTGCACCGGGGCTTTATGCAGCATTGGCAAATAGAGGATTTTTCCCGGTAGAAGATTTGACTACTCTTCGTAAATTAGGTTCTTATCTTCAGGGACATCCAGATATGAAGCATATTCCGGGTATTGATATGTCCAGCGGTTCTTTAGGACAGGGAATTTCAACGGCAGTAGGTATGGCACTTGGTGCAAAAATGGATAAAAAAGATTTCCGTGTATATACATTACTTGGTGATGGTGAAATTCAGGAAGGTCAGGTTTGGGAGGCTGCTATGTTTGCCGGTCACAGAAAACTTGACAATCTTTGCGTTATCGTAGATAACAACGGTTTACAGATTGATGGTAATGTTGAAGATGTTTGTTCTCCATATCCTATTGATAAAAAATTTGAGGCATTTAACTTCCACGTAATCAATATTGATGCACATGATTTTGATGCTATCAGAGCAGCCTTTAAAGAAGCAAGAGAAACAAAGGGCATGCCGACAGCTATCATTGCACACAGTATTAAAGGAAAAGGCGTATCCTTTATGGAAGGCATTGCAGATTGGCATGGTAAAGCACCAAATGATGAAGAATTTGCAATCGCAATGGCAGACCTTGAGAAAGTGGGGGCAGAATTATGTCAGAAATAAAGAAAATTGCAACAAGAGAAAGCTATGGTAATGCTCTTGTAGAATTAGGAGCAGAATATCCAAATTTAGTTGTATTGGATGCTGACCTTGCAGCGGCAACCAAAACTGGTATTTTTAAGAAAGCATATCCTGATCGCCACATTGATTGCGGTATTGCAGAAAGTAATATGGTTGGTATTGCAGCAGGACTTTCCACAGTAGGAAAAATTCCTTTTGTAAGTTCTTTTGCGATGTTTGTAGCAGGACGAGCTTTTGAGCAGGTTCGTAACTCTATAGGCTATCCACACTTAAATGTAAAGATCGGTGCAACTCATGCAGGTATCAGTGTTGGTGAAGATGGCGCAACGCATCAGTGTAATGAAGATATTGCATTAATGAGAACCATTCCGGGAATGGTAGTTATTAATCCTGCGGATGATGTAGAAGCTAGAGCAGCAGTACGTGCAGCAGTAGAATATGAAGGACCGGTTTATCTTCGTTTTGGACGTGCAGCAGTGCCAGTTATTAATGACAGACCGGATTATAAATTTGAAATTGGAAAAGGTGTTGTTCTTCGTGAAGGAACAGATGTTACTATTGTAGCAACCGGTATTTGTGTAGACAGTGCTTTAGGAGCAGCGGAGAAGCTTGCTGCTGATGGAATCAGTGCAGAAGTCATTAATATCCATACGATCAAGCCTCTTGATAAAGAGCTGGTTGCAGCGTCTGCAAAGAAAACTGGAAAAGTAGTTACCGTAGAAGAGCATTCTGTAATTGGCGGTCTTGGAAGTGCAGTTTGTGATGCGCTTGCTGAGCTTGCTCCGACTCCGGTCAAAAAAGTCGGCATGCAGGATATTTTTGGTGAGTCTGGTTCTGCAGCAGCATTGATTGAAAAATATGGTTTGGATGCAGAAGGCGTATATAAGAGTGTTAAGGAGTTCGTATAAGTATAGAACTATAAAAATAAGATCCTGTAGGCAGAAGTTCTGCCTATGGGATTTTTGTAACTTGAAAGGGAAAAATGAGTACAGATTTATTACAACTGAAACAGATCAAGCAAGATGAAGTACTTTATCATTATACCAAAAGCGCTGGTATACAGGGGATATTGGAGAACAATAGCTTTTGGGCAACGAAAAGTGACTTCTTAAATGACCCCAAAGAATGTTCCTATTTCATGACAAAGATCAAAACAATATGCAGGGATCTCTTTAAAGAATTTGAGCAGCAGGATTTTTTATTGGAAAGTCTTTTTGGCGAGGAAGGAAAGAAGCCAAAAGAGAAAGAATACTTTGTATTATCGTTTTCTACTTGTCCGGACAGTATTACACTCTGGTCAGAATTTGGCAGTAAGACCGGTTATAACATGGCTTTTGAGGGAGAAAAGATCATTCGAAAGATTGCGAAAGCGAATGATATTTCCTATCATGGCCATGTGATCTATGAGGAAAAAGAGCAACGAGAATACATGAGAGATTTGCTATGGAATAAAATTCCGGCACAATTGCATGTTTCTTTCCCACAACTTGTAAAAAATGCAGAAAAGAATCCGAAAGATGAGACATTTGAGAAAGCATGCCATTATTTTAGAAAATATGCGAATATTTATGCTATGTTTTTCAAAAACGAAGGTTTTCGGGAAGAAAAGGAATATCGTTTTCTGTTTAAAAAGCATCAGAATACAGAAGTTCATTTTAGAGAAAAGGATGGATTTTTCATTCCGTATATTGTAATAAATGCTGCTGGAGATGGTGGTCTGCTTCCGATTAAAAGCATTACGGTCGCACCACAAAACCATATTGATCTGGCAAAGAAGGGAATCGAATATTATTTAAAATATTATGGTTATGATGTAGATGTCAGCTTGTCTAATATTAAGCTGCGGTATTAAGCAGATATTGCAATCTCTTGGGAAATTTTGTATGATAATCACGCAAACAAAAATACGAGTGTGCATAAAGCACAGAAAAGAGGAAATCATGATTTTATCGCCGTCTATTTTATCCGCGGATTTTACAATATTAGGAGAACAGATAAAGGAAGCCTGTGAAGCAGGAGCAGAATATCTTCACATTGACGTTATGGATGGCATATTTGTACCGTCCATTTCTTATGGTATGCCAGTCATTTCTTCCATAAGAAAAGCAACAGATAAGGTATTTGATGTGCATCTTATGATAACAGAACCGGAGCGTTACATTGAAGAGTTTGCAAAATGTGGAGCCGACATTATTACATTTCATGTAGAAGCGACAGATAAAATAAAAGAAACAATCGACTTGATTCATTCCTTTGGAATAAAGGCTGGAATCACGATCAAACCAGGAACACCTTCAGAAGCAGTGAGACCTTACTTATCTATGGTAGAAATGGTATTGGTCATGACGGTGGAGCCGGGATTTGGTGGACAGTCATTTATTCCGGAAACTTTGGATAAAGTGAAGGAAGTTCGGGGAATGATAAAGGATGCAGGACTCCATGTAGATGTAGAAGTAGATGGTGGTATTCATGCAGGAAATGTGAAAGATGTATTGGAAGCCGGAGCGAATGTAATTGTAGCAGGTTCTGCAGTATTTAAAGGAAATATAAAGGATAATGTGAAAGCATTACTTCAAAAAGGTATATAAAATGAAAGCGAAAGCAATCGATTTAACAACAGGTTCTCCGGGAAAAGGGCTGCTTATTTTTGCACTTCCAATGATTCTTGGGAATTTGTTTCAGCAATTTTATAATATGGTTGATACCATTATAGTGGGAAAATATGTAGGACAAGATGCACTTGCAGCAGTAGGTGCATCTTATTCATTAACGACCGTATTCGTTATGATCGCCATAGGCGGCGGAACTGGTGCGTCCGTAGTGATTTCACAGTTTCTGGGTGCAAAGGAGAACAGCAAAATGAAGACCGCTGTTTCTACTGCAATGCTCAGCTTTTTAGTGGTCAGCATCTTGCTTGGAGGTATAGGAATTGCTTATCATGTTCGGATATTACAGGCACTAGGTACACCAGATAATATTATGACAGACGCAGCGATGTACTTGCGGATTTATTTTATGGGACTGCCCTTTTTGTTCATGTATAACGTACTGGCATCCATTTTTAATGCACTTGGAGATTCTAAGACATCGCTCTATTTTTTGATATTTTCCTCTGTTTTAAATATTTTTTTCGATTTGTATGCAGTGCGTATTTTAAATATGGGAGTCGCTGGAGTTGCTATAGCAACTGTCATTGCACAGGGAATTGCAGCAGTTTTATCCTTCCTTGTTTTGCTAAAAAAATTGCGGGCATATGATGGAAAAGGAAGGTTTTTTGATAGTAAAACATTAAAGAAAATGGTAATAGTAGCCATTCCATCTATTATACAACAATCTATTGTATCGATTGGTATGCTGTTAGTGCAGTCGGTAGTCAATGGGTTTGGTTCTGCAGTGCTTGCGGGTTATACTGCAGCTATGCGACTGGAATCTATCTGTATTGTGCCTATGATTTCTATGGGAAATGCAGTATCCACGTTTACAGCGCAAAATATGGGTGCCGGACAGACGGAGCGTGTACGAAAAGGGTATCGGGCAAGTTATAGGATCATAGTTGCATTTGCTGTGGTGATCTGTGTCATCCTGCTTCTATTCAAACATCCTTTGATCCAGCTGTTTATGGAGGAAGGAGCATCGGGAGAAGCCTTTGAGACGGGTGTAAGTTATTTGTCATTTATTGCTTATTTCTTCGTTTTTATTGGTTTAAAAGCATCAACGGATGGTGTGTTAAGAGGCGCCGGCGATGTGCTTGTCTTTACGATCGCTAATTTAATGAATCTGGCATTTCGCGTTTCCTTTGCCTTTTTGATGACACCGGTAATCGGAGTGCAGGCAGTATGGATGGCAGTGCCGGTCGGCTGGGTGATCAATTATGTTATTTCCGGCATGCGTTATTTGACTGGACAATGGTGTAGAAAAAATTTAGTACAGTAACATTTACAAAATGAAAAAATTATGTTAGTCTAAAAAAAGAAAAACGCAGTGAAGAAGAGAGTAAATTTGCGGAAACTTTACAGAGAACTTCCCATTTTATGCGAATCAGAAATTGTCATATCAGGTTGCATAGTGGCTGAGAGGGAAGAAGGGAAAACAGATTGAACATGGCTTCTGAGCAGCGCACCGAACCGGATACGGTAAGGCTGCGACAGGTTCCGCCTGTTATAGCGGAAAGATATAAGGGGAAGCGATAGCAAACCTTGTACCTGATGAGATTTATTCCGTGAGGAATAAATAAATGGAAGTGGTAACACGTTATCATACGTCTTCCTGCATTATTAGATAATGCAGAAAGGCGTTTTTTTGTTATTACAAAATCGCACAAGCCAATGGTGAAATTTTTATATTTATACAGGAGGAGAGAAATGAACAAAGGTAAGTATTACATTACAACAGCAATCGCCTATACATCAGGCAAACCTCATATCGGAAATACTTATGAGGCAGTTCTTGCAGACAGTATTGCAAGATTTAAGAGAAAAGACGGTTATGACGTATTTTTCCAGACTGGTACAGATGAGCATGGACAGAAAATTGAGATCAAAGCACAGGAAGCAGGAATTACACCGAAGGAATATGTAGATAATGTTTCTGCGCAGATCAAAGATATATGGGATTTAATGGGAACTTCCTATGATAAATTTATCCGTACCACAGACGATTATCATGAAAAACAGGTGCAGAAGATCTTCAAAAAGTTATATGATCAGGGAGATATTTATAAAGGAGCTTACGAAGGAATGTATTGTACTCCTTGTGAATCCTTCTGGACAGAATCCCAGCTTGTAGACGGTAAATGCCCGGACTGTGGAAGAGAAGTAAAACCTGCAAAGGAAGAAGCATACTTCTTTAGAATGAGCAAATATGCAGATAAATTGATTGAACATATTAATACGCATCCGGAATTTATTCAGCCTGTATCTCGTAAAAATGAGATGATGAACAACTTCCTTCTTCCGGGACTTCAGGATTTATGTGTATCCAGAACATCCTTTAAATGGGGTATTCCGGTAGATTTTGATGACAAGCATGTCATTTATGTATGGTTGGATGCATTAACAAACTATATTACTGGAGTTGGATATGAATGTGATGGCGAAAGCAGTGACCAGTATCATAAATATTGGCCGGCAGATCTGCACCTGATCGGTAAAGATATTATCCGTTTCCATACACTTTATTGGCCAATCTTCTTAATGGCACTTGGCGAGCCGCTTCCAAAGCAGATTTTTGGACATCCGTGGTTATTACAGGGTGATGGCAAGATGAGTAAATCCAAAGGAAATGTAATTTATGCAGATGATCTGGTAGATTTCTTTGGCGTAGATGCAGTAAGATATTTCGTGCTTCATGAAATGCCGTTTGAAAACGATGGTGTGATTACTTGGGAATTGATGGTCGAGAGAATGAATTCCGACCTTGCTAATACACTTGGAAATCTTGTGAACAGAACGATTTCTATGAGCAACAAATATTTTGACGGTGTAGTTGCCGACAAGGGTGTTACAGATACTATGGATGAAGATCTGAAGGCTGTAGTAACTGGCACTTATGAAAAAGTAAGCAAGAAAATGGATGAACTTCGTGTGGCAGATGCAATTAGTGAAATTTTTGCTTTGTTCAAACGCTGCAACAAATACATTGATGAAACAGAACCATGGGTATTGGCAAAAGATGAGGCAAAGAAAGACCGACTTGCCACTGTACTTTACAACTTAGTAGAAAGCATTACGATTGGAGCAAGTCTTTTAGAGCCGTATATGCCGAACACCGCTGCAAAGATTGTAGAGCAGTTAAATACAGAGCTTCGTTCCTTTGAAGAAGTTTCCAAGTTCGGCCTGTATCCATCTGGCAATAAAGTAACGGACAAACCGGAAATTTTATTTGCTCGTCTGGATGTAAAAGAAGTGACGGAAAAGGCAGAAGCTATGTTTGAGGCAAGAAGAAAAGAAGCAGAAGGTGATCAAGAAGTACCGGAAAATGTAATCGATATTGAAAAGAAACCAGAAATTTCTTATGAAGATTTTGAAAAATTACAGTTCCAGGTAGGTGAGATCATTGCCTGTGAAGAAGTTAAGAAATCCAAGAAGCTTCTTTGCTCACAGGTGCGTATCGGTAGTGAAGTAAAACAGATCGTTTCCGGTATCAAACAGCACTACAGTGCTGAAGAAATGGTAGGAAAGAAAGTTATGGTACTGGTTAACTTAAAACCAGCTACTTTGGCAGGTGTGGTTTCTGAAGGTATGCTTCTTTGTGCAGAAGATGCAGATGGTAATCTAGCATTACTTACACCGGAAAAAGAAATGCCGGCGGGAGCAGAAATCTGTTAAATTTTTCTTAAATCTTTGAAGAAAAATGGAAATTGCGTATACAATGCGTGACTAATTTTGAATAGTCATGTATAATGGGTTCATGGTGGATAAGAAAATCATGAACCCATTTTTCTTGGAAATTTATAAGTATTTTTTGAGAAAAGCGGGAGATTGGGAGGGAATACAATATGATAAAAAAAGAGGAATTTTATTTTGATTCAAGGGATAATGTAACGAAAATTCACGCAATCCGCTGGATACCGGAAGATAAGCCAAAGGCAGTACTTCAGATCGTGCATGGTATGGCAGAATATGTGGACCGTTATCATGATTTTGCAGAAAAGATGGCAGAGAAAGGGTTTCTCGTAATAGGAAATGACCATTTAGGACATGGACTTTCTGTGCCGGAAGGCGGAACTTACGGATATTTTTGTGAGAATGATCCGGCGACAGTAGTTGTCAGAGATGTACATAGATTGAAAAAATTGACACAGGAGGCATATCCGGGAGTTCCATGTTTTATTATGGGACACAGTATGGGTTCTTTTATTACAAGAAATTATCTTTGTAAATATGGAACCGGAATTGATGGAGCTATTTTGTTAGGAACCGGTATGCAGTCAAAAGGGCTGCTTCTGTCAGCAAGGGCGATAGCTGCCATTCAGAAAGCATTTTGCGGTTCTAAACATGTGAGTGAATTTCTTAATAAATGCAGTTTTGGCAAATACAATGCAAAAATTGAAAACCCAAGAACAGTTGCAGACTGGCTTTCCAAAGATACGGAAAAAGTAGATGCATATATGGATGATAAGCTGTGTGGATTTACTTTTACGGTGAATGGTTTTCAGACATTATTTGAATTAATTTGGAGATTATATAAGAAAGAAAATCTTGCCAATATGCCAAAGAACCTTCCTGTTATGTTTGCATCGGGAACAGATGATCCGGTAGGCGATTATTTTAAAGGAGTACAGGCATCTATAGATTCTTTTAAAGAAGTGGGAATGCAGGATATTACCGTGAAAAAATATGAAACTGGGCGTCATGAGCTTTTGAATGAGCCAGAAAGGGAACAGGTTGTAAATGATATTTACAACTGGCTTGAGGACAAATTAGCAGCGATGGAAATGGCAGAACAGGAGTAAGTATAATAAAATGAAACATGGGGCTAACATAAGGAAACGAAACAAAATAGTAACTGTTTTTTTGATGGTATTTAGTTTGCTCATTTTACCGGTTCCAATGGTGCAGGCACAACAGATTACAGATGAAGCAGTAGAGTCTTTGACCAAAGAACAGGCAGACCAGATCGTAAACTATATTATAGGAAAAATTGCTTCAGGCGCTTTGGATTCTGAGGAGGCTGTAAGAGCAGCCATTGCGGAAGGGGAAGCAGAGCTTCAGATTACGCTGACTGAGGAAGAAAAAGAAAGTATTGTGAAATTGGTCAATACGATAAATTCGTGGGAATTGGATACAGAAGCTTTAGCAGAAAAAGCCAAAGAGCTGTATGCGGAATATGGCGGAGAACTGTTGGAAAATCCTGAGCAGGTACTGGCAGATGTGGCACAAGACAGTGCCGATAGTTTTTTTCAAGGAATTGGTAATTTTTTTGTTGATCTGGGCAATGATGTAAAAACATTTTTCCAGAATGGTATCGAAAGAATATTCCGTATTTTTTAACAAAGATTTTTCAGGATAAAAATAAAGAAAAATCATATAATGTTGTTGAGAATACATGAAAGGAAGAGGACAACAAATATGAAAATAGCTTTTTACGGAACAAAACCCTACGATAAAAAATGGTTTGAGCCACTTGGGAAGGAATATGGATTTGACATTCATTTTATAGAGCTTCCCTGTAATGAAGATACGATATTTCTTGCAAATGGATACGATGCCATCTGTGTTTTTGTAAATGACTATGTTACAGCACCGATGATTGATAAATTATGTGAAATGAAAGTAAAAGCAATCCTTTTGCGAAGTGCAGGTTTTAATAATGTAGATATCAAAGCAGCAGGAGATAGGATAGCTGTACTCAGAGTACCAAGTTATTCACCGGAGGCTGTTGCAGAATTTGCAGTTGCTTTGCTTTTGACCGTGAATCGTTTTACCCATAAGGCATACAACCGTACAAGAGATTTTAATATGAGTCTGAATGGACTGATGGGAACCGATCTGAACAAAAAAGTAGCAGGCATTATTGGAACGGGAAAAATTGGACAGGCTATGATTCGTATTTGTAAGGGATTCGGTATGCAGATTTTGGCATATGACCCATATCCGAATAAAGACTTGGATGTAAAATATGTAACAGTGGAAGAGCTTGTAGAAAAGGCAGATGTTGTCAGTCTGCACTGTCCATTAACGCCGGAAACAGAGCATATTATTAATAAAAAGACAATTGACCTTATGAAAAAAGGGGTTTATCTGATCAATACTTCAAGAGGAAGACTGATTGATACGGAAGCTGTCATTGAAGGATTACGAGAAGGCAAATTTGGTGGTGTAGGATTGGATGTTTACGAAGAAGAGGAAGGACTTTTCTTTGAAGATCGTTCTAATGAGATTATTACGGATGATAATCTTGCCAGATTAATGACATTTCCGAATGTCGTAGTCACTTCTCATATGGGATTTTTTACCGAAGAAGCAATGCAGGCAATTGCTATCGAAACATTAGAAAATGCCTATGCATTAGAAAATGGACTGCCATTATTGAACAAAGTAAATAGTTAATATGCATATATTCTTGTAAAAATTCCTATAGTAGGCTATAATTTTTATATTATATGTTCGGAAAGAAGACAGTATTATGTTAAACGAAAGATTTCCTTATTTCATTCGTAAGGCAAGAAAAGAAGATTGGGACGATGTCATGGCTATGACATGGAAGACCTTTATGAAGTTTGAAGCTGAGGATTATACAAAAGAAGGGATTAGCAGTTTTTTTGACTTTATTTCGGATTCTGTCCTGTATCGTATGTTTTTGAATGGTGTATATCATATGTTTGTGGCAGAGGACAAGGGGAAAATCATCGGTATGATTTCTCTGCGCAATGATACGCATATTTCTCTTTTGTTTGTGGATGAAGCTTACCATAGACAAGGCGTTGGAAGCTATTTAATGAGGACTATGTGGGATTTTATCAAAACAGAAATAGGGAAAGAGATTGTTACCGTAAATGCGTCACCTTATGGGGTAGCGTTTTACCATCAGCTTGGTTTTGCGGATTTGGGGCCGGAAGTAGCTAAAGATGGTATTCGTTTTACTCCGATGAAACGGATGTTAACAGAAATTTAAGCATCTACAAAAGATGAGAGAGGGTATGCTGTTCGATGGATTATATTAGCAGTAAAAATATTTTTTACCTTATCAGAGATACATTAAGGACGATTGATGCCAGAACTATGGATCATGGTTCCAGAGTGGCATATATTGTATATAAAATGGTGCAGTGTAAAGGCGGTCTTGAAGATTTTGAGATGGCTGATCTGGCAATGCTTGCAACATTGCATGATATTGGAGTGTATAAAACAGATGATCCAAAAGATGTGCTTCGCTATGAGGGAAGAGATTATATGCCGCACTCAATTTATGGATATTTGTTCTTAAAGTATTTATCGCCGCTGGAAAAAGAAAGCAGGATTCTTTTATATCATCATACGGATTATTCGAAACTTATGCAGTTAGAGCGGGATAAAACTATTAGAGAATATGCATCTTATATTAATATTGCTGAAAAAATGGACATTTATCATACAGCAATGGGAAGTAAATTTGATTATAAGATGTTCCATAAGTTTGGTGGAAGTAAGCTGTCTGAGGAAGGTCTTAACTTATTTTATAAAGCAATAGAGCAATATGATATTTTGACGAAGCTGAAAGATGGTACATATAAAGAGGAATTGGATGAGTTATTTGAAAATCTGATTTTTACAAATGAAGATAAACGAAAATATTTACAAATGCTCATGTACTGCATTGGATTTTGTAGTGAAGTCTATGCGGTCTGTTCGCATGTTTGTGCATATGTCAGTGGAGAATTAGGAAAGAAATATATGCTGACTGATCAAGAGCAGGAAATTTTGTATTACGCTGCACTTTTGCATGATATTGGTATGTTGAAACTGCCTAAGGATATGATAAATGCACCACGGAGAATCGGCGAAGATGAAATGAAGATTTTACGTACTCATGTAGACAAAACAGAGGAGCTGCTCAGAGGGCGTATGAAAGACGAAATCGTGGATCTTGCGATCAGCCATCATGAACGTGGGGATGGAACTGGTTATCCGAGACATATTACCGATAGTCAGCAAAATAAATTGCAGCGTATTTTGCAGGTTGCAGATAAGGTTTCTGCATTGTCTCTGGATTGGAGCTTTAGGCCGGCAAAATCAAAGCAGGAATTGATCGATCAGATCAGTCAGAAAGCAGAAAGAAAAAAATTGAACCCACAGGTTACAAATACAATGATAACTTTTTATGATGCTATTATGGGCACGGCAAAGGTTAAACTAGAAGAAGCAATGGCGATGTACCGGAAACTGAATGAAGATTTCGAACGAATCAGTGTACAGTTTTCCAAGTAATAATTTCGACAGTATTAGAAAGGCATGGTTATAAAATGGACAGATTTTTTAATATGGACGGACCTCTTATGCAGGGTTTAAGCAAATTGGCAGATATCGTTTGGCTTAATATCTTGACACTGATTTGCTGTATTCCGATCGTTACGATCGGGGCAGCACTTACCGCTGAGCATTATGTTGTGTTAAAGATGGTGCGCGGTGAAGAGGGCTATGTTACCCGTTCTTTTTTTAAATCCTTTAAAATGAATTTTAAACAGGCAACATGCATTTGGTTGCTATTCTTGGTATTTATTCTTATGTTCGTGGGTGATTTATATATCTTTAATTATTCTGGTTTTGAATTTCCAGAGATCATGAGAGTCTTGATATATGCTTTTACTATTGTGGCAGCTATGATAGGAGCATATGTTTTCCCAGTACTTTCCAAATTTGACAATACTGTTATAAATACAATTAAGAATGCTTTTAAATTTGCAGTTATCAGTTTACCGAAGACAATATTAATGGTGATCATTTATGCAGTACCAATCATAGTACTTTCTTATTCGATCACTCTTCTGTCAATTGTAGTATTGTTTGGCATGGCAGGACCTGCTTATTTGTGTGCCATGCTTTATAATGGTGTGTTTAAAAAGTTTGAACCGTCAGAAGAAGATGGAGAAATAGAAGACGAAGGAAAAAAGAACTGAAAGAGGGAACGGGGTTTATGAAGGACAAGCAGATAAGGGCAACTACTGTGCAATGGCTTGTTGTGACAGCAATGCTTGTGATTATTATAATTGGAATGTTTGTTGAGTTTTTTTCAACCAACAGTGAATCGGCACAGATGCAGATAGAAAAAAATTTTATGGCTACAACGGAGAGTTATGCTACAAAATTACGTGAGAGACTGATCGGTATACAAAAGTCCGGCAAGACCATTGTCAGTGTGGTTGAAAAGTATTCTAAAACTGGATTAGAACTTGCCGAAGAGGCTACAGAAGCACTGTATGTAAATACAGATGCCTATATGGTCATTATGGCAGACACGAATGGCAAGGGTGTAAATCAAAATAGAGAGTGGGTATCCCTTGTTAAGACGGATTATTTTGAACAGATTAAAGATGGAAAAGAACAGTTTTTGTATTTAGATAACGATGGAATTACAAATAAGGAGGCTGTGCTTGCTGTTATTCCAATTTATAATACGCAGGGAGAAGAGCAGACGGTGGGCGGAATGCTTCTTGTGTATTATCCAATCAGCGAATTTTCTAATTTTATTAGAGGAAGCGAATTTGATGGAAATTCTTTTTACTTCATTACGGATATGTCGGGAAATATACTGGAAAGCTATGAGGGCTCTAATGTTGTTTTGAATAGTACAACCTTGTGGGAGCTGATACCCGATGAAAATGCAAAAGAACGATTAAAGACTAGAATGGAAAGCGAAAGCAACGGTATTATTAATGCAGTAGATGGCAATGTAAACTATCGCCTCATTTATGAACCAGTGAAAATAAATGACTGGTATATGATCATAGGTGTTAAAACAGATTATGCCCAAATGCTTCAAAACCAGTCTTGGGATAACACGAAGAGTATGTTTATCAATCTTGTTGTTATCCTTTGTGTATTCTTTGCTGTCATAGCCATTATGGTGACGATCAACAAAATACGAAGCAATGAGAAAAACCGTGATCTGGCAGATAAAGCAGATACGGATCTTCTGACTGACCTGAATAATAAACTGGCAACAGAACGCAAGATCAAAGAATATATTGCAACTCATCCGAAAGAGCTGGGACTTTTGTTTGTTTTGGACATTGATAATTTTAAAAAGATCAATGATACGATGGGGCATGCTTTTGGTGATGAGGTACTTCGTACCCTTGGGCACCAGTTAAGAGGTGAATTTCGTGTTTCTGATATCATCGGGCGTGCCGGTGGTGATGAATTTATGATCTTCTTAAAAAAAATTAAAGACGAAACACTGGTGGAGCAGGAAGCAAATCGTGTTGCACAATTTTTTAGCAACTTTCAGGCTGGTGAATATGTAAAATATTCGGCAACGGCAAGTATTGGTGCAGCCGTATATCCAAAGGATGCAAAGGATTTTGAAGGACTTTATAAAGCGGCAGATAAAGCACTTTATAAAGCAAAGGAACGGGGAAAGAACCAATTGGCATTTTATGGAGATGAGTCATAATTCTTGTACAATTTGACTAGGAATTTCAAGTTTCTTTGTTCAATCTGACAAAGAAGATGAAAAAGAAAAATACATATAAGCAATTCTCACAATGTATACACAAATATTTGTGGAATAGTGGCATAGCCGAAAAAGAGGGTTTAAGTTATACTAATTTTAGTTTTGGTGCTAGGCACTTATATTACTAATGAAAGAATATAGAGAGGATTTTCTCTAAAGAAAGAAAGGAGCCCGTAAAATGGCAAGTTTATCATTAAAAAATGTCTGCAAAGTATATCCTAACGGATTTGAAGCAGTAAAAGACTTTAATCTTGAAATTGAAGATAAGGAATTCATTATTTTTGTAGGACCTTCAGGTTGTGGTAAATCTACAACACTTCGTATGATCGCTGGTTTGGAAGATATTTCCTCTGGTGAACTTAAAATTGGTGACAGAGTTGTTAACGACGTAGAACCAAAAGATAGAGATATCGCAATGGTATTCCAGAACTACGCTCTGTATCCACATATGACAGTATATGACAACATGGCTTTCGGTCTTAAATTAAGAAAAGTTCCGAAAGATGAAATTGATAAAATGGTTAAAGAAGCAGCTAAGATCCTTGACTTAACAAAACTTCTTGATCGTAAACCAAAGGCTTTGTCCGGTGGTCAGAGACAGCGTGTTGCTATGGGTCGTGCTATCGTTCGTAATCCTAAGGTATTCCTTATGGATGAGCCATTATCCAACTTGGATGCAAAACTTCGTGTACAGATGCGTATCGAAATCGCTAAATTACATCAGAGATTAGGTACTACCATCATCTACGTTACACATGATCAGACAGAAGCTATGACACTTGGTACAAGAATCGTAGTTATGAAAGATGGTGTTATTCAGCAGGTAGATACACCTCAGAACTTATATGAAAAACCACAGAACCTTTTCGTTGCAGGTTTCATGGGTTCACCGCAGATGAACTTCTTAGATGCTGTAGTTGAAGTAAAAGGTGATGTTGCTAACCTTAATGTTGCAGGACGTTCTATTCCACTTCCACCAGCTAAATCTAAAAAATTAATTGATGGCGGTTATGATGGAAAGACTGTTACATTTGGTATTCGTCCAGAAGATGTTTATGATTCAGAAATGTTCATTGAAACATCTCCACAGAGCGTATTCGAATCTACTATTAAAGTATACGAATTACTTGGTGCTGAAGTTTACTTATACTTCGATTTAGAAGAGTTCCCAATGACAGCAAGAGTAGATTCTCGTACAACAGCTAGACCTGGTGATACAGTTAAATTTGCTCTCGATGTTGAAAAGATTCATGTATTCGACAAAGAGACAGAAAAAATCATTACAAACTAATGCTTATGAGAGGGCTGTGCATTAAGAAATTGATGCACAGCCTTTTATATTTTATGGAAACATGCTGCGGACTTTTTTCTTGCGTCAGGATAAAAAATGCTTTATCATATTTTTGTAAATAATTTGACATCTATTATATAAAAAGTCGAATAATTGAGAAGGAAAGGTAAGGGTTTAAAATGATTTCAAGTCAGGTAATACAAACAAGCGTTGATGAGCTTCGTGCAATTACAAAGGTAGATTTATGTGTATTCGACTTGGAAGGACATGAAGTGGCAACAACATTTGCTGCGGAAGAAGTCTCCAAAGATATGCTGTCCAGTTTTGTGGAATCACCGGCAGGCAGTCAGGTGATCGGGGTATATCACCTTTTTAAAATTCTTGATGAGGGAGAGCTGATTTATATTTTAGTTGCTAAGGGTATCAGCGATGATGCTTATATGATTGGGAAGATTGCGGTCAGCCAAATACAAAATTTGGTGATTGCTTATAAGGAGCGCTTTGACAGAAATAATTTTTTCCAAAACCTGATTTTGGACAATTTACTTTTGGTGGATATTTATAACCGTGCGAAAAAACTTCATATTGAGCCGGTAGTTCCAAGAGTTGTGTTTATTGTTGAGACAAAAACAGAAAAAGACAGTGTAGTGATTGAACTTTTGAAAGGGATGTATTCCGGACAACGAGGCGATTATATAACTGCTGTTGATGAGAAGAATGTCATTCTCATCAAGTCTCTGAAAAACAGTGAAAGCTATGAAAAGTGTAGCCAAATTGCAGATACTATTGTGGATATGATGAATACAGAGGCAATGCTGAATGTAAAAGTGGCATATGGTACGATCGTTCCAGAATTAAAGGATGTCTCCAAATCTTATAAGGAAGCAAAGATGGCTTTGGATGTTGGAAAGATCTTTTATGCGGAAAGAAATGTTAGCGCTTATAATACGCTTGGAATTGGTCGTTTGATCTATCAGCTTCCGGTAAATTTGTGTCGTATTTTTATTCATGAAATTTTTGGTGAGGAAGGTCCTGAAGATTTTGATGAAGAAACATTGACAACGATTAATAAATTTTTTGAGAATAACTTGAATGTTTCCGAAACGTCGCGGCAGCTTTTTGTTCATCGTAATACCTTGGTATATCGTATTGAAAAGCTGCAAAAGAGCACGGGACTTGATATTCGTGTGTTTGATGATGCATTAACATTTAAAATTGCGCTTATGGTTGTAAATTACATGAAATATCTGGATTCTTTAGAGTATTAATGGAATGAAAAGCCCTATCCCCGAATACAATAGTCTTATAGAAGACTATTGAAGGGATGGGGTTTTTATTTATGTACGATAAAAAAATAGCATATGTACACTATATTAAAAATGACGGACTGATGGGAAATGCAGGACATGTTAAAGTAATGCTGCGGGGAAATGGCATGTCCATAGAAGTTTATATACGGGACATGCAAATACTTCCAAATGGATATTATCGTATCAAAAGTATCGACGAAAATTTATTAGAAGATAAAATCCACATAGAAAAAGGACAGGCAGTCTATAAAAAACGTATCAATGTGGATAAATGTGAAAAAGGACAAGTTCCCGCCGGGATAAAAATTGAAATAAATGAAAATGAGTATTTGGAAGCAGTCTGGCAGGCGGAAGAGAAGCAGTCTGTGGAAATAAGAGAAGAAGTGCAGATTGCAGAAACAAGGGCAGCAGAAAAAAGAGTGGAAGCACCAAGAGAAGTAGAGCCAAAAGTGGAAGTGAAAAAAGAATGGACAGCCGAAAAAGAAGAAACGTTAGCAAAATCCGGTAATGCGTGGAGCCAGCTTACTTTTTCTGTGCCAACAGAAGTTTATGAGGAAAAGTGGAAAGAGCTTTGCAAAAAATATGAAATCGTACACCCTTTTGGAAATCAGGATGAGTACATATCCATAGCACCTAAAGATTTTATTATTTTTCCGGAAAAGTATCAGAATTTAGTAAATAATAGCTTTTTATTGCATGGTTACTATAATTATCAACATATTATACTGGGCAGGAAAGAAGATGGTGGAAAAAATATTTATTATATAGGTGTTCCGGGAGTTTATTATGAAAGGGAAAAAATGGTAGCGATCATGTTCGGATTTGAAGGTTTTGAATGCGGAGATAAGAGAGCTAACAATGGAGGATTTGGCTATTACATGCGGCGAGTGGAATTATAGGCAGCGATAACTAAATACCGCTGCCGTCAAAATCCGGGATAAAGCTTTCCGCAGCCACGTCGCCCTCTTGAATGAAGCCGTTTTCTACACCAAGAGAAATTGCGTAGTCTACGAGAGCTTCATATTCATCCGCGGTAACTTTGCGATTGAGTTCCTTTATATCCGCGACCTGCTTTAAAGGTGTATATTGATTCATGATGCTGATATAAATTTGATCACCAAAGGTTTCATACAGATATTTTATGACCGATTTAGAATCTTCTAAACAGCCTGGCAGAAGTAGATGCCGCACAATCGTTCCTTTGTAGATCAGTGCCTCATCATCGTATTGTTCTGCGGTAAGAAAGTTTCCATTTTTCGTATGAAAGAGTGGTTTTCCGGTCTGTCGTACCATTTCCGCAACAGCAAGAGAAGCTTTTTCAAAATAATCTGATGTTTGTGAGTATTTGCTGCTTAAAGAGGAACTGAAATATTTGAAATCAGGAAGATATACATCAATCCATCCGTCGAGCATTTTTAATGTTTCAACAGATTCATAGCCACTTGAATTATAGACAATAGGAATCGTAAGACCGTTCCTTTTGGCGGTGGAAAGTGCCTCTATGATCTGTGGTACAAAATGCGTAGGAGTCACTAAATTAATATTATTTGCCTTTTTCTCCTGAAGTTCTAAAAAGATTTCAGAAAGACGTTGTATAGAAATGGTTTTCCCCATTTTTCGATGTGCGATATCATAATTTTGGCAGAATACGCAACCCAGGTTGCAGCCGGAAAAAAATACCGTTCCCGAACCTTCCTGACCGGAAATGCAAGGTTCTTCCCACATATGCAGAGCGGCTCTTGCAATGACAGGATCACTGCCTACACCGCAGAATCCCAATTTATCCTGTGTCCTGTCAGCATGACAATTGCGAGGGCAGAGAGTACAGCTAGTCATAAGCGCATTGTATGTATCTTTTAGTACATTTTTTTTAATATCGTTATTTCTATCCATGATCATTTCACTGTTTCAATCATTATTTTGACATATTAAAACCGTGCATTCTTCCTCGAACCGAACTCATACACGTTACCTTTACAGTTAACTCCGCCAGGCACCCTTACGGCACATGAGAGGTTCTACTTAGTGCTGCTTTGTTCCCAACCTGACACGGTTCATAGATTCCCATTGCGTAAGACCCAAACTTCAACGCCACTTATAAAGGGCAGCTATACAAGCAAAAGCCCTCAGTCGAACATCACCCCTACTAGAGCGGATTGTAGGTACAGGGCACCGCTAACGCCCCGGCTGCACGGTCTTTTTAGTATACTGTTTTTCTATAGTTTTGTCAACTTGTTACTTGTCGTCGTTCCTCTTTCTCCTTTTTATTTCGAGCGCGGAGTTCCTTGAAAAAGGAAGTGAGCATATGAGAGCATTCTTCTTCCAAAACCCCTCTTGTAACGTCTACTTGATGATTAAACTCCGGCATCTCCAGAACATTCAAAATAGAACCGCCACATCCGGCTTTCGGATTCATGCTACCCATCACTACTCTTGTAACACGAGCCTGTACAATCGCTCCTGCACACATCTGACATGGTTCTAAAGTAACATATAAAGTGCAATCTTCCAGACGCCAGTCACCTATTTTTTTGCTTGCCTTGTTGATGGCTGTAATTTCTGCATGTGCCAGTGTATTTTTATCTGTATTTCTTCGATTGTAGCCACGCCCAATGATTTTTCCGTCATAAACGATGACGCAGCCAATCGGCACTTCGCCGAGAGCATATGCCTTCTTTGCCTGACGAATAGCTTCTTTCATATATTTTTCATCTAAATTCATAGCAAATAAAACCCCATTTCATTTATAAGTATTATGCGGTAAAATAAAAGAAGCGTCAAGAGAAGGTGAGAGTGCATATGCAGATACATGGATTAAATAAAACAACACTTTTAGATTACCCGGAACATGTTGCAGCAACGGTGTTCACAGGTGGTTGCAATTTTCGCTGTCCGTTTTGTCACAATAGGGATCTGGTGCTAAATCCGTCAAGGCAGCCAGTAATAGAAGAAAAGGAAATACTGGATTTTTTAAAAAAAAGAAAAGGAATTATTACGGGCGTTTGTGTGACCGGAGGCGAGCCAACTTTGCAGTCTGATTTAAAGGATTTTCTTGGGAAGGTAAAGGAAATCGGATTGCATGTGAAATTGGATACCAACGGATACCGTCCAGAAATTCTAATGGATGTGGTAGAGAACGGTCTGGCAGATTATGTGGCAATGGATATAAAATCTTCAAAGGAAGGTTATGCAGAGGTAATTGGATTGGAAAGATCTTTATTTAATATGGAAAATATCGAAAAGTCAGTAGCCTATTTGATGCAGAACAAGATTCCTTATGAGTTTCGTACGACGGTTGTAAAAGAACTGCATACAGAAAAAGAAATAGACCAAATTGGACAGTGGATCAAGGGATGCAGGGCATATTATCTCCAATCTTATGAGGAAAATGAGAATGTGATACAAAAAGTTTTTCATCCCTGTACAAAAGAAGAATTGTTGACCTTTAAACAAAGGCTATCCCAGTATATAGATAACGTACAATTACGAGGAATAGAAGAATGATAAAAACAGCCTCAGATTCATAAACCGCACTGATAAAGCGTTAGGTTATTCTGAGGCTGTTTGTCTGTTTTATGTATAAGTTACACGATGGTATTCACACCATTGACATTCGCATGCTCGTCCTCTTCCATAGGGATAACAATACATTTTTTACCATCGATCATTTGTGATTTTATCTGGTCGACCTTTTGTGGTTTTACACGAAGAATAACATCATAGGTCTTTACCGTGGATGTTCCGTCGTCGTTGTTTTCTGTCATAGTTCCAGCTGCCATAACAGCTGCATCGTATTCTGCCGTTTTTTCTTCCAATTTCTGTTGAAGCTGCACGACCTGTTTTTCCAATACTTGTTTTTCTTTCTTTTCCGTATTGGCTGCAAGTGCTTTTGTGTCTAATAAAAATTCTGCTTCTGGTGCTTCAGCGCCAAAATTTTCTTCAAAAGACTGCTCAATCTTTGCCGTTACTTCTGGTGGAATTTCAATCGTACTCATTAATTCCTGAATGTTTTCTTTTTTCAAAAGAACAGGAGCAGCTGTTTTTCCATAGATTTCTTCCTGTGTTTCCAACATGGAGTTCAGACCTTCCTGAATTTCCATGAAAACTTCTTCGCTTTTTTCCTCGTCAATTACAGCACTTTTAACGATAGCACGAAATGCCTCTTTTTTTTCTGTTGCAGTCTGCTTGGAGCCACAGCCTAACCCATTTTCCATCAACTCCGGATGTGGTTCTTTTGCATTGCGTGCATAATAAAGAATCGCATGAATGTCAGTGCTGCGGTCGGTAAATGCTGGGAACAAAAATCCGTTTTCAGGAACGCCTACGACCCAGTCACGGATACGTGCACCAATGCGGTGTTCATCTTCGCGATAGCCAAGTCCTGGTTTGGAAAGGACGACTGGACAGATGGAACAGAGAACATATTCATATACTTCTTCGGATTCATCCAATTTGGCATTGTCATTTGTTTTCGTAATGACATCATAGGCATCATGAAAGAGCAGGATCAAAAAGTTTCCTACATAATCATAGCTATCAATGATCTGTTGATAAAAGGTATTTAAAAGTTCTTCATTTTTTAATTCGCTGCTTTTCAGCCCCATTAAGAATTGCTGCTTACCACCTGCATTTTCCTCAGCAAGTGGAAATTCCAGTTCCAATAAATTGTTTCCAAGAGTACCAGATAAGGTTTTCTTTGCAATTTCCAAATATTTATAAAATTCTTCATCTTCCAGATTCAAAAAAGTTTCGTTAAATGTAACAACGATTTCACGGTTGGCATTTACATAACAACCACACACTTTTGTAAACGTACATTCATTTTTGGTAAAACGTCTTTTTAATTCTAAAACCTCTTTTTTTGTCATAAGTTCCTCTCTTTCGTGCAAAAGAAAAACTGCACATAAATTCTAAGCATTATAAAATTATAGCAATGGAAAAACAAATATTCAACACTCTTTCGCGTGCCGTGTCACTTTTGTGAACAAACGAATATTTAGATATTATAACGGCAGATGGTTGTCTTATAAATATACGGGAAAATATAAGAATATGAGTAAAGTTCGGACATAGTTGATGGGGAATTTAGAAAGAGCGGAGTCGGAGGGATTCGAACCCTCGTGCCCCGGAGGGCTAACGCATTTCGAGTGCGCCCCGTTATGACCACTTCGATACGACTCCAAAATATTCATTACGAAAAAATATTATAATGTCTGGGGCGATTTCAGTCAACAAATTCTTGTTATAATAATGAATTTATAATATAATTTATTTGATATGAATTGGTTAAACTAGGTTACATAAAACCTATAAGGAGGACACGGTAATGAAGAGAATAGGTATGCTTACAAGTGGTGGGGATTGTCAGGCTTTGAATGCAGCCATGAGAGGAGTTGTAAAATGCCTTTCATGCAGCGGTGAAAAAGTAGAAATTTATGGATTTTTAGATGGATACAGAGGATTGATTTACGGAAATTACCGTATGCTCAGTGGTGAGGATTTTTCCGGCATTCTTACAAAAGGAGGAACTATTCTTGGTACAAGCAGAACTCCTTTCAAATTGATCAGACAACCGGATGAAAACGGTATCGATAAAGTAGAAGCAATGAAAAAGAATTATAACAAATTGAAATTGGATTGTATTGTAATTCTTGGTGGTAATGGAACACACAAAACTGCTAATCTGCTTCGTGAAGAAGGACTGAATGTAGTTACTCTTCCAAAAACAATTGATAATGACCTTTGGGGTACAGATATGACATTTGGCTTCCAGAGTGCTGTAGATATTGCCACGGATGCAATTGACTGTATCCATACAACAGCTGCTTCCCATGGACGAGTATTTATCGTAGAAGTTATGGGACATAAAGTAGGCTGGCTTACATTGAATGCAGGTATGGCTGGTGGAGCGGATATCATCCTTATTCCGGAAATTCCATACGATATTGATAAAGTTATCGAAGCGATCGAGGCTCGTGACAAGAGAGGATGTCGTTTTACAATACTTGCAGTAGCAGAGGGAGCTATTTCTAAAGAGGATGCAAAACTCTCCAAAAAGGAATATAAAGAGAAGTTAAAGAAGAGCCCATACCCATCTGTTTCTTATGAAGTAGCAGCAAAGATTCAGGAAAAGACTGGACGTGAAGTAAGAGTTACTGTGCCGGGACATACACAGCGTGGTGGCAGTCCTTGTCCATATGACAGAGTATTTGCAAGCCGCCTCGGTTCAGAAGCAGGAAAATTAATATTAAAAGGCGAATATGGTTTCATGGTTGGTTATCGTAATCGTGAAATTGTAAAAGTGCCGTTAGAAGAAGTAGCAGGTAAATTGAAAATGGTTTCACCAGATGCTACAATCGTCAAGGAAGCAAAAATGTTAGGAATCAGCTTCGGCGATTAACAGTAATATTTAGAAAGAGGAAAGTTTATGTCTTATACAGCGCTTTATCGTAAGTTCCGTCCTGATAATTTCGAGGATGTTAAGGGACAGGATCATATTGTGACAACATTGAAAAACCAAATAAAAGCAGACCGTATCGGACATGCCTACCTTTTCTGTGGAACAAGAGGAACCGGAAAGACAACTATAGCGAAAATTTTTGCAAAAGCAGTAAATTGTGAAAATCCAATAGAGGGCAGTCCCTGCGGGGAGTGCCCTACTTGTAAGGCGATCGCTGCGGGTGCCAGTATGAATGTGATCGAAATTGATGCGGCATCAAATAACAGTGTGGATAATATCCGCGAAATTGTAGATGAAGTTTCCTATTCACCGGCAGAGGGTAAATATAAGGTTTATATTATTGACGAGGTTCATATGCTTTCCATAGGAGCCTTCAATGCTTTACTGAAAACATTGGAAGAACCGCCATCTTATGTTATTTTTATACTGGCAACAACGGAAACGCATAAAATTCCGATTACCATTTTATCCAGATGTCAGCGTTATGATTTTAAAAGAATTACGGTAGACACGATTGCAGATCGTCTGACAGAATTAATGAAAACGGAACAAGTTTCAGTAGAAGAGAAAGCCATCCGCTATGTGGCAAAAGCGGCGGATGGTTCTTTGCGTGATGCACTTAGTCTTCTGGACCAATGCATCGCTTTTCATTTTGGACAGGAGTTGACGTATGATAAAGTATTGGATGTACTCGGAGCTGTAGATGTTGGCGTATTCAGCAGATTGCTGCGTAATGTGCTGGAGCGTAATGTTTTAGGCTGTATCGAACTTTTGGAAGAAATGATCATGCAGGGGCGTGAGCTTACACAATTTGTTACAGACTTCACATGGTATTTGCGTAACTTGCTTTTAGTCAAAACATCAGATAATATAGAAGATGTTATTGATATGTCCAGTGATAATCTTGCAAGACTGAAAGAAGAAGCACAGATGGCGGATATGGAAATTATTATGCGTTATATCCGTATTTTTTCAGAGCTGTCCGGACAGTTAAAGTATTCTGCAAATAAGCGTATTCTTATTGAGATGGCGTTAATTAAATTATGTAAACCAGAAATGGAAACGACACAGGATTCTCTTTTGGATAGAGTACGTGAAATTGAAGAAAAGCTGGAAAAAGGTATTATCACTGCTGCACCTGCAGCAGGAGCAGGTACAAGTGAACCACAAGTTACATTGAATAAAGAAAGACCTCCTTTGCCGAAGGCAATACCGGAGGAGGTAGAACAGATAGTGAATCGCTGGAGCGGCATTGTGGCAGAGTGTCCACAACCTTTGAAGACTTATATTAAGGCAGCGAAATTAAGTCTCGGTGGCGATAATAAGCTGATGCTCGTATTGGAAGATGGAATTGCTTCGGATTATTTGATAAAGCAACCGGAAAACAGACAGCTTTTGGAACAGATTATTTCGGAATCCATCGGAAAAGAAGTAGAGGTTAATGTACAGAGCGTGGGAAGTGCAAGAGAATTTGAATCAAACTATGTGGACTTATCCCAGATTATCCATATGGATATAGAGGAAGAAGATTAATTTTTAGCAGGAGGATTTTAAAATGGCAAAACGTGGAGGATATCCTGGAGGAATGCCGGGAAATATGAACAATCTCATGAAACAGGCGCAGAGAATGCAGCGTCAGATGGAAGAGAGCCAAAAGGAAATGGAAACCAAGGAATTTACTGCAAAAGCAGGTGGCGGTGCAGTAGAAGTAACAGTGACTGGTAAAAAGGAAGTTACAAAAGTAAAGCTTTCTGAAGAAGTAGTAGATCCTGATGATATTGAAATGTTAGAAGATCTTGTAATGGCAGCAACAAACGAAGCACTGCGTATGGCAGATGAAGCTACTGCAGAAGCGATGAATAAAATGACAGGTGGTTTAGGATTAGGAGGAGGCTTTCCGTTCTAATGGAACTTTATAGTGGACACATCAATCGTTTGATTGAAGAATTGGCGGCACTTCCGGGAATTGGATCCAAATCGGCACAGAGATTAGCATTTCATTTGATCAATATGCCGCAGGATAGAGTAAATCGATTAGCAAATACCATTATAGATGCGAAAGCAAATGTAAAATATTGCAAAGAATGTTTTACTTTGACTGATAGTGAAGTTTGTCCGATTTGTGCGAATCAAAAACGTAATCATAATTTAATTATGGTAGTGGAAAACACAAGAGATATGACAGCCTACGAAAAAACAGGAAAATACGAAGGTGTTTATCATGTGCTGCATGGGGCGATCTCGCCTATGCTTGGAATTGGACCTAATGATATAAAATTAAAAGAATTAATGGTGCGGTTAAAAGATGATGTTGAGGAAGTGATCATTGCAACAAATTCCAGTCTCGAAGGTGAGACAACTGCCATGTATATTAGTAAATTGATAAAGCCTACCGGTGTCAAGATAACAAGAATTGCCAGCGGTGTACCGGTTGGCGGTGACTTAGAATATATTGATGAAGTAACTTTGCTGCGTGCATTAGAGGGGCGTGTAGAACTGTAGTATTGGGGAAAAGTACAGGATGAGCAGACTCAGTGTAAGGAAGAGGAAAATATATGGTAGGTGAAAAAAAGTTATTTGGGATAACACAAGATGGCAAAGAAATCTATCTTTATACATTGGAAAACAACAATGGAATGAAAGCTGTTGTCATGAACTATGGTGCTAATCTGGTTCAGCTTTTTGTGCCCAATAAAAATGGAAAACTGGAAGATATAGTCCTCGGATATGACAAATTGGAAGCTTATTTTGAAAACCCTTTCTTTTGGGGTGCTACAGTTGGCCCAAATGCAAATCGTATTGCGAATGCTTCTTTTACGTTGGATGGAATGCAATATCATTTGGCAGAAAATGATAGAAAAAACAACCTTCATAGCGATGGAAACTTCGGTTATCACAAGCAGGTGTGGGATGTGGAAACAACAGATGACAGCATTGTGTTTCGGTTAGATATGGAAGACGGAAAACTGGGATTTCCAGGAAACAAAAGAAATGCAGTAACGTATACATTAACTTCAGATAATGAGTTGAAAATTCATTATAAAATTACAACAGATAAAAAAACAGTCTTGAACCCCACCAATCATACATATTTCAATCTTTCCGGAGAAGGAAAGGGAGAAGTTTTAGATCATAAAGTGAAATTTTATGCGTCAAAATATACGCCGGTCAGAGCAGATTTTATTCCTACCGGTGAGTTGGCAGAGGTGGCAGGTACTCCTATGGATTTTAGAGAGTACAAAAAGATAGGTGCCGAAATCAATGCTGATTTTGAGCAGGTTGCCTTGGCAGGTGGTTATGATCATAATTGGGCAATTGATAATTGGAATCAGAAAATGCAATTATTTGCAGAAATTGAAGATGAGAAGAGTGGCAGAAAAATGTGTGCTTATACAGATCTGCCCGGTTTTCAATTTTATGTAGGTAATTTTATAAATACAAAGGATGGAAAGAATGGACACGTTTACAATGGAAGAAGTGGATTTTGTCTTGAAACTCAATTTTTCCCGAATGCAGTAAATGAGCCTACATTTCCAAGTGCGGTCTTTGGACCGGAAAAACCATATGAATCAACAACGATATATCGTTTTGAATAAAAGGTAAGAGTGAAACAATGTCTGATATTAGAAGTTATATGAAATATAAGCAGCAGAGGGAAAAGCAGGAAAAGAAAGAAAATACGAAAACAGTAGACTATCGTGCTAAAATACGCGCTCATCGCAGAAAATATTTGATCAGTATACTGTCTGTTGCTTTGGTTGCAGTTGTAGTAGGTATCATTTTATACGTACAAATAAAAAACCGCATTTATACAGATTATGAGGTGAAAAGTTCCATTTCAAGAGAAATGATCAATGGAACTACCGTGCTGAATTTGGATGGTTCTATTCTCACCTATAGTAAAGATGGGGTAAATTGCTCGGATAGTAAAGGTGCGGTTTTGTGGAATCAGACTTTTGAAATGCAAAATCCACTTGTGGTCATACATGGGAAGACAGCAGTCATTGCAGATTATAATGGAAGAAGTATTTATGTGATGGATAATCAAAGCTTTTTGGGTCAGATAGATACAAATCTTCCCATTAGAAATGTAGCAGTTTCAGAAAATGGTGTGGTAGCTGCAGTTTTGGATGATTCTACTGTTACATGGATCTATCTTTATGATTCACAAGGAAATGAGCTTGGTTATTTTAAAACAAGAATGAAAAACAGCGGATATCCGCTCAGTGTATCTCTGTCAGATAATGGACAGCTTGTTATGGTTTCTTACCTTTATGTGGATAGCGGAGAAATTAAGTCTAAGGTCGCATTTTATAACTTTGGGCAGGTCGGAAAAAATGAGAGTGATAATTTCGTAAGTGGCTATGATTATGTGGATACGATCGTACCATATGGTGGATTTATGAACTCATCTACCGCATTTGCAGTAGCCGATGATCGTATTATGTTCTATTCCGGTTCACAAATTCCTACCAGTTCATCAGAGCAGCTTTTTGATGAGGAAGTTCAGGGCGTTTACTATAATAGTAATTACGTAGGACTTGTATACTTAAATACAGATGGTGAGGACAGATACCGCATGGATATTTTTAATACCAGCGGTGAAAAAGTGCTTTCTAAAAAATTCAACATCGACTATACAGACATTGTATTTTGCGAAGATTATTTTGTTGTATATAATGAAAGCGAATGTCTAGTGAGCAACATGAGTGGTGTAGAAAAATACAATGGAGTCTTTAAAGATACCGTTTATGCATTGATACCGACAAAAAGTGTGGCACGTTATGTACTTGTAACACAAGATGCTTTGGAAACGATTGAATTAAAATAATATTAGTAGGAAAGAAAAATGAATTATTTATTGATTATAATAGCCTTTGCCTTTATATGGCGGATTGTAGCAGGATATAAAAAAGGTATGGTCAAGGAATTACAGGCATTTATTACCTTGATCGTGACATCTGCAACCATTGGCTTGATTTGCAAGATCATAAATGCATATCGCTCGATGGATAAAATAAGCATAGTCATAGCTGTTTTGCTGCTGATTATATTAGGAATTGGTTTTAAACTTTTGAACCTTGTTTTTTTCTCTGCAAAAGCCATTGTGAAGCTTCCGGTTATTCACTCGGCAGATAAATTGCTGGGAATCGTCATGGGAGCAGCGGAAGTACTTATAGTTTTATGGGCGTTTTATTTTGTTGTAGATACATTTACAATAGGAATTTTTGGAAGAATGATGATAGCCTATATTAGCGATAGCGAAATCTTAATGTTTTTCTATCATAATAATCTTTTGGAAAAAATATTTGAGCAGCTGCGGGCAGCAGTGTGAAAATCATAGAAATTGATAGAATTGTGCACAATAGTTTGTCTTTTGTGCACAATTTTTTAATTTGAAAAATTTCTAGAGATTTTTTGTATAAAATCAGCGCATAAAAAGGCGAAAAAGAAATTGTTTTAAAAAAATCAAAAATTTTAAAAAAATTTATGAAAAGCTGTTGACAGAAAAAT
>JAGKTQ010000048.1 GCA_021153325.1 Lachnospiraceae bacterium | reverse complement strand
CTTTGAATAATTATTAATTTTATTTCCATACTAACTTCATAAAAATAGTATTTCACTGCAAAAGCACAGAAATGAGGTATAACATGACTCACGAACAAAGAAATCCATTAGGTGTTATTCAAAAAGGAAAACAAAGTCTCCAATATGAACGGGACGTTTTTATAAAAGAAAGCGCCTCCATCGTAGGCACAAAAGAAGGACAAGGTCCCTTAGGAAGTCTGTTTGATATGGTCGGCGATGACGATATGTTTGGCTGTCCTAACTGGGAAAAGGCAGAAAGTTCTCTACAGCAGGATGCCGTTTATACTGCACTTGGCAAAGCCAAATTAAAGCCATCGGATATCCGCTATATTTTTGCAGGTGATCTTCTTGGCCAGTCCATAGCCAGTTCCTATGGCATTTTAACTTACGAAATCCCTTTTTTCGGCTTATATGGAGCCTGTTCTACTTGTGGCGAATCCTTGAGCCTTGGTTCTATGGCAATTTGTGGTGGCTTTGCCGACAATGTAGTTTGTGTCACATCCAGTCATTTTGCCAGTGCGGAAAAAGAGTTTCGCTTTCCGCTAGAATACGGAAATCAACGTCCTCTTTCCGCTACCTGGACTGTGACCGGCAGCGGTGCCTTTGTATTGACAGGCAAGCGCGAAAAGACAGACAATGTCCGCGCACGTATTACTGGCATCACAACTGGAATCATTCAAGATTACGGGTTAAAGGATTCCATGAATATGGGCGCCTGTATGGCGCCCGCTGCCTGCAATGTGATTTATCAGAACTTAATGGACTTTGGCAGAAGTCCGGAAGATTATGACAAGATCATTACCGGTGATCTGGGAACTATTGGACAGACTGCGCTTTTAGAACTATTACGCGATTATGGCTTTGATATTTCTAAGAATCACATGGATTGTGGAATTGAAATTTATGATGCAGCTTCCCAGGATACACACGCCGGCGGTTCTGGCTGTGGCTGTGCTGCTACCGTTCTTTCTGCATATATTTTGAAACAGATTGAAGAGGGGCAGTGGAAACGCGTCCTTTTTGTTCCTACCGGAGCACTGCTTTCTAAAACGAGCTTTCATGAAGGGGAAAATATCCCCGGAATTGCACATGGTATTGTAATCGAAAGCGTTGCATAGACACTTCTTTTTGAAAATGCTATAATAATCCATAATAAAAATTTTGAATTTTAAGGAGAATTTTATGGAAATAGAACGCAAATATACGATTCGTAAACTACCAGAAAATTTAGAATCCTATCCCTGCCATTTGATCGAACAGGCATATTTGAATACAGATCCGGTAGTCCGCATCCGCAAAGAAGACGATTCCTACTATTTGACCTATAAAGGCAGTGGAATGATGGCAAGAGAAGAATATAATCTACCTCTGAACGAAGAATCTTACTATCATTTACTGGAGAAAGCCGATGGTATCGTTATTACAAAGAAACGCTTTGTTCTCCCTTTGACCGATTTTCTCCCGGAAAATAAAGACAATCTTTTTATTGAACTGGATATTTTTGAAGGAAAACTTGCACCGCTTATGATAGCCGAAATCGAATTTCCAACGAAGGAAATGGCAGATACTTTTAGTCCTCCTGATATCTTTTTAGAAGATGTTACTTTTAATCCAAAATATCATAACTCTAATTTGAGTAAAAGTATTCCAATATAAATACGATATTCTTTCGCTAACCAAAAAGGGAACCGCCATAATGGGCGATTCCCTTTTTACTTTTTCTATTTCTTTTTTTTCGGTTTTGCTGTGGATTCTTTTACAAGCAATTCTCCTGAAAAAACAATATGTTGATGTTCTTCTTTTCCTGAGATGATATGGAATAGAAGTTTTACTGTTTCCAGTGCCATTTCTTCTACCGGCTGTCTTAATGTGGTCAACCTCGGTGCGTAAAAGTCTCCTAACTCAATTCCGTCATAACCTGCTACTGATACATCTTCCGGAACCTTTAATCCGGCATCCATAAGTGCTCTTAATGCTCCAATCGCAAGGCTGTCAGCAATCGCATAAATCGCAGTAAAATTTGCTCCACTTTCAAGAAGCTGCTTTGTAGCCTGATATCCATTCTCCATAGAATAAATATCACCGACAGCAGTAATACTGCGAATCAGCTCTTCTTTTTCAGGAATCTTATGTTCCTTAAGGGCATCCATATAACCTTCTAAACGCAATTTACCAATACTCAAATCTCCAGGTTCTGCACCTAAAAATGCAATATCATTATGTCCAAGATCAATTAAATATTCGGTAATCTTTTTGCTTTCTTTAAAGTCATCTACTGTAACGTCCGAGTACCTTGCCTTACTAATATTTTCAGGAGGGGCACCTACTGTACCAAAAACAAACGGTACTGTCATTTTTTCCAGCTTTTCTACAGAATGAGAAAAATATCCACCTAGGAAAATGATTCCTTTTAATCGTTTTTCCTTTACAAGTTCCAGTGCAATATCTACCTCATCCTCAAAAGATTCTACATGGCGAAGTTCCATGGAATAATGCTTCTTCTGAATTTCTTCTTCAATAATTTTTATCATCTTACTAAAGAATGGGTTGGTAATACCTTTGATCAAAACTGCTATGCTCTTTCCATCTGCACGTTTCAAGTTTCTGGCACTGTTATTCGGAATATAGCCGCTTTGCTGTATCACATCCATGATCATCTGCTTTGTTGCAGGATTGATATCGGGATGATTATTGATTGCTCTCGATACAGTGCTGACTCCTACTCCACACCTTTTCGCCACATCCTTTATCGTAATTTCAGCCATAAGAACCTCCATGCTGTCCTACATCTACGCGTTTGCTTCTTTTTCCTCTTCTGAAGCTGCGCTCACTCTGCCGTAAAGCTTACATAATTTATTAATTCTATCTGCAAGCTTCTTTGTGCAGTCTTTTGCTCCCATACGCCACTTCCAGTTTGTTCCTAAAGTTGATGGTATATTGATTCTTGCTTCTGCTCCAAGACCTAAATAATCCTGCATTGGGATAATTGCAGTATCTGCAACACTTGCAAGAGCAGAGCGGATAAACTCCCATTCGATTTCTTTGTCTGAAGAAATATTTAAGTATTTCTTAGCAAAAGCTTTGTCCTCTTTCGGGAAAGTTTTATACCATCCAAGTATTGTATCGTTATCATGAGTTCCTGTATAAACAACACAGTTACGCACATAATTGTGTGGAAGATAATCACTCTCTTCTCTGGAATCAAAAGCGAACTGTAAGATTTTCATACCAGGATATCCACATTTCTGTACTAATTCAATAACAGTATCTGTTAAGAATCCTAAATCCTCTGCAATAACTGCTTTATCTCCCAATTTTTCTTTCATAGTCTCAAAGAGGCTATAACCTGGACCTGGTTCCCAATGTCCAAACTCTGCTGTCGCATCACCATATGGGATAAAGTAGTATTCATCAAAGCCTCTGAAATGATCAATACGAACTACATCATATAACTCATAGCAATAGGAAATTCTCTTCATCCACCATTCATAGCCAGTCTGTTTGTGATAATCCCATCTATACAAAGGATTTCCCCAAAGCTGTCCTGTTGCGGAGAAAGCATCTGGAGGACATCCTGCTACACCGATTGGATTACAATTCTCATCCAACTGGAATAATTCTGGATTTGCCCATGTATCTGCACTGTCAAGTGCTACATAGATTGGAATATCTCCTATGATTTCAATGCCTTTATCGTTGGCATATTTTTTCAGTGCTTTCCATTGTTTTGCAAATTCATACTGTTGGAACTTGAAAAAGAGAACTTCATCGGCATTCTTTCTTCTTTCTTCTTCCAAAGCTTCCGGCTTACGGAGTTTAATATCATCTTCCCATTCCAAAAAGCTCTTTCCATCATGAGCATTTTTAATTGCCATAAATAATGCATAGTCTTCCAACCAATATGCATTTTCTTCTGTAAATTTTATAAAGTCTGGATCTTCTGCAATGTTGCTGTTTTCGTATGCTTTTCTTAACACTGCGAATCTTGAATTATAAATTTTTTCATAATCCACATAATTTTCATTGTCACCGAAATCATACTTTGAGCAATCGGATCTTTTTAAAAGTCCCTCATTGATCAATGTTTCTAAATCAATATAATATGGATTTCCTGCAAAAGTGGAAAAAGACTGATATGGAGAGTCACCATAACCTGTTGGTCCAAGTGGCAAAATCTGCCAAAGCTGCTGACCTGCTCTCTCCAGAAAATCTACAAATTGATACGCCTGTTTTGAAAAAGTACCGATTCCGTATTTTGACGGAATACTTGAAATGGGTAACAGAATACCGCTTTTTCTCATAATTTCCTCCGTTCCTCTTGTTTGCTGTTAAGCGATAAGGGGGTAAAAGGCTTTTAGCCCTTTACCGCACCTGCAACAACACCTTCAATAATATATTTCTGACAAGTCAGATAGAAAATAACAATCGGGATTATGGATACAACGAGCATTGCCATCAACGCACCCATATCTTTATTACCGTTTGAACCTACCAACATCTGTATTACTACAGGGATTGTTTTGTACTTTGTACTAATACCAATTACCAGGTAAGGAAGCAAGAAGTCATTCCAAATCCACATTGCATTTAAGATAGCAACTGTAATTGCTGTTGGTTTCAAGATTGGGAACACTACTCCGAAGTAAGTCTGCAATGGATTACATCCGTCAATCATTGCTGCTTCTTCTATTTCAAGCGGAATAGATTTTACGAAACCTGCAAACATAAATACTGACAATCCGGCACCAAATCCCAAATATAGAATACACATACCAATTGGATTTTTCAACCCAAATTTATCAGCAAGTGAAGACATTGTGAACATTACCATCTGGAATGGTACGATCA
This sequence comes from Lachnospiraceae bacterium, assembly GCA_021153325.1. Taxonomy (GTDB): domain Bacteria; phylum Bacillota; class Clostridia; order Lachnospirales; family Lachnospiraceae; genus RGIG3002. The sequence continues at coordinate 12,162 of JAGKTQ010000048.1, read as the reverse complement.
TTGAGAATACAAACATATAATAAAGTACCGTAGTTACTTTTGATTTCACTCTTGATATATAATAAGCTGTCATGGAAGTGAAAAGAATAATCAAGGCAACGGATACAACAGTAATAAATACTGACCATCCAGCGGCACTAATGATTCCTGTTTTTTCAATTCCTGTGATATAGTTTTTAATTCCTACAAAGGTTTCCGCATTCGGTAAAGAAAACGGATCTTTACTAATAAAGAACTTTCCTTTTAATGAGTTATTTAAAATAAAGAAAAGTGGGTATAACATTATTACTGCAAGGATAAGTAAAATAACAAAAATAATGCGATCTGCTGTCTTTTTTGTCTTTGTCATTATTGTTCTACCTCCTTACTTCTTGTTGCGGATAACTGTAAGAGAGCAATTAATGCTACGATAATAAAGAATACAACCGCTTTTGCCTGACCTACTCCCTCATATCCTGTTTTACTATAGAATGTATCATAAATATTCAACGCAAGCATTCGTGTTTTGTCCATTGGCGCACCATTTGTTAACGCCTTGTTCTGGTCGAACAGTTTAAAGCTGTTTGAAAGTGTTAAGAACATACAAATTGTAATGGAAGACATAACCATAGGAATCTTAACTTTGATCAATGTCTGCCAGCTTGTTGCACCGTCAATACGTGCTGCTTCGATCAAGTCAGTTGGAACATTCTGAAGTCCTGCAATATAAATGATCATCATATATCCGACCATCTGCCAGTTCATCAAAAGAACAAGACCGATAAAACCATATTTGGGGTTAGAAACAATCGTTGTTCCATATTTATAAAGTACTGCATTGATCATCTGCTGCCATGTATAACCAAGTACGATACCACCAATTAAGTTTGGTAAAAAGAAGACTGTTCTAAAAATATTCGTTCCTTTGATTTTTCTTGTCAGCAGAAGGGCAATCGTAAATGCAATCAAATTAATTGTTATTACACAAACTACCGTAAAGGCTGCTGTGAATCCTAAGGAATATAAAAATCCCTGACCGCTGCCAAATGCCTTAATATAATTGTCAAATCCTACAAAAGTTGCATTATCTACTGTTGTAAATTCACAGAATGATAAATATAATCCCTGAACAAACGGTATGATAAAGGCAAAAGCAAAGGCTGCCAACGTTGGTAAGGTAAATACAAGAAAATATTTTTTTAAAGTTTTTTGCATACGCCTATTCCTCCAAAAGTGCCGCAAGAGAAAACCGCGGACTTTTCTTATTTAAAAACACTCCGCAGACCAAGCTGCGGAGTGCCTGTTTCAAATCTAAGTTATATTATTCTGCGATAGCTGCTTTTTCTTCAGCCCATCTTGTAACTACTGTATTAGCTACATCATCCCATGTCATGTTGCCGTTGCAGTACTCAAGTAATGCTGCACCAAAGTCATCTTTGAAATCCTGGCTTGGGAAGGATGTGAAGTTCCATGTTACGCTTGTTTTTCCGCTTTCCATGTATCTGTACATTTCCTGTGCTAATGGATCACTTGGTTTTTCATCATCAGAGAATGTTGAGAATGGAGCTGCATTTCCTAATGTGTTAACCATGTAATCTTTACCTGCGTCAGAAGAAATTAACCAGTTACAGAAATCAAGTGTTGCCTGCTGATCAGCTGCAGAAGCCTGAGAGTTTACACACCAGAAGTTTTCTGTACCTGTACATAATCCCTGGTTAGCTTCATCGCCTACACCAACGTAGATAGGAAGGAATTTAACATCTTCTTCTGCTACAACGTTTCCGTCTACACCAGAGATCTGTCCCCATCCCCAGTTACCATTCTGAACCATTGCACACTGTCCTAATGCAAATTCAGCCATAGAAGAGGATACGTCCTTGCTTCCTAATAATCCAGGTGCGCAAGTAGAGTTGTTGATGTATAAGTCAAAAATGTTTTTGAAGTTTTCAGAATATGTGAATTCGATTTCATCTAAATCGCTAACACCTTTGTCCTGATATTCGAAGTAAATAGGAAGGTTTGCAAGGTGTGTCTGCCATCTCCAGTCTTCACCTGGCATTAAGGATGTAGAAGCGAATACACCATCGATTCCTAAATCAGCTGCTTTAGACTGCATATCTTCTACAACTGCTTTTAATGTTTCGAAGTTGTTGATTTCATCTACGCTTGTAACAACTGCGCCATCCATTGCAAAATATGCCTGCATGATGGAATCATTGTAAATAATACCGTAAGCTTCTACTGTATAAGGAATACCATAAGCTTTTCCGTCATCACCTGTAACTGCAAGGCTCTTGTCGGAAAGGTTTGCATATAAATCTGTGTCAGTTAAATCCATGCAGTAATCTTTCCATGTCTGATAACCGATAGGTCCGTTAATCTGGAATAATGTAGGAGCATCGCTTCCTGCGATTTCAGATTTTAATACTTCTTCGTATGTACCGCTTGCTGCTGTAACAACTTTAACTTCTACACCAGTTTCTGCTGTATAAGCTGCTGCGATTTCCTGCCAAGCTTCATCAACTTCAGGTTTGAAGTTCAAGTAGTAAACTTTACCACCTTCAGCGCTTGCTGTATCATCAGCTGTTGTTTCTGCAGTAGTTGTGTCATCTGCTGTTGACTCTGCTGCTGTTGTTTCTTTAGTCTCTGTGCTATCGCTTGATGCTTCACTTCCGCATCCTACGAGCATTGCAGAAACCATGGATACACAAAGAAGTGTACTTAAAAGTTTCTTTTTCATAACCATACCTCTCTTTTCTTTTTGCTTTCCTCTTGTTAATTTGGGAATTGTTTCGGAATCGTTTTCGGTAACGTTCCCGATAACGATTTCATAATAGCACTCCTTAACACTTTTGGCAATATCATATTTGTAATTTTGTAACATATACGAAAAGTTTCACGACAGTTTTTGTATATTTTCACCAATACTTTTCTCTTGCCTTATGTTTTTTCATCGAAACACGCGCTATTTTAAAAAAATCTTAATTTGACTTACCCTTTTCCCCACTTTACACTTAATATATATTCCTATCCTATTTAGGAACATGCATATTGATTATCGCAAAACAGGAGATTTCTTATGAAATTAAATTTTTTGAAATCCATATTATATGCTCTGCTTACAGCAGGATACTTAATGGGTTGTGATACAGGAGAAGAAACAGCTTCTTGTTCTTTTTCTATTCGTGAAAAAACAATATCCATACCGGGATTAGAAAATGAATATACTTTTTTATATCTTTCTGACACGCATGTCATCTATCTGGATGGTTCTGAATCCTCACAGATCACCCAAAATGCATTACCACGTATGGAACTTTTTCAAGATGGCAATGGAGTATCTTCCAGTGTCCGTTTCTCAGAATGGATGCATTATGCAAATGAACAAGAAGTAGATATGATGCTTTTCGGTGGAGATATCATTGATTTTCCATCCGAAGCAAACTTAAACCTCTTAAGTGAAAATCTTTCTTCCTTACAAATGCCTTATGTTTATACTTTAGGCAATCACGACTGGACCTATCCTTGGGATTATATGACACCGGAAGGACGCGCCACCTATCGTCCTTTGTTCGACCCTTTTAATCATGGTAATCCTGCTGCCTCTATTACAGAATACGAAGAACTGGTCATCCTCTCTGTTGATAACAGCTCTAACCAGATAGATGCAGAAGCTCTTCCTATTGTAGATGAGGCACTTGCAATAGGAAAACCGGTCATTGTCATTGCCCATGTGCCATTTTCTACAGATTCCATATTAAAAAAAGCATCCTCCGTATGGAAGAGTCCGGTCTCCATTGGCATGTCGGATAAAAAAGGGATTTACCCAGATGCCAATACACTTGTCTTTCAGGAAAAAATATTAGCAGAAGACAGCCCGGTCGTATGTGTTCTTTCCGGTCATGTACATTTTGCAGATGAATCCCAATTAAATGATTCTGTTGTGCAGATCGTGGGCGGTGCTGGCTATCAGGGCGAGGCGGTATTGTTACACATGCAAGGAAACTGATCTTACAAAAAAAGTGCTCCTATTTTCTTAGGAGCACCTTCCATTTCAAGTAATAATCTTTTCGTTTTATCATAATTCCAAAGCTTACAAAGAAATCAATGACCATGACAGCCATAAGCGTTATACTGATCATTTGCATCCACTGCGGGTCTATTTGCAAAATCAGTCCCATCAGCGGTTCAAAGCACACACCCATGAAAAAGGTGATCATTGCTGCAAATGCCATACTGGTCGGAATGGATGTATACTTTGTAATATGTAATGGAATATTCTGGTAATTCCAATATTCAATTCCACAAAGCTTCTCCACTACTCCACCAAGAACGATCTCGCAAATACAAACTGCAAGAAGCGCACAGAAAAAGTATAATATATATTTTCCTCTTTTTCTCAATTTCTTTTGCAGGCTTAGCGGAAGCACCATCCGATTAGGAGTTCCCAATATAAGATAAAATACAACAATGAGTAATCCATAACCTAGTAAAAATGGTGCATTCATATTCCTATTATTTATATAACCCTTTGTCATTGCCAGCCATATATTCTCTACTACAAATCCCAAAAAGGAAATAACAGCCACCAAAATTCCTAATGCATAAATTTCATACTTCAAGTTCACTCCTCCTTAAAATTACACAACAGGACAAGTTTAGCACTTTGTCGACAAATTGGCAAGAATACAGTTTGTGTCAAGTAATCGTTGGCAACTTTCCCTTTGTTTTTTCTCAATGATAATTGACCTATTTTTCTGTACACCAAATAAACCCTATAGGGCTCTATTTAATTCTATTAACAAAAAGCTCTCTTAAATGCTTTTCTTGATGCTGTCTGCATTGCTTCAAGCAGTGGCATGTGGGCATTTACTACGTCTGCATATGGATTCCCTTTTCCGTCCTTTTTCGGTGCCTTGGCAGCACTTAAAGTCTCCACGATTTCCTGCATCTGCATCGTAAATACCAAACCATCTGTGTAGCGGTCAATGGTTTCGATTAATTCCTTGTTTTCCTTGCGGTACAGTGCTTTTGCAAGATTATTGGCTCCGTTTACTGACCAACGCATCCTCCGGTTTTTCATACGCAAGGTAATTACTGTGCAATTCTGACTTTCCTGTACTCCCATTCCCTTGTATATGATGCCTTCCTGGGGCGCCGGTATTTCCTTTCCCTGTTTATCATAGGGCAGGAGCCCTTCCTTGTTATTATTCAGATATTTATATAATTCCCGGGCATTTTTGCTTCTTTTATCTTTTTCATCCGGACTTTCCACACTTGTTGCATATATTTCGATATACTCTAGCATTTCTTCCGGTTTTTCCTCATCAAATAGCCGGCGGATTTCTTCCTGCGCCTGTTTGTCGCCGATTTTCCGGGTAATCTCTTTATATACATGATAGCGGTCAAGCTGGAAGATAACTTCTGAATCATATGGCTCATTTATCCAGCCACCTCCATCCCCATTGAGTACCCGCTGTCCGATCTCATCGCCATTGTATTTCTTTCTGATACATGCCTCTCGCTTTTCATGGAATTCGCTGCTTTTTTCCATTCCTGCAAGCATTGTCTTTTCCACAAGGGTACTTCGGTTCTGCGTCTCTTTTTCTGCATCCCAGCCCTCATACATGGTAAATACCTTCATTTCCTGCTTCTTCATTTTTTTGTGGTTCTTATCCTGCATATGAAGCCATACACCATCCATTTCTTCAAAAAGCACCGGAATTTCTCTTGTTCCTTCTGACTGGTCTGCATTCATCTGTTTTACCGCATGTTCCTCCTCTTCACTGATTCGCTCGCCCAGACGCTGCATCACATTCCACACACCGCCTGCACTGATGCTCTGTCCACAGGTACTGCTTATCACATCTGCCGTAACCCGGTAAGGTGACTCCGTTACCGTCATGGCTATCTTTTCTGCTAGATTGGTGGATATCAGCCCTATTTTATCCATCTGCATAGCTTGATCCAAAAGATAAACATATGCCTTTTCACCATCCTCAAGACTGGTCTGGTATACCCTGCGCCAGTAGGACACATCTCCGTAAACTGTTTTCTTCGCAGTTAACATCATAAAGAATAAACTGTATGATTGGGAAGAGGTATTTTACTTCTTCCCTTTATTTTTGCCAATTAAAATTATACACTAACGACATTGAAGACATAAATTCGACAAATTCTCTAAAACAAAAAAACTGCATTATCTACTACAAAAATAGTAAGATAATGCAGTTTAACTCAAGATTTTCAAAACATTTCAAGCTTTTTCCTTGATTTCTTTCACGTTTTTTTCCACCAGTTTACGTGCGATCATAATCTGGTGTCCACATCCCATACATTTCAATCTAAAGTCCGCTCCGATACGGAGCACTTCCCATTCACTGCTGCCACAAGGATGCTTTTTCTTTAATCTGACAATATTTCCAACCTTAATATCCATTATAACGCTCCCAAAATTTCTCCGATACTTCCATACACTACTAAGTTTGCCATTTTGTCTTTCGGTGTTGGTGTTCTGTTAATTAAAACTAATTTATTTCCACGGTAATAATCGACCAGTCCTGCTGCCGGATACACGGCAAGCGATGTGCCTCCAATGATCAGAACATCAGCATGGCTGATATAATCAACCGATTTCTGCAAAGTTTCCTGTGAAAGCCCTTCTTCATACAAAACAACGTCCGGCTTCACGCCACCGCCACACTCACACTTTGGAACTTTGTCCGAATGAATTATATAATCCATATCATAAAACTTTCCACAGCTTTCACAATAATTTCGTAAAACACTGCCATGCAGCTCTAAAACTTCTTTGCTACCCGCCTTCTGATGAAGTCCATCAATATTTTGTGTAATAACCGCTTTTAGCTTGCCCTGCTTTTCCCATTCAGCAAGTTTCAAATGTGCCTTGTTCGGTTCCGCGCCTGTAAACAACATTTTGTCACGATAAAATCTGTAAAATTCCTCCGTATGACGTCTATAAAATGTATGACTCAATATTGTCTCCGGTGGATAATCGTAAGTTTGATTATACAGACCATCTACGCTTCTGAAATCCGGTATGCCACTCTCTGTAGATACGCCAGCACCTCCAAAAAATACAATATTGTCACTTTCATCAATCCATTTTTTCAACTGTTCCAATTCTGCTTGATGCTCCATCGCTACTCCGTTTCTAAGCACTCTCGCAAGCCGAATCTACAGGTTTCCCGTCAATCCATAATAGACAACACATACAAACTCTCTTAACATATTCGCCGGTAAAAGGAAAGTATGTGATTTTGCGGAAATTCCGCATACATTTTCGTAACCCTGATTTTCGGCAAGCTTTACGCTTCTATATACATGAAAATTACTGGTAACAATTCCGACTGTGTCTTCCTCTATATTAATATATTCTGCACTAAAGTTCAAATTCTGTTTTGTATTTACAGAATTATCTTCTATCAAAATTCGCTCTTCTGCGATTCCGTTCTGCACCAGATAATCTCTCATTCTCTCGGCCTCACTCATAGGCTCGTCACTTCCCTGTCCTCCGGAAACAACGACTTTTGTTTCCGGATTTTCCTCAAGGTATTCCATTGCACAATCCAACCTCGCCTTTAAAATATTACTCGGTCCATCTTCCTTGATCTGCGCGCCGAGTATGATCAAGTAATCTAAGTTTTCCTCGCCAGATTCAAAAAATCCTGATACGATCAAACCTTCTATATTAAGGAAGAGAATCATTCCTACTGCCAATACAATACCAAGTACTTTCCTTACGGATCTTGAAAATAGCACTTTCTTTTTTGCAAGCAATGCTCCCGCTGCAAGTAGACACAATCCGAGTGCCAGCCAAGCGTAATTAAATTTTGTAGAAAGCCCTACAAAAACCGCAAGTACGCAAAAATAAAAAATACATAGTCCTCCCATTGTAAAACAAAATATTTTTAACCTCTTATTCCAATCCATCGCTATCCTTCGTTCCATGCCTTTTCACATTCCCCTTTTTGTATTTTCCTATCATTTTTCATTGTTCTTTGCCATTTTAGCACCTAATTCTTACCAGGTTCTGTATAATTTCTTAATTTTTTTAATGTTTTAAGAGCCAACGGATTTGTAGTGCGATAAACCCAACCGCCACAGTCCGTAACATGGAAGTAAAAATAAGAAGCCCCCTGCCGGCAAAAGTGTATACCACCATGCACCCTTATCTAAAAGGTATAGCAGTGGATAATACTGTATCAATGCATATGGTACGAAAAAGGTACAAATGAACAATACCTTTTTCCCATAAATATTGACCGGATATTTCCCATACTCCCTTGCTCCATCCGTGAGAATATTCATAATTTCCAGTCCTTCCAAAGTAAAAAAACAGATTGCAGCATAAATTAGGAATATCCCACAGAACAATGCCGCTCCCCCAAGCAGCATAAAAAGCACTGTCCCTACTTTCGCCAGACTCCACTGTACCCCGCTTTTCATAATCCCATAAGAAAACATCACCACCGCCTGCAAAATTCTCCCGATTCTTGTAAACTCAATTTTTTGTCCGAGCACTTGTAAGATTTCATTCCGCGGTCGCACCATAATGTGGTCAAATACTCCATTTGCGATCATGGATGGAAATGTATCAAATCCGCGTGCCACAGATTCTGCTATCGAAAATTCCATCAAAGTAATACCAAAGCAGAGCATTACCTCACTGTAAGTATAACCACTTACATTATGAAATCTTTTAAACATAAAAAATACACCTAAAAATACATTAAAAGATACTAAGAACTGCCCGATACAGGTCAATATAAATGATGTCTTATATTCCATTGCACTATGAAATTGTATTTTAAAATAATGTGCATATAATTGCAGACTATTCCACATGATGTCAACCTCCTTGAATAACGATCTTTTTCATGGCAAGCCGATTGATGCCTTTCCCAATTGCTACTAGCACCACCAGCCAAAACACTTGCAAAATAATGGCTTTCTTCATCTGTACACCCGCAAGATCACCACTGTAAATACGCAATGCTACATTCTGCATGGATGCAAAAGGCAAAAGCTCCATAACCTTTTGCAGCTTTTCAGGAAAGAATGGAATCGGTATGACACCGCCTTGAAAAAATTCTACAACCGATACTGCGACCATCCGCACCCCTAACGACGACACTGTAAAAAAGCAAGTCATATAAACTAACATACAAAATGCTATTGTTACTAATGCTCCCAAAATCAGTGTGATCAAAAACCACACAAAAGCGCTGACACTGACCGGCGCCATAATACCAAAAGGTGCCGGCAAAAATGCACTAAAGATCAGGACTGGGAAACACCGCAAAATCGCCCTCGAAAACCGATTTGCTGTACTTCTCGCGAACCACATATCATATACATTGATCGGTCTGCATAGCTCATAAGAAATATTTCCGTCTACAATCGAATCAAAAATTTCATTTTCCATAAACCATGCCATGAAAAGTGCTAGAAATGCCTGCTGCATCCACACATAAGAACAGGTCGCCTGCAATGTCATTGGAAATGCGGACGCATCCGCTTCATAAAAAGCTCTGAACATTAGTATTTCCATAGAACCCCATACGAACTGTGTGGCAATTCCAGCAAAAGCCGCTGTTCTATATTGCAGTCCCATAGAAAAACGAAGCTTAAAAAAAGAAAAATATTTTTTCATATTTGCACCTCCCTAAATTTCATATTTTTGGTAGAGTGCCGCTAATGCTTCGTCCATGTTTTCATTTCCATTCTTAATGTCATCAATCGTGCCATCCAGCAAAATCTGCCCTTTTCCAATTAAGATAATACGCTCCGTCAACGCTTCAATGTCCTGCATATCATGGGTTGTTAAAATTACAGTTGTTTTATGTTTTTTGTTGTGATTTAAAATGAATTCCCGCACCGCCAATTTAGAAACTGCATCCAGTCCAATGGTCGGCTCATCCAGAAATAAGATTTTGGGACTATGTAATAGGGAAGCTGCAATTTCACAGCGCATTCGCTGCCCCAACGACAACTGCCTTGCAGGTGTTCTCAATAACTCACCTAAGTTCAAAAGCTCTGTCAGTTCGTCCTTATTTTGTTCATAAACTGATTTTGGAATACGATAAATATCCTTTAGAAGTTCGTAGGAATCAATTACTGGCACATCCCACCACAACTGGCTTCGCTGTCCGAATACGACTCCGATTTCTTTTACATGCCGGATACGGTCTTTCCATGGATTAAGTCCATTGATAAGACAAGTTCCCTCGTCCGGTGTCAGAATACCACTTAGGATTTTAATAGTAGAGCTTTTTCCTGCTCCATTCGGGCCAATATAACCCACCATTTCTCCATCCTGAATGGTAAAAGATACGTCTTTCAACGCATGAACCTGCTCATACTCCCTATGGAATATGCTTTTTAATGCAGAGACTGCCCCTGCATCACGTTTAGAGACTTTGTAAGTCTTGCTTACATGAGACATTTCAATCATGTTTGCTTCCTCCTGGTAGTAATATTTTTCAATATCTTGCCAAGTCGGTCTGCTTTCTCAGTAAAGGTCAGTTTCCGAATGACCTTTTTAAAGAAAACCGCAGGTAAGTATTAAATTGTAAAAAATCACCACTCACTTCTCTTTCAAGCGAGGGTGATTTCTACTCTAGCACACTTTTTCTGCGAGTTCAAGTAATATTGGGGTTGTTTTTCTACTTCATTAATCCCAATTCGGTAAAATAAAATTTTTCTCTTGACATCTTTCTCCAAATAAATTAGTATTACTTTGCAAGATATGTCGAGTGTCGACATGTTTCAACTCGACATATCTTGCAAAATATACATTCCTGCATATGTATATTGTAAAAGGGATTAAAAGAGGATTTTAGAAAAGGAGATATTTATGGAAACAGAATTAAAGAAAAACACGAAAAAACTTTTTTCAAAAATTGGCTTTTTGTATTTAGCCGGAACTATTATTATGATTGCTTCTCAGCTGATTTTTTACAATGTAATTGCACTTATCGCACCGAAACTTGTTACGAACTATGATGGCAGCCTTTTGGCTTCCATGCTTCCTATGTATTTAGTCGGTGTACCAATCACTATATTTTTAATTTGCCGCATTCCTTCCGATCCGGTTCCGGAAAAGAAAAAAATGTCGGTCGGAAAATGGATCATGACTTTGGTTATGTGCTATGCCTGTATGTATATATGTAATGTAATTGGTCTAATTATCACAAATATTATTGGAATACTGAAAAATGGAAGTGTACAAAATGCTATGGCTGATATTGCCACTACTGCGAACCCACTTACGACCTTCTTCATTGCAGTAATCTGTGCTCCCGTTATAGAAGAAATCATTTTCCGTAAGCTGTTGGTAGACCGCGTTTCCAAATATGGTGAGAAAGTTGCCATTCTTCTTTCTGGCTTTATGTTTGGATTATTTCACGCAAACTTAAATCAGTTCGTTTACGCGTTTGCTTTAGGATGCTTTTTCGCTTTTATTTATACAAGAACAAGAAACTTACTTTATGTTGTTACATTACATATGGGAATTAATTTCATAGGATCTGTTCTTGGCTCTATCATGCTTGAACAAACTGGAACGATCATTTTTACAATCTATACACTTCTTATGTTAGCTATGATTGTTACTGGAATTGTTCTGCTGATCGTAAACCGCAAGAAATTTGTCTGCAATGTCAGTGAAACGGTCATTCCAAAAGGTCAGTGCTTCCAGGTAGTCATGTTGAATGCCGGAATGATTGCTTTTTCTGTAGTTTGGATTGCTGTGATCATAATTCAATTGTTACTATAAAATAAAAGTACCGCAAGATACTATAAAAAGTATCTTGCGGCATTTTTTACTCTACTTTAAGTATCTTTCGAATATCATCAGAGTACTCTTTTCTCTAACTTGGGGGCACACTTCACATAGGATAATATATCTAATATATCAAAAGAGTGCTATCATAATAAAACCTCAAAGAAAATTCTTTGAGGTTTTATCCTAAAGAGGCGCCAACCAGATTCGAACTGGTGATAGAGGTGTTGCAGACCTTTGCCTTACCACTTGGCCATGGCGCCTTATTTAATTGTTTTAATGACTCCAACGGGAATCGAACCCGTGTTACCGCCGTGAAAGGGCGATGTCTTAACCGCTTGACCATGGAGCCTTATTTCCTGTTTCTTTCTCTTCTG
>JAGKTQ010000047.1 GCA_021153325.1 Lachnospiraceae bacterium | reverse complement strand
TAGATACTTTTTAAAGAGGAATCAACTGCCTTTTTTAGAAAGAATAGAAAAACTGCGCCACAGCCTTGGCAGGCCATCGCGCAGCGATTTTGTTCACTTAGAAGTTTGTTGAACTTATGTAAAAAGGAAATAGGATGATAGTAACATATGATATAATATCAGAAGAATGTAAAGTAAAGGAGCAAAGCTATGGCAGATAAGAGGGAAATGATACAATGCAAATGCAGAATATGTGGGGCTGAAGCCAATAGAAAATTATATTATGTGAAGGAAATGTTTTTTGGAACAGGAAAAGAATTTCCTTATTTCGAATGTGAGAAGTGTCAATGTATGCAGATAGCAGAAATTCCTGAGGATTTAGATGAATTTTACGGAAAAGAATATTACAGCTTTGCAGTACCTGAAATGCCGAAGGTAGCAACTGATCAAATAAATAAAACTCGTATTTTAGACGTAGGCTGTGGTGCGGGAAAATGGTTGCTTGAGAAATATGCGCAGGGACATGTAAATTTATATGGCTGTGACCCTTTTATAGAAGCAGACATTAATTATGAACCATGCATTCATATAAAAAGATGTACTATTCACGAAATGCAGGGAAACTTCGATTTAGTACGATTGAGTGATTCTTTTGAACATACTGCAGATCCGTATGAGACGTTAGTCAGTATTAAAAGATTATTGAGTGATGAGGGAATGTGTTTAATCAGTATGCCGGTTTTTCCTAATGCAGCATATGATATTTGTGGTGTGAACTGGTATGAATGGGATGCTCCAAGACATTTGTTTTTACATTCAATAAAAAGCATGGAGTATTTGTGTCAGAAGGCGGGGCTGAGAATAGATAATGTGCAGTTTAATGCAAGGGATTTACAGTTTATCTCCAGCCTGCTCTATCAAAAAGGAATACCTTATATAGAACACTCTGAGGATGTGATAAATAACAGCTTTACAGCGGAAGAATTGCAAAAATTTGCAGAATATACAGCCGCACTAAATGCAAAAGGCTACGGAGATCATGCAGTGTTTGTCATTATGAAAAAGTAAAGTAATAATTATTTGATAGTTTCAAGAACGGATAAAAATTGTTCTGCACGGTTCAACCACAAATGATTTTGGGATGCTTTTAAATAGCCATTTTGAGCAATGGATTCCAGTTGTTCCGGTGAGCGCAGCAAAGTTCGAATTGCAGTAGGCAGTGTATCTAAATTTTGTAAGTCAAACAATACCAAATCTTTTTGGCCAACAAACAGTCTTTCCAGCAGCTTGCTTTTATCGGATATTTCTACGGAGTGATTAAGCATTGCATTAGCAATACGCTCCGTAAATCCGCCCTTGTGCCATGCCATAATATTTAAAGAGATACGTGATTGCTGCATGACTAACAGACAATCAGAGGCATCGACCTGTGGGTGTCTGTTGAGGCATGGATGATTGACAAAGGAGGAAGAATTCCAGCTGTCTCCGTAGACATTTATTTCAATTCCGGCATCTAAAAGAGTGCGGATAATTTTTTCACGATAATAGTACATAACACAGAAGAAAACATTTCTAAGCTGAAAAAGCAATTCTAAAAATTGTTCATTTGATAAATCCATGTTGTAATATGCCAGTACCCTTTGAAGTGCTGTTTCCGTTGGCTGGTTTGGATTTCACCTCATTTCACTAAGAAAATGATTGGCCAGGAAACGTAAATCACGGTCATAGGATTTTATACCGGTTAATATATGGCGGTAATTATAGTATGTGCCAATAAAAGAAACGTCATAGTTCTTTGCATCGGCAGAGGTACTGCATACCGGAACTGATGTATTAGATGACTCCATAAGTGGAATACCGGTCGGGGTAAAATGAAAGCACCCTTTTATATTTAGGTAATATTGCTGCACAAATAATTCCGGTCATGCACCAATAAATAATAATCCTTAGGACCGGCAGTAATATGCTCTTTCAGCAATACAGGATGGTCCAGAATCATATTAAATTTTGGCCCCATAATTAAGTCATGCAGATTTGTGGTTTTGTCCTGCATCATAATAGAAAAAATATAAGTCTGCACACCAATAATGGCTTTAAAATGTTGTCCTATATATTTCGTCAATGCCTGATGCCCTTCTTTTGTTATATCAAAGATTTCCACAATCTGGTGGCAGGCAATAAGTGCCTTTGCCAGTTCGTCAGCAAAGGCATTTAACTGGTTATAACAGGTACTGTCTCCGCGATAAGTTAAAATTGGGCGGGTATCGTCATCTATTTTATAGTATTCCGGTGCATGGGAAATCATTTTTTCCATCCAGTCTGTAGCTTCTTTCGGGTCAGGGAGCTGACTGACATAACCAAGCAGAGCTTCTACTACAGGATTAAAATATCCACTGTCTGTTGAATGACCCGCCCAAAATGGAGCAGCGTTCAACCAAAATGCTATTATGTTAATGTAGAGTTGTAGTAAATAAATTAATCTTTAACTAAGGAGGAATATATATGAAAGATTATGAAGAAAGACGGAAAGATGAAAACTTAATACAGGAAGAAGATGTAGTTAAAACATCAGAAGAAGTTACAGAAGATCTAGTGGAAGATACCGATCCTATAACTCCTATTGAAGAAGAAAGCCCTTCTAAAGGCAAAATAATAGGAATTGTTATAGCAGGTGCTGTAGTATTGGCAGTTGTAATGGGAATTATTTTCGCAATTACAATTTCATCCAAAAAAGAAACTTCTACTACTAATACTCAAGTAGCCGAAACTGTGGAAGAAGTTCGAGTAGAAGAACAAGCAACAGTTGAAACAGTTGAAATAGCTGAAACAGTTGAAACAACGGTTGAAGAACAGGCAGCAAGCACTGAAGAAGCAGAAGAGGAAACTACAGCTGAGGCAGTAGAGATGGTAGATTGGGAGACATGGGCAACCCAATCAGATAATGATGAAGTTTGTATGGTTGTTTGGAATGAAGAGACAGGAACACAAAAAGTTTTAGAAGAAATGCCAAAAGATGGATTAGATGTAAAAAAATATTCATATACTGTACAAGAAGGAGACCGTTTTTTTATACCTAGAAGAGATAATATCATGCATGTTTGGGTAAATTTAGAGACAAGATTAATATGGGACACATTAGAACAAGAGTACATGGAATTAGAAATTAAGCCAGGAGAAACAACACAAATCGACATAACGTGTAAGGATTTCAACCAATCAAAAACATATCTATTTAACTTCTAATCAGTCCAATCTTCACACCATTATTGCTATTAAGATTATTAATCAAAAAGACTTGCTAACCAAAAGCAACAGTTTTTTGAAAAAGTAGGAAAAGAAGAAACAAAAAGAATTTTAGATATAATGATAGAGTAGGGAGAAGATGATAGGTTAGATGTTATAGTTGAATGACCCGCCCAAAATGTGCATCGTTCAACCAAGGTATATATTTTAGGGTATGCATCAGCGGTGGGTTGACACCTAAAATCTGATACGTTTTCCGAACGTAGGTGTCGGAGGTTGGCAGGCAACGGAAAAATCAACCATGAAAAGGGAATGTTTATGCTGCGGCATGAACGTTCCCTTTTCTAAATATTACGGAATTAAGGGTTGGGGTTATGGACAAAAGACGTGCAATTCAGATGATGACAAAAGCGGCTGAAATATATAGAGACAATCTTGAGGATAGATAATAATAATGCGTTATTTGTTTCGTTAAACAAACCGCATAGTAGACTTACTGAAAGTGGTGTAGAGCTTCGATTAAGAGAGATGGGGAAGAAGTTAGGTGTAGAAAAGGTGTATCCACATAAGTTTAGAAGGACTATGGCAACCAGAGCAATTGAGAAGGGCATGCCAATTGAACAGGTGCAGAAGATATTGGGACATGAACAGATAGATACAACACTTAGATATGCTATGGTTAATCAAAATAATGTAAAATTGTCACACAGGAAATACAGGAAATATATATCATAGATTGATTTGTAACGCAAATTGCGTTACGATGAAGAAAAATGGAGGTGCATATAATGGGAAAAACAGCAACATTAAATTTAAGAGTAAATCCGGATGTGAAAGAGAATGCAGAAAGCGTGTTAGCACAATTAGGAATACCAATGGCTACAGCAATCGATATGTACTTGAAACAAATATCATTGGTGGGTGGAATTCCGTTTTCTGTTGTTTTGCCAAAAGCTGCCAGTACAGTAAACGCAGACATGATGTCTGTGGAACAGATACATCAAAAACTGGAAAAAGGTTATGCGGATATAGAAAAAGGAAATGTTGAAGATGCAGCGAGCGCATTTGCAGCATTTAGAGAGAGGCACTAATGGAGCAATATAAAGTAGAAATTACAAAAGAAGCATTACAGGATATGGAAGATATATACAATTATATTGCGTTAGAACTACTTTCTCCTGAGAATGCAATAGGGTAATACAATCGGATTGCCGATGAGATATTAACCTTGGATACGTTTCCACAGCGTTATAGAATTATGGATTCGGAACCAGAAAAACAGATGGAATTACGACGGATGATTGTGGATAATTAGTCTGTATTTTATACGATTCGTGCGGATAAAGTTATTGTAACCGATGTTTTATATACTGCATCGGATATTGAAGCACGACTTCGTGGCGTGTAATTTTATCAAAGCATGCGATTATTTGAATTCTACGGAGGTTTTGTGATATGAAAATTCTTGAATTTGGTGATGAAAGTAAAAGAAAAATCATTCTGATACATGGTTTTCAATGCCCTTGGCAGGTGTGGAATAAATATATAGAATACTATAAAGACAAGTTTCATATCATAGTGCCGATTATGTCGGGACATAACCCAGAGGTTAAAGAAGATTTTATTTCCTTTGCATCTGATGCAAAGGAAATTGAGGATTATATTCTTTCTCGTTATGGGAAAGAAATATATGCGGTGTATGGAATGTCGATGGGTGGTGTACTAACTGCAACTTTGTGGCAAAATAATAGATTGTCCTTTAATAAAGTAATTTTTGATGGTTCGCCATTAGTGTCCTATAATGCAGTTATGAAGGGATTTATGAAGAAATTCTATGTGGATATTACTCATAAATCGCAAGAGCGCGATAAGAAAACAGTGGAGCAGGCTACAAAGGTAATTATTTCAGAAGATAATTTGGAATATTTTTTGGAAGTACTTGATAATATGTCAGATGTAACGGTAGAAAATAGTATAGATGACATCGCTGATTTTAAATTAAGCCAGAGCATAAATACTCCTGATACAGTGGTATATTTCTTTCACGGAACAGCGGCTAATGAGATGCTTGCAAAGAAATCCGCCAAGTATGTAAGGAAATATTATCCAAATACAACTGTGAAATGTTTCAAAGGTAAATTTCATTGCGAAAATGCATTGTTTAATCCGGAGATTATGATTGCGGAATTGGATAAGATATTTGATAAATAGAGAGAAAGATTTGAATTCTACGGAGGTTAATATGGCATCGAGCAAAGTGTATTTAGATTTCATATTAGAACAGTTATCTGAATTGGAAGAGGTATCATATAGAGCTATGATGGGAGAATATATCATTTACTATCACGGAAAGATTGTTGGTGGTATTTATGATGATAGATTGCTTGTAAAGCCTGTTAAATCAGCAACTTCACTTATGCCTGATGCAACTTATGAATTACCTTACGAAGGAGCAAAACAAATGCTGTTGGTCGATGATGTTGATAATAAGAATTTCTTGACGCAACTGTTTAATGCTATGTATGATGAACTTCCTATGCCAAAGAAAAAGAAATAATTTTGCTACAAGCAAATACGGATTCGATGATGCCTAATCGTACTTTAGATGGGGATGGAGTAGTTGAAAGAATAGATGAAATGGGTGATTTACTTGTAACGGTTGCTAATGTATATCCTAAGGATAAAAGTGACTCATTTCATGTAACTTCATTTGCTAAAATTGTAAATGATAAGATTGTTTCAATGGATGAGTATTGGGCGGATGATAGTGATGCTCCGCATTGGAGATGTATAATAAATTTGCTAGGAGAGAAAGTTTTGGGAGTATTTAACATTTTTGATAATTTTGGTACAAAGAAAAAAACGGAAAAATTTACTGCAATGACTACAGGCGTTATTGTAGGAGTATCTGCTGTTCAGGTTAATAAGATGCATCTTCCTTTGGCGGAGTATGAGGTGAATGGTTTGAAATATCAGGTACGTGTTTCTTATGCTGTAGCCCGAAATATGGAAAAAGAAAGTTCATCTGATCCCCAGATTATTAGAGCAAATATGAATTTGGGGACGACTTTTAAAGGGCAATTGACCAGAGTTTATGGTGCGCATGTGAAGGTGATGTACAATCCCGATAATCCCAGAGAGGCTGTGGTAGTAGAGTAAAAATGGTAAATAGAGAAAATTGAAAAGCTATATTGTAAGATGAAGCACACAAATATGTGCAAATAGGTACGGAATATTCGGATGACATAGTGGCTAATTTAGAAACTGCTAATTTGTTTCGTAAGAAGTATATCGAGGGACATGCCGTGATTTTGGAAGGTTGGAATAAACTGTTAAAATAGACCAAGAGATAAGCATGTACACGATTGCCGGTATCAATTTGAATATAGCGGGATGGGTTAATTTTATAGGTTAAGTTAAAGGAGAAAAATAATGAAAATTACTGTTATACACGGACAGAGCCACAAAGGCTCTACCTATAATATAGCAAAGCAGCTTTGCGACAAGTTGGGCGGAGAGGTTACGGAATTTTTTTTGCCGAAGGATTTTGATTGTTGCTGTAAAGGTTGTACCACCTGTTTTATGAAGGAGGAGAGTTGTTGTCCCGATTATGAAAAATTAAAGCCATTAACTGTAGCATTGGACGACGCTGATGTAATTATTCTTGCGAGTCCGGTGTATGTTATGCATGTTACAGGTGCAATGAAGTCATTTCTTGATCATTACGGATACAGATATATGGTTCATCGTCCCGAAGAAAAAATGTTTTCAAAACAGGCGGTATGTATTTCGACGGCTGCAGGTGCAGGTATGAGCAGTACGATAAAGGATATGGCTGACAGTACATTTTTCTGGGGTTGTGCCCGTACATATAAGCTTGGGGTTGCAGTTATGGAAACAAGATGGGAAATGGTAAAGCCGAAAATAAAAAGTAAAATAGAAAAGAAGACAGATTCGCTTGCAAAAAAGATTTCCTCCCGTGCTGGCAAGGTAAAACCTACTATAAAAACGAGAGCGTTTTTCAGTATCATGTCAATGGTGCAGAAAAAAGGCTTTAATGAAGCAGATGCAAATTACTGGAAGGAAAGGGGCTGGACAAACGGAAAGAAACCTTGGAAAAAATGATGGGAAATTTCAGTAGCACGTGGAGAGTGAAAGCATGCGTTTATTGAAAGTCGTAGGAGGAATGCAAGTCTATGTACAGTGAATCTAGCAATGATTTTTACACCAAAATGGGTGCCAAACTGCATTATAAGATTATTCGGGATGCAGGCAAAGTTCCCTTGGTGCTTATACATGGTCAGGGTATGTGTGGACAAGATTATGAGCCTGTTTTAAAAAAACTAAGTTCCGATTATATACTATACCTTATAGATTGCTTTGGACATGGGGATAGTGAGAAAAATGCCGATTTGTATCGTTGTCATATAATCGGTGATGCAATAGCAGAATTTATTCAGGTTGAGATAGGGCAAGCTTGTGTAATAAGCGGACATTCTTCGGGAGGAATACTTGCGGCTTATGTAGCAGGAAAAATTCCACAATTTATAAAAGGCTTACTTCTTGAAGATCCACCCTTTTTTAATGTACAGCCGGGAGAATTTGAAAATACTTTTGTATATAAGGATAGCTTTCAGGTTTTTCATGAATTTTTAAATCAAGCTGAGGAAACAGAGTATATGGTTTATTATCTGGAGCATGGATATATTTACAATTATCTCGGACAGAACTATTTTGGAAAAGATTGGGCGCATAATCTTGCAGAAGAAGCAAGAGAGAAACGGAAAGAGAACCCTGGAAGAATCCCAACATTAAATAAAGTTTCTGCAAAATCGTTCCATGGATTTGTCTATATGGATAAGTTTGATGACCAGTTTGCTGAAAGTTTTTATACGGGAGAATGGTTTGAAGGCGTGAGTCAGGATGAAATATTGAAGTTCATACAATGCCCTGTAGTATATCTGAAAGCCAAAACGAAATATGGTAAAGACGGTGTTTTATGGGCTGCCAATTCTGACGAATCTGCCGATAGAGTCATGAGTTTTCTCAAAAATGGAAAAAGAAAAGTCGTAAGATGTGGGCACGATATTCATTTTGAAAAACCACGGCATTTTATTAAGGCTTTGAAAATTCTTGATAAAATGATGAAAAAATATTGAATAAAAGTCAGATTACAAAAACAACGCTTGCGTGCAAAAATGAGGTGTTGTCGAATCCTGATTTGCAAACAGAGGTTGGATACACCAAAATGGATGATGGCACATATTTTTAAGCAGACAGAAAAAGGTCTGCATATGACTTCCTGCGTTGTATGCCGAATATAAATAATTCGGATAAAGTTGATAAAAAAACTTTTTAAAATATATTAAAATAGCATCATATTATTAAAATCGAAACTTATAATATGCTACAGTTAATTTTTGGAAAAAGGGGTTGACAAACCTGCCATCATGAGTATAATCTAAAAATGGTTAGAAACTACTAACCAAGTGACAAAGGCATTTACAGATAATTTTTACTAACATTGTCAAATAATAAAGAACAGACGGTGGTACATATGAGTTTAAAAGATGCTATAGAAGGTAAAGAATACATCATTCAGCAGATAGATACTGATGACGATGAGTTAAATTCCTTTTTGTTTTCTCTTGGCTGTTACAGCGGAGAAGCAATCACAGTAGTCTCCCATTTAAACGGTGGCTGTGTAGTGTCTATTAAGGACGGAAGGTATAATATCGACAATCAGTTAGCCGAGGCTATTATTATTTAAAGCCGGAAAGCAATCTGCTGATTGTTTTTTGTTCAAAGGTTAGTAAATGCTAACTTCTAATTACGAAAACTTATTCCGAAAGGGTTCATATAAGTTAAATACACGAGGAGGAAAACAAAATGAGAATTGCATTAACTGGTAATCCGAATTCCGGTAAAACCACAATGTATAATGCCTTGACCGGTCGTAATGAAAGAGTTGGTAACTGGGCAGGCGTAACTGTTGACAAGAAAGAGCATCCAATTAAAAAGGCTTACTATGCAGGAAATAAGCAGTTGATCGCTGTTGATCTTCCGGGAGCTTATTCTATGTCTCCATTCACAAGTGAAGAGAGCATCACAAGTGCTTACGTAAGAAAGGAAAATCCAGATGTTATTATCAATATCGTGGATGCAACTAATTTAAGCCGTAGCCTTTTCTTTACAACACAGCTCTTGGAGTTAGGTATTCCTGTTGTTGTTGCTTTGAATAAGAGTGATATCAATGAGAAAAAAGAAACGAAGATTGATGAAGTTGCGTTATCCGAAACACTTGGTTGTCCAGTAGTGAAAACTGTTTCTACTTCTGCAGATGGATTAAAAGCAGTGATTGAGGCGGCTGTAGCCAGAGCAAATACTACACAGAAAGCACCTTATACGCAAGGTGATATTGACTTAACAGATAAAAAGGTAGTTGAAGAGGCTGATCGTAAGCGTTTTGACTATGTAAACCAGATTGTAAAAAAGGTTGAAAACCGTAAAATTCTGACCAAAGATAAAAATATTGGGGATAAGATTGATGCTGTTTTAACGAATAAATGGC
>JAGKTQ010000046.1 GCA_021153325.1 Lachnospiraceae bacterium | reverse complement strand
AAAAAAGCTCAAACATCCAAATTTTCATAAACTTAATCCCCTTCTTATTTATAAAAAAAATTGACTGCGACCCGAAAATTAGTATATAGTATAAGTGTTAAGATTTCTTAACAAATTCATTTATAAAAGTAAAAAATGCATATATATTATCTTTTTATAAATTTTCTAAAATAATCATAAAGTATTTTATCTATTTATATTGACACACAATTGCAATATATGATATTTTTATGCAGTGATTCTATGAAAGGAGGAGACTATAATGGTTCAAAATAGAAGTGTTGCTACCTGCATTATTTTATCTATCGTTACATGTGGAATTTATGGTATTTACTGGTTTGTATGCTTAACAGACGATGCAAATACAGTGTCTGGTGATGTCAACGGAACATCTGGTGTTCTGGCTTGTGTACTTACTATAGTTACTTGTGGTATCTATGGTTATTACTGGTCATACAAATTAGGTGATAAGATTAATATTGCAAAACATCGTCAGGGCATGCAGACAAGCAACCTTGGAATTGTATACTTAGTTCTTTTCTTTTTTGGTCTTGGAATAATTGCATATGCATTAGCTCAAGATGAATTGAACAAACTTGCTGGTCCTCAGCAGTATTAATAAAAGGAGCTTCACAAATAATGTGAAGCTCTTTTTTTATCTTTCCATTCCTAAAAAGAACAATGCAAGCGTTCCTGTTCCTGTATGTGAACCGATGACAGGTCCGATCATATTAATAATAAAATTTTCAATTCCAAAACGTTTCTTTATTTCATCACGAAGCCATTCTGCTTCTTCCAAGGCATCACTGTGACTGATACAAACTACTCCATCCTTATTCATCTGTGCAAAATCGCCCTGCTTTTTTTCCATATAATCTACTAAAGCCAATAAGGATTTCTTTCGTCCTCTTACTTTTGAGATTGCAACTAACTTCCCATCATTATCTACATGCATAACAGGTTTAATAGCAGCTACTGTTCCGATAATAGCACTTGTCTTACTTACTCTTCCTCCACGATATAAGTGGAACAGATCATCTGCAGTAAATACATGTACCATATTATAAAGATGATCTTCCAGCCACTTTGCTGTTTCTTCCATTGTTTTTCCTTCTTTGCGAAGTCGGACTGCCTGATAAACCAAAAGTCCTTCACCTAAAGATGCACAAAGGGTATCCATAACAACGATCTTACAGTCCGGATGCTCCTCCATCACTTCTTCTGCCGCAATTTTAATACTGTTATAAGTACCACTTAATCCTGATGAAAATGCAAGACACAAAATTTCTTTATCTGTTTCGATAAATTTTTCAAATGCATTTTTTGCCTGGTCAGGATTTACCTGTGATGTAGTTGGCATTTTCCCATCTCGCATCATTTGATAAAAATCAGCTAAATCCAATTCTTCTGCATTATCTTCTCCATAAGTTTTACCATCAATGATACATTCCAAATATAAAAGTCCTAAATCATTTTCTTTTATATAACTTGATGGTAAGTCCGCTGTAGTATCCGTTACAATTTTAAAATTATGCATTTTATCAATCCTCACCTATTGCTGTATTTTCCTCTATTCTATCATTTTCTCTTTTGTTTCGCAAATTATTGTTTCTTACTATCCAAGGCTCCCGGTAGCCTGTGACGAAAAATACGTTTGGAAAGCTGTTTTAAATTGAGAGGAATTAAAGGATAAAGATAACTTTGCCCTGATACTGTCTTATTTTTTATAATAGCAAGCAAACATAGTAAAATTCCTCCTATATAACCATACACACTAAAAATTGCTGTTAATACAAGTGTGATCATACGCATAAATTTCAGCGCATATCCTAGCTCATAACTTGCCTGCGTATAATTGGCAACTGCAACAAATGCCATATATAGCATAACTTCTGAGTTGAACCAACCGCTCTTAACTGAAAATTCGCCTAGCACAAGAGCGGCAAGCACACTCAAAGGTGTACTGAGCATATTCGGCGTGTTTACCGCAGCAAGACGCAGTCCGTCAATCGCCAGCTCCAACATTAAAAATTGAAAAATAAGAGGAATATTCATCGTTTCACGAACAATAATAAAGGAAAAACTATCCGGAATCCATTGTGTATTTTTCATTAAGAGTAGATAAGTCGGCGTTAAAAAAAAGGTCAAAAGGGCGATCATAATGCGCGTTATCCTAAGATAACTTCCAGTAATTGGGGGGAAATAATAATCATCCGCCTCTTCCAACATATCAAAAAGGGAATTGGGCAGTACCATAGCAGACGGAGAATTATCTACTAAAATAATAATATTTCCCTCTAAAATCTGTGCTGCGGCTGTATCAGGTCTTTCTGTATATCGAAACTTAGGAAAAGGATTATACCATTTACTCGTATATAAACACTCTGCAAGACTTTCCTGGTTCAGAGTCAGTGCATCTACCGCAAGCGAATTAATTCTTTCTTTAATCTGTTTCAGAAATTTTTTATCTACTCGATCATCCATATAACAGACTGCAATATCCGTTTTCGAACTTTTTCCGGCATTTAGCATCTCCATTCTTAATTCTGTACTTCGGATTCTTCGCCTAATCAATGCCGTATTTAAAACAACCGTTTCCACAAAACCATCTTTGGAACCTCTAAGCACTTTATCCTTTTCCGGTTCTTCCACTCCTCTTGCCGGATAAGTACGCGCATCGATCAACAGTGCTTTATCATATCCCTCTATGATTAAAATAAAAATACCGGATAAAAGACTATGAATGATCTTATCCATACTATCAACTAAATCTACTTCTACATAAGGGACACATTTTTTTGACATACTATGAGCGTCCTTTGGCATGTCTTCCGGCTTTATTGTAATAAAATATTGCAAAAGTTTTTGCATTAGTTCATCTTTACAGAAGCCATCAATAAAATACCATGCCGTTTTTTTACCGCCCATTTCCATAATACGATAAACGATATCATAATTTGTATTTACCGCAAGAGTTTCGTTCAAATAATCTACATTCTTTTGAAAATCCGCATCTAATTTTTGCTCTTTTTCATCCATAAAAAAAACTCCCTTTTCCACTAATTTTTATTAGTTTTCCAAAAAGGGAGCTTTCTATACTTTATTTTGTTGTACTTCCAAAACCGCCGTTTCTTACTGCGCTGGCATCATCATCTTCTGTAATTCCATATTCCAAAAAGATTCCCTGCATAAAGCCTGTTCCGGCATCAATAGTTACCGTTTTTCCTTCGTTAGAATCATTTGTTATTTTAGCAAAAATATGACCTTCATTATCAGAATAATAATAGTCACTGTCAATAATGCCTACCGTATTATTTAACTGCAAACGATACTTAAATCCAAGTCCACTTCTTGGATATAACTTAAGCACCCAGTTTTCTTCCATACGTGCACGTATTCCAGTAGCAATCTTTATTGTTTCGCCAGGTCTTAAAGTCACTTCTACCGGTGCAAAGAAATCATAACCGGCACTTCCGCTTGTAGCACGCTTCGGAAGCTTAAGATTATCATAAACTGCCTGAATCTCTTCTTCGCTTTTTTCGCCGAAGCAATCTATGTATCCTTCCTTAAACTGTTCATAGCTTACTTTTTCAAATTTTGCAATTCTCTGCATAGTTTCCTCTTTCTTACTGAAAGCTGTTTCAAGTTTCAGTGTCGCTTATTCATAATCATTGCAATGCAAGATTGGTTTTGTCGGGTCTGTCTGCTTTAAAGATTTTTGTACATCAATGACTCTTTGATTTTTACTTCCCTTCCAAAGCAGATTATTATCTTTCAACTCTATTTTAAATTCACCGTCTACTAAAACATCTACATAATGTAACAACGGATAATGCAAAATATTTTCCCAGGAATCTCCGGTATAAAGCCAGATCGTCTTATTTGGAAACTTCTCTTTGATCTCTTCCATCAGATTCCGTACATCCAGTCGATTGGCTGAATGAAGAGGATCTCCTCCCGAAAAGGTAATGCCGGAAATATAAGGCTTCTCCAATGTCTCAAAAAGCTCTGCTTTTGCCTCTTCATCAAATAAAAGTCCCCCATTCGGGTCCCATGTGACCGGATTTTGACATTCTTTGCAGCAATGAGAACATCCCGCAACCCACAGTACGACTCTAAGTCCGTCACCGTTCAACATATCATCCTTTGTAATATTGTGGTATCTCATTCCTTACATTGACTTCCTTTCTGCAATTTCTGCCATTTTTGCATCATTGAGTCTTGTATCTCCATGCACTCTTGAATAAGACAAATAGCCATTCATACGATCAATTTTCGTAAGATTTCTACTTCCGCATTTTGGACATACATCCATTTCCAACTCCTGATGTCCACAGTCATCGCAGTATGCTAAAGACATATTGACTCCTTCGTAAAATCCCATATCCATGGCTCTGCGGATCAATGTCTTGATTGCTTCCAGATTATAATCAATCGGATATTTTACATACTGAATCTTACCACCATTAGCAAGTTCCCAGAAACGATATTCCAAATCCTGTTTTTCGATTGGAGTAATATCTTCTGTTACATGGCAATGGAAGCTGTTGCTAACATATTCTCTATCAGAAACTCCTTCCACAATACCATATTTTTCACGGAACTGTTTTACCTGCAGACCACATAAATTTTCTGCCGGTGTTCCATAAATCGCATAAAGATTACCATCTGCTTCTTTAAATTCATTTATCTTTTTATTGATATGCTCTAATACTTCTAAAGCGAACTGGCCATCTTCTACTAAAGACTTACCATTATATAACTCCTGCAATTCATTTAATGCTGTAATACCAAAGCTTGCTGTTGCAGATTTTAAGATCGGTTTGATCTTATCTGTCAATTTCAAATTACCGCCAAGGAAACCGCCTTCACAATATGCCAATGGATTTGTGGATGCACGCATTTCACCTAAATAGGCATAGGTTCTGATATGCAGCTGACGAATCAATTCCAAGTAATAATCTAACACTTCATAGAAATCTTTTGATTCCTGCCTTGCTTTTGCAAGAATCATCGGAAGGTGAAGAGATACTGCACCGATATTAAAACGACCTACAAAAACAGGTACGTCCTTATCATCAGCCGGATGCATACCTCCTCTTTCATACCATGGAGAAAGAAATGCTCGACATCCCATTGGAGAAATAATCTTTCCATACTGCTTGTACATACTTGCAATATAGCCTTTACCTGTCAGACTTAACCAGTCTGGATACATGGTTTTCGCAGAACATTTTACACCTGCCTCAAACACATCTTCCAGCTCTTTGCCAGGTCCATGCAAGTTTTCGTCATATAAAAATACGATTTTCGGGAATAATACTGGTTTTTTACACTCTGCCTTTCCCTGTCCTCTTCTTCTTACATTCAATAAAGAGATGGTTGCCAATTTTGCAAATTTTCCAGTTCCCGTTCCTGCTGTCACAGTAATGAACGGATAATCACCACGACTGGAAGCTACTGTATTGAATTTATATTCCCATCCCTGAAAGCCCTGCTCATATTCTCTTACTACATCAGCATAAGCTTCGGATTCTGCTGTTTCTTTATCAATGCCAAGGCGAATATATTTATCTACATATTTTTTGTAAGATTTCTCTGCATATGGTTCTAAGATCATATCTACGCTAGGAACTGTAAATCCGCCATACTGCTGGCTTGCAGCACTTAAAACAATATCTCCGATAACGTCAAAAGCAACATCCAGAGTTTTTGGCTCATTGTACCAGATATTTCCCATTTCAAAACCACCGCTCAATACGTTCTGAACGTCAAAAAGACAGCAGTTCATCGTATCTCTTCTTGCCGACATATCATGTACATAAATATAGCCATCACGACATGCCTGTATTTCTTCTGTTGTCATGAAGAACTTTTGATACAATTCTTTATTGAACTGGTTAAAGATCAAACTTCTTTTTGTGGATACCAAAGCAGAGTCTGTGTTTGCATTTTCTTTATCCCCAACATACATAATGGACTGACTCTTTTTATAGACATCATCCATCATACGTACGAAATCCTGCTTATAATTACGGTAATCACGATAGCTCTTTGCAACGATCGGTTTTACATCTTCCAGTGCACTTTCAACGATATTGTGCATAATTGGAATTGGAATCTCATCCTGTTCCATCTCATCTACTTTATCTACAACGAACTGACATATATGTCGTTTTTCTTCTTCTGTAAATTTGGTCAGGGCACGATAAGCACTTTTTCCTACGGCATTTACGACCTTTTGCACATTAAAAGTCTCTTTGCTTCCATCTTTTTTAATGACCTTCGTAGGACGTTTTGTTTTATATATAGCTGCATAATCTATTTCTTCAGCAGCATTTCCCTGTTCTAATTTTTCTCCCATCATTTTTACCTCCATTACCCTTCTTCAAAAAATCTGCAAAACACTTGATTTATGCAGTCAGTAGCGCTATGTATTCACAATATATAGTTCACATTTTCATTTTCTCACTATATATTGTAGCCGTTCTTTAAGTATAGGCTATGTAACTTTCAGTGTCAATATGTACTTTACATCTTTTCTTTTTTCAGATTTTTCAAAATATTTTCCAAATAGTCTTCATACTCATTTACTACTTCAGAGGGTGCTAAAATAGAGGCTTCCTGTCCAAGGCCAGTGATCCAGCCAAAGAACTGCCCGCTAACAGCAACTTTTATACGCACGCTAAAATGCTCTTCATCTCTCTTTCGTATATCTGCTTCTGTTCCAAATCGATCCATGACTACCCCGATTAAACGATTGGAGAACTTCATTGTTACCATACGTTCTTCGCCACCAAACATACCGAACATTTTCGTCGTATATTTAGCCAGATCGAACTGCGAAAAACTTTCCGTTCCTTTTCTTTTTTCAGCAGTCAATTCTATTGTTCCCATTTTATCAACTCTATAATGCTTAATTTTATTTTCTGCCTCATCAAAACCGACTAAATAATAATTTTCATCCTGCCAGATCAATGCCCAAGGACTGATCTGGTATTTGACTCCATTTTTTCTCGGCGACATTTTCTTATCCAGTGTCCATTCCATATATTGAAAGGTAATCTGCACATTATCCTGAATGCCTCTGTGAATATTGTCCACGTTATAATAAATACTCTCATTTGAAGTTTTGATTCGATTGGCTACATATACCTGACGCTGTAATCTACTCGCTTCATGTTTTCCAGTAAGCTTTTCCAGCTTGCCAATTAGCTCCCTTGATTTTTTTGCGGTAATGAATCGTGATGCCTGTACAGCATCTACTAAAAGTTTCAATTCCGGCAATTCAAACTCTCTGGATGCAAGATAATATCCACCTTCTGTTTTGGATGGGTTACGTAAAATATCAAACCCAAACTGTTTTAAATCCTCTATATCCGCATAAATTGTTTTTCTTTCCGCACAAATATCATATCTGGAGAGTTCTTCTAAAATACGCTTCATAGGCATAGGATGCTTTTCATCTGTATTTTCACTCAAGATTTTCAGCAAATACAATAATTTTAATTTCTGACCTACCGATTTTGCCATATCCTAACTCCTTATACAAAAAAACTGCCATACCAAAAGTTTTCCTTTCAGCTGGCAGCTACATTTGTTTCTTTTTTCATTTTAGGAAGCAGTGGTTGAAGTTTCTGTCTCTGCTTCTGTTGCCTGCATCGTTGCATTTTTCCTTTTTCTTAAGCTGATACCGATAAAGCATGCAAGTAAAACTAACGCAACAATTACAAGAAATAATAATCCATATGATAAAAAGGCATTTAAAAATAAGATTAAATTATTCATAGAAACACGTCCTCTCTAAAACTAATTAAATCATACCACTTCTGCGATACAATCGTCAAGTAAGTCCTTACCATCAGCAGCAGTCGTTGCTAATCTGTCACATCGCTCATTTTCAGGATGTCCATCGTGTCCTTTGACCCATACGAACGTCACCTGATGCTGCTTTTTAGCCTCTAAAAGTCTTTTCCACAGATCAATATTTTTTACCGGCTTATTGGTACTATTCTTCCAATTCTTTTTCAGCCAGCCATCAATCCAATGCTGATTAAAGGCATCTACTAAATATTTGGAGTCAGAGATCAATTCTACTTCACAAGGCTTTGTCAATGCTTCCAATCCCACAATTGCCGCCATAAGTTCCATCCGGTTATTGGTTGTTTTTTTGTACCCTGCCGAATATTCTCTTTCATGCAAAGTACCTTTTCCATCTACATATTGTAACACAACACCATAACCGCCTGGTCCTTCTGGATTTCCCCTTGCAGCACCATCTGTATAAATTGTAACCTTCATGGTCTTTCTCCCTTTCCTGCTTTACTTCCAAACACCATCTATAAGAAAATCTTCCGCCATTTTCTCTGCTTTGTCAATAATATTCTTTTCATATCCCATTACACTTAAAAGCTTGATGGCATTTCTTGTTTTTGCCCTGCCTTCTTTCAACTCATAATTGAAAAATACATCTCCTTCTCTCACTTCTTCTTCAAAATGATAGTTCTCATATTCCTTTTCCAATAATGCAGTCAATTCAATATCATGGGTCGCTGCAAAGCAAAGTGCTTTTTTCTCTGCAAAGCTTTTTAATATCTGCGTGGATGCGGCAATACGCTCCACTGTATTCGTTCCACGAAGCACTTCATCCACAAAGCACAAAATCCTTTTCTCATCCTTTTGGGCATCTATGATTCTCTTTAAAGATTTTATCTCTACAATATAATAACTTTCTCCACTTTCCAGACTATCACGAAGCGCCATAGAAGAATAAATATGATAAAATTCTCCCCTGTATCTTGCTGCCGCACAGGTATAGATTGTTTGCGCTAATATGGCATTGATTGCTACTGCCTTTAAGAAAGTGGATTTACCGGAAGCATTAGACCCTGTCAGCAATACACCCTTCTCTGTTTTAATACTGTTTTTTACCGGATCAGGAACCAATGGATGATAACCATTTTCTAACCAAAGACCTTGTTCTTTCGAAAATTCCGGATTACACCATTCGTCTAAAGAAGCTCTATATGCACCGATTGCGATCACAGTCTCAATAGAACCGGAAATCCGAAGAATATCATCCAATTCTGATTGATGCCCTCTCAGCTGCGTCATCATTTTATTAAACTGAATGATATCTGTATGTAATATCATTCTCATATAATCCGCTATAATAGATAATGGATCACCTGCACCATTCATTCTAGCCGGCGACATCAACCACCAAGAACCTTTTTTGAATTTTTGAAATTGCTTTAACAATTGTTCCAATTCTGTCGTTTCTTCCTGCAATACAGGAAGACCTGTTTTATTAAGCTGCTCTGCCATGGAAAGCATACGCATAATATATCTGAAATTTACAATATAGGCTTCTCTTTCACTTTTATATTTAAAGTAAGAAACTATATTGAAACATATTATTCCTATTGTAAGAGTGATACCTAAAGCACCATTAAAAAATATCAAAAGAATCGCTGCTAATAGGGCTATATCCCATAAGTAATGTTTCCAGTTTGATATATCTTTAACCATATCAAGAAAATCAATATAATCATAAATAGAAAATTTCCCTGTTTTTCCTATTTTTGCAAATAAAAGCTGCAGCTTTACACGCTCATCCGCATGCTCCATAAAAAAACGTACTTTTTCTTCTCTTTTTTTCATATCCTCTTCCTGCATAGAAAGGGTACGAAGTGTATAATACAAATATTCTTCTCCCGCCGAGGAATAGGTATGATTCATCTGCATGAACACGGCATCCATATCCAGATCATTCCAAGTAATATCATCTACATATCCACTTTCCGGCACATGCTTTTCAAAATATTTTCGTATCGAATTATATTGTGTTACTTCATATTCTTTATTCGGGAACTGTCCATAATCGCTGTACAGTTTCTCTATAAATAACTTTTCTCTTTTCTTTTCATCGCACGCTCCTTGAATAAAAGCACACAACAAAATAACGGCAATCACAAAACCTAAAACTAAATATTCCATGAATTCTCCATTCTTCAAATCAAAAGG
>JAGKTQ010000045.1 GCA_021153325.1 Lachnospiraceae bacterium | reverse complement strand
GAAAATAGTTTTTTAATGTGTCTGCCATAAGCATAGTCCTCCTTAAGTAAAATAAAAATAAATGAAATCCTGTGCCGGATCCGGCTTGAATAAATCAGACGGCTATATTGCCGAAAAAAAGAAAATGAATATTTTCATTTGATTACTTTAGTATATCACTGCTCATATGAATATGCAAGATTTTCCTCAATCTACACCATTGCATAAAAATCCCCCAGAAGCAATTTCCTACTTCTGAGGGAAAATATAAACTATCTTTCTTTAAAAGTTGCACATGCTGTTTCATGGCAATCACAGGCATTGTTTCCTTTAATATCTACATGATCCGCATAACACTTGTATTCTTTGTTGTATACACAGTTACTTGCTTCGCAGTCAATGCTTATTGTTCTACACGGATTATCCGCTGCATTACTATAAGAATCTTCTTTTTTTTCACGGAAACTTTCACAACAGGTCTCGTCTGTTGTACAGGCACTTTTACCGCCTACCGTAATATCACCTTTACAACAATATTTATCCTTGTTGTAGCCACAATTTGTAACAGTACATTTTAATTCAGCCATATCACTAACCCATTCCTTTCTTTTCTATGTTCTCATTCTTTTGTATCATGGATAGTATCTGCTGAATTTTTAATCTTATTCTTTTTATTGATTAGTTCTGTTTTTCTTCTACAACTTCTTCCTTACGGATTTCTTTTGTACGGATTTCCTTACAGATCTGGTCGATGAACTCATCCAGAGTCTTCTGTCCTTCATCTCCTGCAAAACGGCTTCTTACAGAAACTAATCCTTCTTCCTCTTCCTTCTGTCCTACTACTAACATATAAGGAACTTTTGCAAGTCTTGTTTCACGGATCTTGTAACCGATCTTTTCGGAACGATTATCAATCGTAGCAAGTACACCATTTTTCTTTAATTCTGCTTCTACTTTTGCTGCATAATCTGCATATTTTTCGGAAATTGGAAGTACACGAACCTGCTCCGGACACAACCATGTTGGGAATTTTCCTGCATATTTTTCAATCAACCATGCAAGAGTTCTTTCGTAGCATCCCATAGAAGTTCTGTGAATGATGTAAGGACGTTTCTTTTCACCATTCTGATCAATGTAATACATATCGAACTGCTCCGCCAAAAGAGCATCCCACTGAATTGTGATCATAGTATCTTCTTTGCCGTATACGTTTTTCGCATTAATATCAATCTTTGGTCCATAGAATGCAGCTTCCCCAACATCCTCAACAAATGGAATGTTCAATTCGTTCATGATGTCACGCATATGCTGCTGTGTTTCTTCCCAAACTTCCGGTTCTCCGATATATTTTTCTTTATTTTCAGGATCCCATTTGGAAAGATGGTAAGTTACATCTTCTTCTACACCCAAAGTTGTTAAGCAGTGTTTTGCCAGTGCAAGACAGCCTTTAAATTCTTCTACCATCTGGTCAGGACGTACGATCAAGTGTCCTTCAGAAATCGTAAACTGACGAACACGTGTTAAACCATGCATCTCACCGGAATCCTCATTACGGAACAACGTAGAAGTCTCACCATAACGAATTGGTAAATCTCTATAAGAATGCTGTGTTGCCTTATACACATAATACTGGAATGGACATGTCATCGGTCTTAAAGCAAATACTTCTTTATCTACTTCTTCATCGCCTAATACAAACATTCCTTCTTTATAATGTCCCCAGTGACCAGAAATCTTATATAAGTCACTCTTTGCCATAAGAGGAGTCTTTGTTCTCACATAACCCCATTCATTATCCTCCAAGTCTTCGATCCAACGCTGCATTGTCTGCACCATTTTAGCGCCCTTAGGCATCAACAGCGGAAGTCCCTGTCCGATAACATCAACAGTTGTAAAGAGTTCCATTTCTCTTCCCAATTTGTTGTGGTCACGTCTCTTAATATCTTCTAAGTGCTCCAAATAAGCCGCAAGCTCTTCTTTTTTGTTGAAAGCTGTTCCATAAATACGCTGCAATTGTGCTCTGTTGGAATCCCCTCTCCAATATGCCATAGAGGAACTTGTCAATTTAAATGCTTTAATTCCTTTTGTGCTCATAAGATGTGGTCCTGCACAAAGGTCTGTAAATTCGCCCTGTTTGTAGAAGGAAATTTCTGCATCTTCCGGTAAATCCTGAATCAATTCTACTTTATAAGGCTCATCCTTTTCTTCCATAAATTTGATAGCTTCTTCTCTAGGAAGGGTAAATTTCTCTAATTTTGCACCTTCTTTGATGATCTTTTTCATTTCTGCTTCTAATTTGTCCAAGTCCTCACGGCTGAAAGGTTCATGCTCAAAATCATAGTAAAATCCTGTATCGATACTTGGTCCAATGGCAAGCTTTGCCTCTGGGAACACTCTCTTTACTGCCTCTGCAAGTACATGGGAAGCCGTATGACGTACCGTTCTGAGTCCTTCTTCATCATTTGCTGTTAATATATTTAATTCACAGTCAGAATCAATTACGGTTCTTAAATCTACTACTTTTCCGTTCACTTCTGCTGCCGCTGCTACTCTTGCAAGTCCTTCACTGATATCTGCTGCAATTTCAATGACACTTTTTGCTTCGCTGTATTCTTTACAGGAGCCATCTTTTAATGTTACTTTCATTTTTCTCTTCCTTTCTTTTTTATACATTCCTCGTTCACAAAAAAATCCCTTACACTTCGTTAGAAGCGTAAGGGACGATTGCTCGCGGTTCCACCCTGCTTGTTCTGTGCGCGGATTCAAAATCTACGTCTTACCAAAACCTCTCATTCGATGATAACGGAATCACCGGACCGGATTGGGGTCACTCGGAGTTAGTTTTCGGATAGTTCCAACAAAAACGCTTCCAGCACTGTCGAAACAGGCGTTTCTCTCTGCTATCTTTCCTATCGTACTCTTCTCGTCAACGTATTTTCACTAAAAAATTTCTATGCACCTATCATATTCCAAATTTGAATTTCTGTAAAGAGCTTTTTTCAATTTTCAAATTTTTACATTTCTTCTTTATATCCGATGATATCTTTAATAACTTCCCCGGCGATCAAAAGCCCTGCCACAGAAGGTACATAAGCAATACTGCCCGGTGTAGAACGCCTTCCTGTATTTTCCTCACACATTTCTGTCGGCTTGATTGCTTTCTCGGTAGAATAAACTACCTTTAATTTCTTTACTCCACGCTTTTTTAATTCCCTGCGCATCACCTTTGCAAGCGGACACATCGTCGTCTTATAAATGTCTGTCACGGTAAGCTTCGTTGCATCCAGCTTATTTCCTGCTCCCATACTGCTCATGACCGGCACGTCTGCTGCCTGTGCCTGCATGATAATATCGATCTTGGCTGTCACAGTATCCACTGCATCAATTACATACGAATACTTGGAAAAATCGAAATCTGCTGCTGTTTCCGGCAAATAAAAGCAATTATATACGTTTACTTTCGCTTCCGGATTGATGGACAGGATTCTATCCCTCATGACTTCTGTTTTATAGCGTCCGATCGTATCCTTCGTTGCAATGATCTGTCTGTTCAAATTGCTCAAGGCTACCGTATCATTATCGATCAGATCCAGTGTACCGACCCCACTTCTCGCAAGTGCCTCAACCACATAGCCACCTACACCACCAATGCCAAAAACAGCTACCCTTGCACTATTCAGCTTCTGCATATTTTCCTCACCAAGCAAAAGCTCTGTTCTTGCAAATTGCTCTAACATAATAAATATTCCTCCACAATGGAAGCTGCACTGGCAACGACCTTGCTGCACGGACGAGTCATATAATATTCCTTTGTCCGTTCATCCGGCTTTGCACTTTCTTCCCTTTTTACACTCAGTTTTAACAATTCTCTGCAAATGATACTTCCATTTTCTGCTTCAAATTTATCTGCCATATTTCTAACAACGGTATACGTTTCCTCTTTTGCTTTTGCGTCCCTTGGATCAATGTTTCCGTTCTTTAATCCATAAAGCAATGCCATTGCTGACACAGCTCCACACACCTCACGCATTCTGCCGATTCCGGCGCCCATTGTACTTGCAAGCTTTAAAGCCATCTCCCTATCCATTCCATAAAGGTCCGCATAAGTAGCAAATACGGCCTGACAACAATTATAACCTGATTCGAACATTTCTACTGCACTTCCAACACGGCTTTCCTGTTTTTCCATATTTCCTTTCCCTCTTTCGTCTATTGTGGGGAAAATGGCTTTTCCATTTTCCCCTCTGTACATTTACTATGTAATTTATATATTTTTGCAAAATCTGTCAATATTATTTACCTTTCCGATCACTACCACAACATCTCCTTTTGCAAAACGATATCCCGGATGTACTTCAATCTCCGTCACCTTTTCATGTTCTATGGCAATGATGTTCAGTCCGTATTTTTGCCGGATTCCGCTCTCTTCTACACTGACTCCCACCAGTCTGTCTGTTACGATAATCTGCTGGATCTCCACACTATTGTCAAGTGATACATAATCCAAAAAGTTACTGGACACCAGACGTTTTCCAAGCCGCAATGCCATATCCCGCTCTGGATACACAACCTCCGCGCCTATCTTTTCCAAAATAGCTCCCTGATCAAAGCTCAATGCCTTTGCAATGACTCTTGGCACTCCCAGATCCACAGCATGCATCGCTGTCAATATACTGGTATCAATTTTTTCACCAATACATACAATGACCGCATCACAATTTTGAATGCCGATTTCCTCTAAAGTTTCTTTACTTAGATCATCCGCCACAAATGCATGCTCTGTATATTGACGAAGCTCCTTGACTTTACTCTCATCCTTATCAATTACAATGACTTCTTTTCCTGCTTCTGCCAAAGAAATTGCCAAAGCAGTTCCAAAACGTCCCAATCCGATTACACCAAACGATTCTGCTTCCTTCTTTTTTTTCATGTCTATTCCCTTTCTGCCATTTCCGGCACTTCACACTTTTACCCAATTGTCACCGTCTCTTCTGTATAGCGGGCATTTTTTTCTGGACGCTCTATCCACATGGACAAAATCGTAAACGCACCCAGTCTTCCGATAAACATGATCGAAATAATGACCAGCTTTCCCGCTGCTCCAAGATAAGGCGTTATTCCCGTAGAAAGTCCGACTGTACCAAACGCGGATACGACCTCGAACAACAGCTGAATAAAACTATACTCCGGCTCTAGTACACACATGAAAAATGTGCCAATACATACAACCGCAAGTGACAGCATGGTTATCATATATGCCTTTGCTATACTTTCCTTTGGAATGCTTCTCTTAAATGCACCCACATGTCTTTTCGAAAAGACACTTCTTGCTGCCTGCAACAACGTAAAAAAGGTACTGGTCTTAATACCACCTCCGGTAGACCCCGGCGAAGCACCAATGAACATTAAAATACAAAGTACAAATAGTCCCGCATTCGTAAATTCTCCTATAGGATAGGTAGAAAATCCGGCTGTTCTGGCAGAAACGCTTTGGAAAAATGCTCCCATCCATGAAATATCCTCTGTCATTTTCAACAGAATCGTACCCGCTGCTAATAAAACAGCACTTGTCGTAATAACAATTTTGGAATGCAGAGAAAGCTTTTTAAAACTCCGGCATTTTAAAACATCCAAAATAACAAAAAAACCAATTCCTCCAAATAGGATCAATCCACTTGTCGTCAGATTTAACAGCACATTGTCCTGATAAGGGATCAGGTTGCGAAGTCCGCCTAAAATATCAAATCCAGAATTATTAAAAGCAGCAATGGAATGAAAAATACTGATTCCCAATGCATGCCAAAAAGGATAGTCCTGTATGAATACGGTAAAACTTAAAATGGCACCTACTCCTTCAAAACAAAGCGTCATAAGCAAAATGGATTTTACCAGTCTGACAATTCCTTTGTAGCTGTCTACGTTCATTGCCTCTTTTACAAGAAGACGCCCTTTTATACTGACTCGTTTTCCGGCTGCCAGAATCAATCCTACTCCAACGGAAGTCACTCCAAGACCGCCAATTTGAATAAGTGCTGCCACAACGCCCTGTCCAAAAGCTGTAAAATGGTCTGCGGTATCAATGGCAATAAGTCCGGTCACACAAACTGCACTGGTAGAGGTAAACAAGGCATCCACAAAAGTCACTTCAGCACCTTCCTTTACCGAAACTGGAAGCATAAGCATAAAAGCACCCAGTAAGATTACCAGCGCGAACCCCGTTGTGATCAGTCTGCCTGGTGGCTGCTTTTTTACAGTATCTAATATCGATTTCATTTCTTCCTCTTTCTGCATATTGCAGGATTTCCTGCAAAATTGCGCAAATACATCTTTTATACATTTTAATGATTTACGCTAAGAGACCTCTTTTTTCCATCACCTTTTTGTTGGATAAGCCATTCGCACAGAAAATGTGCAGGATAAAATACACATGCTTTAAAGCACGCATAGATACGCCCTTTTCCCTGAAGAAAAAGAACTTTATTCATATGAAAAAGATTTGCTAAAAGTATCGTTACTACAAAAATTTTGACAATTTTGTACAAAAACGTCAGATTTTTATTTTGCAAAGGACATAAACATTCTATATTCCATACTTTTCCTTCCTGACTGCTTCCGTCAGACAGACTCTCTATGGATATACAGATCTTCTGTCCATTTTCGGGCTGTTTAGACAAGTCAGACAGAAGGAAAAGGAAAATTATGATGATACCTATCATTCCGAAAAACAGAGTGCTTTTGTTTTCCATATTCCTTTCCTCCGCCTAATTTACTGGATATTACCTGACCTTTTTATAAAAGGCATCCGTCTGCATCTAAATATTGTTGAAAATTATACAACATCTGTACCTGTTTTTATTTATTTTTACCACAGCATTTTTTATATTTTTTACCGCTTCCGCAAGGACATGGATCGTTTGGATATACCTTGTCCCCTTTTACTATTGTTGTAGAAGCTTTCTGCTCTTTGTAAAGCTCTTTTTGTTTTGCTTCATCAAAGATGTCGTTCCATTCCTCCAATCCGTATAACCAGTCAGCACCTGCTCCGACCATGTTTTTGTAAAGGAGCTCTTTATCAAAACCAAGATTTACTTTTGTATCTTCTTCCATTTCTTCAATTGGATTCTGATTTACAAGACTGTCATTGATACCATCCAAAAAGCCTGTCATTGTCATAATGGAAACATTGTATTTTTCTGCAAGTTCTTTTACTGTTCCTTCTACGACCTCATCAGGATTTTTTAAAAGCTCTGCATAGATATCTCTTTCTTCCTGGAAATATGCAGTCCACATTCTCTGCAGATCTCCTTTGTTTGCTGTCTCATCATATGCTTTACTTCTCCATTGTTCTAATAATGCCATATTTAAATACCTATCCCTTTCTTCTGTTTTACGAATTTATTCTCATTTGGTCCTTTCTTTGTTTTCCACATCGACCACTTGCTATAGTATATCTCAAAATTATAAATTCGTCCACTTTTTCTGTATAAAGTACTGAATTTTGGTACATACTTGTAATAGTCATTGGAACCCCCTCCTTTGACCTATTACGCAAGAAAAGTAATACAATCCTCCCCGTAAAAGCCTGCCTCGCGCAGGCTTTTTTTAACACAATTCCGGTAGCCATTAAAAGGGTTTTATGTTAGACTTGTCTCATATTCATGATGAAAGGAAGGATTCCATTGAAAAAAAGAACTCCAAAACAAATTGCAGCGCTCGTTTGCGTGATTCTCATAATATTATCCTATATTGTCTTATTTGTTGTTTCTTTAATTGATTCAACAAAAGCGGGCAACTTATTCAGAGGCTGCCTTGTTGTAACTGTCTTTTTGCCTATTTTATGTTGGATCTTTATCGGACTGTATGGACAGTTGAGCCACAAGCACACCATTGCCGATCTGGATATTTTACAAACAGGTGAAAATGAGAAATACGTAAGAGCAAGAGAAGAAATGGAACGGGAAATGGCTCAAAAACTAGAAGAAGAATCAGAAAATTCAAAAGAATCAGAGGTATAGTTGCATAATTATAAATTTTAGCGCATATAAATATACTATAACAAATCGTTATCATTGCTCTATCACTATTCACTGGCAACCGAAAGGAGAATGTTAAAATGCATGTTGAAACCACTCCTGCCATGGACAGGCAATCCTTATGGGCAATCGGGGATTACATCGACGATATCACTAAGGTAAAGACCGATGTGTATTTCCCCCACAATCCCATTACAAGCAACTAGCAACTGGTACGACGGTCCGCTATCGAAAGCAACTAAGACCTACACACAAACTGTTTCTGCAGTATATAGCTGCAGCGCTTCCATTAGTATTGATGTCCTGAATGCCGGTCTGTCTTTTAATGTCTCAGACAACACCACACAGGCAACCTCTCTGGAACGACCTGCTGTTAACTCTGCACAGAAAATAAACATCAAGGAATTTGGTGTTTATGACAAATACACTTTCACCCTATACAATATATGGGGCAACGAAAAAGGAACCGGAAGTGCCTATAAACCAATGGGATTATATGTAGCACAGACCGTTTATTCCAAATAATTTCTTTTGTACATAAGCAGGCTGCGGGAGCTAAAATTTCACGCCCATCTCCCGCAGTTCTTTTTTTGCCTGCATCTCATTTTTAAATAAAATCGTATGAATACCCGCATTCTTTGCGCCTTCAATATTGGCTTCCATATCATCCATAAAAACACATTCATCCGGCACCAGATGGTAACGTTCGATTAAAAGTGCATAGATTTCCGGCTGTGGCTTAATAACATGATCTTTGTAAGACAAAATACCGCCATCTGTATACGGAAGAAAATCTAATGCATGCGCGCAATCTACTACGGATTTGTGAGAGAAATTGGATAGCACCAGAACCTGATAGCCATTTTCCTTCAACGCTTGAATCCATGGTATCGCATAATCGTAGCGCACAAGCATTTCGGAAATATCCTCTAACGATTCCCGGATTTCTTTCTCGATACCCGGATCGTTCTTTACAAAGGCTTCTATGATTTCTTCATCTGACATATTTCCCTTGTCATATTCTGCCCACACTTCGCTTTTGACAGTGGCATTGGCGATTCTTTCCTTTACTTCTTCACTATAAGGAAAGGTATCAAAATATTCTTTCCAGCAAAAACCCAAAAGAACATTACCTATATCAAAAATTACTGTTTTTATCACAATCCTTTTCCCCCTATTCTGCCATCTCTTCGGCTTATTTATTTCCAAGTACTATAATGAATAATTATATCGAACATAAAGCAAAATAGCAACCAATACAAGATTTCTCCTATACTGGCTGCTATCATCTTAAACCAAGTTACAGATCATATCGATACACGTATCATATCCAATATCACTGCTGTTCAAACACATTGTATAATTTTGTGCCTTTCCCCATTCCTGCTCTGTATAATAGTTATAATTCACGCTACGTTTCTTATCCGTTTCCTTTATTAATTTTTCTGCCTCTGCTCTGGAAACCTTATATAGCTCCATAATGCGCTTTACCTTTTCCTCTGAATTACCACAAATGAATACATTCAAGCAGTCTTCTCTGTCCTTTAAAATATAATCTGCACATCTTCCTACTATGACACAATTGCTTTTTTCTGCTGCCTCTAAAATGATCTCCCTCTGTGCCGCATACATATAATCTCCAAGAGATGCTCCTGTATGATTTCTTCCTACAAAGGCATAGCGAAAATATTTTTAGATGGTGCATACTCACCTGCTTCTTCAATATATTTTTGTGAAAGTCCTGTCTTTTCAGCAACCTTTGCGATCATTTCTTTGTCATAATAATCCCAGCCCAGCTTTTGAGCGATCCTTTCTCCTAAGTATCTTCCACCACTTCCAAATTCACGGCTGATCGTTATGATTCGTTTACTCATACTTTTCTTACCTCCCTTTTATCCTTCCAGTACATCAATTTTATTTTTCTTGATCTTTTTCATAAAAATCCATGCAATGATAACAGTAACTGCTTCCGCGATTAAAAACGTCAGCCACACAAGCCAAATATCAGCCGTTGTGCGCTGTTTTAC
>JAGKTQ010000021.1 GCA_021153325.1 Lachnospiraceae bacterium | reverse complement strand
AGGTTCTTACAGGCTTTCTGCCTGTCTTGCTGTCGTCTTTCTCTCAGACGCAACTCTGATATAATATCATGTGCTCTTTCGTTTGTCAACAGCTTTTTTTATTTTTTCAAGTTCATTTTCTGAACTTTTTGTCGTTTTTCGCGACCGAAAGATATCTTATCATCTGTCACAATTATTGTCAATCGTTTTTTTACATTTTTTTAAAGAATTTTTCCTATAAAAAATACCTTTGATTTTTAAATAGATTCTATCAAAAATCAAAGGTATTTCTTTCTTATATTTAAACTATATTCTTTACTGCAATTTGAACTGTGCACTATCTTCTGTACTTTTCGCAGTAAGGGCAATACTTTCTATTGCTTCACTTTCTCCCGTTGGGACTTCCACGATAAGAACTGTTTTTACAGTTTCGTCCGCAGCCAGTGTGCCCTGGTAAGTTTCTAAATCATCCGGCAAAAGTGTAAACAATGCATTTTGACTCTTTCCACCATTCACCGCTATTTTAAACTGTGCCCCTGTATCCAACATATTTAATTCTGTCTCTGCTCCTGAAACATTTGTTACATCAAAGTTCAAGACCAATAATTTATTTCCATCCGTTGCACCAATCGCAAAATACAAATCTACATCTTCCGCCTGTTCCGGATAGGAATTATAAATTTCAAAACCACTATATTGAATCTGCACATTTGACAACTGATAAAATTCTTCTATAGAAGCAGCTGTCTGCTCTATTTCTTCTGCTGCATTGGAAGCCTCAGCTTCTTCTACTGCTTTTTCTGCTTCTTCCTTTTTAGCAGCTTCTTCCTCTGCCTTCCGTGCTTCTTCCGCTTTTCTTTCCTCTTCTGCATGGTAAGCAGTTGTATCTACAACCTTTACTTCATAATTTTTATCATATTTCAAAAGCAGATTTGCCGCATACTCCGCCACTATTTTTTGCTCTTGCTCGGTCATATCAGGAATAGAATTACCACATCCCGATAAAATAAATGCTGCACACATCGCTGCTATACAAACTGTATTTTTCTTTTTCATAAGTAATCTCTCCATACCAGTACGAAAACTTTTCTTTCATAATATTGTTTTCATTCTATATAGTAGCTATTATACAATATTTATTTTCAAAATTAAACCGAAAATTTATAATTACTTCGTTTTCCTTAAACAGTTTCCAATTCGAACCAAAACTCAACACCATTGTCGTAATTTTTCACTCCATACTGCTGATTCATGGATTCCATGATCGCTTTTACAATCGACAGTCCTACACCGCTTCCACCATATTCTCTCGTCCGCGCCTTGTCCACCTTATAAAATTTCTCCCAAAGATGCTGCACACTTTCCTCCGGAATAGGAATACCAGTGTTAAATACAGAGATGCGTACCGCACCTGCTAATTTTGTCAATTTTACATCAATAACTTTTTCACCTTCGCAATGGTTAATCGCATTACTGAAATAATTGGTAAAAACTTCCTCTGTTTTAAATTCATCTGCCCAAACATAAATTGGCGGATACTCGTCCATTCTGACAGAGATATCATTTTGCTTTGCAAGAAGCTCGGCTGATTGCATATAATTCATGATCAACGCCACTATATCAAAACGTTCCATGGTCACTACATCATTTCCAAACTCCAACTCATTCAACGTCAATAGTTTTTTGACCATATTATTCATTTTAGATGCTTCATCAATAATAACATCACAATAAAACTCTCTACTTTCCGGATCATCACTGATACCTTCTTTCAGTCCTTCGGCATATCCCTGAATCAACGCAATCGGTGTCTTTAATTCGTGCGATACATTAGAAAGAAATTCTGTTCGCATCTCATCAATTTTGTTTTTCTTTTCAATATCTTTTTGCAGTTCATTATTTGCCGTCTTCAATTCTGAAATCGTTTTTTCCAACGCTTCCGACAGTTCATTAATATTCGCTCCTAAAATAGCCAGTTCTGTTTTGGAATTTCCTTGATACTTTGCTTCAAAATCCAAATGTGTCATTTTTTCAGAAATAGATGCCAACTCCAAGATCGGGTCTGTTACTTTTTTGGAAACCAGAGAAATTACTACCGCACTCAAAATGACCGCACAGCTTCCAACATAAGTCAAAAAACGGTTTGCAATCAATACACTCTCTTTAATTCCCTCCAACGCACTACGCATCAAATAAACATTTCCATTTTCCAGAGTTCCCCACATTTCTATATATTCACTTTGCAATTTATTATCAAATACAATTTGCACAACAGAACCATCCGTTTCTGATAAGACATTTCCCTTTGTCTTATTGAACAGGTTATCCAAAAGCTCTCTTGCTAAAATGTCCACATCCGTTCCCATGGACTTAAGCATCTGTGAATCTGCATCCATAATAATTACGCTAATATTGTATTTTCCACAAATTTTACGCAACTCTATATCAAATGTTTCCGAACCAATATCTCCTTCCACAGAAGCTACGTTTATTTTATTA
The DNA here is from genome assembly GCA_021153325.1 of Lachnospiraceae bacterium. GTDB lineage: Bacteria > Bacillota > Clostridia > Lachnospirales > Lachnospiraceae > RGIG3002. The sequence goes on along the minus strand of JAGKTQ010000021.1, from coordinate 44,497 downwards.
TACGCATCCTGCAGTGCCTTCTGTTTGTTTTTCAAGTAAAATTTTTCGAGAAAAATATTATTCACAAGAAGGCACGCCAGAATGGTGCCTGTCATCAGACCTATAAAAATAAATGCAAATTGTTTCCTGATAGAATGACTCATAACTTTCTCATTTCCTAACTTTGTAAATTTCAAACTTGTGATCTTTTATTTCATACTAACAGTTTTAAAAAAATTGCACAATAAAATCCACAAATGTTTCACAATTAGAATAGGAGAAGTTTTCTTTTATCTTTACTGTTCAAAAAGTTCTTGAACAATGGATTCTATGTTATCTGTTTTTTCATAATTCATATATGTAATAACTATGCAGTGTCCATTCACACAAACAATACCCGCCTCCTGATAATAAATCTTTTGACCATCAGAAGCCGTGTAAGCGACATCATATAAATTAATTTCCCCATATATAGAATCGACTGTCCCTTTTTGCTCATATATGTTACCTGCATAGTCAGGCACAATTCCATCTTCTAAATATGACTGCATATAAGTAGGCTCCGCGACATAAATTTTTGTTTCTCCATTGCTAAATGTAATGTTAGGGTATCCAAAATCTTCCTCATTTTCCACTACTTCAAAACCTTGCGGTGCATTGAAGCCTATTAATTGTTTCCCTGCGTCAGACTCTAGATATATTTCATATCCAGACGGGATTTCTACACTATTTTCTCTCACTTCAAAAAGCTGACCCAAAAGTTCTTCTATAGTGCCTTGATAACCTCGTTCCTTGCTTTCATCACCCTTATACCCTTTATAGCAACTCACCTTAATTCCCCCATCACCATCTTTGGGCAATATCGCAATAATTTCTTCACTATAAGAAATTATCGACGTCTCATTATATTTTTTATCAAAAACCTTAAATTCCCCGTACATTGTCTGTACTGGTTCAAGTTCTTCAATAGTGTATTCTTCATCTTTAATATTTTTATAATTTTCTATTATATCATACGTATTAGAAATATGATAAATATAAATATCAGGATCACCATCATATGTACCTGACCTCCGAAACAGCCTACACCGTTCACTGCTATCATCTGTGTCCAAATGATACCCTGTCGGAGTATTATATCCAACAATCGCCTTTCCATCCTCATCATAAAAACAATATTCATAATCCTCTTCCGATATGAAAAATTCTTCTATTTCTGCAGCATTTTCTTCTATATCAGCACTTTCACTCAAGCTCTCTTCCACAACTGTTTCTTCCAAAGAAGTCTCTTCTGACTTTTCTTCCGAAGCCGTCTCTGTCGTTCCCGTACTTTCACCTGCTGCTGATGAGCATGCTGGTAATAAAAATGCTACTAAAGTGCACATACTAATTAATAATAGTTTTCTCTTCATAGTCTATCCTCCGTGTCTGATTCATTTTCTCTACTAGTAGTATTTTAATTTTAGACCAAATTGGTCTAAAAATCAATAGTCCAATACGGTCTATATATACTAACTTCAAGGTGGTGTTTATATGTTATATGAAAGAATAAGAAATTTAAGAGAAGATAAAGATTTAACGCAAACAGATGTGGCAAATTATTTGCACATCTCCCAAAGAACCTACTCCAGATACGAAAATGATGAGCGTGCAATCCCGATCGAAATACTTTCCATGCTCGCAGATTTTCATAATACAAGTGTTGATTATTTAATTGGACGTACAGATGTCATTACACCTTATTTGCTTTCTAAATAATCCCCTTATCCTATCTTTTCATTTATTCTAAAAACTAGAAAAGCCAAGGACCACTTAGTACGCGATTCTTGGCTTTTCCAATTCTTCCATTTTTATAACAATCCGAGTATTTTTTAGATAATAAACTCTATACTCTTTATCCAATTTGGGTAAACTTTGCACATTCCCTTCTTCAAGTATTAGAAAACCTTCTTATATTATCCACACTATTCTCAGAGCCCAGCTCGAAACGCAAAGCACTCCTTTTGCTCTGCTCATGCTAACACTCAAATTTGTACCCCATGCCCCAAATCGTCTTAATCAAATCACCTTTCTCCCCCATCTTACTTCGTAGCTTCTTCACATGCGTGTCGATAGTTCTGGCATCTCCAAAGTAATCGTAATTCCATACATTGTTGAGGATTTTCTCCCTGGAAAGTGCAATACCTTGATTTTCCACAAAATAAGTAAGTAGTTCAAATTCTTTATAGCTTAAGTCAATTGGTTTATTATCTATCATTACCATATGGGCATCCTTATTAATGACGATGCCGCCCGCTTCCATAAGCCCTTCCTGCGTGGTCTGGTTCGTTCTGCGTAAAATTGCTTCCACTCTTGCTACTAGGATTTTAGGGCTGAATGGCTTGGAAATATATTCATCTACGCCAAGCTGAAATCCCTGCAGCTCATCACGTTCATCTGCTTTAGCAGTAAGCATGATGATCGGCACTTTGGAATATTCACGAATTTCACGGCAGACCTGCCAGCCATCCATTTTGGGCATCATGACATCCAAAATGATCAAAGAGATATCTTTGGATTCAAAAAAGAGATCCAATGCCTGACCGCCGTCCTCAGCCTCAACTACTTCATAATTATTTTTTGTAAGGAAATCCTTAACCAGTTTTCTCATTCTGCTTTCGTCATCTACTACAAGAATTTTCAACTTATCCATTCGTACACCTCAGTTCTTTTCTAATTTACTACTATTATAAATAGTAATTATGTTAAAACTGTGAAAATCAGTTAGTTTCCGATTGATTCAGTTCCTGTTCTTTCTGACGAAGTTCCTGTTCTCTTTCGTTCAATTCCTGTTCCCAGTCTGCATATTTATTTACCAGAGTTCTTTCATAATTAAGCATATTGGGCGTCGTACCATTTAACGCAATCACAAACATAGCTATTACCATAATTACCAATATCACATTTAATATAACCGACGTTCGATATTTTGCTTTTAATGTATCTCTTTTCTTTGCCGGATTCACTCTTTTTCTTGCCGGGTTTGTCGTTTCTCTTACGGTTCTGCTGTAAAATGAATCCAATGGAATCGGTGGAATTTCTTCCTGAATGACTTCACTCCTTTTCAAAAAGTCATACAGCTTTTGTAAATAATTCATACCAATAGGTGTCTGAAATATTTTTTCTTCCACTGCCTTTTTGTAAACAGCAAACACACTTCTCGGCCTGCTATAATTGATTCTCTTTTCAATATAGGCAATCTTCTGTGCTTCTGTTCTTGCAAGTTTTGCATCTTCTTCTGTTTTAAATGTATATCCTTCAACTGTTAAACTGTCTTTTTCTTCCATTTGTACTCCTTATCCCAAAAAGAGGAAGCTTTCGCTTCCCCTAATAAAATATCTTATCCACTTTTTTCATAAGAAACTTCACTTTATCACCCGAATCAAGTCCAAGCGTATGAATGCATTCTTCTGCCAATTCTTTTTGTGCTTCATTCACGCAAAAAATACAGGTTCCTTTTTTGTTGTTGCTGAACCATTTCGGTTTGGTCCATCTTAAAAAATAAGAGACTCTATTCTTTAATAATTCCTTTTCTATACGATCTTTTATTTCTACATCTTCTACTTCACAAAGTTCAATTTCATTATGGACTTTTACTTTCGTATATTCTGTCTCCAGCATGGCGTACTCCTTCTACCTGTATTGTTACACTCACTATAGTAAGTATACCACAGAAATTATTCGTAATGCACTCGGCATTGTGACAAAATATACTTCTTTTTTTCTACATTTTGCTTAAAAGTGCCAGTAAATTTGTTTGACGGCTTCGCATCATTTTTTTAATCATGCTTTTTTCCTTTTTTCCATCTACAAAAGTTACATTGTCATTTGCATCTTCTAATATTGCATGTATCACAGCTTCCGCACGCTGTTTTTGAAGCTGATTAACGCAGATAACATATTTTCCTTCTTGCTTAGCAGCATTCTTTTCTCTTTTCCATTTGATAAAAAATGACACCCCATTTTTTACAAAAGCTTTCTCTATTTTGTCTTTTACTTCTCGTTCATAAACTTCACACAATTCAATTTCGTTGTTAACACAGACACGTGTGTACATAGATTCTACCATAATAAATCATTCCTCTCTTCATGGGTTCACTAACAGAACCTTCACACTAAATTTTTTCATCTTCCCCAGCCTTGATGATAGATCATCTTCAGCTTTGCCCATTATACCACGGTCTTTATGTCTATTTTGTGAAAAACTGGTGAATATTATTTAAGATTTCCTTAAGTTTATACTCTACAACAACGTTTTTCCCGCTTCCCACTTTTCTTTATCAGCTAAATACTGCTCATTCAGCCAGTCCGCTGCCATCTCTACTCCTTCTGGTGAAAAAGGGAGTTCCTTTACTGTTTTCTTTTCTGCTGGAGTCTTAACACAGTTGAGTGGTCCCTGCCATATTGTCACCTGTAGTTTATCACCCTCTTCTGCAGTCACCTTTTTCAGCATATAGCGCATTCCTTCCATACTGCCTGAAAGTTCCTCTTTTTTTATGTAATTAAAATGATGAAATTCGTCTTTATTAATCATTGTTCTTTCCTCCAAGCTATATTATTTCTAATTTGCTATTTATTTGTATCAAAATTCTTTTATTTTCTACTATTCATGAGCAAAATAGTTTTATTTTTAGTATTTGTTCACAATTTGTTTACATTTTCTACATTCTCTGGTCATAAAGTACTATTATTATACTAAACGTAGAAACAAGTTCCACATTTGTGGTGCAAAAACTTTTTCATAAATATACTCCCTTACAATAGCTTTGGCTCCCCTCCAAAGCTATTATTATTTTACAAAATAAATTCTTGTTACACTCTAAAATAAATAAGCCTAAGGAGATAATCCCTTAAGCTTATTTTTGTTCCTATAAAATGGATTAGGCGGGAGTCGAACCCGCGTCCAAAAACCCATTCCCTGTCCTTCTACTATCATAGTTTGTTATTGCGGGCAAGCCCTCATTCCCTCCTGTATCAGGAAACAAACACCCCAATACATTCAGTAGCTTCATTATACGCCCTCATGCTCAAAGCTTTGCATGAGTCGCTTCCTACATAGTCGATGCCTGGGTCTTAATGTGTAGGTGCACTAAGTCAGACAGCTGCCATTAGGCAGCGTATGCTAAATTTTCTTCAGCGTTTATATTTATTGTCGCGATTTGACGCATCGCCTGCGGATAGCTTCTCCAGCTGCAAGATCCCTGTCGAAACCTTTACTAACCCTTATTTGATTGTAGGCAGACACACAACACTATTTCTATATGTCTGCTTTCATAACGATTATAGTTTCTTTCATAGGATAGGTCAAGCTGCAAATTTATAGAACAACTTACCATTTCCTACTTATAAATTTCTTATTTTGAAATCTCTTTCTGTTTCCCGGCGTTGATCTTTCTTTGCAATATCCTGTCTCTTATCGTACAGTTTTTTACCTTTTGCAAGTCCAATCTCCACTTTTGCTCTTCCATCCTTAAAATAAACTTGTAAAGGCACTAATGTATAGCCTTTCTCTGCAAGTTTTCCTGCAAGTTTATTGATTTCCTGTTTATGCAGCAACAGCTTTCTGACGCGCAATGGGTCCTTATTAAAAATATTACCTTTTTCATAAGGACTGATATGCATTCCGTAAATAAATACTTCCCCTTTTTCGATACGGATAAAAGCTTCTTTGACACTGCATTTTCCCATGCGCAAGGATTTGACTTCCGTGCCATGCAGGCAAATGCCGGTCTCGTATTTTTCTTCAATAAAATAATCGTGATAAGCCTTTTTATTATTGGCTACTAATTTCATTGGTTCCTTCGCCATCTTTTTCCTCCCATTCGAATGGTATGCCAAAGTCTATAGTTCTCGTCATTGTATCAATGTCATCCACACGAATTCTAATCTTTTCCCCTAATTTATATCGCTTGCCTGTGTCCTGACCTATCATTTCATAGGAGGCTTCATCGTAGTAAAAATAATCACCCGGCAGCTTAGAAACATGAATCATGCCTTCTACCGTATCCGGCAGTTCTACATAAATGCCCCAGCTTGTAATACTGGAAATAACCCCTTCGTAGCAATTACCAATACGTGCCTGCATATACTGAGCCTTCTTAAGTTTTTCGGTCTCTCGTTCTGCCTCATCCGCCCTACGTTCCATTTCTGACGAATGTCTCGCTACTTCAGGAAGTATTTTATCATAATGTTCGATACGATTTTCCTTTAATCTGCCACGGAGCTGTTCCTTAATGATGCGGTGTATCTGCAGATCAGGATATCTTCTGATCGGTGATGTAAAATGGCAGTAAAACTGGCATGCAAGCCCAAAGTGCCCAGAACTTTCTACCGAATATTTTGCCTGTTTCATACTTCGGAGCGTCAGCCTGCTTATAAGCGCCTCTTCCGGCGTTCCTTCGATTTTGGTAAGCAGCTTCTGAATTTCCTTCGGATGTACTTCTTCTTTATTCGTCTTAATTCCATAACCGAAATTATTGATAAAAAGGCAAAGCTTTTCTATTTTTTCCGGGTCTGGGTTTTCGTGCGTACGGTATACAAAAGGTAATTCCTGCCAATAAAAATGCTGTGCTACGGTTTCATTGGCAATCAGCATAAAATCTTCAATAATCTTCGTTGCCGTATTTCTGTCATAAGGTTTAATATCGACTGGATTTCCCTCTCTATCCAAAATAATCTTAGTCTCTGGAAAATCAAAGTCAATAGAACCGCGTTTTTTTCTTTTGGCACGAAGGATTCCAGCAAGCTCTTCCATCTGCTGGAACATGGGAACAAGTTCTTCGTATTCCTGTATCGTCTCTTCGTCTTTATCCTCTAAGATTTTTTTCACAGCGGTATAAGACATTCTTCTATTTACTTTTATGACAGTCTCTGCAATTTTATAATCAATTACTTCGCCTTTTTTATTAATTTTCATAAGACAGCTTAATGCGAGCCTGTCCACACCCTCATTTAAGGAGCAAATGCCGTTAGAAAGTTTATGTGGCAGCATGGGAATGACCCGGTCTACCAAATAAACACTCGTTCCACGTTTTAACGCTTCTCTATCCAGTGCTGAATTTTCTTGCACGTAATTGGTCACGTCTGCAATGTGCACACCCAGTTCATAGTTTTCACCATCCATCGAAAGGCTGACAGCATCATCCAGGTCTTTTGCATCTTCACCATCAATCGTTACCATCACCACATCCCGCAGATCCAGTCGTCCAGCCCTATCTGCTTCGGACACTTCATTGGATACTCGTTCTGCCTGATTCATGACTTTTTCGCCAAATTCCATAGGCAGATCATATCCTCTGACAATGGACATAATATCTACACCCGGATCATTAATGTGACCAAGAATTTCTACGACCTTTCCTTCCGGCTTTTTATTTTCTCCGCCGTAGCTTGTCAGTTCCACAACTACCTTGTGACCATCAACAGCTCCTTTGGAACGCTCTATTGGAATGAAAATATCGGATGCGATCTTCGTATTATCCGGCACAACAAAACCGAAATTTTTAGATTTTTGGAAAGTTCCTACGATTTTTTCCGTACCTCTTTCCAAAATCTTTACTACTTCCACTTCCTGTCTTTTCCCTTTTGATTTTGTTAAAAGTACAACCTGTACCTTGTCCAAGTGAAAGGCTCCGTTCGTTTTTTCTTCCGGCACATAATAGTCCTCTGCCTGCCCCTCTACTTCTACAAAACCAAATCCTTTCGGGTGGCTGATAAAAGTACCAAAAATACACTGTTTTTCTGCTGCCGCATCTGCTTTTATATATTTTCCCCGCTTTGTGAGCTGGATTTTTCCTTCCATGAGCAGTTCATCCAGAAGCTTTTTAAACTCTTCCCTGTCTTCTTTGGCGACCTGTAGCATAATGGCAAGTTCCTTTTCCTTCATTGGAACATACATGTCATCATTCAAAAGGTCGCATATTACTTTTTTTCGTTTGTCTTCTCTATTTTCCATGTATGCTCCTCCACTTTCCATATAAAATTAAAACACCCTCGTAAAAAGGGTGTTTGTCATTTGCCATTAAAAACGATTGATATTCAAAACCGCAGCTAATACAATAAACGCAACTGCCAATCCTGTAGTAATTTTTACAAGTTTTCCTTCAAAAGAACGTCCCTTGTTTTTACTCCAGTAGGTTTCTGTTGATCCACTGAGAGATCCAAGCCCTGCGGATTTTCCTTCCTGCATTAAAACTAACACCACTAAAGCGATACATATTATTATAAAAACAACTGTTAAAATATTTCTCAACATTCCAGACTGCACCTCCTAACTTCAAACAAAGTTTAGTTTAACATAGTGCAGAGGCTTTTTCAACTAATTTTTGGATAAATTCCATAGATTTTTCGTATACGCTTTTAAATTTTATTAAAGGGTTCTTTATAGCAGGCATAATTTCCAAGTTCTTCTTCAATTCGCAAGAGCTGATTATATTTTGCTATACGATCACTTCTGCATGGCGCACCAGTCTTGATCTGTCCTGCATTGAGTGCTACCGCAATATCCGCTATGGTCGCATCCTCTGTCTCTCCAGAACGATGGGAAATAATTGCCTTATAACCATTTTTGTGTGCCATTTCTACCGCTTCAAAAGCTTCTGACAACGTTCCGATCTGATTGACTTTTACTAAAATGGCATTTGCCACACCAAGCTTAATTCCGGCATCCAGTCTTTTGGTATTTGTCACGAACAGATCATCACCAACGAGCTGGATTTTATCGCCAAGACGCTTTGTTAGAAGCTTCCATCCATCCCAGTCATCTTCTGCCAAACCATCTTCGATAGAGATAATCGGATATTTCTTTATCAGTTCCTCATAATAGGCGATCATTTCCTCCGTATTTCTGACAACGTCTTTTCCGGCAAGTTTACTCTCTCCTGGGAAATGATACATACCTGTCTTTTCGTTATAAAGCTCACTGGAAGCTACATCCAATGCAATTTTAATATCCTGTCCCGGTATATATTTGCTTGTTTCAATGGCTTCCACAATGAAGTCAAGCACTGCTGCCGCATCCGGCAGATCCGGTGCAAAACCACCTTCATCACCAACACCAGTAGATAAATTTCTGTCATTTAATATTTTCTTTAAATTGTGGTAAATCTCAGCACAGATTTTAAGCCCGTCTGCAAAGCTTTCCGCCTGTACTGGCATGATCATAAACTCCTGAAAGTCTACCGTATTGGTAGCATGCTTTCCACCATTTAAAATATTCATCATAGGCACTGGAAGAAGACGAGGTGAAATACCTCCCAAGTAACGGTACAATGGAATTTCCAGTGCTTCCGCTGCTGCTTTTGCACATGCCATAGAAACACCTAACATGGCATTTGCGCCAAGATTTCCTTTGTTATCTGTTCCATCTGCCTGTATCATAATACGATCGATCATACCTTGATCTAAAACATTTTTTCCCACAAGGCAGTCTTTGATCTTTGTATTGATATTGTTCACAGCCTTTTGCACACCAAGACCAAAATACCTTGTTTCTCCATCTCTAAGCTCTACCGCTTCAAATTTGCCGGTACTGGCTCCGGATGGCACAGAGGCTCTTCCATGTATCGTATTTTCCACAATAACCTCCGCCTCTACAGTTGGATTTCCTCTGGAATCCAATATTTCACGACCTTTTACATCTGTAATAGTTAAGTACAAACTCATAATTTTTCCCTTTCTTTCACATCATTTTCTTTTCTAAAGTATTCCCCGTTTTTTTGATAATTACACAAAAACAGCAGAAACCTTTCGCAATGATTTCTGCTGACTTTTTCTTTTTTATGATCAATTACACAGATATCAATTGCTACTTTGCATATTCCGGGAGCAATGTGGCATCTACCTGAAAATAACTGCCTCCATATTCACTCCAATTATCTTCTGTATTTGCGCTGAAGCTGACATAGGCATCATAGGAATAATCTGCCTCTCCAACATAATATCTGTAATTTGCGATTTCACCAGGTATAATGGCAGGGATCAGTTCTTCTATCTCTGCTTTATCTGTGAAATTTTTCTCTTCTGTTTCATATGTGTTTTCATCCCAATGATTGATTGTGATCTCACTAATATTTTCGCTTTTTAGCCTCCAGTCCTCCAAATATCCATTTTTATCTGCATATTCCTTTGTCTTTGTAAAGGTATCATATACCGGCATTGCATAGGAGTAAGTATTTCTGGACAAATCATTCGGCTTTTCAAACTCCATATAAATGACACCGATCGGATATTTTTCTGCCCTACATTCTAAATTATAAAAAGCAAAATCTTCTTTATAATTTTCAAAGACCATTTCCAGATCATCTGCGTCCACCTTCTTGTCCCAAACACCATTCGAAAAGTAAATATTTTTCAATTTCACTATACTGCTTAGCTCTTCATCTAATATTTGGTAAGTGCCTTCCTGATATTCTTTACTTGTCAAAATAGCATCCAGCTCTTCTACATATTTATCATAGCTGATCAATACTTCACGGTATTTTTCTTTACCATTTTTCATACGATATTTTATCGTACACCAAAAGATATTTTCTTCTCCCTCTTCTACTTCATCTGTCACAACAGATTCCATGAGAGCACAAATACTTTCTGTATCTGTAAATTCCATATGATCCATTGCATATTCGCTTGTTGATATCCAATCGCCATTGTCAAAATCATAACAATCGCCATATTCAAACACAGGAATATCAATCGCAATACTTTCCACTTTTTCCGGATTCGGCACCCAACTGTCATAGCCGGTTATGTCGAATTTAAATACGAAAAATACAGCAAAAACAATAGCTGCTCCTACCGCACCGGATGGAAGATGTTTTAACGCGGCTTTTAGATCAAAAGCAAATATGATTTCCATAATACTATGGCTCAACACAATTCCTATTACAAAGCCCAAAACAGTCATGGCAATATTTCCATCTGTTATGGAATAGAACAATACGCCAGCAAGTAAAGAAATTGGAACCATAATAGCCACCTTGATGACCGATTTTGTCTTTCCAAAAGCAATCGCTTTGTTACAGCTTTCTGCCGGACGAAATGCATATAACAGATACCCTATGATCCCGGTTGCAATCGCAATCACCAGTATTTTCAAAATAGTCATTCCTGTCTGACTGATCAAATAAGGCACTGCCACTTCCTCTACTGTTAACGCACTTGCGAAGATTCCTTCTACCGAATCTTGAAACAACATAATGAACGGCGATACATACACTTTCCAATCCGAAGAATAATAGGAATAGGTATTAAAAAATGTAGTGCAGAGCACTGAAATAATCGCTTTTATAATTATTTCATAAAATAAGAATACTCCTGTTGCACAGAGGGATACAAGTAAATTTCCCGTTAACATTACCGCAATGATCGTAATGTTGTAAATTGCCATATAATATACAAGGTAAGCTATATACGAATACAGCATGCACTTTACAACTTCCACTGTTACGATTCCATTTGCTGCGCCGATTACCAGACTGATCAACAGGCTCACTAAATAAGGCATCGCATACAACAAAATTCCATTTAAATAAATAACTGCAAAGCGGCGCTCCTTAGATACCGGCACACTCATATACATATCCATCTTCTGTCTGCGGAACAAATAGGAAAATCCTTGTATCGCACAAATGACTGCAAGTATCGTAACAGACATCGTCATCATTCCATTGATAGAAAGGTATTCTGAAAGAACGATAATCATCTCTTTCTTCCACTCTGTTGGTGTTAGCCACTCCTTATAAGACTCAGCGGATGTTATCCATAGAGTCAGTCCGATCGGAAAAGCAAGCAGGAAAGCTATAGAATAAATAACTGCGATCCAGTTTCTGCGTTTTAAATTTTCTCTCATATTAGCCCAAAATGAGTTTTTTGACATCATAGCCCACTACCTCCGTTTCACTGATAAAGATTTCTTCAAGCGACAAAGGAAGAACCTCACAAAATACCGTATCTGTCTTCTCCAACATTTCCATAACCTGCTCTCTGTTTCCCCTGACTGTAAAGGTATGCAGAGATCCTCTTCTCTCGTCTTTTATAATATGCAATGCAGCCATAGCCTTTTTCTCCTCTTCGGGATCACGGAAAACACACTGTACTTTCTGGATATTGCATTTCATTTCCTCCAAATCCTTGGAAAGCAATACGCCACCCTTATGCAAAAGACCTACATGATCACAAATATCTTCTAATTCCCTTAAATTGTGCGAAGCAATAATCGGTGTCAGACCACGCCGTTCAATTTCATCTGCAAAAATGCTCTTCACGCCCTGTCTCATGACCGGGTCGAGACCATCGAACGTCTCGTCGCATAATAAATACTTTGTTTTTGCACTGATTCCCAAAAGCAATGCCAACTGTTTTTTCATTCCCTTAGAGTAAGTATTGATCTTTCGGCGTTTATCTAATTCAAAATGAGATAAGTAACGATAAAACTGCTCTACATCAAACTCTTCATAAATACTCGCATAGTATTTCTGCATATCTGCTGCCGTAGCATTGGCAAAAAAATACGGTTCATCTGCAATAAAGAAAAGCTTCTTTTTTGTCTCCATATTATCAAAAACTGGACTTTCGTCTATCGTAATAGTTCCCGCATCCGGTTTATAAACACCTGCTATCATTCTGAGCACTGTACTTTTTCCGGCTCCATTCGTTCCTACAAGTCCAAATACGTTTCGTTCGGTTATCGTGACCGTAACATCATTTACTGCCTTAAAACCATCAAAAGATTTGGAAATCTTTTTGACCTCTATCATAAGCTGTCTCCCCCATTCTCCAAGTAATATATAATGGTAGCTTTTGCAATTCCTACCTCTTCTGCTTCTTCTACCACATCATCGATCTTTTTCTTAAGCTCTTTCTTTTTGTATTCCATCAATTCCTCTTTATAAGTTACGAAGTTACCTTTTCCCTTCACAGTATAAATAAAGCCTCTTCGCTCCAATTCTGAATATGCTTTCTGAATGGTATTGGGATTGATCGACAATTCCATTGCAAGACTCCTGACAGAGGGAAGCTGCTCATCCACCTTCAACACACCTGTCAAGATCAGATTTTGAAACCGTTCTACGATCTGTTCATAAATTGGTCTGGTATCTTTATAATCTACGACAATCATAGTTCTCCTTTCCATACACCTTAATGCAAAAGTTTTAAAAGTCTTTTCTAATCAGTGCACTAAGTGTACTATCTTGATTAATACAGTTAGTATAAACGGAAAGCCGCTCTTTTACAAGCGGCTTAAGGAAATCTTAAATAATATTAAAAGATTGCTTCTATTTTATTTTATGAAACCAACACATTCTTTACTGCCTTCATTCCTACTCGATATAATGCTTCATCTGTATTGGCTCCAATATGCGGTGTGGCAATAAAATTATCCAGCGTAAGAAGAGGATTTTCTTTTTTTACAGGAGGTTCTTTTTTAAACACATCGCAGGCAGCACCTGCTATTGTTCCATTTTTTAGTGCTTCATACAGCGCGTTTTCCTGTACAATCTCCCCTCTTGCCGTATTGATCAGACAGGCACTCTTTTTCATAAGGGCAAGCTCTTTTTCCCCAATCATGCCTCGTGTACTGTCATTTAAAGGGATGGAAATATTTAAAAAATCGGCTTCCTGCAAAAGTTCTTCCAAACTGCTACAAGGCTTAATATGAAACTGTTCATATTTTTCTGTATAGCCGTGGGCAGAAAAACCATAAATCTCCATGCCAAAAGCGTGACCTAATTGTGCCAGTATGCAGCCAATATCTCCCACACCTAAAAGCCCTATTTTTTTTCCAAATAGTTCTATTCCACGCAAAGAAAAGTCACCATTAATAAGCGGATCTCCCTTTTGCAGTTTTCGATCTCCAAGCACTATTTTCTTGCCAAGCGCCAATATAAAGGTCATCGCCAGTTCCGCCACTGAACGGGCATTTTCACCCGGAGTGGTCGTCACGACGATTCCCCTTTTATCTACTTCTTTCATATCGATACTATCCGTACCAGTTCCATGAACAGAAATTCGCTTTAAGTTTGGCATTTTATCAAGAAGAGTTTTGTCCAGCATAAAAGTTCTTTGTATCACAGCATCCACTTCGCCGATGTCCTTCCAGTCAGACAGCACTTCGGCGTGTTCCTTTAAATATTCCATTGCTTTTTCATGGATCGGTTCACATACAAATACTTTCATATACTATTTTTTGATCAATAAGGACTGACCTGTCATTTCAGCTGGTTTTTCCATACCCATTGTTTCAATTAAAGTAGGAACGATATCTGCTAAGCATCCGCCCTCTTTTAATGTATAATCTTCATCATAGTTTACTAAAATGAATGGTACTTCATTTGTAGTATGTGCTGTAAATGGTGCACCTGTTTCGTAATCAACAAGCTGTTCTGCATTACCATGGTCTGCACAGATAAACATAGTTCCATCTACTTCTTTGATTGCTTCTACTGCTTTACCTACACATTCATCTACTGCTTCTACTGCTTTGATCGCTGCAGCTTCCACACCTGTATGACCTACCATATCCGGATTTGCAAAGTTAATGATGATCACATCATAGTTGCCGGAACGGATGGCATCTGTCAATTTATCACATACTTCATAAGCACTCATCTCTGGTTTCAGATCATACGTTGCAACCTTTGGAGAATTGACAAGGATTCTGTCTTCTCCCTTGTTCGGTTCTTCCACACCACCATTGAAGAAGAAAGTAACATGTGCATATTTTTCTGTTTCTGCAATTCTAGCCTGTGTCATGTTATTTGCTGCAAGCCATTCACCGAATGTATTTGTTACAGCGATCTTGTGGAATGCTACTTCTTTGTTCGGAATCGTTGGATCATAATCTGAGAAGCATACGAATGTAGTATCTACTCTGTTTGGTCTGTCAAAACCTTTGAAATCATCATCACAGAAACATCTTGTGATCTCTCTTGCACGGTCCGGTCTGAAGTTAAAGAATACAACGGAATCTTTATCTTTGATCGTTGCCAGAGGCTGTCCATCTTTTACCACTACAGTAGGTTTTACAAATTCGTCTGTTTCGTCTCTGTCATAAGAAGCCTGAATAGCAGCTACTCCGTTTTCTGCTGTTAAGCCTTCCCCTTTTGTAAGCGCATCATAAGCTAATTTTACTCTGTCGTAGTTGTTATCTCTATCCATAGCATAGTAACGTCCCATAACAGAAGCGATTTCACCTACACCAATCTCTTTCATTTTTTCATTTAACTGCTCTGCATATTCTTTTCCGCTTGCAGGAGGTGTATCACGTCCATCTAAGAAGCCGTGTACATACACTTTTGTAAGTCCATTTCTTTTTGCAAGCTCTAAAAGTCCGTAAAGGTGTGTATTGTGACTGTGTACACCACCATCAGATAAGAGTCCGAAGAAATGCATTGCGGAATCATTCTTCTTGCAGTTTTCTACTGCTTTTAATAATGCTGGATTTTCAAAGAAAGTACCGTCCTGAATTTCTTTTGTAATTCTGGTAAGTTCCTGATATACGATACGTCCTGCACCCATATTCAAATGTCCTACTTCAGAATTTCCCATCTGACCTTCTGGAAGTCCTACTGCCATACCGCTGGCATTTCCTTTTACAAAAGGATATTCTTTCATTAATTTATCCATAACAGGAGTCTTTGCTTCTGCTACTGCATTACCTTCGACTTTGCTGTTTAAACCATAGCCGTCTAAAATCATTAATACGGTTGTTTTTTTACTCATAATAGTCTCCTTCTTTATTTACTTTTTCACTAGGATACATAAATCTCCATCCGCAAAAATTATACTCTAATTTCCTTTTGTTAGCAACCGCTCTTTTTATTATAATTTTTCATTATTTCCGCCATCTGCCTTGTTCCTGACTTTCCCTCTAAATGAAAATAACTTTCATTATTGTATAAAACCACTATATTTTTGTAAAATAATGGTTGTTTTTTTAGTCAAACTGTACTACAATAGTAACCGTTACTCATAAATATAGATTACTTAATCAAAATTTATCAAATAGAGCGGGGGCTTTTATGGTTTCATTTTTAACGAAATTTTTAATTAAAGATTACAAAAACACGGCATCTCCTGTCGTTCGTCAAGCCTATGGTGTCCTTTGCGGAGCTGTTGGTATCGCTTTCAATATCCTGTTATTTGTCGGCAAATTTCTTGCAGGTTTTTTCAGCAATTCCATTGCGATCACTGCCGATGCCTTTAACAACTTGTCCGATGCTGCTTCCTCCGTCATCACACTTGTCGGATTTAAAATGGCTGGTCAGAAACCAGATTCCGGACATCCTTTTGGTCATGGAAGAATCGAGTATCTTTCCGGTGCACTGGTTTCTATTGCCATTCTGGTCATGGCTGTAGAATTGATAAAATCATCGATTTCTAAAATTTTACATCCGGAAGAAATCACATTCAGCATTTTGGTCGTTCTAATCTTACTTGTTTCTATTGCTGTAAAACTTTATATGAGCTTTTACAATACAAAGATCAGTAAAAAGATCAACAGTGCTGCCATGAAGGCAACTGCAACCGATAGCCTCAGCGACTCTCTTGCCACAACCGCCGTTCTGGTTGCTACTTTAATTTCTCATTTTACTGGAATTAACATCGATGGATACTGTGGTATTGTAGTCGGATTGTTCATTTTTTATGCTGGTTTTTCTGCGATCAAGGATACCATCAATCCACTGCTTGGTCAGTCACCTGACCCGGAATTTGTAAAAAATGTAGAAGAGATCGTACTCTCCTACGACGATACGGTACTTGGCCTCCATGATCTGATTGTACATGACTATGGTCCTGGGCGTCTCATGGTATCTCTCCATGCAGAAGTTCCTGCTTCCGGTGATCTGCTTGCCCTTCACGATACGATCGACAACATTGAGCATGAGCTTCGCACAACTTTACAATGTGAAGCCGTTATACATATGGACCCGATCTGCAATGATGACAAAGAAACACAAGAATTAAAAGAACATGCAATCGGATTTATACATAAGCTTTCTCCTAATTTATCTTTACACGACTTTCGTCTTGTAAAAGGTCCTACCCACACAAATATTATTTTTGATGTGGTTGTTCCTTATGATTTTACATATTCTGATACAGAAATCAGAGAATACATTGCAACAGCATTTTCTACCTTAAATCCAAATTATTACACTGTCATTGAAGTAGATAAGTCTTATTGCTGATTGTCTTATCCTGATTTTTCTTCATACAAAAAGGCGGAGGATCATTCCTCCGCCCATCTTATAATCGCTAACAGGGTTCCATCTTCTACGGTAACTTCCCCTTCTTCTCCAATAAATTCATTACTGATCCCTATTGGGAAATCATTCGTTACTTCTGCATAATCTAAAAGATATTTCATATTCTTTATCGTAACGCCTTTTGCCTTTTCATTCAACGAAAATAAGGATAAATAACCTTCCATATTCTTTTGAAAAGCAACCGTTTCATTTTGAATCAATGTCATCATACAAAAGGCATCCATAATGTAGCCTTTTGCCCCATGATTTTTCAAAAAATGAAGGGATTGTATGTTGGCAATCGTATGCTCCAGTCTTCCACCCATTGCTGCGTAAATATGAAAGTTTCGATACCCTTTTTCTAAGCCGATCTTCAATGCCGCCAGCGTATCCGTATCATCCTTGCAGGAATTCAATTCCACAATTCTTTCCGGAGCTGTCATCTTCATCATAGAAAGCTCTTCTGCTTCTGCAGCACCTACCGAATCAAAATCTCCTACAATTAAATCCGGAGCAACCTCTGCTACTTTGCTATATAAGTAACCGCCATCCACTGCAATGACATAGTCACCTTCTTTTTTCTTAATTTCTACCGGAGTAAAGTCTCCGGCACAAATTATGATACATTTTCCGTCCTTCACTTGTTAAGCCTCCTTATTGCAAGACTTTTCCTTGTCTTAGACTGCTTCTCCATTTTTGGCTCTTCGTCTATTGCTTTTTAATTCACCGGTTTTGCGAGTAGTACGATAATTTTTTGTCTGTGCATCTTTCCGGTCAAATTTGCGATTCTTTTTATCTCCATAGCTGCCATAGCTCTTCTTTTCTCCTTGATAGCTGCCACGGCTTCCTGTTCTACTGCTTCCTCTTTCACTTCTTCCTGCACCAGTGCGTCTGTCATTATTTCGTCTGTCACGGCTTCCTGCCTTACGAGGAACGAATTTTTCAATCTTGATATCTTTTAATTCTTCTCCCATACCAAGCTTCAAAAAGGCAGCAGCCAGTTCTAATGAAGTGGTCTCTCCAGATTCCAGCTTTGACTCAATGATATCTATCATTCTGTCCAAATCTTGATTTTCTGCGATCTCCAATGCTTCATTCAATATCTTATCCGCTTTCACTGCTGTAATTTCAGCTGCTGACGGAATATTCTTTTCTTTGATCTTTGTCTTACAGGTTCTTTCGATCTCTCTTAATTTATAGATTTCTCTTCCTACTACAAACGTAAAAGAACGACCGGTTCTTCCTGCACGACCGGTTCTTCCGATACGGTGCACGTAATATTCTATATCTTCCGGTATGTCAAAGTTAAATACCGCTTCCACATCATCCACGTCAATTCCTCTTGCTGCTACATCTGTGGCAATCAAAATGTCTGCTCTTCCACCACGGAATAAGTTCATAACGGTATCTCTTTGATTTTGAGATAAATCACCATGAAGACCTTCTACATTATAGCCTCTTGCTTTTAAATTTTCGGTAAGCTGGTCTACCATTCTCTTTGTATTGCAGAAAATAAGAGAACGTTTCGGATTATAATAATCCAAAAGACGGCTCAATACTTCTTCTTTTTGCTTGCTTTGCAACTGATAATAATATTGGGAAATGAGGGGTACTGTTACTTCTTTTTGTGCTACTTTGACATGTACCGCATCTTCTTTTTGATAAGTATGGGTAATATCAAGAATTGCTTTCGGCATTGTTGCTGAAAAAAGTGCCGTTTGTCTATCTTCTGGTGTTTCCTTTAATATGGTTTCAATGTCCTCACGGAATCCCATATTTAACATTTCATCTGCTTCGTCCAAGACGATCATTTTCAGGTTGTCCAGTTTCAATGTGTGTCTTCTCATATGATCCATAACTCGCCCAGGAGTTCCAACAACGATCTGAACACCTCCCTTTAACGCACGAATCTGTCTTGAAATGTCCTGTCCTCCGTATACCGGAAGGATTTTTACTCCATGTAGATACTTTGCAAATTTATGCATTTCTTCTGCCGCCTGAATAGCAAGCTCTCTTGTCGGGCAAAGTACTACTGCCTGTAAATCGCGTATTTCCGGATCTACACTCATAAGTACCGGTATACCAAATGCTGCTGTTTTACCAGTTCCTGTCTGTGCCTGCCCTATAATATCTTTTCCTTCTAAAAAACAAGGAATTGCCTGCTGTTGGATGGGTGTCATCTTCTCAAAACCCATTTCTTCCACTGCACGGATAATTCTCTCGTCTATTGCTGATTCCTTATAACTGATCTGTTCCATTCTATTCCTTTCCTTATATGCGGCTCATTATCCGCACAAAAAAGGACAACACCTGTTCTTAGGTGTGTCCTTCAAACTCGATACTTGTTATAGTATAATCTCCGTATGTCTAAAAGTCAATGTATTTTTATTTATCAAAACACTAATTGTACGAGCAGCATGTAACAAACGGTTCCGCAAACAATACTAAGTGGTGTGTTTCGTTTCCAAATATGTAGCACTACAACAACGGCACAAGAGATCAGTTCCGGCAGACCATGCGGACTCGCTAACAAGGATACTCCCTTTAGACAGAATACGACTAACATTCCCATAATAGCATATGGAAGTACTTTGCCTAAATAATTAATAAACTTCGGTGTTTCTCTATTATTTCCAAATATCCAGAATGGTAAAAAACGAAGAAGCATCGTCACTGCTGAAATAACAGCAATGAGTAATATCGCATGCATATTATTCATTTGTTATTCCCTCCTTATTCCGCATAAGAGTCAACAGTAAGGTAATGAGAAGCATTGCCGGAATCAAAAAATGATCGCTTCCAAAAATAAGCAGACAAATTACCGATGAGACTACTCCAATGATCGCAGCCAAATGATTTTTTGATGTCAGCCACTGCTCTACAAACACTGTCAGAAAAAGGGCTGTCAATGCAAAGTCAATTCCTTCTGTACGAAATGGTAATAGCGAACCAAGCAATGAACCAATAACACTTCCTGTAATCCAGTACAAATAATCAAATAGGGTAACAAGAAAATAATAACTGGAAGAATCTTTAGATTTTTCTGCCGCATCACTACATACAAGGGAATAAGTCTCATCTGTCAGACCAAAGATCAAAAAAGGCTTTTTCTTTTGATTTCTATATTTATCAATCATAGAAATACTGTAAAACAGATGTCTTGCATTTACGGCAAGTGTAGTAAGCGCTGCTGTGATCAAAGAGACTCCACCTGTCAATAGATCAATTGCTACATATTGCATAGACCCTGCATAAATAAAAACACTCATGGCTAAAGCCCACAAAACACCATAGTCCCTTGTTCTTAATACCATGCCAAAACCAATTCCTAAAACAATATAGCCTGCCATTACAGGAATCGTTGCAACGAATGCATTTTTCATTTTTTCCCAATTAGAACACTTCATTATTTATTGCTCCTTTTGTTTTTCCCAGTTACATAAAAGAGGGTTCATTCTGGTTTCTTCAACCATCTGAACCCTCTTTTTCAGGCTTTTATACCCTATTTTATTTCTAGTCCGTAAAAATTATCTTATTTGTAGTTAACGATCTTTCCGAAATCAGCTTTCAAAGAAGCACCGCCAACTAAACCGCCATCGATATCCGGCTGTGCAAATAATTCTGCTGCATTTCCTGCATTTACAGAACCGCCATACTGAATACGAACTTTTTCTGCTGTATCTGTATCATATACTTCTGCGATGCAGTCACGGATTGCTTTGCAAACTTCCTGAGCCTGCTCTGTTGTAGCAGTTTTACCTGTTCCAATAGCCCAGATTGGTTCGTAAGCGATAACCATAGAAGCTACCTGCTCTGCTGTAATATCTTTTAAATCAGATTTGATCTGCATACGAATCCAGTCAAGTGTGATTCCCATTTCTCTCTGCTCTAAAGATTCACCACAGCAAAGAATTGGTGTTAAGTTATGCTCGAATGCTTTTTTCACTTTCTTGTTGAGCATGCAATCACATTCCTTGAAGTAATCACGTCTCTCAGAATGTCCGATGATAACGTATTTTACACCAGCGTCTACTAACATTTCAGGAGAAATCTCACCTGTGTAAGCGCCGCTTTCTTCATAATACATATTTTCTGCACCAACAACTACGTTAGTACCTTTTACAGCTTCTACAACTGGAACGATGTCGATAGCTGGTACGCAGTAAACAACTTCTACATCATCACTTGCTACGAGTGGTTTTAACTCTTCTACTAATTTAACAGCCTGACTTGGAGTCATGTTCATTTTCCAGTTTCCGGCTACAATTTTCTTTCTTGCCATTATTTTAAACCTCTTTTTCTTTTATTATAATCATTATTTATCGTCAGCTGCTACTACACCTGGAAGTTCTTTTCCTTCAAGGAACTCAAGTGAAGCACCGCCACCTGTAGAAATATGGCTCATCTTATCTGCAAATCCTAACTGATTTACAGCTGCTGCAGAATCACCACCACCGATGATTGTTGTTGCATCTGTTTCAGCTAATGCTTTTGCTACTGCGATTGTACCTGCTGCTAATGTTGGGTTTTCGAATACACCCATCGGTCCGTTCCATACAACAGTCTTAGCAGTTTTTACTGCTTCTGCGAACAGAGCTGCTGTCTTAGGTCCGATATCGCATCCTTCTCTGTCTGCTGGCATATTTGTAACATCATATGTTTCAACTTCAACAGGAGCATCGATTGGATTAGGGAAATCAACGATTGTAACCGCATCAACTGGAAGTAATAATTTCTTTCCAAGTTTTTCTGCTTTTTCCATCATTTCTTTACAGTAATCAAGTTTAGAATCATCTACTAAAGATTTTCCGATTTCATAACCCTGTGCTTTTAAGAATGTGTATGCCATACCACCACCGATGATAAGTGTATCACATTTTTCAAGAAGGTTAGAAATAACATTTAATTTATCTGCCACTTTAGCACCACCAAGGATTGCAACGAAAGGTCTTACTGGATTTTCTACTGCATTTCCAAGGAATTCGATTTCTTTCTGCATTAAGTAACCAACTACATTTTCTCCACCTTTTTCGGAGATGAATTTTGTAACACCTGCTACGGAAGCATGTGCTCTATGAGAAGAACCGAAAGCATCACATACATATACATCTGCAAGATCTGCTAATTCTTTGCTAAATTCTTCACCATTCTTTGTTTCTTCTGCGCCACGGAAACGTGTATTCTGTAATAAAACAACATCTCCTTCTTTCATAGCTGCAACTGCTGCTGTAGCTGCTTCACCTGTTACATTGTAATCAGCAACAAAGTTTACTTCTTTTCCAAGTTTTTCGGAAAGTCTTTTTGCTACAGGTGCAAGAGATTCTCCTTCGTTTGGTCCGTTTTTAACTTTTCCAAGGTGAGAGCAAAGAATAACTTTTCCACCATCTCCAATTAATTTGTTGATTGTAGGAAGAGCTGCTACAATACGAGTTTCATCTGTGATTTCACCATTCTTTAATGGTACGTTGAAGTCGCATCTTACTAAAACTCTTTTTCCTGCTACATTGATATCATCTACTGATTTTTTGTTTAAAGACATTTTGATACCCTCCTATAGGTTTATTTATCTTTTATAGCAAAACAGTCCGGCCCATAAGGCCGGACCATTAAAGTCTTACCAGTGTACTTGACACTTTTAAATTGTACAAAACTTCTGGAATTATGCTAACTCGCTGAAGTATTTAATTGTACGAACCATCTGGCTTGTGTAGCTGTTTTCATTGTCATACCAAGAAACAACCTGAACCTGAGTATTTCCATCTTCCATAGGAGCAACCATTGTCTGTGTTGCATCGAAGATAGAACCGTATGTGCTACCTACGATATCGCTGGATACGATTTCATCTGTGTTGTATCCGAAAGATTCTGTTGCAGCTGCTTTCATAGCATCGTTAATCTGCTCTTTTGTTACCTGTCCTTTAACTACAGCAACTAAGATTGTTGTTGAACCTGTAGGGGTAGGTACACGCTGTGCAGAACCGATTAATTTACCGTTTAATTCAGGAATTACTAAACCGATAGCTTTAGCAGCACCTGTTGAGTTAGGAACGATATTGCAAGCACCTGCACGAGATCTTCTTAAATCACCTTTTCTCTGAGGTCCGTCAAGAATCATCTGATCTCCTGTGTAAGCATGAACAGTTGTCATGATACCGCTCATGATTGGAGCACAGTCGTTAAGTGCTTTAGCCATAGGTGCTAAACAGTTTGTTGTACAAGAAGCTGCAGAAATAACTGTATCTTCTGGTTTTAATGTTTTGTGGTTTACATTGTAAACGATTGTAGGAAGGTCATTTCCTGCTGGTGCAGAAATAACAACTTTACGAGCACCTGCTGTAATGTGAGCAGAAGCTTTATCTTTGGATGTATAGAAACCTGTACATTCAAGAACAACGTCTACTTTTAATTCTCCCCAAGGAAGTTTAGAAGCATCTGCTTCTTTGTAGATTGTGATTTTCTTGCCGTCAACTGTAATAGAATCTTCACCTGCTTCTACTGTATCAGCTAAAGCGTATTTACCCTGTGAAGAGTCATATTTTAATAAGTGAGCCAACATAGAAGGGCTTGTTAAATCGTTGATTGCTACAACTTCATATCCTTCTGCATTGAACATCTGTCTGAATGCAAGACGACCAATACGACCAAAACCATTAATTGCTACTCTTACTGCCATTTTAGTATCCTCCTGAAATTGAATAATCTTATATTATTTTGCCACCCTTGTCCATTTTTAAACATACAAAAAGGATTGACAAAATTTTGTCAGCAGAATCATTTTACCTAATTTATCCCAAAAATTCAAGACGTAAAAGAAAAATAATAAAAATATTTTCAAAAACCCGCTTTCGTACCTCCTTTGTTCTTTGTTTTTCGCTAATCCTCATGCTGGTTTTTCAAATATTTTACATAAGTAAATCTTTTGCAAGTTCTCTCATTTGTATTTGCCTTTTTCTTTCTTTTGTTCTACACTGAATTTTGTTGACAGGAATTTTGTCAACAAAAACTTATTTTAGTAGAAAGGATTCACTACTATGGCAATACGTGCAGATTACCATTTACACACATCTCATTCCACAGATTCCAAAGAGCCTATGGAAAACATGATTTTAAAGGCAATTGATCTGGGACTTACACAGATTTGTTTTACCGAGCATATGGATATAGATTTTCCTTCACTTCCAGGAGACCCGGAAAACCAGTTTTTAGTAAATACGGATTCTTATCTTTTTGATGTGATCCGTTACCGTGAAAAATATGCAGACAAAATTAAAGTCCTTTTTGGCATTGAATTAGGCCTACAGCCTCATATTGCAAAAGAAAATGCCCGTTATATCAAAGAATACGATTTTGACTTTGTCATTGGCTCTTCTCATATCTGCAACAAAAAAGACCCCTTCTGGGATTCCTTTTATGAAGGTCGTTCCGAAGAAGAAGCTTATCGCGAGTATTTTAACTCCATTTTAGAAAATATAAAATCTTTCTCTAACTATGATGTTTATGGTCATTTGGATTATGTAGTCCGTTACGGTCCGAATCAGGATAAAGATTATTCCTACGAAAAATACAAAGACATTTTAGATAAAATTTTAGAAACTCTGATTGATAAAGAGAAAGGCATTGAAATCAATACAGGAGGACTCGCCAAAGGATTAAAGGAAGCGAATCCGTGCATGGGAATTTTGAAACGCTACAGAGAACTGGGCGGTGAGATCATTACGGTAGGAAGTGACGCTCACGACACCTTGCGTATCGCCGACCGTTTTGACAGGGCAGCCGAAATGCTTCTGGAATGTGGCTTTAAATATTATACCGTATTTGAAAAAAGAATGCCGGAATTTAAACGCATCTAACAAGAATGCCGAAACAGTATCCACTCTGTTCCGGCATTTTTCTATCTATTTATTATATAATAGTTCCTCCACCGAGCACGAACTCGCCATCATAAAATACCACTGCCTGTCCTTTTGTCACGGCACGCACTGGTTCATCAAACGTACAATGCACCGTATCTTCCCCTGTCTTTTCAATGGTACACATCGTACCTTTATGAGCATAACGTATCTTTGCCAGAACCTTTCTCGGCTTCTCCAGCTCTGCAATCGACATAAAATTCAATTTATTGCAATCTAATTCCGTAGAAAATACATCTTCATGCTCACCGATCACAACTTCATCCGTTTCCGGACGGATCTGGGTCACAAATACCGGATGCCCCATAGCAAGATTCAAGCCCTTACGCTGTCCGATCGTGTAATGGGTAATTCCTTTGTGCTGTCCTAAAATGATGCCATCCTTCGTCACAAAGTTACCCATTCCCGGCACGCGCTCTCCTGCTTCTCTTTCAATAAAGGATGCATAATCATTATCCGGTACAAAACAGATTTCCTGACTGTCTGGCTTATGTGCAATCGGCAATCCTGCCTCCTCTGCCATCTTTCGGATCTCTTCTTTTGGATAAGCTCCTACCGGCATCAAAGTATGTGCAAGCTGATACTGCGTCAGATTATACAATGCATATGTCTGGTCTTTCGCTGCCGTAACCGAATTTCGTATTGCATATCTTCCATTTGTGAGCTGCTCGATCCTTGCATAATGTCCTGTTGCAATATAATCTGCACCAATTTCCAGACTTCGCTTTAACAGTGCTTCCCATTTCACATAACGGTTGCAGGCAATACACGGATTCGGTGTATGTCCTCTCAAATATTCTTCAACAAAATAATCCATTACATTGGCTTTAAATTCTTTTTTGAAATTCATGACATAATAGGGAATCTCCAACTTTTCTGCCACTTTTCTTGCATCATCCACGGCAGAAAGCCCGCAGCATCCTCCGTTTTCTTCAATGCTGCAGGCATCCTCATCCTGCCATATCTGCATGGTCACACCGACCACATCATATCCTTGTTCTTTTAAAAGCAGAGCTGCCACGGAGGAATCCACTCCACCGGACATACCTACTACAACTTTTCCTTTTTTAATACTCATTGTCCTCTTCTTCGCCTTCGTGAATGTCAGACTTTGGCTTTTGCAGTCCTTCTATTTTGATATGATTTTTCTCTGCATAATCCCAAAGTGCTGCATGAATTGCCTCTTCTGCCAGCAAGGAACAGTGTACTTTTACAGGCGGAAGTCCATCTAATGCTTCCATGACTGCTTTATTTGTCACTTCCAATGCCTCCTGTATCGTTTTCCCTTTGACAAGCTCTGTTGCCATGCTGCTTGTTGCTACCGCTGCACCACAGCCAAACGTTTTGAACTTGCAATCACGGATAATATGATCCTCATCGATATCAAGATACATTCTCATAATATCGCCACACTTGGCATTTCCCACTGTACCTACACCACTTGCATTTTCTATTTCACCCATGTTTCTCGGATTCGAGAAATGGTCCATTACCTTTTCACTATACATGATTCTTCCTCCAAATTCTACTTAAATTTATGATTTCTTTTTTTCTGCTTTTACAAAATCCTCATAAAGAGGTGACATTTCACGCAGTCTTTCTACAATTCCCTTTACCGCATCCACAACATCATCCATTTCTTCTATTGTATTTTCTTCAGATACTGTCAAACGCAAAGAACCATGTGCAATCTCATGTGGCAAACCAATCGCCAAAAGAACATGGGACGGGTCTAACGAACCAGAAGTACATGCCGAACCACTGGAAGCACAAATTCCTTTCATATCCAGCATGATCAAAAGAGATTCTCCTTCAATAAAACGAAAACTGAAATTGACGTTGTTTGGCAGTCTCCTCTTCCTGTCTCCATTCAATCTGCAATAGGGAATTTCTTTTTCTATCCTTGTGATCAAATACTCTCTAAGCTCTGACTCTTTTTTTGTCTTTTCCTTAAGCTGTGCATAAGCTCTCTCAGCAGCTGCTGCCATTCCAACGATTCCAGGCACATTTTCTGTTCCTGCCCTGCGTCCCCTTTCCTGCTGACCTCCATGTACAAAAGAACGGCTCTTGACTCCCTTTCGGATATACAAAAAACCAATCCCCTTTGGTCCGTTCAATTTATGTCCGCTGGCACTGAGCATATCAATATGATATTCGTCTACATGGATCGGGAGCTGACCATATGCTTGTACCGCATCTGTATGAAAAAGAACACCATGTTTCTTTGCGATTTCTCCAATTTCTTTTATTGGCTGTATAGTACCAATCTCATTATTGGCAAACATAACACTGATCAATATCGTATCCGGTCGGATCGCTGCCTCTAATGCATCCAGTTTTACAATACCATTCTCATCCACCTCTATATAAGTCACGTCAAAGCCATGTTTTTCTAAATACTGACAAGTATGAAGCACTGCATGATGTTCGATCGTTGAAGTAATAATATGTTTTCCCTTGGAAGCATAGCTTTCTGCAGTCGCTTTTATTGCCCAGTTATCCGCTTCTGAACCTCCCGCAGTAAAATAAATTTCATCCGGTGCAGCCGAAAGCGTTTGCGCAATCTTTTCTCTCGCATGATTCACCGCCTTCTTTGCTTCTGCGCCTGCCGTATAAATGCTACTCGGATTTCCATAATATTGTGTAAAATATGGCAGCATGGCTTCTACTACTTCCGGTGCTGTTTTTGTTGTTGCTGCATTATCTAAATAAATAGTCTTTCCCATATTTTTTTACCTGCTTCTTTCTTTTATTTCCTAGTATTTCTCTCGAAATTATATGATACAATATATCACCCTGCCTATGTTCTGTCAATAAGCCTAACAGCATATAATTATCAATAATAAATTTTTAAGGTCTTTCTATGGGCAAATACAAATCCCTGATCAAGGGCACCTTTATTTTAACTCTCACTGGACTTATCAGCCGTGTTATTGGCTTTTTTTATCGTATTTTTTTAAGTCATGTTTTCGGCGAAGAAGGAATGGGCATTTACCAGCTTATTTCGCCGATCATGACCCTCGCTTACTCCATCAGCTGTTCCAGTATTCAAACTGCCATTTCCAAATTTGTCGCAAATGAACCAACTACTCATGATTATAAATCTTCTTTACGTGTTTTATACACTGGCATTTTTATTTCCGGCTCTCTGTCGGTACTTTGCTCCCTATACATATATAACTATTCCGAATTTTTAGCAGAAACCATGCTCTTAGAAATCCGTTGTGCTCCACTCCTTAGAATTTTTGCACTTTCCCTTCCCTTTGGTGCTCTGCATTCCTGTATCAACGGGTACTATTATGGTGTGCAAAAGACATCTGTGCCTGCAATCACACAACTTGCTGAACAAGCAGCACGAGTTGGCTCTGTTTACTTGATCTATCATCTTTTTTTTACTGCCGCAAATCCCCCTTCCATCTCCCTTGCATTAATCGGACTGTTAATAGGTGAAGTTGTTTCTGCTCTGATTTCCGGCATTATGGTATTTTTCCGATTTTCCTCGAAATATTTAGGCGAGGCCTTGGTAAAAACCGCCTCCGCTTACCTGATTTCTCCTTCAAAAAAAGTACTTTCCACTGCAAAGCAGATATTATTTTTATCGATTCCTTTAAGTGCGAACCGAATCGTTGTCAATCTATTGCAAAGCGTAGAAGCCGTTTATATTCCTTCCATGCTCCAATTGCATGGTCTTACAAATTCAGAAGCACTTAGCATTTATGGCATTTTAAGCGGTATGGCTCTCCCCCTCATTTTATTCCCCTGTGCATTGACCAATTCGGTCGCTGTTTTGTTGCTTCCGATCATTTCTGAAGCGGAAATGAGTAAAAATTACGCAAAGATCAAAAAAGCTGTAGATAAATCCATATTATACTGCTCCTTATTCGGAATTTTCTGCACCGTTTTTTTTCTGCTTTTTGGCAAACCACTGGGAAATTTTTTATTCGACAGCCCTTCTGCCGGCTCCTTTATTCTTACGTTGAGCTTTATCTGTCCTTTTCTTTATATCTCTTCCACAATGTCCAGTATATTACATGGACTTGGAAAACCGGGCACTACTTTTTTCTGCAACGTAGTCGGTCTGCTCATCCGGCTTGCTTTTGTTTTCTGTGCCATTCCGCTCCTTGGCATAAAAGGATATATGTGGGGACTTTTAGCCAGTGAGCTTGTTATTACTTTTATGGAAATCGGTTTTGTAAAACATTATCTAAATCCAACTTGATCTTGTGCATTTATTTTAATACACTAAAGCGTTTTCTTGCGCTTTTATCACTTCTATATTATAATGGAGTTTGTTTTGAGCTAGTAAGATCGAATAAATACACAAAATAAGTACACAAAGGAGTTTTATGAAATGTCATTTGAATTTGTAAAAAAACTTCCGACTCCGGAAGAAATTCGTAACGAGTATCCGGTTCCGGAAAAGCTGGCTGCATTAAAAGCAGAACGTGATGAAGAAATCCGTAAAGTATTTACTGGAGAAAGCAATAAATTTCTCGTTATCATTGGACCATGTTCCGCAGACAACGAAGATTCTGTCTGTGATTATGTAAATCGTCTTGCTAAAGTAAATGAGCAGGTGAAAGACAAATTAATTTTGATTCCTAGAATCTATACGAACAAACCTCGTACTACTGGTGATGGCTATAAAGGAATCGTTCATCAGCCAGACCCTGAAAAAGGGGAAGACTTCCTTGGCGGTCTGATCGCGATGCGTAAGATGCATATTCGCGCTATCGAAGAATCCGGACTCACCGCTGCTGATGAAATGCTTTATCCTGAAAATTACCGCTACTTATCTGATATTTTATCTTATGTAGCAATTGGCGCTCGTTCTGTAGAAGATCAGCAGCATCGTCTTACCGCAAGTGGTTTTGATGTTCCTGCCGGTATGAAAAATCCTACCAGTGGTGATTTTTCCATCATGTTAAATTCTGTTTATGCAGCACAGCAGCCACACTCTTTCATTTACAGAGGCTGGGAAGTAAATACATCAGGTAACGAACTTGCTCATACTGTTTTACGTGGTTCCGTAAATAAATATGGTAGAAGCCTTTCCAACTATCACTATGAAGATCTGTATACACTGCTTGAATTATACAATGAAAGAGATTTAAAAAATCCTGCTTGTATTATTGACTCCAATCACAATAACTCTAATAAGCAGTATGAACAGCAGGTACGAATCGTAAAAGAAGTTATGCACTCCCGTAAGCTCAATGCTGATATTCATAGCCTTGTAAAAGGTGTTATGATCGAAAGCTATATTGAAGGCGGATGCCAGAAAGTTGGCGGTGGTGTTTATGGTAAATCCATTACCGATCCTTGCCTTGGTTGGGAAGAAAGCGAACGCTTGATTTACGATATTGCAGAATACGAATAAGAAGCAAAAAAGAGCAAAAAGGATGTTCACAACGAAAGTGAACATCCCTTTTTATTATAACTCAATTCTTTTTCTATTTTTGTCGCTATCAACTTCTTGGGTGTGCTTTTGCATACACCTCTCTGATGCGATTATGATTCATGTTTGCATATACTTGTGTTGTGGAAATATCCGAATGTCCAAGCATTTCCTGTACGCTTCGTAGATCAGCACCATTTTCTACTAAATGTGCTGCAAAAGAATGACGCAGCGTATGTGGTGTAATATCTTCTTCAATACCCGCTTTCTTTGCATAGAATTTGATCAATTTCCAAAAACCTTGTCTGCTCATAGGCTGTCCGGAACAATTGGCAAATAAAATATTGGAATTTTTATCTTCCACCATTATTTCCCTTGTTCCATCAATATAACGAATCAAAGCATTTCTTGCTTCGTTTCCAAATGGAATAATACGTTCTTTGTTTCCATCCCTGCAGACTAAAAATCCCATCTGTAAATTAACGTCTGCGGTTTTAAGTGTGATCAGCTCTGTAACACGAATTCCCGTCGCATACAAAAGCTCTAACATTGCTTTATCTCTGATTTCCTTCGGACTGTCACCATTCGGTTGTTCCAATAATCTAATCACCTGTTCCGTAGAAAGAATTTCTGGCATCTTCTTTTCAATTTTGGGTGCCTTTAATGCATCCGAAATATCCTCACTGACAATTTCTTCCTTTGCCAAAAAGTGATAAAATGCTTTAATAGATGCAATGTTTCTGGAAATCGTCGCAGCCGCAAAATTATTTTCTTCCAAATAGAGAATATAAGCGCACAAATCCTCACGCGTAACCTTTTGAATTTCCTGAATATTACGCACTTCTAAATATTTATTTAATTTGTTCAAATCCCTGCGATATGACATCTCAGTATTGTTAGATGTCTTTTTCACATTATGTAAATATGAAATGAACGAATTAATATGTTTCTCCATTTGGCACTGCCCTTCCTCATAAGGTAATTATGTTAATCCAACGCTGATTACTCTTCATTATAATAAGAAATTTTGATAAAATCAACGAATATTTTACCGGATTTTCGCGTAAAATCAACGTTTTTCAAAAAAAGCACAACATATCGTTTGTCACATTTTCTTAATAACTAAATGTAGAAAATTTTATTTAAAAAATTTTTAATATTTTTGTAATGATAAATGGATTAACATAACACTCCAACAAGCAGCCAATTATGACAACTCCTAAAATGATTTGAAACTGCACGATTTTCCTTATAACGAACTGCTTTTTGCTTCCGTAAACAGGTTCTGATGCTTTTCCAGGATAATACAATGATACACACATTTGATAACACCAACAGATTAAAATAATTCCTGCTGGTATCAATACGATCTGGTGTGGCATCATTCCGCCCAAAAACAGCAATATCCCTTTTGTTCCATAGCGAATTCCTGCTCCTGTAAGAAAAATTCCGGTTGCCATTCCAAGCCATCCAATATATATATAAATTCCTGCAAGACCCAAATAGGTAGAAGACAAAATCGCAAGAAATATTGCTATTCCCGCTCTTTTTTGAAGCAAATACAGAAAATAATCTGTATAATTCATTTTGACCTGTCTCATACACAAAAGCGTATATTCTCCTAAAAAACCGCTCTTCTCTATCAGTTCATCTTTCCACAAGGTGGTAATACAGATTCCCAAAGCAAAAAAAATGCCATAAAGCAATATCCATGTCCCATGAATATTTCCTTCCTTTCTTTTTTTCATTCCACTTTCCTTTCTGCTCATTCTTCTAAAATTATATGCCTGTCTTTCCAAAAAATACAAAACTGCCTTGCTTTGCAAAATTTCTTTCACAAAACAAGGCAGTGTGCACTTTTATAAATTTCTATTTCACATATTTATTATTATAACTCATGATTGCAGAAATTGTCTTGGAATCTTCTATTTTTCCATCATAGATCATTTGGCAAAGCTCTTCCACATCGTATGCTTCCACATTAATAAATTCATCTTCATCTAAATGCTGTGTACCGGCTTTCAGATCTTTCGCGACAAAAATCTCAATTTTTTCATTGCAAAATGCTACCGTGGTACGAACAGAGATCAAAAATTCCAAATGATCACAGGAAAAACCTGTTTCCTCTTCCAATTCTCTTGCCGCTGCTTCTATCATAGGCTCTGATGGAGAGTTCAGACCGCCTGCCGGAATTTCCAAAGTATATCTGTCCAATGCATTACGATATTGACGCACCATTAGGATTTTGCCATCCTCTGTGACTGGTACTACCGCAGCCGCACCTTTATGACCAATAAAATCCCACTCTACTACGTTGCCATTCGGTACCTGTACCGTATCCTTATAAAAATCTATAATGCTTCCTTTGAAAACAAGTTTTCTATCAAGACGTTTAAATTCTTCCATTTCAAACACCACTCTTATAAAGTTTTCAAGAAGTTTTCGATTCTGTCTAATCCTTTTTCAATCTGTTCCATGCTGATCGCATAAGAAAGACGAATATAATCAGGGAATCCAAAATCTGCGCATGGAATAACAGCAACCGCATAATCCTCTAAAAGAATTTCTGCAAGTTTTGCAGTTGTTCCAATCTTCTCTCCTTTATATTCTTTTGCTAATGCTTCTTCTGTATCAATGAATACATAAAATGCTCCTTTCGGCTCTAATGTACTCACATAAGGCATTTCGCATACTCTCTTATACATATACTGACGACGTTTATCAAACTCTGCCTTCATGGATTCTACCATATCCTGTGGTCCATTCAATGCTTCCACTGCAGCTGCCTGTGCAATAGAGTTTGGATTAGAAGTTGCATGAGACTGAATAGAACTCATCAACTTAGCAATTTCTGGTGAAGAACCTGTGTAACCGATTCTCCATCCTGTCATCGCATAGCTCTTTGATAATCCGCTACAAGTAATCGTTCTCTTATAAATTTCTTCATTAAATGATGCAATGCTGACATGTTTCTCATTACCATAAATTAAGTACTCATACATTTCATCAGCAACAACATAAATATCTTTTTTAACAACTACGTCTGCAATCGCACGAAGTTCCTCTTCTGTATAGATCATTCCTGTAGGATTGCTTGGTGTATTCAGTACAAGTGCTTTTGTCTTATCTGTAATAGCTTCTTCTACCTGTTTTGCTGTTACTTTATATCCATTTTCTTTTGTTCCTGTAATCACGACCGGAACACCATCTGATAATTTTACCATTTCCGGGTAGCTTAACCAGTAAGGTGCCGGAATAATAACTTCATCACCTGGATTTAAAAGTGCATCAAAAACATTTGACAAACCATGTTTTCCACCATTGCTTATAACAATCTGATTTGGTTTATAGTCAAGTCCGTTGAATTCTTTGAATTTTTTGCATATAGCTTCTTTCAACTCATTTGTTCCTGAAGCCGGAGTATATTTGGTAAATCCATTCTGAATTGCTTCTATTGCAGCATTACATACATTCTCAGGTGTATTAAAATCTGGTTCACCTGCACCAAATCCTACTACATCAATTCCCTGTGCCTTTAACTCTTTTGCTTTTGCAGTAATAGCTAATGTTGATGAAGGTTTTACTGCTTGTGCTTTTTTTGATAACGTTAATGCCATAAAATCCACCGTCCTATAATCTTCTTAATCTTAATTAATAACAACCTGTGTGCATCACAGTTCCACTCTGCATAATCGTATACAATCATACACACTTTGTTCATTTTACTACATGAACCTGTAATACACAAGATTTTTTTTAAATATTTTCTATTTTATTACACCCACGGTTTCTTTTCCCCTAATCCCATATTAATCAGTTCACCGACCTGACTATCTAAATTATCATCTGCTTTATATTCTTTTAACATATGAATCAAATTTTCTTCTCTTTCATCTTTTGGCGTATAATCTTCCAAAAGTGTCAGTACTTTTACTCTCAGATCCTCAACACTATTATAATCCGCAGGGAACAATATTCCTGATAAGTTAACAATCAATCCTAATGCATATCCACATTCATAATTACCCAAAATAATATTGGTACTATGTTTACTTTTAATATTAATTGCCTGTTTTGCTAATATTGGTACCATCGTGTCCTCCTTCACTTATTACTATATACAATTTCTCAAAAAAATAGTGGAGAGCTTGAATGAACTTCAAACCCTCCACCAATATGCTATTTACAGTTTGTTGTATAAGGAATGTTATCTCTTACTTAGCATAATCAATAACTCGAGACTCCCTTATAACATTTACTTTAATCTGACCTGGATATTCTAACTCTGCTTCAATCTGTTTAGAAATGTCACGCGCTAATAATACCATATCAGCATCAGATATCTGTTCTGGAACTACCATAACACGAATCTCTCTACCTGCCTGAATAGCAAAAGATTTGTCAACACCTTTGAAATTGTTTGTAATATCTTCTAATTGTTTTAATCTGCTAGTATAGGTTTCTAATGTTTCCCTTCTAGCGCCCGGTCTTGCTGCAGAAATTGTATCAGAAGCTTGTACAATACATGCAATCAATGACTGAGGTTCTACATCTCCATGATGAGATTCTACTGCATTAATAACAACAGCTGATTCTTTGTACTTTCTACAAAGCTCTACACCAAGCTGAATATGTGATCCTTCCATTTCATGGTCTACTGCTTTACCAATATCATGTAACAAACCAGCACGTTTTGCCATTCTTACATCTAGTCCCATCTCAGCAGCTAAAAGTCCTGATAACTGAGCTACTTCAATAGAATGTTTTAATGCATTCTGTCCGTAACTGGTTCTGAATTTCATCTTACCAAGTAAACGAATAAGTTCAGGATGAATACCATGTACACCAACTTCCAGTGCCGCTGCTTCACCTTCTTCTTTTATCATTACTTCGACTTCTTTTTGTGCTTTTTCCACCATTTCTTCAATTCTAGCCGGGTGGATACGTCCATCAACAATTAATTTTTCAAGTGCAATTCTTGCAACTTCACGACGAATTGGATCAAAACTGGAAAGAATAACTGCTTCCGGCGTATCATCGATAATAAGGTCAACGCCTGTCATTGTTTCCAATGTACGGATATTACGTCCTTCTCTACCAATAATTCTTCCCTTCATTTCGTCATTCGGGAGTTGTACTACAGAAATTGTAGTTTCTGACACGTGATCAGCAGCACATTTCTGAATTGCTGTAACTACATATTCCTTTGCTTTCTTGTCTGCTTCTTCTTTCGCCTTATTCTCCATTTCTTTGATCATAATGGCGGTTTCATGTTTTACTTCATCTTCAACAATTTTCAATAAATAATCTTTTGCTTGTTCGGAGGTAAGACCTGAGATTCTTTCTAGTTCCTGTAATCTTTGCTCATTGAGTTTAGCAACTTCTTCCTTCTGCTTATTTAAAGCTTCTTCTCTTGCTGCCAAACCTGCTTCTTTCTTTTCAATAGCATCTGCTTTTTTATCGATGTTCTCTTCTTTTTGCTGAATACGTCTTTCATAACGCTGTGCCTCAGCTCTCCGTTCCTTGACTTCCTTATCCAATTCATTCCTTGTACGAATGGATTCTTCTTTTACCTCAAGTAAGGACTCGCGTTTTTTCGCTTCTGCTGTTTTAAGAGCTTCATCAATAATCTCTCTTGCCTTGTCCTCAGCATTGCCAATCTTTGACTCTACTACCTTTTTACGATAATTAGTTGCCACTAATGCGGATACTGGAACTGAAACAAGAAGAGTAACAGCTACTGCCACTAAAACATACGGCATATACAGGAGCACCTCCTTATTTAGTTTTCATTGTTCAATATCTATCATAGAATACCTTTATAAGATATCCTAACTAGCAATTTTACAACACTTAAATTTTAAACTGAAATAGTAGTTATGTCAAGTAATTTAGAAATAAGCTTCCATATTCATTACTTTCCTGATCTTTTCAGCAGAAAAGCCTTTTCTCAAAAGAAAACCATACATTTTCTGTCTTTCTTTTATATCTGCTTCTTTCCCACTATAGTGCTTTTTCTCCAAAAGCTCAGAAATCATTTTTTCTTCATCCGCAACAACTCCAAGTTGCTCTACATTCTGCCATTGTTCCTCAATGCATTCCTTACGGATTCCTTTTTTTATTAAGTCTTGTATAATACGCTGTTTACTTTTATTCTCTATGTGGTATTCAATATAAGAAGCAGCATATCTCCCATCATCAACATAGTGATAAGACTTCACATACTCCACTGCTTCATCAATAACTACCTCTGGATAGCCACCTTGCCTCAGCTTATCTTTTAACTGCTTTTCTGTATATTCTCTCGATTGAAGTAAATTCATGCTACGCAGCTTCGCTCTTTTAGGCAATACTTTTTCCATCAGTTCTTTATAGTCAGATTCTGCAATATTTTTATTCTTCTCCACATGATACTTGCGAAGTTCACCCTTATACAAAACGAACGCTGCACTTCCGTCTATAAACACCTTACTTCTTGCCTTTGTGACTTCAATAATATCCGTTACAAGCATTATGCCTCAACCTTCTTATCAGCCTTGTCACCAGCTTTCTTATCAGCAGCTTTTCCTTCTGCCTTCTCTGCACCTTTATCATTTAAATTAAAGTGCTCACGTACTTTCTGTTCTACTTCATCACACACTGCTGGATTGTCTTTTAAATACTGCTTTGCATTTTCTCTACCCTGTCCGATTTTATTGCCTTCATATGCATACCATGCACCACTCTTATTGACAATTCCCGTCTCTGCAGCCAGATCCAAAATATCGCCGACTTTGGAAATACCTTCTCCAAACATAATATCAAATTCAGCCTCTTTGAAAGGCGGAGCAATCTTATTTTTTACTACTTTTACTTTTGTTCTGTTACCTACGACTTCTCCACCCTGTTTTAAAGATTCTATTCTTCTTACATCAAGACGTACAGAAGAATAGAATTTCAATGCACGACCACCAGTCGTTGTCTCAGGATTACCAAACATTACACCGATTTTTTCTCTTAACTGGTTAATAAATACAACCGTACAATTTGATTTACTAATAACAGCCGTTAATTTTCTAAGTGCCTGTGACATAAGACGAGCCTGTAAACCGACATGAGAATCTCCCATATCTCCATCAATTTCTGCCTTTGGAACAAGTGCTGCCACAGAGTCCACAATAACGATATCAATTGCACCAGAACGTACCATTGTCTCTGTGATCTCCATTGCCTGCTCTCCATTATCCGGCTGTGAAATATATAAATTATCTACATCAACACCAATGTTTTTAGCATATACTGGGTCCAATGCATGCTCTGCATCAATAAAGCCTGCAATACCGCCCCTCTTCTGCACTTCTGCGACCATATGTAAGGTAACCGTTGTCTTACCACTGGACTCCGGTCCGTAAATCTCTATAATTCTTCCTTTCGGAATACCGCCAAGTCCTAATGCAATATCAAGGCTCAGAGAACCTGTTGGAATGGTTTCCACATTCATCTGTGCGGAAGGATCTCCCAGTTTCATAACAGCACCTTTACCATACTGCTTTTCTATTTGTACTAATGCGGCATCCAATGCCTTTAACTTTTCTTCTCTTTCCATACTTTTAATCTCCTTTTATAAGAACATCCGTTCTTGTTATACTGATAATAAAACATTTGTTCGTCTTTGTCAAGGAAGTTTTATTATTTTCTTCTCCCTCAACAGCACTCTATTGTTATACAACATTATGTGTCCAATAAACCGCCCTCAATGCCATCACCTCAATTCTTTTTCTATTTTTTTGCTTTGAAATGCTGGCTGAAGTGCCGGATACGCAAAGCAGATTTGAATAAGATAAATCTACTTTATCATGATATTAAGTAAAACACAAGATAAATCCTTCCTTTCAAAAAAGAGACAGCTTATGAGCACCTTTTTGGGACACCCATAAACTGTCTCTTTTATATCCATCTTATAAACTATACTATTTACAGCTTTTTCAAATACTTTTCGTAATCTTTATAAGTTACAGTATACCAACCATCTTCTACATTAATACCTACTTCCAATCCAAGTGGTGTATAGAATACGATACCCATAGCCGGATCATTTAAATTTTCTACAATTTCCTGATCTGTCATTTCGTCGATAGCTCCGCTTGCATGGTTCTGTTCCTTATTACGTTCTCTGAACTCTATCGCAAATTCATCATCCATATCAATGATGCTGGAGTTCTGTAAGATAACACCATTTTCCACATCGATATTAATGGAATACAAATAATACATATAATAGTCGTCTGCATAACCATACTCTGAGAATACAACACTCATCTTTTCTTCATCCATATAAGTAATATAAGCAAATGCATCTACCTGGAATTCATCATCTTTGTAAAAGTATCCTTCATCAACGTATTCTTCAAAACTTTCTTCCCAAAATAACACTTCATCAAATATGTAATCGTTAATATAATCTAAGTTCGGGATATCTCCTTCAAGCTCTGGATAATATGCTGAAATCTCTACATTTTCATAATCCGTATCATACTCATATTCTTTCCATGATAAAGAATAGTCCAGATCATAACGGATAGCATCTTTCAGTCCATTATAATATTCCTCACCAGTATCTTCATCTATATAGCTGTAATCAGAAGGATCGAATCCACCATTGCTATAAGAATCATCCTCGTCATCCTCATCGTCATCCTCATACCAGTCATCATCTAATGTCTCTTCCGATTCCTCTTCATCATCATCGTCATCATTATAGCTATACTCAAAGTCAAAATCGAAATCATCTTCGTCGTCATCTTCTTTAACATTCTCTGTAAGAGTCAATTCGTCCCCTTCTATTATATCAACAGATTTAACAACTACATATCCTCCCACACAAACATTCGCGATCATAAGAACTATCAATGCTATCACGACCGCAACCATCCATCCATTTTTTCTTCTCTTGTTATTCATATACAGTTCCCCTTCCTTAATCTTTTGCTTTCCTTGCTTTCATTAATTCTTCTTCATATTCCAAAATGCATTCCCTCATCAATATTAATGCATTTGCAACCGTACTTTCTCTGATCTTCATGCGATTACCGCTGAAATGACATTCTTTTACCTTTACCTTACCTTTGACATTGCAGGCAATATACACAAGTCCTACTGGCTTTTTCTCACTTCCACCATCCGGTCCTGCAATACCGGTTGTTGCTATCGTTACATCTGCTTTTGAAAAAGCAGCCGCACCTTTTGCCATTTCTTTTGCTACTTCCGCACTCACAGCACCTTTCTTCTTTAAGAGACTTTTTTTGACTCCTAAAAGTTTATGTTTTGCCTTATCTGCATAAGTAATATAACCAACCATCAGGCTTTCCGAAACACCCGGCACATTGACAAGCCTTGCCGCCACCATACCTCCCGTACAGGATTCTGCAGTCGCTACCGTCAAATTATGTTTTTTCAATAATTCTACTACTGCCTGTTCTAAAGTGACCTCTTCTTCTGTTGTATAAACCGCATTACCAAATCGATCCTTCAATTGTTTTACTACCGGCTTAATCAGTAGCTTTGCTTCTTTTTCTGTATCCGCGGCCGCCGTCACCCGTAAGTAAACCTCTCCAGTCTTTGCATAGGTCGCTATTGTCGGATTCGTCTGGGCATCAATCATATCCTGCACCATAGTCTCCGCTTTGCTTTCTCCTATGCCACATACTTTCACTGTTTTGGAATAGATCACTCCCGGCTGTAAAGCCTTCAAATAAGGCATGATACTTTTTTCAAACATGGGAATCAGTTCATTTGGAGGTCCGGGTAGCAAAATAATGTGCTTTCCGTTCTGTTCCATTATAATTCCCGGAGCTGTTCCATTATTATTTTCTACAGCAATAGCTCCTTCCGGAATCATCGCCTGCTTCCAATTGTTGTCTGTAGGCTTTGTTCCACGCTTAGCAAAATACTCCTGTATCTGTGCCTTTATATTTTCATCCAAAAATAATTCTTTTCCTAATACTTTTGCTGCTGTTTCTTTTGTCAGATCATCTTCTGTAGGTCCTAAGCCTCCTGATAAGATTACGATATCAGAACGTCCGACCGCGTTTTTTATTGTTTCCAAAAGACGGGCTTCATTATCTCCAACTACGCTCTGGTAATAGCAGGATAAACCTAGTCCTGCACACTTTTCGGATAAATACGCCGCATTTGTATTTACAATATTCCCAAGTAATATTTCGGTTCCTACTGCAACCAGTTCTACGACCATATGCAATTCCTTCCCATATTCTTCCCTGTACAACTTAATACTACTTCATCACTTAATTAATCATTATCTTTCATAACATCTTTATTTTTGATCAGATAATCAATCAAGGATACTACTGTTAAAATAAGCGCTATCCATGTGACAACCGTTGTCACAATAGCAATGACTTCTATATCTGCAATCAAAAGGCAGATCATGACCATCTGGAAAACCGTTTTAAATTTTCCCCAGTAGCTTGCTGCGATCACTACACCATTATCTGCTGCAATCAATCTGAAACCACTTATAATAAATTCCCTGCTAATAATGATAATGACCATCCAGGAAGCAAGCTTACCCATTTCTACCAGGCAGATCATTGCTGCACATACTAAAAGCTTATCCGCAAGTGGATCCATAAACTTTCCAAAATTTGTAACTAAATTATATTTTCTCGCTATTTTTCCATCCAACATATCTGTCAGACTTGCTACTATAAAAATAGCCAGTGCAATCCATTTTGAGGCTGTTCCTGCAAAATCTGTCAGCATGAAAAATACAAAAAATGGAATCATAATAACTCTTAAGATCGTGAGTTTATTCGGTAAATTCATGATATATTTCTCCAATCAAATCATATTCATTCGAACCGGTAATACGAACTTTCACGAAATCACCTGTCATCAGGGATTCTTCCGTATTTATGAACAGATATCCGTCTACATTCGGTGCATCTTTATAGGTTCTGGCTACATAGGCATCATCATCTGCGATCTTGCCTTCTACCATTGCCATGACTACTTTTCCGGTCATGTTTTCTGCCATTTCAAAAGCAATTTCCTGCTGCAGTTCCATAATTTCATCCCTGCGCTCTACCTTTACTTCTTCTTCAATCTGCTCATCCATTGTCGCTGCCGGCGTATCTTCTTCTGGTGAATAGGTAAATACTCCTAAACGATCAAATTCCATTTCGTCCACAAAGGAAAGAAGTTCCTCATGGTCGTCCTCTGTTTCTCCCGGGAAACCAGTGATCAATGTCGTACGAATGCAAATATCCGGTATTTCTTTTCGAAGTTTTCCTATAATTGTACGAAGTTCTTTCTGATTGGTCCTGCGTCCCATTCTTTTTAAAATATTATCAGAAGCATGCTGTATTGGTAAGTCCAAATAGTGACATACTTTTTCTTCCTTCTTTATAGCTTCGATCAATTCATCATCAATTTCTTCCGGATAGCAATACAAAATTCGAATCCAGTAAACACCTGAAATTTTCGCTAATTCATGAAGCAGCTTTGGAAGACTTTTCTTTCCATACAGATCTTTTCCGTAAAGTGTTGTCTCCTGTGCTACTAAAATCAGCTCTTTTACACCTTCTTTAGCAAGCTCTTCTGCCTCTGCAACAAGCGCTTCCATTGGCACACTCCTGAAATTACCCCGAATCTTTGGAATGATGCAATAAGTACAATGCTTATCGCAGCCTTCCGCAATTTTTAAATATGCATAATGACCGCCCGTTGAAACCGCTCTTTTTTTGCCATATACCACGGCACTGTTACAATCAGAAATGTGATTCTTGGCATTGCCGGCAAGTACTTCGTCAATAGCATCTGCTATCGTAGCAATATCCATCGTGCCTAAAATAGCATCTACCTGTGGAATTTCTTCCTGAATTTCCTCTTTGTAACGCTGTGCAAGGCATCCTGCTACAAGTAATGCTTTTATCTGCCCGCTTTCTCTTAATTCAGCCATTTCTAAAATAGTATTGATACTTTCCTCTTTTGCATCGTTAATAAAACAGCAGGTATTAATAATAATAATATCTGCCTCTGTTTCATCATCCGTAAAGCTGTAACCCTTCTGCGCCAATGTCCCTAACATCATTTCAGAGTCAACAAGATTTTTGTCGCATCCGAGTGAAATAAAATGTATTTTCATATTCTATTCTTCATCACCTAAAATTTTAATTCTTCCCTGATTCAATTCTTCTACTGCGAGGGATAAAGGTTTGTTAATATCACCATCTACAAATGGTTCTTCACCGCTGATGATCTGTCTTGCTCTCTTAGAAGTTGCCATAACGATAGAATATCTGCTGTTTACTACTTTTGCTTCTCCTGGTTCTACCTCGCTGTTTACTACTTTCATTAAATCTGAATAAGATGGATGTAACATAATTCATTCTCCTTTTTCTCTGTCTCAATTTGTCATATTTTTGATCGTATCTTTATTTACTTACACCACAGGCTTATGATTCTTCATTGTCTGCATTCTCTGCCTGTGCGCGATTTGCAATGGTTTCCGGTAACAGTGCCGACAGCACGACCTGATTGTTTTCCATTACGAGAACTGCTTTTGTCTTCCGCCCCTGTGT
Organism: Lachnospiraceae bacterium; assembly: GCA_021153325.1. Classification (GTDB taxonomy): domain Bacteria; phylum Bacillota; class Clostridia; order Lachnospirales; family Lachnospiraceae; genus RGIG3002. The sequence goes on along the minus strand of JAGKTQ010000021.1, from coordinate 1,344 downwards.
GGCATCGATTGCTGTTCCTCTTTCTTTGGCATTTTGAACAAGCCGCTTGATCGGCGCGGAATCGGGACTTACTACGGCAATAATCTTTTCCGTATTCACAATATTGCCAAATCCAATATGAATCAGTCTGCTCACTGCCTTTTCCTCCGATTCTGACACTCTTTATTCTATATTTTGAATCTGCTCTCTGACTTTTTCAATTTCTGTTTTTAACTCAATCGCTCGGTTTGAAATCTCGAGATCATTTGCTTTGGAAAGTATCGTATTCGCTTCCCTGTTCATTTCCTGTGCGATAAAGTCTAACTTTCTTCCGATGCTTCCACCCTCGTTCAATGTTTTTTTCGTTGTCTCGATATGGCTTCTCAAACGAACGATTTCTTCATCCACGCATACTTTGTCAGCAAAGATAGTCACTTCCATTAAAAGTCTGCTCTCATCAACTTTTGTATCCTCTAAAAGTTCCTCTACCTTTTCCCGCAGTTTCTGTTTATATTCCGCAATGATCTGTGGAGAACGCTCAGCAATAAAATCCACATGTGCAAGCATTCCATCCAACTTTGCAAGCAGATCTGCTTTTAAATTTTCACCTTCACGGATTCTTGTCTCAACAAACCCTTCTGCTGCACCCTGCAAGGCTCTTTGTAATTCTTTCCAAAGTTCCTCTTCATCAACGACCTGCTCTTCCATTGTCAATATTTCTGGATATCTGGAAAGCGCAGATACTCGTACATCATTATCAAGGCCAAACTCCTCTGCCATCTGTTTTAAATATTTCATATATTCTCCGGCAAGTTCTTTATTGTACTTGATACAAACATTGTTCTCGGAGAAATCTTCATAGGTAATAAATAAATCTACCTTTCCTCTCTGAATATAATTTTTCAATTCATTTCGGATAGAAGATTCAAAGAAATTCAGTTTTTTCGGCATTTTCATGTTTACATCAAGATATCTGTGATTTACTGATTTCATCTCAACTGTAAACTTGCGATTGCCCTCACTCACTTCACACCTGCCAAAGCCGGTCATACTTTTAATCATAGGCTGCTTATTACTTCCTCTTTTCTCATAATTGAACGCACTTTCCTTATCTTTGCGTACTTCATTTTATTATAAAATAATCAATTGCTTACGTCAAGGAACGTTGTATAGAATATTCTAAATATCGTTTTCCATAACTTTTTAAACCGATCTCTTTATTCCTTGATTTATTCTTCACTTTATTGGTATTTTGCATCTTAAGTCAAAATAATCCTATTTCATTTTTATCTTACTTTTTTTGTTTAAAAAATGAAGACATTGTTCAAGAAAGTGCTAAGGAAATCTATTATAATAGTATATATA
>JAGKTQ010000002.1 GCA_021153325.1 Lachnospiraceae bacterium | reverse complement strand
TGAAGGGAGAGTTTGTTTAGAACTCATATCATGAGGGCGTAGCTGTTCAATACGATTGAACATCCTAAGGGGATTGGGGTTACTCCACAACAAGCGAAATTGCAAAACCTGTACAGGTTTGCCTTGCTTGCGACATTTGTGAAGGCACCCTCGCCACAGTAACATTATAACTCGCAAACCTTATAGCAGAAATATGTTCCCGGCTTAATGTTGTCATCATCATAATACAATAATCCCAACTTACTAAACCTAAAACTCTTCTTATAATCCAGCTTTATCAATTCGTCATATGCTCTCTGATATGCTTCAAACCTGGCACCGCCAATAGCAAATGTCATGTGAAAGATATAGTCATCGTCATGTTCTGCCGGACAGGGACCAAATTTTTCGTATAGACCTTCATTCAATCGTCTCTGTGCTTCTACCAATTGAGGTGTTTCTTTTACACGCAAGCTCATACATCCTGATGGTTCTCCACCTAAGACATCTGATGGAAACACATCCATATCCACAAACTCAATATCAAAGGTTGAAAGTTCCTTTGCAAACCCATCAAAGAACTCTTCCATATCCTCCAACTTGGAAATAACAAATGGTTGTTTTAAAGAGACATGCTGTGGTAATCTTGCCATCTCGAACCCAATTTTTCCATGCTTATGAGCTTCCAGCATCATCTTCCTTCCAAAATTTTCTGCTTCACTATCTGCAATTAAAACTACTGTCGCTTTCATACTTTCTTACTCTTTTCAACATTTCGCACGCATCTCTTCTAATAACGCCACTGTGATATCTTTTGCTATTATAGAAGCTTTTTCACAGTTCTCCTCAAAATAATCTGAACCGCTATGTGTTTCAGTATCTGTGACACTTCTAATTGAAATAAACGGTACGTTATTTACATGACACACATGAGCAATACTTGCTGTTTCCATATCTACTGTCAATGGTGTAAAATCTTCATTGATCTGTTGTCGTCCATCATCAGTTATAAATGCCTCACCTGTTACCATTCGTCCCCAAAACACTTTGTAGCTCTGTTCTATCTTTGTAACTGCCTTTCGGGACATTTCAAGCATCTCTGCATCAGCCTTAAAATATACCGTTTCTAGCCATGGATGAAATTCTGTTAATATGCCTGCCTCAACATCATGATACGCAACTTCTGTTGAAATAGCTACATCAAATTTATCAAGCCTTGAATCCATTCCACCTGCCACGCCGGCATTGATAATACTATCCACATGATAGGTATCAATTAGTATTTGCGCTGCAATCGCCGCATTCACTTTACATACACCGGAAAATAATGCAACAACTTCTACATCCCGGATTGTTCCCTCATAAAATTTCAACATTGCTTTCTCGGTTATTTTGCATTCATCAATTATTGGCAGAAAAGGCGCCAACTCCATATCACCTGCGCATATTATACCAATTCGCATGATTATTACCTCCTCGCAATTTTTTGCTGTAAAATCTCACTATCATTACTACTCTATAATAAGCCTGTGTTTCTTTGTATCCCAAGAAGTTACACCATCAAACTTAGTATGTATTTCGTTGCATTCATAAACAAATCCACATTTTTTCATTACTGCTCCGGATGCCGGATTATCTACTGCATGCCAAGATACGAATTCTTTCTGATTTAGTTCCTCAATGGCAAATTCAAGAATTGCTTTTGCTGCCTCAGTTGTGTACCCCTGGTTCCAATATTTATGCATGATATTATAGCCAAGTTCATATACACCCTCTGCCTCATTAAAATTGATACCACCGCTTCCAAACAGGTAACCACTATCCTTTAATGTGAATCCCCACTGATACTGTTTATCGCTATCATTGCCAGCTTCCTCAAATTTAAGCCATTCTATCGTGTCATTCACAGAACTATGTGTACACCATCTGACATACCTTGAAACACGGTCATCAGAAGTCCATCTCTCAAATATGTCACTGGCATCGGCAACCGTTAGTGGTCTTAATATCATTCTCTCAGTTTCTATAATTGGTGTTTTCATGTTTAGATAATCTCCTTTTCATAAATTTACTTGCTTCACCGGACCCTGATGAATAAAAAAACCACCTACCCCAAAAGATAAGTGGTCAAAAACAACTATAACTATATTCTGTCTCTGAAAGCTTATTCTTTTTCGTAACCAAAATATTTACATACAACATTAAGACCCTGCATATTATTCTGCATTGTCTGATTATTATTGCATGTAGTTTCGGTTACAAATAACAACATATTTCTGCTTCCTTTCTCAAAATATTTTTTCTAATATAATCCTTATGAATCATTTTGTCAACAATTATTTTTATACCTACTCAATTGTCCACACAATCCTCTTTTCTAACCGTTCTATTTTGTTACCTCCACATGTACCGTACTTTTGCTGATTCCGAACTGCTTCGCGGTCTGCCTTACCGTAGCATTATAATCAATGATATAGTTGGCAATATGGATGGCACGCTCTTCGATATAATCCTTCAAAGGTAATCCCCTCAGAATACTTTTTTACATTGTATGAAGTCTCTTTTGAGGTTATGCAATTTACACATATAATTTACACACATAAAATTATGTGCTATAATTTGTCGTCTAATTTTTTTCAAAAATATGACAATACTATACAATTTTCTATATGAGGAGAGGTAAAAAAGTGAATGCTGAAATTGAAATTTTAATTGCAATGGCAGCCTATATGTTAGCTGTCATCCTGATTGGAGTCTTTTTTGCAAAGCGCTCACAATCTAGTTCTGAAAATTATTTCTTAGGTGGCCGTTCTCTTGGTCCGTGGGTCGCTGCTATGAGTGCAGAAGCCTCTGATATGAGCGGCTGGTTATTAATGGGTCTTCCAGGTGTTGCTTACTGGTGTGGTCTTGCAGATGCTGCATGGACAGCTATCGGTCTTGCGATCGGTACTTACGTGAACTGGCTTTTGGTTTCCAAAAGACTGCGCAGTTACTCTATAGTTTCCGGCAATGCCATTACGATTCCTGATTTTTTAAGTAATCGTTATCATGAGCAAAAGAAAGTGATTCTTGGTATCTCCGCTATCTTTATTTTGATTTTCTTTACTGTTTATACAGCAAGCTGTTTCGTTACATGCGGTAAGCTGTTTTCCGGTCTGTTTGGAATGTCTTATCATTCCATGATGCTCGTTGGTGCTGTATTTGTATTGATCTACACAATCCTTGGTGGATTCCTTGCTGAAAGTGCTTCTGACTTCATGCAGTCCATCGTCATGATTGTAGCCCTTGTATGTGTATTGCTCTTTGGTGTAAATGCAGCAGGCGGTTTATCCAATGTCATCGAAAATGCAAAGAACATTCCAGGGTATCTTTCTCTTACAAGTCTGGCTTCACCAGTGGTAGATGCAAATGGTGTACAGCAGGCAGTAAATGGAGTTCCACAGTTTGGTGAAGCTTCTTCCTACAACTTTTTGACTATTCTTTCCACCCTTTCCTGGGGACTTGGATACTTTGGTGTTCCACAGGTACTTTTACGCTTCATGGCTATCCGTAAAGGTTCTGAACTGAAAAGCTCACGCCGTATCGCTACTGTATGGGTATTGATCTCCTTAACTGCAGCAGTATTCATCGGTGTTTTAGGACGTTGTCTTTTACCGGTAGATCCGGCACTCGCTACACAGAGTGGTGCAGAAAATGTCTTTGCACAGCTTGGTAAACTTTTATTCCATCCTGTATTTGCAGGTATTATCATGGCAGGTATTTTGGCAGCAACTATCAGCTCTTCTGATTCTTATTTGCTGATCGCCGCTTCCTCTGTTTCCAAAAACCTGTATGAAGGTATTATTAAAAAAGATGCTACGGACAAACAGGTCATGCGCCTTTCCCGTCTTGTTATTTTAGCAATTGCTCTCATCGGTATTCTTATTGCATGGGATGAAAACAGTGTTATTTTTGAAGTCGTTTCCTTTGCCTGGGCAGGCTTCGGTGCAACTTTTGGACCGATCATTCTGTTCTCTCTGTTCTGGAAACGTACCACTCGTTCTGGTGCAATTGCAGGTATGTTATCCGGTGGCGCTATGGTATTTTTCTGGAAACTGGTATTAAAGCCTATGGGCGGCATTTTCGCTATCTATGAGCTTTTACCTTCCTTTATTGTTTCCTGCATTGTGATCGTGATCGTTTCTCTCTGCTCCAAGAAACCTTCTGAAGAAATGGAAGCAGAATTTGAACAGGCACGTACTTATAAAGATTCTTTTTAAGGAATAGAAATTCAAGGCTGTCGCATACGCGGCAGCCTCACCGTTACAGCAAACTTGCCATCTGCTAACGATGCCTCAACTGTTCCATCCATTTTTTCCGTAAACTTCTTTACAATAGCAAGTCCAAGTCCTGTTGTTTTCCTGCTTCTCGACTGATCTGTTGTATAAAACCTATCAAAAATACGTTCTATATCCTTTTCTTCGATACTGTCTGTTCTGTTGGAAACACACAACACGACTTCCTCTTTTTCACGGATAAGTGATAAACGATACTCCCCTTTTCCATGTACAAGGGCATTTTTTATCAGGTTTTCCACAATTCTTACAAAAGCATGTTTATCCCCCCAGATATGACATGGTGACTGAGATATTTCCACTTCCGGTTCGCATCCTTTTTTTACAAAATCATCATAAAACATAGAAATTGCTTCGACAAATAAGTTCCCGGCATTAAGAAGTTCCGGCTCCCATACCATTTCTCCTGCTTCGATTCTTGCATACTCAAATAGCAGGTTCAACATTCCTGTTACATCATCCAGTCGTTTTTCCACTATCGCTGCATATTCTGCTTTTTGCTCCTGACTGACGTCCTTTGTTTGCAGCATCTGTATGTATCCTTTTGCAGAAGTGAGCGGCGTACGGATGTCATGTGAAATACTCGTAATGCTCTCCCGATAAGTAGTATTTTCCTTTTTCAGTTTTCTTTCCAGTTCCCTGTGCCGTGCAATGATCTGGTTGGTCTTCTGTATCATTTCTTCTGTCTTTCCAACAGCACAGCAAGAGGATAACCGATAATTGGTATCCTCTTCTGCTAAGATGGAAAGTTCCTCTACAATATGCTCTGTTTGCTTCCTATAAGACCACAGGCGGAAGGTTAAAATACCTACCACTACAATGAGTAAGATCACAATCCCGACTAATATTGTCTGCATGGCATCACTTTTTTCCTTTCTACGTGTCACTTCCCCTTCACACGTATCTTTTCCTTTGAAATGGATTACTTAATATCCGCTTTACGAAAATGCCACATTCCTGCACCAATAGCTAAAACGGACCATAAAACGATGACAAAAATCACTTGTATGACCACATTCGCTCCAAATCCGGAAATCGGACAGTTTTGCATAACATCTACGACCCAATAATCCGTCGCTTTAAACGAAATGGAAAAACGATTGAAAACTAAATCCAAAGCAGAGGAAAGTAAGGTAGAAAAGCCAACAATAATAATTCCAATGGAAATGCCAGCTCCTAAATTTCTACATACTTCAGAAAGTGTGATCACAATGCCATTCAACGCGATCATCAACCCACTCTGCAAGAGGGTAAAAATTACATAATCTCGGATCAACGCCCCATTTATTCCTTCTGTTCCAATGAAAAAGCATCCGAGTACCCATGATACAATAGCACTTAATACGACCATCATGACGACTGCCACAGAATTCATGATAAATTTTGACAAAAATATTTTTTCTTTAGAATATCCCTTGCCTACTAAATTTTTAATTGCACCATTTACAAATTCAGTGATAACAAAAAGTGCACTAAAAATTACGCTGGTCATATTAACAAAGCAAATAACTACCTGCTGGTATACATCCATAATTCCCATAGATGCCCAAACAGATTCACTCCCTATATTAAGAGTTCCATATACAAGAAATACAGAACAAATAATGACAACACAACAGATCAAAAAACTCTTACTTTTTCTTAATTTATACCATTCTCCACTCAATAAATTTATCATGTTAAACCTCCATTTTGACTAAGTCCAGTTATTCTCCAAGTAAATCCATAAAATAAGCTTCCAGATCCTGTCCGGCAATATAGCTCTCTTTTACTTCTACGCCACCAAGTACCAGTTCCTGATTGATCTTTCCGCTCTGTTCCAGATGTGAAAAAATGCGGATGACTCCCTGCTCGGGAACATCATATTCGGTTATTTGCAGCTTGTCTTCCAGTATTGTAACTGCTAAATCTGCATTATCCACGAACACTTTCTGGCATCTGCGGCATTTTTCATTTAATTCTTCTGCCGAAAACTCTTCGATCAAAGAACCATCTCTGATAATACCGTAACGCGTTGCCAGCTTAGACAACTCACCTAGAATATGGCTGGAAATCAAAATGGTTATATTTTTTTCTTTATTCAATTTTAAAAGCAGATCTCTGATTTCTTTAATTCCTGCTGGATCCAATCCATTAATCGGCTCATCCAATACTAAAAAGTCAGGGTTTCTAAAAAGAGCGATTGCTATGCCCAGTCTCTGCTTCATACCCATAGAAAAGTTTTTTACTTTTTTCTTATCCGTATCACTAAGACCTACAAACTTAAGCATATCATCTACGGCATTTTTATCTGTAATTCCAAGACTTCTTCTAACAACTTCTAAATTTTCTCTGGCAGTCATACTTGGATAAATACCAGGATTTTCTATCAGACTTCCAATCCGTTTTCGCTGCTTCTCAAGATCTTTTTTCCCAAACAGTTCCAGCTCTCCTTCGCTTGGTGCTGCCAGTCCGGTCACCATTCGCATAAAGGTTGTCTTTCCGGCACCGTTCTTACCGATAAAGCCATAAATGTCTCCTTTTTTTACATGCATATTTACAGCATTTACAACCTTTGTTTTTCCATAAATCTTCGTTAGATTTTCTGTTTTTAATATATAGTCCATATTCTCCCTTTCCGTAATGCTGAGAGTTTCCTCCCGTATACCTCTTTCATACAAGGTGTCCTTCCAACCTTGTTGTCCAACACCTTGTATTCATAATAACAACGGAGATTTTAGAAACTTTAGGAAAAGTATAAAGAAATCTTAAAGTTTTTCATTCATCTTGAAACCAATTCCCCAAACCGTTTGAATATATGTTTCTTCCGGATGAAGCTTTGCAAGCTTTTGACGTATATTGCTGATATGTACATTTACTGCATTTTCTTCCCCTAAAAACTCTTCATTCCAGACGGATTCATAAATATTACTTTTCGTAAAGACCTTTGTTGGATTTTCCATCAGAAGCTCCAGTATCAGATACTCCCGCTTCGTCAGCATCAATGGCTTGCCCCCTACCGTCACAGAAAAATCCTCCGGATGCATAACAATATCCTTGTATTGCAACACTCTGCTATCCGGCACAATATCTTTCAAACCGTCTGCCTCATCTTTTATCTGCTTCTCTCTGCCCAACCTGCGAAGCACTGCCTCCAGTCTTGCCAAAAGCTCCTGCGTATCAAAAGGCTTCACAATGTAATCATCCGCACCGGCTTTTAATAACGCAATTCGCACTTGTACATCTTCCTTTGCAGAAGATACTACGACCGCCGTATTCGGGTTCTTTTCCTTAATATGCTTTAACAGCTCTTCGCCATCCATACCCGGCAGCATCAGATCCAAAATAACGCCATCCGGCACTCTTTTTTCCAAATACAGGAGTGCCTCTGTTCCTGAAAATGCCTGTGCCGTTTCATATCCCTGCCCTTCTAACAGTTCTTTCAACATACGGTTAATATCGTTATCATCTTCTACAATCAAAATATAATTTTTCATCCCTAATGAATACCCTCTATTGCTAAATATTCTTCCATAATGGCTCTGATCTCTTGAAATTGTGCCCTCGTCTTTTCATTCCATGATTGGAAAGAAAGCAGCTTTTCCAAATATCCCTGCTCATTCACAATACGCAGACTTTCTGGGTACACAAGCTCAAACACAAGGGAAATGTGCCCTACTACATGATCTACAGAAGTTTTCTTTAAGCTACGTAGTGTAGCATGTTTTTCCTTCAAACTCTCCATGACTTCTTTTGTCACTTCCGCATTACGCAAATCCTCGGTTGTTACATTATAAATATCTTCCAGCGAAAAATCTACATTTACCTTCAAAATATCTATCTTGTCCGCATCTCTCAAAATATTGCCAAATTTCCTCGTTCTCTCATCCAGACTTTCCGGCAGTCTGTACGCACTGTGGAAGCGCACTGCATTTTCGATCAGTTCATCTTCTTCGCTGTCTGTAATGTAATCTCTGATCTTCCCTTCTTGAAACAAAATATCCGCACCATATGCTGCATGATCAATAGACTGCGCGTCATTAAAAGTGCCATAATTTCTAAGCTGCTCAAATCGCCCTACATCATGTAAAAGTCCGGTCAACCATGCCAGCTCCACTTCGTATGCAGAACATCCCGCACTTTTTGCGATCTGTTCACACAGCGCTGCCACCCGGTAGGTATGCTCAATTTTAAGACGCACCTTTTCATCCTGACTATTATAATTTTCTACATATGCTGCAAATACCCGCTCTGCCTTTTCTCTATCTATGTGTAACATGCTTTTTTTTAATCTTCTCCCTTTAATTTTACAAAAATCGGTTCATGATCTACCGCTTTTAAAAACTTATCAAAAATATCACAGGTCTTAATCTTCAAGCTGGAAGTATTGATACATGGATGACACCCGATGTATTCACCACCCATTACATCCTCATCTACCAAAAGCTGCACTTTTCCTTCCTTATCATTCATCAGTCCCATTACGCTAACAGACCCCGGTGTAATATCCAAAAATTGCTCCATATATTCTTCTCCTGCAAAGGAAAGTCTGGCACTGTTTATTTGCATAGAAAGCTCTTTTGTCTTAAACTTTTTCTCGCCCGGCATCATCAGCAAATAAAATTTCGTTTTCTGCGCATTGCACAAAAACAGATTTTTGCAAATAAAACTGTCTAATATTTTATCTACTTCCCTACAGGCTTCCATCGTAGGCAGCACTTCATGATCTACTCTCCAATAAGAAATTCCAAGCTTGTCCAACAAATCATAAACCCGGATCTCCTTCTCCATTCTCCCATCAACATTTGCAGGTCTCCCCACTACTAATTCCATACTCATATCGATACTCCTCTGTGTTAAAAAAGAGCCTTTCCACCCTTCCCGGCAGCAGGCTCTTTCATTTCATTCATTTTTTAAATTAATCTTCGATATCTTCATTGGCGGCTACAGCTGAAACCACGGATGACACTACCGCAACTATAACTGCAATAATAATTACTAATAAACCGCCTGCCAATACAACAAACATACTGTGTACCACCTTTCCTGCCCTACAAGCTCCTTTATTATAGCATATCCCTTTTATAAACGAAATATATTTTCTATGCAAAATTTTATGTAAACTCTATACCGGATGGTATCTGTCATGGAACTTGTCCTCTCCACAGCAGTGACGCTCTCCACCATCTTCATAAATGATATAATCGCCCTCTCTGATAAAAACAACACCTCTACGATTCTGAATAAACGGACATACAATTCTGCCGTCCTCCTGTGTTACTTTTACCAAGCCATCTGCTACGATCCAGCCATTCGTAATAACCTTTGTCCATGATTCAAAGCCATCTTCCATGCCTTTGCCAAGTTCATACTTTTCAGCTTCAACCTCAAAGGACGCCCTCTTACATCTCTGTCTCATATATATACCTCCATTTTCTATACCTTTTATACCCCCGCAAGTATAGACACGTTCTTTTCTAATTATATTATAGCAAATAATCTCATCCTTGTGAACTAATTTCCAAAAAGAAAGCCCCGGCATATGTACGATAAATGCACAAACACCGAAGCCGCTCTTTCTTATAAACTGCTCTGTGTAAAGAGTCCTCTCACATGCTTTACTTCTTCTTCCGTAGCTTTTGAAGCCGGCACATAATAGGATTTCTCTCTTGCGATCTGAAACAACTCTTCCTGCGACATTTCGCAAGCGTTTCTGAACTGCTTTAACGTCTGCTTTAACTCTTTGTTTTCCGTCTGCGGAATCATTTCGCCAAAACGTACCAATTCCCCATTGATGCCTGCCAGTGTATCATTCACGATTACTTTTTCCTGCATGTCTTCTCCTCCTACTGCAAAAATTGCATTAATGTCTGCTTGTTTTCCTGCGCTGTTTTTGCACCCTTTTGAAAAAACTGTTTAATTTTAGGGTCCGTTGCACAGGATGCGTACTCTTCCATCTTTGCCATGGATGTGTCATAGCCGCCAATAAGATGACGAAGATTCTGTAATTCCAATTCTGAAATGTTAGACATATGAATTCCTCCTTAAAATTTTTCATGGCTAGTATGTGTAATCGCTTATTTTTTATTCGGCTTTTACAAAAAAGCTTCCATCCCTTAGGATGAAAGCCTCAAATTTTTTATTATACAATTCTTCGCACAGAAAGAATCTCTCTATACTGTGCATTACTGATCTTAATACCTGTAGCCGCCGTACTTGCATGCACGATCTTGCCGTTACCTATGTAGATTGCCACATGACCAGAATAGCAGATTATATCGCCCGGCTGAGCATTGGCATAAGATACTTCTACTCCTGCATTTCGCTGTGCATAAGAGGTTCTCGGAATAGAATAACCAAAATCACTGTATACACGATATGTAAAGCCCGAACAGTCTGCGCCATTTGTCAAACTTGTTCCACCACTCACATAAGGGTTGCCTACAAATTGACAAGCGTAGTTTGCGATCTGCTGCCCACTGGCACTTCCACTACTATTGGAAGGGGCTGTATAACTACTTGACGAAGAACTACTACTTGAGGAACTGCTTCCTGTTGAAGAACTTGCAGAAGTCCCATCTGTTGTCTGCTGTGCCTTCAATGCTTCTTCCTGCTTCTTTTTCTCTTCTTCCTGCAGTGCCTCTATCTGTTTTTGCTCTTCCTTGATCTTCGTCTTATAAACAGCTGCTTCCTGTCTTGCCTGCGCGATCTGTGTTTCATAATTATCAGACTCTGCCTGTTTCTGTGCTAAAAGAGTATCCATATAAGCCTTCTGATCTTCTAACTCTTCTTTGTCCGTTTCCAGCTGCGCTTTTTCTGTTTCCAGTGTCTGTTTTTCCGTCTCCAACTGCACCTTCAGTTCTTCTACTGCTGCCTTAGCTTGTGCATATTCTTCCAATTTCTTTCTATCGTATTCATACAACTGTTCTACATAATCTGCTTTATTCAGCATTTCGCCAAAATCTTCCGATTCTAAAAAGAGTTGTAAATAAGCGGTATCACCCTGCTCATACATATAACGGATACGAACCTTCATTGCCTCATATTGAGCTTCCTCTTCCGCCTTTGCCGCCTCATAATCTGCCTCAGCAACTGCAATATCTGCTTCTACCTCAGCAATAGAGTCCTCTTTCTCACTGATTTCTTCTTCTAAGAGGTCAATACTGGTAAACATATTAATAATCTCAGAATCCAAATCACTGATTTCTTCATCCAAAATTGCCTGTTCGTCTTCCATCTCAGTAATCTGACTCGTCACTTCATCCAATTTTGACTGGTGTTCCTTTTGCTGCTCCTGTAAATCAGTGATGGTGGTAGCACTAACGGGCACCACCACCGAAGTCATCAGAACAACCGCTAATATAAAACTCAAAAAACGGCTAATCTTTTTTCTCATATGGGCTCCTAAATCAAATTTTCTTATAAATCACAGTTCTTAACAGTTCTAGGGAATGGGATGACATCTCTGATGTTTGACATTCCTGTTAAATACATAACACATCTTTCAAATCCAAGACCAAATCCTGCATGACGCACAGAACCATATCTTCTCAGATCAAGATAGAAATCATAATCCTCTTTATTTAATCCTAATTCTTCCATTCTCTGTTCAAGAATTTCCAAATTATCTTCTCTCTGGCTTCCACCGATGATTTCACCGATTCCCGGTACGAGACAGTCCATAGCAGCTACTGTCTTGCCATCCTCGTTTAACTTCATATAGAATGCTTTAATTTCCTTCGGATAATCTGTTACGAATACCGGACGTTTAAATTCCTGCTCTGTCAGGAAACGCTCATGCTCTGTCTGAAGATCACATCCCCAGAATACTTTATATTCAAATTCATCGTTATGCTGTTCCAGTATTTTAATAGCTTCTGTATAAGTAACATGTCCGAAATCGGAATTTAATACATGATTTAATCTTTCAATCAATCCTTTGTCTACAAACTGATTAAAGAAATTCATCTCTTCTGGTGCATTATCCAATACATAGCGGATCACATACTTCAGCATTGCCTCAGCAAGAACCATATCATCTTTCAGATCTGCAAATGCGATTTCCGGTTCGATCATCCAAAATTCTGCTGCATGTCTTGTTGTATTAGAATTTTCCGCACGGAAAGTTGGACCAAAAGTATAAACATTTTTAAATGCAAATGCATAAGTTTCTACATTCAACTGACCACTTACTGTTAAGTTCGTTTCTTTACCGAAGAAATCCTGGCTGTAATCAATTTTTCCATCTTCTGTTAAAGGCGGGTTTGCCATATCCAGTGTAGTGACCTGGAACATTTCTCCTGCACCCTCACAGTCGCTTCCTGTGATCAATGGTGTGTGCACATAAACAAAACCTCTTTCCATAAAGAAAGTGTGAATTGCATATGCACATAAAGAACGAACTCTAAAAACTGCCTGGAATGTATTTGTTCTCGGACGCAGATGAGAAATAGTTCTTAAGTATTCAAAGCTATGACGTTTTTTCTGAAGTGGATACTCTGCAGAAGATGCACCTTCCAATACCACTTCTGTTGCCTGCATTTCAAATGGCTGTTTTGCCTGCGGTGTTGCTACGATCTTACCCTTTACTACGATCGCACTACCGACATTTAATTTTGATACCATTTCAAAATTTTCAAGTGTATCACTGTACACTACCTGTAAGGTTTCAAAAAATGTTCCGTCATTAATAACAATAAATCCAAAAGTTTTTGAGTCTCTGTTGCTTCTGACCCAACCGCCTACAGTCACTTCCTTTTCCACATATTTTTCTGTCTCGCGGTACAAATCCCTAATATCTGTTAATTCCATCCTAAATCCTTTCCATGCAGTTCTTCCCTTTGTTGCTGCATTTTGCTTTTTTGCCGCTCCACCGGCATGTTTATTATTCCACAGTTACCTGTGCATTTTCTACCAAGTAATCCAAAACATTGCAGAACATAAGATATTCTCTATAATCTTCACTGATATCTACTCCCATGCTCTCGTTCATTTCCTCTACGGAAGTATAACCATACCCTTGTGCATAATTCTGCAATTCGGTTTCTAAAGTAGCATCATCTACATTCAGATTTTCCTTATTGGCAATTGCCTGATACGTAAGTGCTTCCTGTGCTGACTGCTCTGCCCATTCATTTGCCATTGTTTCAAAAGAAGCATAATCCATACCATAAGCTGCTACGATATAAGTTTCCAGATCCATCTGATACATTGCTGCTGACTGTTCTGTACTGCTGATGATCTTATCTTTATATTTTTCAACCAGTTCTGCCGGAAGCTCTGTATAAGCGCACTCCTCTAACAACTTCTGGACAACCGCATCTTCTACATAACTATTATAATAATTATCAAATTCTGTCTGTGCCTCTTCTGTGAGCATCGTTAAAACAGACTGTCTATACTCCTCTACGGTTGTAGTCTCTTCATCCAGAAGTGCAGCCATTTCATCCGTCAGATCTTCCATCTTCGGTGCAATACCATTTACGGTAACAGTAAATACCGTTTCTTTGCCTGCTAGATCTGTGCTCTGATAATTTTCCGGGAATGTCAGATTCAGGTCAACTGTTTCCCCCGGCATAACACCGATCAGTCCATCTTCAAATCCATCAATAAAAGAGTGAGAACCGATCTCCAAATTGGTTCCTGCTTCTGAATCATCTGTACCTCCATCAAAAGCAACTCCATCCAGAGTACCAACATAATTAATGTTAACTGTGTCACCTTCTTCTACTGCTCTGTCCATAACGGCAAAATTCTCGTCACCACCAAGAGAGCTTAAACGGGTTGCAATATAACTATCCACATCCTCTTCACTTACAGTCGGTTTTGTAAGAGTAATTGGTATTCCATGATACTCATTTAAAGTCACATAACTTTCTGCATCATAATCTTTTAACAATACAATTTCTGTTTCAGCTTCCGCTTCTGTCTCTGCTGTCTGTGTCTGATTTTCTTCTGTCTTCTCTGAACCACACGCACTGATCACACATACACTCATCGCTGTCAAAAGTAAAACTGCTAATTTTCTTTTCATAATATTAAACACCCTTCTGCCTACAAACAGGCTTGTCCTTTGGACAAATTTTACTATGTCCGCTAACGCTTACTATAACACAGAACCCCTTCACTTAAAAGCATTTCCTCACATTTTTCCCATTCTCTTACAGCAGTGGAGACAGTAATCGGCTGATCTGTTCCTTTATTCTGATCATAAGAGAACGGCTTGCATAAACATCCTTTGTGATCTGCGTACAATGTTCCAGATCCTTTTCAAAGATCTGACGCATTTCCGTTGCCTTTTGTTCATTATACACTACCGCATTTACCTCAAAATTCAGCCCAAAACTACGGACATCCATATTCGCAGTTCCATAACACATTACCTTGTCATCCACGATAATACCCTTCGCATGCAAAAATCCATTGTTATAAGTATAACATTTCGCGCCAGCTGCGACCAGATCGCCAATATACGAATACGTTGCCCAATAGACAAATGGATGGTCCGGCTTACATGGAATCATTATGTTTACATCAATCCCAGACTGTACAGCAATATATAACGAGGTGAGCATTGCTTCATCTGGAATAAAATATGGGCTTTGAATATAAATGCTTTTCCTTGCCTTTCCGATCAGACGCACATAATTATCACGAATGACCTTCGTTCGTGAGTCCGGCCCACTAGATATGATCTGCATCTCACAGCCTGATTTATAACTTTTTGCTTCAATTTCCATATATTTGGAATTCATAAACAAATTCTCTTTTGCCGCATAGTTCCAGTCCAAAAGGAAACGGGTCTCCAACTGCAGTAATGCCGTTCCTTCTATACGCAGATGCGTATCTCTCCAATAACCGAATTTAGGGTCCAGTCCAATATATTCCTTTCCAATATTGAAACCACCTACATAACCTACTTTATTGTCAATAACAACAATCTTTCTATGATTTCGGTAATTCATTCGAAGCTGCAGATGCTTCAAAACTGCCGGGAAAAATACTGCTGTCATAATTCCCTGCTTTTCCAAATCCTTCCAATATTTTGACGATACAGAACGACAGCCTAATGCATCATAAAGCACACGGACTTCTACGCCCTGCTTTACCTTTTCAATCAGAACATCTTTAATGCGGTTGAACAGCACATCATTTTTGATGATGTAATACTGGATATGGATAAATTCTTTTGCCTGCTCTAAATCTTCGATCAGCGCATCGAACTTTTCATTTCCATCGGTAAAAATAGTAACATCATTGTCATCAGAAAGCACCGCAGAACCAGCCTCTAAATTGTACAGTACCAAGTCCGAATACTCCGTGATCTCCGGTGCCTGTTTCTCCAATTCCTTATTGATCAGGCTATCTTCCTGAAGCCGTATGATGTCATTCAGTCTGTCTTCAATTTCCTTTGTTTTGAACATCTTCCTCTTGTGCATATCACCTCCGATAAGCAGATAAAAAATGAATCCTAAAATGGGAAGGAAATTCAACACCATAAGCCACAGCCAAACCGATTGCGGATCTTTTCTCTGAAAAAATACTACAACAATCGATAAGAGCGTATTAATAATTAAGAGATAGGGCGAAACAAAATCCCATATACTCATAAAAATCTGAATCACTTCTTCCATCTATTTCCCTTTCTATTTATTCTGTCCACTTTTGGACATGAATATTTTCTCACTATGTAAAGCCTTCGTTTTATTATATCCTACTTGCTTAATAAAAAAAAGAATGATACAATAAATTTTGCATTAAAATTCTTAGGAGGATACCCCGTGAGTACATTATCAATCGTATTAATAGTCATATTAGTTGTATTATTAGTTGCCGTTATTGCTTTATATTTTGTCGGAAAAAAAGCACAGAAAAAACAAGCTGAACAACAAGAACAGTTAGAAGCTTCAAAACAAACTGTTTCCATGCTTATTATTGATAAGAAACGTATGAAGCTAAAGGAAGCTGGTCTTCCTTCCATCGTTTTGGAACAGACACCAAAGCTTTTGCGCGGTTCCAAACTTCCAATTGTAAAAGCGAAAGTTGGTCCGCAGATCATGTCTTTAGTATGTGACGAAAAGATTTTTGACACCGTTCCGATAAAGAAAGAAGTAAAAGCAGTTGTCAGTGGTATTTATATTACAGAAGTGAAAGGTCTTCACGGAAAAAATGCTCCAGTAGAGCAGAAGAAAAAAGGCTTCTTCAAACGTAATATTGAAAAAATGCAGGAAAAAGCCGGAGCAAAACCAGTGAAATAACACAAAAAGAGTTCATCCAAGATGAACTCTTTTTTATGTATTGTAATCTTTATGATAATTCCATTCCTGCTTCCCTTGCACGAATATTCATCTGAATCTTACAGTCCGCAAGATGTTCGTAGTTTACTTCCAATGCATATTCTACATCGACTCGTATATGTTCTTCTTCTTCCGTACAAGTCACTTTTTTAGCATCGATGCCAATTAAAATATTTCCATAAGGAGTAGAATAACTGGTCATATTCTTTTTATTTTCTTCAAATACCATATGTACATTAACGAGCCCTCTTTTCGTCAGATCCATAGAGTGCTCTTTAAACTTAATGATATTTTTTGTACTTTCTGAAAATCCTTCTGTAACTTCATCATAGACCACATAATGATGGTCATTTTTGTTATAATACTGTGCCGGATTAATCGTTTCTATTTTATTCTCATCCTGATCCACATCAAACTGTAGTCCCCGGATTGCCAACAACACATCCTTTGTCATTTTAAAACTCCTCTATATTTATCGTCTTTGCCGAAAGGATTCCGTATTTCAAAATAGAATTTGCGAACCGCATGAATTTTTCTGCACCATCACTTACAAAGAAACGATACTTATTTTCACCAAGTCCGATTTCCTTCTTGTTCAGTAAATCCTCTGCCTCTAAAAGTTCTTTTAATTCTCTTGCTGTCTCATAAGCAGGATTCACGAGCGTTACCTTATCTCCCATGATCTTTCCTACTGTGGAACGAATGAGTGGATAATGGGTACATCCTAAAATCAACGTATCAATATCAATGTCGATCAGCTCGCTTAAATAGCGCATTGCAATTTCGTCCGTAACCGGATCTTTCAAAAGCCCTTCTTCCACCAGTGGTACAAAAAGTGGACATGCTTTTCCAATCACATTTACGTTACTATTGATCTGCTTAATATATGTAGAATAAATCTGGCTGTTGATAGTTCCTTCCGTAGCAATGACACCAATTTTTCCATTCCTTGTGGCATCCGCAGCTACTTTTGCTCCCGGTCTTACAACCCCGATGATCGGAATATCCATTTCTTTTTCAATCTCATCCAAAGCATATGCACTTGCCGTATTGCAGGCAATTACGATTGCCTTTACCTCTTGGGTTCGCAAAAAACGTATGATCTGTTTGGAATACTTTGTAACCGTATCCTTTGATTTACTTCCATAAGGAACTCTTGCCGTATCTCCGAAATATACAATTTTCTCATTTGGAATCTGCCGCATAATTTCCCTTGCAACAGTCAATCCACCTACGCCCGAATCAAATACACCAATGGGCGCATTCTGAAGTTGTTCTCTATTGCCTGTCATTGACTCAATTTCCTCATTATCTTACTTTTCACAATTATTTTTTCCGGTCCTGCTTCCAATAACTCCTTGAAAGCATCTTCATCTGTTAATGTTTCCTGTTCTGCTGAAATGCTTACCGCAGGTTCTGCTGCAATTTCATATGTACCTTCCATAAAGCAAAGTTCAGGATAAACAAGTCCCCACCACATAGCTCCTGTAAATATAAATAAACAAAAAGATTTTAACTGTTTCATTCCGGTATACCCCTTCCAAAGTTCTTTGTAAAAAGTATTACCCGAAATTTATCCCTTATTCAGTTCGTTATTTATTTCTTGCTTTTTTTCCTTTTTCCTGTTTTTCCAGCTGTATCTGTTTCATGATCGATTTTTCCTGATTGTCGATATGTAACTTCGCAGTCTGTGCTGCAATATCCTTATCCTTTTTCAAAATGCTCTCATATATAATTCTATGCTCCTCGATAAGGGTTGCATGCCCACTTTCATCTTTAATGTATTCAAACCGATAGCGATACATCTGCTCCGAAAGATTATTCACAAGCTGGATCAGTCTCTGATTGCCTGTAGCCTGTACGATAATATCATGTAATGCCACATCTGCCTTAGCGATGATTCTTGCATCTTTTGTTTTGGTTGCTTCTTCAAATTTCAAACATGCCATGCGGAGCGCACTTAACTCCTCGTCACTGATTCTATCACATGCAAGCTCTACCGACAAGGCATCTAACGTTCTTCTGACCTCCAGTACATCTTTCAAGCTCTTTTCTGTGATCTCGGCTACCTCTGCTCCACGTCTTGGAATCATAATAACAAGCCCTTCCAGCTCCAGTTTACGGATTGCCTCTCGGATTGGTGTACGACTTACACCAAGCTTATTTGCCAAATGAATTTCCATCAAACGTTCACCCGGTTTTAATTCTCCTGTCAGGATTGCCTGTCTTAATGTATTAAAAACCACATCTCTAAGCGGTAAAAATTCATCTCCGTTCATCTGAAGGTTACCATTCATAGATTAGTCTGCCTCCTTAGCATTTTTCTTTATCGTTGTAACGAATATCTGTCTTGCCAGCTTTTCTTTTTCCAAAAGCTCTGCTGCTTTTTCTGCTTTTTCTTTTTCTTTATAGATTCCAAATACAGTAGGACCACTTCCGCTCATCAGTGCATTTTCAGCCCCATGTTCTTTCATAAACTCCCGAATCTCTCCGATGACAGGGTACTGCTTCACCGTTACACTTTCTAATACATTTTCCATACGGCACACAATACCATCCAACTCACCATTCTGAATTGCCTCTGTCATGCCATCCACATCCGGATGTTTGGAAAGCTCTTCTAAATGCAGATTTTCATAAACATATTTGGTCGATACGCTGATTTCCGGCTTTGCGATCAAAAGATAAAAATCCGGTATGCCTTTGATTGGTGTGAGAATTTCACCGATTCCCTCCGAAAGCTGTGTACCACCTTCTATACAGTAAGGAACGTCTGCACCGATTTTTACCGCCATTTCCTTCATCTCTTCTGTACTCATGCCAAGAGAGAACAACTGATTCATTCCTCTGAAAACAGCAGCAGCATCGGTACTTCCCCCTGCCATTCCTGCTGCAATCGGAATATTTTTCTGCAAATGGATCTTAACTCCATCGGTCATATTTTTGCTGTCCATGATCAATTTTGCCGCTTTATATATCAAATTACTTTCATCCGCCGGAAGCTCCTCTGTTACTTTGTCTGCCTGAGCATCCATGCCTCCTGCGGTAAAACTTTTTCCCATTTCTACGGTAGTATGAATCCCGCTTTCTGCTTTTTCCATTGTGATCACATCATACAGATCCACGGTCTGCATGATCATCTTTACATCGTGATAACCATCCGGTCTGCGCCTTACTACATCCAAGGAAAGATTAATTTTTGCGTATGCATTTATTTTAAGCTGTTCCATATACCTTTTTCGTCTACCTTTCTTTTTGTATACATTATACACAAGATTGTATTTAATTATATACAATTTCTTTTAAAAAATCAACGATTAGGGTAATATCTATACGTTTCAGTGCCGATATATATAAAAGATAGGAGATATTTCCTAAAATCGAGAATTTTTTACCAAGGATGGTAGTTCATTTCGAATGTAATGAGGAAGGAGTGTCATTATGAGTATGAATGTAAACGGAGTTACTGGACTCGATGCTGCAAGTGCTTATTCTGCATACAGCCAGACAGCAAAAGCAACCGAGTCTACAACAAAGACTGAAACAGAAACAAAGACAAACGCAGAAAGCGGTGTTATTTACGAACCGTCATCTTCTACAGAAACAGAAACTACGACAAAGACTTACAAGCAGGACACAGAATTGATCGCAAAATTAAAAGCGGATGCCGATGCAAGAACTGCACAGTTAAGAACGCTTGTGGAACAATTAATTACAAAACAGGCTACAAAAAATGGACAGGCAACAGACATTTGGTCTTTCCTTGCAAGTGGTGATTTCACAGTAGATGCGGCTACAAAAGAGCAGGCACAGAAAGACATTGCAGAGGACGGCTACTGGGGTGTAGAAAAGACATCCGATCGTATCATTGAATTTGCTACTGCATTGACAGGTGGTGACCCTGATAAGATCGAAGAAATGCGTGAAGCATTCAAGAATGGTTACGAGCAGGCTGAAAAAACATGGGGTGGAGAACTTCCTGAAATTTCCAAACAGACTTATGAAGCTGTTATGAAGAAATTTGATGATCTGGCAGCTGCAAACTCTACAACAGTATCAACAGACAGCAACTAAACAGGAACACAAATAACGCAGGAAAGCATTTTCCTGCGTTTATTTTTTATTCACTGCTCTTTCCCTGTTTTACGATCAGGATCTTATCCCCTGCACGAACATTTTCACTGGATAAGTTATTAAAATCTAAAATCTGTGAAACCGGCACATAATAACGTTTACCAATCTCCCAAAGTTCATCTCCCTCTTGTACCATATATCCGATAATTCCCGGAAGTCTGCTACGCTTTTCTTGATCAGCCTCCCATACCCGCATTTCTGCAATTTGGGATTCTGCAACATTCTCAAATGCCAATACGTTGAAATTCACGATTGCTTTTGCCTCAATTTCTCCATTTCCTGACAGAGATGTCATAATTGCAGATAACACCGGCTGTAATTCAAAACTGCATTTATTTTTTCCCATATGTAAATCTGTCTCATAAGTAAATGGTAAATATCCTTCTGCTCTTGCAAAAGGTTTATCATTTTCACCAGTTGCAAGAAGAAACTGCATATGAATAGCCCCATCCGCTGTAAGTCTCCCTTCTTCCTGCTGCATCTCATCTAACTGCACCGCAGCATCTGTATGCAATATCTGCAAAATTCCATCTGTAACTTTTGGAGCCTCTAACTGGCCCGATACTTTTAATTTGTCATTTGTACAGAGCAAAAGCTTCTTATAAAAAGAATCTTTTCTCGTAAGTTCGATTTCTTTCTCAATTCCATAAGCATCATCTACATATTCCAAAGTATCTTCTTCAAAAAGACGGATATCCATATTTAAAACAAGTTCCAGGGAAACAGCACGCTCTTCTCCATCAAAATCAGGACGCACCTCCATATTGGGCACTCCCGCTTCAAAACGAACAGACGGAAGTAGTGTTTCTTTACATCCATAGCAGTCTATTGTTCCGCCGAAAGGTATCGTTGTTTCATAAGTGCGTAGTTTTCCTTCTTCTCCTTCGCTTTCATAAAGCAAAAATATCTGGGCAGAACCCTGTACGGCAATTTTTTCTTCTAACAGTTTACACTCCACATTCAGCAGCTGCACATTATTCCAGATGATTTCCATAATATTCGGATAATTTTGTGGCAGCTCCATTTCTTCTTTGATACGAAAAATATCCTTTTTTTGGATAGCAATCTGTACTGCTTCTTTTTTCCTTTTCCGACACTCTACCATGCCATCTTCTTGTGTACTGCTCAATATTCCGGTTACCATTTCCTCATCCCAAAGCGTATCTACACAAAGTTTAAAGCCAACAACCGCCTGTACACTGAGCTTCCTCGAATTGATCAGGCTGACACTCATATCTTCCAAAGAAGACACAATATCTGCCGTATCATTTGCAGTGATTCCTTCCATATATACCTGTTCCTCAAAAGGGATTTCACCATTTACCGCATACAATCCTCCCATTTCTGACTGTATCAGTAACGAAAACAAAAGCTTTCCTTTTAAAAATACATGGTTATCCGAAGCCCTGATGTCATCCACCACAATCATGCCTTTGCTTAAAATGACACTTTCTGCATCCGGTTTGTTATCCGGGATATTGACATCATTCTCCAATGTTACCTGCGTTCCCGCAAGGCATTTTATCCGGTCCATATGTATATTCTGTTTCAACAATTCCAACGAAAAATACCTCCACACTTATTCTACCTAAGTATATTCCGTGTGGAGGTATTTTATGAGTTGTATTTCGTCTTGTCTATTTCACGCATCCAATGAGTTCATGAATATCTTCAACCTTCTTCTCTTCCATGAACTTCTCAATTCCTTCTACTACTTCTACTGTCGTATAAGGATTTACAAAATTCATAGCACCAACAGAAACTGCAGTTGCGCCTGCCATAATAAATTCCAGAGCATCCTCTGCATTAGCAATGCCACCCATACCAATGATCGGAATTTTAACAGCCTGTGCACATTGGTATACCATACGCACTGCTACCGGCTTCACGGCTGGACCGGAAAGTCCGCCTGTTTTGTTTGCAAGAGCAAAGCTTCGTCTATGAATGTCGATCTTCATTCCTGTAAGCGTATTGATCAAAGAAATGGCATCACTTCCTGCTGCCTCTGCTGCCTTTGCCATCTCTGTAATGTCTGTTACGTTCGGACTTAATTTCATAATGACTGGCTGTTTTGCCTTTTTCTTAATCTGAGAAGTAATATCATACAGACAGTCTGCTTTCTGTCCAAATGCAATCGCACCCTCTTTTACATTCGGGCAGGAAACATTGATTTCCAACATATCCACATCTGCATCGCTTAACTTTTCCACAACCTCTAAGTAATCTTCTACTGTCTTTCCACAAACATTTACGATGATCTTTGTATCATACTTTTTCAGGAATGGAATATCTCTTTCCATGAATACATCAATTCCCGGATTTTGTAATCCAATAGCATTTAACATTCCACCGTAAGTTTCTGCAATACGGGGAGTTGGATTTCCCGGCCACGGCACATTGGCAACCCCTTTTGTCACGACTGCACCAAGACGGTTCAAATCTACAAATTCGCTATATTCCATACCGGAACCAAATGTTCCTGAACCGGTCATAACAGGATTTTTAAATTCTACACCTGCAATTGTTACTTTTGTATTCATTAGATTTCTACCTCCCTTGCTTCAAATACCGGACCATCTGTACAAATTCTTGCATTATTTACATGGGAATGATGATCTACATTCTTTGTTTTGCATACGCAGCCTAAACATGCACCTACACCGCACGCCATTCTTTCTTCCAGAGAAATATAGGCATCCATGTCTCTTTCTTCTGCGAAACCTTTGATTGCACGAAGCATCGGCATCGGTCCACAAGCAAAGATCACATCTGCCTGTAATCCATTCTCTTCAATAGCATTCATGACATTTCCTTTTGTTCCTACACTGCCATCTTCTGTTGCTATATATACCTTTCCATACTTTTCCAAATCTTCTTTTAAGAACAGTTTGCTGTCACGATAACCTACAATAATATTAATTTCTGTTGCAGTACCACTCTGTGAAAGTTCTTTTGCAAGTTCTAACATTGGCGGAATACCAATTCCACCACCCATAAGAAATACCTTTTTTTCTGCCGCCTTGTCCATCGGGAATCCATTTCCTAAAACGCCCAGAATCTCTGTCGTATCTCCTTCTTTGTATGCGGAAAATTCTTTGGTTCCTTTTCCTGCAATTCGATATACAATACGAAGTTTACCTTCTTCTTTATCTACTTCACAAATACTGATAGGACGCGGAAGCAAAGTGCTCTCATTCTTTGGATATACCGCAATGAACTGTCCTGGTACAGCATCCTTTGCCAGTTCTGTTTTTAACCACATATCAAAAATATCCGGTGCAATTTCTTTCTGCGCTGTTACTACAGCTGTTACTTTTTTCTTTTGAGACATGTTTGTTTTATCCTCCATATCATTCCTGATAAACAATCTTTCCATCACAGATAGTATAGCATATTTTTCCTGTCATTGTCTTTCCCTTAAACGGCGTATTGGCAGATTTTGAAGCAAATTCCTCTGCCACCCACTGTTTGTCTTTATCGATCAAAATGAGATCCGCTGCTTTGCCTTCCTGAATACTTCCACAAGGTAAATGATAAAGGTCTGCCGGGTTGCATGTCATTTTCTCTAAAAGCTCCATCATGGAAAGTTTTTCTTTCTTTACTAATTCACCGATTCCAAGGCTCAGAGCAGTCTCCAGACCAATTATGCCACTTGGCGCTTCCGTTATTGCTTTCTGTTTTTCTTCTGCACTATGAGGCGCGTGGTCTGTCGCGATCAAATCTATTGTTCCATCCTGCAAGCCTGTAATGATCGCCTGCCTGTCCGCTTCCTCACGAAGAGGAGGATTCATCTTGGCGAGAGTGCCATACTCCATTGCCGCCTCCTCCGTCAAAGTAAAGTGATGAGGTGTTGCTTCTGCATGAATGTTATTCCCTCTCTTCTTTGCCTGACGTACCAGCTCCACACCTTCTTTTGTGCTGATATGCTGAATATTGATGACTGCTCCGGTCTCCAATGCAATTTCCAGATCCCGCTGTATCATACTGATCTCTGCCTGTCTGTCAGAACCGCCGATACCGAAATGTGCAGAAGCCTTTCCGCGATTAATTCCATTATTCTCAATATAAGCCGGATTCTCTTCATGGAAGCTGATCGGCAATCCTGTTTTCGCTACCTCTTCCATAGCTTTTCTTGCCATTGCTTCATCCAGGATCGGAATACCATCATCCGTAAACCCTGCTGCACCAGCTGCCTGCAATTCTGACATCTGTGTTAGTTCTTTTCCTTGCATTCCTTTTGTTACCGTAGCACAGGTTTCCACATGAATCCCTGTCTTCTTCCCTTTTTCCAATACATACTGTAACGTTTCCACACTGTCCACAGCCGGCTTTGTATTTGCCATCAGTACAACAGTAGTAAAACCGCCCTTTGCAGCAGCCTTAGCTCCTGTTTCAATATCTTCTTTATGCGTAAATCCCGGATCTCTGAAATGCACATGCACATCCACAAGTCCCGGTGCCACGATCAACCCTTCTGCATCGATCACTTCCGCTCCATCCACACTTATACTTTCCGCGATCTGACAAATTTTGCCATCCGCAACCAGAATGTCTCTTTTTCCTTCCACCTTGCTCTTAGGATCGATCATATATCCATTCTTAATCAAAAGCATCTTGCTGCCTCCTTCTATTGTTTTTTTAAGTTAATCCTGCGTTGTCTCTTCGGAAAAGTACTCTACAACATACTCCTCCTGAATCTTTTCAGACAGATCTCTCATCTTCTCGATTTCACCCTGGTAATTATCCAGAGTGAGCTGATATTCTCCTGCCTCCATCCACTCTACAATAGCATGATTGATCTCATCCGAGAAATGCACGGTATCCATATAATTATCCAAATTCGTGATCAACTCTTCTTTATTTTGAAAATAATACATCTCTACATTTTCATAAACAAGTAATCTCTCTGCTGCCTGTGTAGATGCATACAAATTCTGCTCTGTTTCCCCATTCCGGTACGCCGCATCCCACCAAAGCATAGAATAAGGAGGACATATAAAACGGAACGTCACTTCCGGATGTGCCTTTACCACATTTTCTATTAAGGTAATGTTGGCATCTACATTTTCTTTATATTCTTCCTCAGAAAGCATCGGTTGTACGCTTTCCGGTCTGCTGTAATGCTGCAAAGTATCTTCTTTCGAAAAGGTTTTGTACTGCGCCCAGTTATAAGAAGTTCCTTCGTCATAATCATCCAGATAAGTCATGGCAAACATATATGGAATATGCTCAAATACCACATCTTTATTCCAAATATACTGCACATCATCAAAAGGATTTTCATTGTATAAATACAGTGGCAGAGAGTCATCCGGAAATTCCTTGTTAGCGTCTGCTGTCAGTGCAAAAATATCCATACTGTAATACACATTTTTCACTTCATTAGAAGCAAGTGCTTCTTCCAGATAATACACAAGATCTACTGTAGCAGCCGAACTTTTGATTCCTTTAATCGTTGTACCGCCAAATGCTTCATCAAACCAACGGTTGTTATAGTTTTCTGCGACCGAAGAACCAAGCACAATACCATCATACTCAAAATTGTGCACCGTACCGATACATTGATATTCTGCTTTTGTCACGATTGCTTTCAGACTGCCTACCGGCTCATGATAATGAAAGAACGGATCTATGACGACAACGACTGCTCCAATCCCTAGCAAAAGCACTACTACCTGTATTATGAAATTTCTAATAAACTTTTTTTGTTTCTGTTCCATTATTTATCCCTTAAAAATTAAAATATAAAAATGTACTGACACCGGACAACGAAAGCACAGCCCAAACAAATAAAATAGACATTTTTAAACTAAAGCTCGTTTTCCATGTACAGCTTTCCACAATTTCTCTTGTTCTCTTCTGACAAAGCACGACTACACTGATTACTATAATGACAAAAAGCAGGAACAAATGAACGAATGGCAAAAGCTGTGACACTTTCATAGAGAGCACCTTCGTCACAATGTAAATTTCTGAAATTTCTAATGCTTCTGCTACTGCAAAAATACTTCCATTATATTCAAAAGAAAAAAGCCGTTTCATGAATAACATGCCATCTGCCATGCTGTCGCTTCTAAAAAAGACAAATGCCAAACAAACATAGATAAATGTAACAAGCTGCGCCAATCTCTTGAAGAATGCTGCCTTTCGCTGTTCCAGCAAAGTCTTTTCTACTACCTCTGTTTTCTTCTCTTTTTTCATAAAGATGCTATTGATAGAAACGCCGACTCCATGCAAAAATCCCCAAAATACAAAGGTCCAGTTCGCACCATGCCATAATCCGCTCAAAAGAAAAACGATCATCGTATTGATCACAGTACGCACTTTTCCCTTTCGACTTCCGCCCAATGGGAAATATACATAAGTTGTAAAAAATCGTCCTAACGTCATGTGCCAACGACGCCAAAATTCTTTTACCGAAGCAGACTTATACGGCGCATTAAAATTGTCTGGAATTTCAATATGAAACATCTTGCCAAGTCCAATCGCCATATCACAATAACCACTAAAATCAAAATACAGTTCAAATGTATAGGCAAGAGCTACTACTGCTGCCGACAGCACATCTAATCCGGCTATATCCGCAAATCCATAATTGACTGCTTTGGCAAGCGTATCTGCCAGCAATACCTTTTTTCCCATTCCAATCGTAAAATAGGCGATTCCCTTTGCAAAACTGTCGGTATCGAACTTCCGTCTTTCCTTGTCCTGAAATTGCGGTATCAATTCACTGTGCAATACGATCGGCCCTGCAATAAGCTGTGGAAAAAACGTAACAAAATTTAAGTAATCGATCAGACTATAATGGGGAGCATCCCCTCTGCATCGATCTATCACAAAAGAAAGCTGCTGAAACGTAAAGAAACTGATCCCAAGCGGCAATAAAATATGCCGTAAAGCAAAGTCTGTATGGAAAACTGCATTCACATTTTCCAGAAAGAAATCATAATATTTAAAATAACCAAGCATTCCAAGATTGACAACGCAACCAACTATGAGCATTCCTTTTTGAAAGCCTGCACTATCTCTTTTGGTCAACAAATAGCTAAAGAAATAGTTAATAAAGCAGCTTACCAAAATAATCACAAGATAGCTGCTATTAAAATAGGCATAAAACCATAGGGACATGCCGATCAAAAACACCTGTGCCATTTTATATTTTTCAAATTTATTAAATAAATACCAGACTGCCAGTACGATCGGCAGAAATAAAAAAATAAATATATACGAATTAAATAACATAGCTTTGTTCCTTCCTACTTTCCTTAGTATACGTTAAAATACCGCAATCCACAACAAAAAAAGTGTGGAGTGCGGTATGATTCTAATGCACCATGTTTTCTGGTAAATATTTTTTGATCATTTTCGTATATCGTACAACATCGATTGGCTTCGATAAGTAATCATGAAATCCTTCTGCAATATAGTGTTCCCTGCTGCCAGAAATCGCATTGGCTGTCATTGCAATAACAACTGCATTTTTACTGGCATTTTCCTGCTGTTCCTGCATTTTGTGCAAAGTTTCCACTCCACCCATTTCCGGCATTCTGTCATCTAAGAAAATAATTTGATATTCCTTTTCTTTTATCTTTTCCAGTGCCTCATATCCACTGAGAGCGGTATCAATTTTGATCTCAGTCGCTTTGAGCAGACCCTTCGCAACGACCAGATTGACCTTATTATCATCTACAATTAATATCCTTGCATCTGGTGCAGTAAATTCTTCTCCTCTTATGTTTTGATCAAGCTGCGTTTTTTCATAAGACTTAGAGAAATCTCCCATTGGCGTTTCATCCATAATTTTCTGTGGAATACGCACAGTAAAAGTAGAACCTTCTCCATAAGCACTCTCTACCTGGATATTTCCTCCCATCTGTTCCACTAACTGTCTGGAGATAGAAAGTCCAAGACCAGTTCCTTCTATTCCGCGATTTGCCCGCATATCTACGCGCTGAAAACTTTCAAATAGTTTTCCTATATCCTCTTTACGAATGCCGACTCCTGTATCAACAACAGAAATGTTTAATTCCAACACATCTTCCTGTTTCTTTTCCCAAGACACTTTCAGCGTGATCGTACCTTGCTGCGTATATTTTACAGCATTGTTAATCAGATTCAACAAAATCTGTCTGATGCGTACTTCATCACCCCATAATTGATGCGGAATGTCGGAAGCAATGTCTGTTTCCAAACGCAATTTTTTATCCTGTACTTTTTGAGCAACCATATTCAGCACATCATTTAACAGAGAACTTAATTCATATGTGACTGGTACAAGTTCCATTTTACCAGATTCAATTTTGGATAAATCTAAAATGTCATTGATGATCGCAAGCAATGTCTGTCCAGCAGTATAAATATCCTGCGAATACTGCTTTGCCTTTGGCGAAATATCTTCCATCATCACCATTTTATTCATACCAATAATGGCATTCATCGGTGTTCTGATCTCATGACTGATATGTGCCAGAAAATTACTTTTTGCCTGATTTGCCCGTATTGCTTCCTGCCTGTTTTCTTCTGCCAAAGCCTTCTGCTGTTCCAAATTGTGCAATAACGTTTCCTCTTCCGTTACATCGTGAATGACATTCATAACACACCGGACATCTCCATAACGATCATATAAAACCGTATATTGTATATCCAGCGCCTGCTTATCGTCTAATGTTCTCGCTTTGAAAAGCCCTGTATTTTCCTCTGCCGTCTGCACCGCATCTATACACTCTTCCAATGTAGCATCTGTATGAATCGTTTCATAAAATCTTTTTGTTACTATATTTTTTTCTTTTTCCAAATGAAAGAATTTTTCAAAAGCCTCATTGGAATAAATCATGTCACCCTTGTAATCTACAAATACAATTGGTGTTGACAAGTAATCCGTTATGTAAGATTCTACTTTCGTCTTTGGCAATTCCATCATATCTGCATAATTTGCAATGTAATAAAAGCACAGATTTGCCACTGCACCCACTACTCCTTCAAAAGGACTTGTCGGAATACCCACAAACATATTGTAGAAACAAACGCCATTTAAAATGATTGCAAAAAAGACAATAAACGTGATCCATATATGTATACACATTTTTTCCCGTTTTAACACAGTCTTTCTGGAGTAGTAGCACAACACCATGATAGCGCCGATAGCAAGTAGAAAAATATAGCTATAATAAATAAAGTTGACCGCACACACCGTGTCTTTATAAAAAAAGCCATATTTTGTCTCTATCATAACGTAACTGTTACCAAAGACCCTCAACAACCAAAAGACAGTTCCCAAAGCCGGTATTAGAATATACATTATTTTATATAACAAAGTGTCCTTATAAAGTGATAGCAGGAATAAAAAAAGCTGTATCGTAAAATTGGTAGCACCCCAAATACTTATCGCTGCCCAAATATTGCTCTGCTCTTTCGGGCATAACATCATGATCGCCAAAGATGCGATCCAAATGCAAGCAGCTAAAGACATCACAAAATAGGCATCATTTTGCTTATTACGCCCATTGTGCATCATTCCAGCCTGAAATCCCCATAGTAAGATCAAAAAACTACCTAAAATTAAAAATAGTGCTATATATAAATTCAAAACATCTCATCCTTTGTGCTTTTGTTTTATTATAAATGAAGTTAGCAGGATTTTTAGTTGCTTACATAGGCACCAATGTAGTAATTGGTGCCGTCTTGATAAATGGCATACTCATATACTTCATCTACATCATAAATTTTCAATATCTGAATGCCACTCGTATCAATGCCCTGTGTTGTCTTTCCACTAAACAGCTTCATTCCGCTCCTACAATCATCTTTTAGTACAATGCTTATCGTTCCTTGCAGTGAATTATTTACTTTCATGTCTTTTGCTGCTGCTTTTTTCAAGATAAACTCTGTACCATTGCTGGCAACAGAATCCACAGTCAGTACTCCATCTATATCCAGTTCCTGCTTGCATTCTCCACTCACATCGCTTACAAGATTTTGTACCGTACCGTTTCCATTTACTTTCAGTGCTGTTGTATTATGCAAAGAAAGTTCCTTTAATCCACTGATATTATCAACCTCTACATAATAAGCATCTTCTATTTCTGCAGCATCATTTCCGCAAACAGAAAATTTACCCTTTTTCGTACCTGTAATATTACCAAACAGGCTGGTATTACTTGTTTCGTCCCAAGAGCTGGAATCCTCCAGTGTCATTTCATAGTTACCGACATTGTAATTTACTTTTGTTGCCACGGCTTCACCTTTCACCGTTTTTCTTGGCTGTAAGTCTACATGATCCCACCAAAGATTGCACTTCAAGGTTACATTTCCACTGAAAGAAAGGCTATGGCCCTCTCCAGAAAGGATCACTTTAGCCGCTTTGGACGGCAGGGAAAGTGCTTTATACTGCCCATTTCCTTTTTCGTTGCCGATTTCTACATCCTTCAAAAGTGTAATAGTATACTCTCTTCCTACCTCACCTCGCGTATCAATTTCCTTGACTGCTTCCTCAAAGGTTGCAAATTTTGATTTTCTATATGTTCTTGTTCCAGCTGCTGTCTCATCGTAAGACACAAGCTTTACTTCCATCGAGTCTGCTATCTTGCCATATTTAATTTCCTTACCGGATTTGTAGACGCCGTAACCATCCACTTCTTTGCCCATCTGTGAATGAACAACAAACCAGGAAGTGTCTGCTTTCTGGGCAGTCAGTAAGGTCATACCATCATAAACCTTGGCATACTGTGCTTTATTGTTATAGAAAATACCTACTGCAACATCTGCGCTTTCTGCTCCCTCTGCCTGTGTCACTGTTCCATTAATAACAAGCTGGCTGCTACCGTTTTTATTCTGTTTTGCACTAATGTTATTATCCCCTGCAATCTCCAAATCTTTCAAGGTCACTTTTCCGTCTCCGATTGTAGAAGTTCCTGCGTCAATGCCGCTTTCCGCCATAGAAGTTTTTACCGTCACAGTCACATTCTTCGCGGAAATATAAGAGCCTTCTACTAAAGTCAGATTCTTTACATTCACATCTGCATTACAGCTTACACGCACATCTTTTTCCAATGTTAACTGCGTAATACCACTCATGCCATTTGCGACATACGCATCACTTTGGAATTCTACCGTTCCAAAACCACTGATTTTTGTTGCAGGAGCGCCTTCATCACCATTCATAAAGGAGAAGCTTGCCTTTGCCGTACCGGAAATGGTTCCCGGCAAACTTTCATACCTGCCGTTGTTGTCATAGTAACTGCTCATACCATCCATCGTCAACTTGAAGTTTCCGGCATTCATATTGAAAGTAATGGAATCGTACCATGTGGCAGGAGATTTACCCATCTTCTTCACTGCCATCAAGCCAATACCCTCAAAAGTAGTATCACATTTTAAGGCAATACTGTTCTTTGTAAAGAAAATATACTTTGTATTATCCTTTTCTGCACCATCCGCTGTCGTTCCCGATTTTACCGTTATGCTATTTGCTTTGGAAGGCATCGTAAGTGTGCCAATTGGCGCTTCCTCGTTTGTAATATCACCGATATTTTTTAACAAAACAATATCATAGCAGTTGCTCTTGTTTCCTATCCTGTCAATTTCTTTTATTGCCTGTTCCCAGCTAAAGAACGTGCCTGTATAGACTTGTTTTTTCGTTGTTTCTGAATCTGAAGAAAATCCTCGTACTTTTATTGCCGGTGTCATGGTAGTAATATAATAGCCACCTTCATACTTATACCCGGATACTTGCTTTTCAGCAATTGTCGTCAGCGGTGTGTCTATAGCAAAGTTTTCGCCATCGTTGGAATACACAAGGGAAATGTTATTTCCATCATATTTTGGCATACTTGCAATCTTCTTTGAACTTTCTGGTTTCTTTGAAGCATCCGTTACGTTCATTGCCACTGCTTCCTCATAAGTCATTGGATGATATGTCTTACTCTCAAAGTCATACATCCTGGGAGCTATGGTAACTGCAACATCCTGATCGGCTTTTTCATTGATGGTCAACTGCGTCACCGACTGTTGTTTTGCATTGGATGTCTTTGTAAAGCAAGTATCAATCGTTAAAGCAGCAGAAGCATCGTTTGCCTTAAGGCATCCTATCGTGATCGCTCCTGGCGCTTTTATAGAAGGCGCACTAGCGCCATCCACAGACAGGGTTCCCATCTGCAGCTTGCCTGTCTGACTTTCCAAAGAACTCTCGCTGTCATCTTTTTTCATAGTGAATTGACTTGTCACAGTAACATCTTTTGCCACGACCATTTCCGTGCCAGTAATCACTGCTTCTTTTACAGAAAGCGCACCTTTTACATAAACCTTATCTACACCAGAAATCTGCAACGTTCCCTTACTTCCACTAACGGACTCCAATACCAAATCTGCCCATTGCATCATCTCGTCTTCGGAAGCTTCGGGTTTTAATGTAGAGACTCCTTCTCCAAATGCAACCTGATAAGCTCCACTTCCATACGCAAGTGTGATCGTATAAGAAGGAGTAAAGTTTCCGCTCTTATCTACCGTTCCCTCTGTCAGAACAATGTTTTCAAAAGTGATGTTGCACTTCGGCGTCAGCTTCCCGGTATAGCTAAGCGTATTACCTTGTCCATCGATCGTTACACTAGCTGCCTTTGTAGGAAGTGTGAGAGCTCCATAGGCAGTTCCATTTTTCGCTGTTTTAATTTCTGTCTGGTCTTCCTCCGTACCTTTCAGCAGTTTGATCGTGTAAGAAGCTTTGGTGTCTCCCATCGTGTCGATGAACTTCACGGCTTCCTCAAAGGATTTCGCATAGGTCACACCTGCATCGCCATCTTTGCTGATGCACACTTTCATGTTATCCGTATTTCCGTTCTTCACAACATTGCTGCTATCTTTATAAGCTGCCCACTTATCCTTTGTAATGTCCTCGTTATTAGCCACCATCGTCTCTATGGTAGCAGAACCATCCCCGGACGCTGTACTGTATATACGCAGGTTATATGCAATAAATTTATTCGCATTTTCTTTCGGTGCCACTACCAGTCCGACAGCATCTATGGTTTCTGTAGCGTCATCCACGGTACTCGTTGTTTCCGTATATCTGTCCACTTCAACAAGATTTTCAACGGTAGACTCTTCCTTCCATACTTTAACAGGAAGCGGAAGCTTGTCCATGTTAACCGTTCCTTTTACTATAAGCTGTGTTTCCGGCACTCCCGTCTTCTTGTTATTTACCTGTCTGGTAGCGATATAAGCCGAAGCATCTTTATTTTCTGATACCGTTATGCTCGTTGCATTTATGTTTGTGATCGTTGTTTTTCCTAACGCATCCAGACTACTTGTATCGCAAAGGTTCAAGGTAGTTATCGTTGCTGTACCACTGGTGATCATGCTGCTCGCATTTTCCAGTGTGAGCGTACCTATCGTTGTAGTACCGGTTACGACAAGCTTGATTTTACTTAAGCGCAAACTGCCTGCATAAGACAGATTTCCACTAAAGTTCATACAAGCATTTTCACCAGATATTATCTCACCGGCTAAAGTAAGATCCGCACAAGTACCCGTTTTCGGCATTGTGATCGCACTCACTGCCTTATCATCTGTCACATTGGTATCCGTTATATCCTTATCAAAGGCTATCGTCACCGAGGCATCTTTTTGTTTCAAGTTGCTGATCTCGTTAACTGCCTGTGTAAAGTCAAGGAACTTATAGGATATTCCACCAAAATCAAGGGTTACTGTATTTGCTCCGCTTCCCACATCCACAACATACAGACCTTTATTTGCTTTTACTACATCATAGGTTTCATCATCCACTACGTTCCCATTTAACTGCATGGTAAGCTTGCTTTGGTCAAATGTTTTTTCTACAGTTGCCAGTTTCTTGTTATTCGTTAATTTGACCTGAGTCACACCATTTGCTAACTTGGAAGCATCCGGCTCCAGTTTATAATCCTGCACCAGAACACCATCCGCATTCAAATTTAAAATGAGTTTAGATGCAATCGTAATCTCACCACTAATAGTCAGATTCGGATTACTGTTTTTATCTCTGCCATATTGGATTGTAGCAATAGCATCCCCTGTCACAGTAACATCTTTTACCTTGACTGCTCCACCATTCGAAGCATCCAGTACTGCCCCTGCATTCATTTCCAATTTATCCGCTGTCACAGTGCCATTTACCGTCAAGGTCACGCCATTTTCCAATACGATTTTCTTACTTTGCACATTCCCTTTGATCGGCTTCTGATTACTGCCAGTAACGGTAATATTACTTTGTTTTGTGACCGCACCGCTTACTTCAAGATTTGTGGAAGACAGTGTCAGTGTTCCATTATTGTTACCGGTAACATTACCGAGTGCCATCTTGTCCGTCTCACCGATTGTCACATCCACTAACTCCAGCGCAAATGCACCATTTGCTATATGGAAAGTATTTCCAACATAGATACTGCCTGATTTTTTCACTGGCTGGAATGTTACATGAGCAAATTCTGTATGGGTGCCAAGTGTAAGATTTCCAGTAAAGTAAATATCCTTTCCTTCGCCAGCCGTTATATCACCACAGATTTTGACTTTGGACGCTGTCTTTGGCATCGTTAAGCTTACAGGGACACTTTCACCTACATTTTGTAATAGCAAAAGCGTATACGTGGCAGTTTTGTCTTTTTTGGCTTCTATCGCACTGACTGCATCTTTAAAGGTCGCATAATAACCAAGCACTGCTCCCTTTTCCTCTGCCTCAGACAAAGTTTGGTACTCGATTCCTTCTACCAACGCTACCTCTACTTCATCTCCATAATATACATAAAGGTTATTGCCCGTTTTGCTTACCATGTATCCATCTGTATTCTCTACGCTATATTCCCCACGCTGTGCCGCATTATCCTCTGATGGAATAAACATATTCGCAGTTGCATTTTTCGCTGTAAGAAGCTGTGCTGTTTCATTTGGAGCTGTTTTTTCCGGATCATTTTCCAAAGATGCAGCAGGCACACCACTTATATCACCATACCCATCCACGTAATCCACATAACCAGCATAGTAATCCATGACTTCAACGGTAATGCGGTTAGCGGATACGTCTTCCATCATGATCTTACCGCTGATGTTCAAGTATGGCGCTTTATTCTCACCCTTACGCACCGTGATGAACGTCGCATTTTTCGCAGTATTCGTCAATGTTCCCGTAATGTTGAAATCATTTGTTACCATGATACATGGTTCATCACCTGCCAGTGTCACATTTGTGAAAGCTGCCTTTCCGCCCACTTCCAGCATTCCCTCTGACTCCATAAAAGTATTGGTAAATTTCACACTGGGGGTTGCCGTATCTATGCAGTTATCCGAATAACCGACACTCAGTACTGCACCGTCTTCCATGTACAGTGTAGTAGCTTCCACTTTTGCAGCAGTATATTTTTTCTGTCCGCTAGAAAGCACAGTCGCATATTGTATTACGGTAATGCTTTGATTGTCTTCTATGTATATTTCTGCAAATTTGCTAATGCTTCCGAGAATGTATCCTTCCCCTTGTGCAGCATCTTCTTTTACGCTTTCATTCGTAACAGTACATAACTGTCCGGTATAGGATGTTCCACCATCCATCACATCCAATTCTGTACCATTTGCAATACGGAAAGTTTCCTTATTGGCACCTGCAAAGTTTACCGGTGTGTTAAAAGTAACTTCACCAGCTATGGTCAGGTTATTTCCTGCTGTGCTAAAAGAAATAGCAGATGGATAATCTCCTTTTGCTTCTTCGTCGTCCACACGTACATAGCTTCCGTTTACTTTCGTCATCTGCACAAAGTCCACATCACCTAATATAGTCTTTGCAGATAAGACGATATTTCCAGTATAGTATAGCGTAACCGGAGTCACCTCTCCTGAAATGCTATTCTCACTATCCCAGCCTGTGATAAACAGGGAATCTACATAATTTTTGTTCGGCATCGTCAATACAGCCGGTGTCTCATATGATACATTCTCTGTTTCACTCAACAAAAGAATATTGTAATCACGTTTTGTCTTTAAGTTATTGATCTCTGTAACAGCTTCTGCAAAAGTACGACACCATGTTTCTACCGTTTCCCCATTTTTATCTTCATAAGACAGAATAACACCTAAATCTGCACGATCCCGGTAAGTCAGATAGCCGCCCGATTTTGTTAAGATACCACTGTCATTTTTAGAAACATTACCTTCTTTTATTACACTGCCGTTCTCTGCTGTCTCTGTCGTTGCCACTTTCACAATATCAGAATAAACATTCGGTGCATACGCAAGCTGTATGCCATTCTCAACCAGCTTTCCTTCATCCTCTACATTAGAGTAGAAATCAATTACCTGATATACCCCATCTTTCTTTTCACGTAATCCAAGTACAAGCGAGCTTCCCTCCACCTGGGCATACACTCCGCCATTGATCTTTATGTCGGTTTCGATTTTTGTTATATCGTACGGATCTTTCGTACCACGCGTTACCTTTTTGGCAAATCCATACAAAGTGGGATTACCTGATACAGCTACATCACCAATATTGATTGTTCCATTCACATACACCGTAGTCGTACTTTCTGCTAATGCAAGTTCTCCCACGTTTACCATACTGCTAAAAGTAAATGCTTCTGTACATTCGCTTATAGAAAGACAAGAATTTTTTGCCACACCGCTTCCGGAAACTGTGGTAGACTTTCCTTCGTTGGAAAGAACTGCATCTTCTTCAAAAGCTAAGCGATAATCATTCAATACCATTTTGTTTGTCGCAGCCTGTGGTGCAAGAGTAACATCCTGAAAGGTAAGATTTGTTTTTAAGGTCAGCGTGCTCTTATAAGAAATTACAATGTCGCTTTCTGCGCCGACCGTTCCACTCTTACAAATCTCGATAGACTCTGCCTTTGTCGGTGTTGTCAGTTCCTTTGCTCCATCCGTTGCTGTATCATCTTTGATCTCTATAATATAGCTGCCAGCTGCATTTCCGATACGTTCAATTTCATCAAAGGCTCCCTGCAAGGTTGCATAATATCCATAAA
The DNA here is from genome assembly GCA_021153325.1 of Lachnospiraceae bacterium. Lineage (GTDB taxonomy): Bacteria > Bacillota > Clostridia > Lachnospirales > Lachnospiraceae > RGIG3002. The sequence continues at coordinate 81,056 of JAGKTQ010000002.1, read as the reverse complement.
TCTCATTTCCTTGCTTTAAGACAACGCGCGCATCCTCTAATGCACCATATAAGATGTTTGCGGTATTTGCCTTGCTGCCGCTCTCTTTATGGGTAAGACTTGTAATATTTCCATTATCATCACATACTACAAACCACTCTGCCTGTACTTTTGGTGCACTCAACAGAACAACACCATCCGGATTTTCTTCATCCTCCAAGGAATACATTACTAATTCCAGCGCTGCCTTACGGATATAGTTACCCTCTACTGTATCGTTTACTGTAACATATACATTGTTTTCATTCTTTGCTACTTTCTTGTCGCCATAGTAGTCACCGCTTTCCGGTCCATAAACCGTGCCCGTAATCGTCAACCCATTTTTACTTGTATTACCACCATAGCAAAGTGCATTTTTGTCATTCAAGGAACAAACATCTTTTAATGTGATCTTACCCGCTTCTGTCAATAACACTCCACTCTCTAAAGTAGTTGTTCCCGCAATAGAAATTGCACCAGTATCATGCACATAAAGCTCTGACTCTTCTAAGGTAGCATTGACTTTCACCGTTACAGAACCATTCCAAACCTCCACATTAGCCTGCTTTAAGACAATATAGTTTACACCGGTAATTGCAGCACTTGTTGCTTTTAAATTATTACCAATGATGCAATCTGCATAGTTTACTTCCAAGGTATTCAGATTAGAAATCGCACCAGTTACTGTGACAGTTGGAATGCTATTGCTTTCCTCATCCCCCATAATGATCAGATCAGAAGCTGTTGTTCCCGTAATCGAGGTAAAGGTTGCTTCGGTATTGATAAGCTCTAAATTTTTACCATTTAATTTCACAATACTGTAATATTCTGCACCCGTCTTGGTATTTTGTGCATGCAGATCAATATTGCGGAATACGGTATTCGTTGTCAGGGAAATATCCCCTTTATATGTAAGAGAAATGCTTCCGCCATTGTCAGCATCACCTCTAAATTCTACCTTGGACGCACTCTTTGGCAAGGTAAGTGTGCCCCCAATGTCCAAATCCTCCGTAAGCACAATGACATAACTCATGGATGCATTGGATAAACTATTCAAATAAGTAGCAGCATCTTCCCATTTTGTAAAACTTCTGATTGCAATCGTTTCACTTCCATCTGCGCTTTGTGCATAAACAGTAATACAGTTAGAACCTACGCGGATCTCTTGTCCCTGTTGGTATGCGCCAATATTGCTGCTTTCCTCTGGCTGTTGTACCATCACATAATCAACTGGAAATGTCGTAATTTTGGTTGTAAACAGTTTTGTTCCTTTGTCCAGTGTCTTAAGACTATTACCGTCTTCGTCATCGAAGATACCATAACCTAGTTTAAATTTTGCATTCTCCTGTGTAACGCTTCCTTCCAATGCGACCGCTGCATTTTCCTTCTGATAAATATAGGCACATTCATAGGCACATTCCTGTTCGCCATCACCATATTCACCACGAAGCACGGTATTATAAATTACAGCAGACTGTTTGATGTACATTTTCGAGTTGGCTTCCAAATATGCTTTTCCTGCACTTACTTGTGTGAAAGTATATGCAGTAAAGCTGCTTCCATCTTTGTTTAAGGCATCTTCCTTATAATAGTACACTTCTGTATTATAAAAATCCTTCATGGATTTTACATTTGTAACTACCGCATTCGCTTTATGCTCTCTGTCACCATTATAAAAAGTACCTTTAGACATATCCAAGGTATCGTCTAAATCCAACTCGCCATTATTACGGATCGTGGCACTTGTCATAATCCATTTTGTTCCCTTTGCAGTACCCTCATTATAGAAGCTGCCGGATGGCATAGTAAGGGTACTCACAGTAAAACTTCCGAGGTTCTCTATCGTGTAGTCTCCTATCACATCAAATACATAGGGTGTTTTGACTGTGATAGAATCTGCACAAAAGGTTGCCTGTTCTTCTACATAAAGTTTGGCATTGCTCATAGTCATGACATCGACGTCGCACACTCCACCAATGTCTGCCCGTCCACCTGTGAGAGTAAGTGCAGTAAGCTCTGCCTCTGTTCCTTCACATACATACACGCTTTTTGCATTCATAGAACTACGAATCTTATAAGTGCCTTCCTTTTCTGCACCAAACCATATCGTACCGTTTGCAACTACCACATTGATCTTACTAATAAACTCTCTGCTTGCTCTATCCTGTACTTCATTTCCATCGCAATCTACAAACTTAATACCCGCATCTCTGCCTACCAGATTCAAAGCACAGCTCTCATTCTCTACATCTGCACTATTCACTGTCAGATTGCTCTTGTTTGCTCCCGTTGCACTGTTTGTAATATACAAACCTTCCTGTATACTCGCTGTACCCGGTATGGTCATGGAATAATTATTAAAATCTAAGGTTACCGCTGTAACGGATTCTAACGTTCCTTCCCCTGTCCGGTTTTCATTTGCATTTAAGTTCAACTGTTTTACAAAGGATGGAATCGTCACATTCTTTGTCAATGTCGTGTCCGTCAAAAAGGTAATGGTGTAATCTGTCTCTTTTCCGCCAAAATCTGTTGTCAATCCAGCAATGGCACTGTCAAGAGAATCATACTCCTTACCGATCCATTCGTCATTCTGTTTTTGCTCTACACGAACACTTGCATCTTCTACATCTTCTACATTTTCTCCATCTGCCCCATCAAGAATCGGCTCCAGGAACTCTTCTGTTAATGTTTCTTCTGTCGTTGACTCCTCTTCTCCGGATTCCTCTACAGACTCCGAAACCTCACTACTCTCTTCTTCAGACTGGCTTTCCTCAGGCTGTGATTCGTTTGGCTGTGATTCACCCGTTTGTGACTCGTCTGTTTGTGACTCACTCGGCTGTGTCACGCCCGTCTGACTTTCATCCGCCGTATTTTCTTCTTTTGTATTTTCATCAGACTGGCTTTGCTGTGTATCTTCGCCTGTCTGGTTGTCCGTTTCCCCAGAAGTTGTTTCTGTCACCTGCTGGGAATCCGTGGTCTGAGTGGTTGCTGCGCTGTCAGATGTTTCTGCGGCAAATGCATATGACGTATCCCCTAATATCATCGCCATGCATAGCATAAACGCCATCACTCTCTTTTTCATTGCGTTTCCTCCTTATTCACCCAGTTTGCAATATATACGATAAATATAAATGTACTCTCTATCTTATCTATTTTACCATAATGACCCATAAATGGATACAGTACATTTTGGCAGTTTATGTGTTTTTGAACATTGTATTGCTTTCCCCTTTTTAGTCAGATATAATAAATATGTTATGGAAATATTTCTCTGTAACTTGCAAAATCAAAAAAGAAGGTAAATATTATGATTCGACTTATTTTAGCTGTAGTATTTGTTGTCATATTTCTTATTTGTTCCATTCCTTTATTTTTTATAGAATGGCTCATTGGAAAATTTAATATGGATGCCAAAAATAAAAGTTCGCTTGCCATTGTAAACTGGGCATTTCGCTGTGTTCTTTTTATAGCAGGTACAAAGGTCACTGTGATCGGCGAAGAAAATGTACCAAAGGATACGGCTGTTTTATATGTGGGTAACCATCGCAGTATTTTCGACATTCTCATTACATATGTGAGAGTTCCAAGACCAACCGGTTATGTTTCCAAGGTCGAAATCGAAAAGATACCTCTTCTGAATCAGTGGATGAGAAATCTGCACTGTTTATTCTTGGACAGAGATGATATTAAGAAGGGTATGAAGACCATTTTAACTGGAATTGAAAAAATAAAATCCGGCATTTCTATCTGTATTTTCCCAGAAGGAACAAGAAACAAACAGGCGGATACTTTTCTTCCATTCCATGAAGGCAGTTTCAAGCTTGCTCAAAAAAGTGGCTGTCCGGTCGTTCCGATCAGCATCAACAACAGTTCCTCTATTTTAGAAGATCATTTTCCTAAAATCAAAAAAGCGCATGTGGTTGTGGAATACTGCAAGCCATTTTATATGAAAGATTTAGACAAGGAAGACCAGAAATTTGTAGGAGCCTACACGCAGAAAATTATTTCAGAAGCCTATTTTAGAAATAAAGAAAAATATTATTCATAAAGTGGAATTAAGAAACTAAAAAAGCTGTCATATTGACAGCTTTTTTACGACCGTATCAAATCCCATTCCATGAGATGCTTTGATCAGTACAGTATCTTTTTCGTTCAAAATGCTTTCTATCGCCGATTCCAATTCCGCTTTTGCAGCAAAATAATAAAGTTCTGTTACACCATGCATTTCTTCTTTTTTCTTTCCGGCAGCTTCATACATGAATTTTGAATTTGCACCTACACAGATCAACACATCTACACCATGCTCCACTGCATATTTTCCAACCCGCTCATGCAACGCGTCGGAGTTTTCGCCAAGTTCAAACATATCGCCTAATACAGCAACTTTTCTCGTAAGTGCCATGCCCAAAAGATCAATAGCGGCTTCCATAGACACTGGATTTGCATTGTAACAATCGTCGATCAGCGTATATTTTTCAGCACGGATAATATTGCTTCTTCCGCCCACCGGTTTTACAGTGGAAATACCTGCCTGAATCTGCTCCGTGCTAAGTCCTAATTCCACTGCCACACCGGCGGCTGCCAACGCATTGTATACCATATGTCCACCCGGAAGTGGAACGGATACTTGGAAGCAATCCTCTGTTCCATCTGTCTTTTTTATATGAATGTTTGCTTCGCTTCCAAACAGACCTCTGTTTTCAACTTCAGTAGCATATACATCATTTTCTTCATTTAAGCCAAAACGTACAGGCATCTTTCCGTTTCTTTCCGGAACAGTAATGAGTTTATCATCATCCCCATTTACAAAAACTGACGCATCCTCCTTTGCAAAATCAAAAATTTCCGACTTGGCTTTCAGAATACCGTCTCTTGTTCCAAGAAATTCCAAATGACACTGTCCAATATTAGTCATGACACAAATATCAGGTTTTGCGATTTTACTTAAGCGGTGCATCTCACCAAAATCACTGATTCCCATTTCCAATACAGCAACCTCGTGCTCTTCTTTTATCCGCAGTACAGTAAGCGGAAGTCCAACTTCATTGTTGAAATTTCCTTCGGTCTTCAGCACATTGTACTTTTCAGAAAGCACACCTGCAATAAATTCTTTTGTACTTGTCTTTCCTACACTTCCCGTAATCCCAACTACTTTTACTGACAGCTGCTGTCTGTAATATTCCGCAATATCTTTCAAAGCCTGAAAAGAATCTTTGACCAAAATATAAGGTATCGTTTCATCCTCCGGCGCTTTTTCACATACAACGGCAAGAGCCCCTTTTTCCATAACCTGTGGAATGAAGTCGTGTCCATCCACACGCTCTCCTTTTGTGGCAATAAAAAGGAAATCCTTTTCTACTTTTCTGGAATCCAGTACTACACCAGCTGCACATTTTGTTAAATCGGCTTCTGCCTGATGCAAAATGCCATGACAGCTTTCTGCAACCGACACCAATGTCATATTTTTCATATTATCCCTCCAATGAAATCCGAATAAGTTCTTCGCACAAATCTCCATAAGAAGTACCTTCTGCCTGCGCTTCTTGTGGGAGAAGGGAGGTCGGTGTCATTCCTGGCAGTGTATTTGCCTCTAAACAGTAAAGCTCTCCTTTTTCGCTCATCATGAAATCCATGCGGGCGTAATTTTTTAATCGAAGTACACGGAAAGCATCTTCTGCATATTTTTGCATTTCCTTTGTTTTCTCTTCACTAAGCTCTGCCGGACAGGTTTCGATCGTACTGCCTGCCTGATATTTATTTTTATAATCGTAAAAACCGCTGATCGGCGCAATTTCAATAATCGGCAATGCCCTTCCTTCTATTACACCTACAGAAAATTCCCGTCCTTTAATGTATTGTTCAATAACAACTTCATTGTCATAACGGAAGGCTTCCTCTTTTGCCTTTTCGTATTCACTCTCGTTAGAAGCAATGCACACCCCTACACTGGAACCGCCACAGCATGCTTTTACCACACAAGGAAGCGGTACTTCCCGTTTATCTTGCTGTCCTTTCTTTAAACAGATTCCTTTTGGAGTTGGAACACCGTGCAGTTCAAACAGCTCTTTCGTAAGACCTTTATCCATACAAAGAGCGGAGCTGACATAATCCGTTCCCGTATATTTAATTCCCATCAGATCAAAGCATGCCTGAATTTTTCCGTTCTCTCCGTTTTCTCCGTGAAGTGCCATGAATACTACATCTGCACTCTGGCAAATGGAAATAACGTTTGGTCCAAAGAAAATCTTATCCCCATCCGGACGCATCGCTTTTACTTTTTCAATATCTGGGTTTTCTTCTTTAATGCCTTCAATTTCTTTTGCCCAATCTTCGTCTCTTTCAAAAATATCTGCTGTATTTCCTGCGTAACCTAAAAACACATCCAACAAAATGACTTGATGTCCTTTTTCTTTTAACGCTCTATATATCATAGTTCCTGAAATCAGGGAAACATCTCTTTCTGTACTAATTCCACCCGCTAATACTACGATCTTCATATGAAACCTCCTATATAACCGCTTATTATTTTCATTATATCAGCACTTATTCTTCTACAGAATATAAATTTATGCTTTTCACATTGTAAAAAATGCTCTATACTGTATCGTTTATTTCACTCAGCATAAAGAGAAGTGCACTTTCTTCAAAACCGCCATCCATGATAGACTGCAGTTTCTCCTCTGTACAGCTATAATCGCCAACACCATTTACAAAACTGACTGCCTTAGGATTTCGTCCTAAAAAATAATGTAGATTGTTTTCAATGACGGTTGCATACTCATGATTGGAAATTACCTTGTCAACGATAGTGAGCATGATCATGTCCCACATAATATCCTCATGATTATCCTGTTTTTCACTTAAAGAGACCTGATAGTAAGACTCTTTGGAGCGTGCTGCACTGTCTTCTGCTTCCGACATGATCTCTTTCATAAAGACATTACATAGTTCTATATCTACAGACTGTTTTGTAGAAACGTAAGTCACTGCACCATATATAGCTTCCCGGCTTTCCAGTTCTTCTACTGCACCATATTGTTTGATATAAGTATGATAACGTTGTGCACCCGAGGCGCGATACAATTCTGCTGCCACCATAAAACGCATATCTTCATCTATGCTGTCTGCATTTTTCTCCATATATTTCCACACCATATCAGCAAGCTGCAAACAGGACGTAGCAAATACACTGTCATATTCTTTGTATGTATAACTAAATTTTGCCATTGCCGCCGCATAATAGGAAACCATTTCCCAATCTGTAGAAGCCAGCACAACTTCACTCTGCTGCATCAAAAGATTTACCTGCACAAACAAAACATCAATAACATCGGGAACATTATTTCCACTTTCCGGTATACCCATTTCATCATCAAAGGCTGTTCCATGCAATTCACAAGCTAGTAAACTATTCATAAGTGCCTTGCTGCTTTCCTTTGTCTCTTCTTCGGTCAGTGTCGTTTTCCCCTGCAGTCCTTCATAAAGATGCTGTACATTTGCTTCAAGGAGCTTGCGATATACCTGATTGCCGATCGTAAATGTATAGGAACGTCCTACAATATCCGCTTCCACATAATACTCACCAGGCATTGTCACATCAGAAAAAGTTCCGTACGCAATCCGCTCGCCCGTCACAGCATCATACCCTTTTCTCTCTACCGTGCCTTCATACACTTTCTTTCCATTTTCCGCATTATATACACAAAAAGTTTCCGGCAAATTTTCTCCCCGGAAAATAGCAGTTTTCGCACTGTCTACACCATATCCTGCCTGATTTATTAAAATCCCCGGAAAACTTTGGGGAACGACATAATCTATGACTGCTTCTGTTTCCATGCCCTCTGCCATTCCAGAAGCATTCTGCACCGTATAGGTTTCCTTTCCTGAACACCCGGTCAAAAGGAGCATGAGACATAACAGAATTACAAACACCTTTTGTTTCACAAAACAATTCCCTTTCTTTGTCCAAATACAGACACTAATCTTTTGTATTATACCTCTTTTTCAAGAAAACTAAAAGCCCTCTTTACGATAGACTATGACACCGTCTATGATCGTACAATACACTTGCGTAAAAATTTCCATAGGATTTCCAGAAAAGATTACCACATCCGCATCCTTCCCTTCCTCTAAACTGCCCAGTCTGTCATCCACTCCACAGATTCTTGCCGGATTGATCGTAATGGCTTTTAATCCTTCCATCATGGGCAACCCAGCCTTTACTGCCATTCCTGCACATAGCGGCAGGGAATTGATGATAGACACCGGATGATCTGTAGTAATCGCCACAAGTACTCCTGCTTTTTGCAATACTCCTGCCGTTTTAAATGCCATATTTTGCACTTCAATTTTGTTGCGACTCGTAAAATCCGGTCCTACAATGGCGGGCATTTTGCTTTCTGCCACTTCCTTTGCAATAAGATGCCCTTCGCTGCAATGATCCAGTGTCATCTTTACATCAAATTCTTTTGCAATGCGTATTGCCGTAAAAATATCATCTACCCGGTGTACGTGAGCTTTTATGGGAATTTCTTTATTTAACACCGGAAGCCAGCTCTCATAATGGAAATCCTCTTCAAAATCGCTTCCCGCATGTTTCTTCTTTTTTGCATATTGCTTTGCCGCAAACAATTCTCTTCGCAACATCCCCGCAATTGCCATTCTCGTTACGGGCATTTTTTTCTGTCCACTGTAATTGACCTTTGGATTTTCCCCAAAAGCAACTTTCATGGCTGCCGGCGCTTTTACGATCAAATCATCCATCTTTCTTCCCTTTGTTTTTACTACCGCAAATTGCCCACCCACAACGTTAGCACTTCCCGGTCCTATCATTGCCGCTGTAATACCGGCGCGTACAGCGTCCTCAAAGGCTGCATCCATAGGATTAATCGCATCTATCCCGCGAAGATAGGGTGTAATAGGTTCCACATTTTCATTGCAGTCATCCCCCTCTGTTCCTTTTTTCTCTTCCGTAATTCCCATATGACAATGTGCTTCCATAAGCCCGGGCATGACCCAGCCGCCTTTAGCATCCAGTATTATCAGATCGTCTTTACTTTCCTCTATCTGGATATTTCCAACTGCCTGTATTTTTCCTGCTTCCAATAATATACTTCCACCTTCATGAATATACCCCGCCATCGTCATGATCTTTCCGTTCTTTATAAAAATACGACTCATACCTGCTCCTATCTTTTTGTCCACACAAAATCAAGTTTGTGTCGCTTCTCTGGCACAAACTTGTATTTTGATATGACATCTTATCATAGAAAAATTCACTTCTTTTAAACGGTCACTGTGGCAATAAGGACAGTGGATTGATCGGTGTGCCATCTTTAGTCAGTTTCACATAAAGGTTACTGCCTTCCACACTATAATATTTGCTAGGTGCAGCTACCGTTCCTATTACATCACCGGCAGACACGTAAGCCCCTTTGCTTACTTGAATGTCTTTCAGCTGTCCATAAACCAATTCATATCCATTTCCTAAATCCATACGCACTGCACTTCCGATTTCACCATCATTAAAAATTTCAACGATCTGTGCATCTGCTGCTGCCACGATAGTTTTTCCTTCTGCTGCCGATATGATAAGTGCCGGATTGTATTTATACTGTGCCAGTGTCGGGAAATACACGGTTTTATCCATACTATAATTGATCAGGATTTCACCTACTGTAGGCCATACAAGACCTTTCTCTTCCGTAAATTCCAGCGCTTTCCAAGTTGTTGTAGAAACCGACGCACTGTCTTCAGACTGCGTCGTACTCTTTTCCTTATCTTCATTCTGACCAGGATTTTCTGCATCCTTCGCCTTAGAAGTCTCATTCGCTTCAGAAGTTTTTTCCTCTTCCTTTTCATTCTGCTTTTCCTCTTCCTTCTTTGCCAGATCGGTATTCTCAATTTCGCCTTCTTCCAATACTGCTTCTAAGTCCAACTCATATTCTGCAGCTGGATTTTGTACGCTCAAGGAATCCTGATTGTCTTCAATTGCCTGTGCATTTTCCTGCACCGTATTATCTTTTTCCAGCGAGCTTAAATCAACGGAATATCCGTCATCACTCTTCTCTGCATTATTTTCTTTTACATATACGCCTGTCAGTGTCAACGCACCTAAGACGAAAACGGAAGCCGCCAACATAATAGCGCGCTCTTTTCCTGCGCCGCCCCGCATTCTATTTCTTCTTTTCATTTCTATAACCCTGCTCCTTTCCTCCATCTTTAAGTTATAGAAATAGTCTTGCCGAAATCCGTCTGCTTATTCAGTTTTTGATATTGCAATATTTGTAAAAAAATAATTTAACAATTCCAGAAAATTCTTTCCCTCTTTTGCCATTTCATTTGCACCATACTGGCAAAAACCAATTCCGTTTCCAATTCCCCTTGTCGTAATAAAAATGGTGTCATTTTCGCAGCTTATTGTAAAATCGGAAGAAGGAAGAAAGAACGCCTGCCGAAAGATTTCTCCTCCAATACGAATACTGCCAAAGCTCACAGAAAGCACATATCCAGCACTGTCCCTTGCATATGTAATCTCTGTCTTTTCCCATGCATCCACTGTCATCTGCTCACCTGTCATACTGACAAGCTTCGTAAAAAACTGTTGTTTTCCCACTTCTTTTTTCCATACAAATTCTTCGCTCAACAAATCATTTCCACACTTTTTAGCTGTAAACGCTGTATATTTTTTCCCCAGACATTCTGCGGCATTCCTTGTGCTTCCATTGCTCAACCGGAAATAAGAGGTTCTTACATAGGCTCCCTCGTTCACCAAATACATTCCTTCCGTTTCCGTCACCACCCGCAACAGCTTTTCACAATTTTCATTATATTGATTGCCCCATTTTTCTTTATAAGTAAACAGAAGTGGAAACTCCTGCAGCTGCTCTCCGTCTGCAAGAATGTTTGTCCGAAGAATGACCGCCTGTGCTTTCAATGTTTCTTCTTCATATTCTACAGGAATGACTGCTGCCAGTTCATGAAGCACCTGCCATTCTATTTCCGAATCCAACACTTTCTTTTCCTTTTTTTCTGTATCTGCACTGTCTGATACGAAAAGCGATATATTAATTGGAAGAATCAGCATAATACAAAAAACCATACAAATTTCCAAAATACCGGATTTTTGTATGGTTTTTTTATAAGTTCTTTTTTTCATCCGACATCCCATACAACTCTTTCTTTCATTGTATGTAAATGCCACATTTTCTATTCTTTTTGAAATTTTATCTTTTAATCCCAGTGTCCGATTTTTTCTCTGTGAAGCCCCTTTTCATGACACCAAGGGCAAAAAGTATTTTCCACATCCTCCATGCATTTCACTTTTTCTCCACATTGTGGGCAAGTTCCTATATATTGAAGATTACTTTCCATCATAGTAAGAACCGGAACGCTTAGCACACATTTGCATGGATCACAGCTTGCTAAATGATAGGCAAAGTCATATAAGGGAAATGGATCATGTGATCTGTTTGTTTTGATCTGCACTGCTGTCTTTTTATCAAACAATTCGGCAACAGCTTCTATTCTGCCATGTTGCAGACCACAGCCTGTTTGACATTCCCAAGTCTGTCCACATATACTGCAACTTATTTTCTCAACAACACCCATTTGTTTCCCTTATGCCTCCATACACTTTTTCTTAACTTAAAAGATTTAATACAAATTCTGATTGACGATTTGCCTGTGAGAGCATCGAGATTCCTGCCTGTTCCAAAATCTGCATATTAGAATATGTGACCATCTCTTTTGCCATATCCGTATCTCTTATAGCAGACTCAGCTGCAGTCGTGTTTTCAATTACATTATTCAGATTGGCGATCGTATGCTCTAAACGATTCTGTATCGCTCCATAGTAACTTCTTACTTTACTGACACCTTCCATTGCTAGTTTTACTTCATTAATCGCATTTCCGGCAGAAGCCATTGTCCTTAAACTCGTACTTGTAAGTCCAAGTGCTTCTGAGTCCATCTTATACAGATTGATGGACATACCGACTCCTGCATCGGTTCCAGTCTGTATCCAAACAGAATCTACTCCATTCGTTCCTCCTGTGCCGCCAGAGCTGGAAGATAAATCTATATTCACCTTAGTAGGATCAATTCTAAACTGCTGAATGGATGCATAAGAAAGCTTTCTTACAAATGCCACCAGATCACTATCTCCTGTAGCGAATAAATTATCAATATCACTTTCTGTCAGTCCAGTATTATTCATAAGTGCCTCGGCAAAGCTCGCTCCGCCTATCAGATCAGCAAATACTTTATCCATACCACTGGCAATGTTTTCTGCTGTTACATCTCCACCACCATTTGCAAGATATCCAATATAAGCTGCTGCCAGATATCCATGTCCATATGGTCTGTTGTCTACCGTAAATTGTTTCAAATAATTGGCAATATCCGTATCTCGACTGGTATCCGTTTCATCGCTCAATTTTCCTGCATAATAGCTTAAATAATTATTCCATCCAGTAGGGAAACCACCACCAGCTAATTGTGCAGTTCCCTCGACAAACCAATCCGGGAACTCATCTCCCGCTCTTCCACTCATGCCATCCGTCAGATTATATTGCATTACCGTATGCATCAATTCATGTGCAATGGTCGATTCCAACATTTCCGCATTCGCACCGCTGCTTGTTGTGTCCTCATCATCAAAGTCAGCACTGTCAACCTTGATCAACATACTGATCGGTCGGCTGCCACTTGTTGTATAAAAAGAGTATTGTGCATAAGCTAACGTACTGCCAGGACCATCAATCACAGACAGATCCAATGCCATATCGATCGTATCACTTCCGGTCGCTGTCTTTAAAGAAGGAAATGCCTCTAATATCTGACTGATCGCATTTGGCAACAATTCATTGGCAATGTGATCTGCTAACACACTTCCGCTCGAAATCGTACTGCCTGTCTGGTCTACATCCGTTGTATCCGCATTGCTGCTGCCTATCTCGATCACACCATCTGACAAATGGTACTTAATTTCATAATGATAAACCTGACTGCTCATGGCTGCATAAGGCGAGACTCCATTTTGTGGGAAAAGATTGATGTCATTAAATACCGTATTCCATGCAGTCTCATCAATCGCCTTTTTCATTTGCTACAACTCATCATCTATCATTGCACGCTCTAAATCCGAATAAGTCCCATTTGCTGCTTTTACCGCCAATACATTGCTACGCTGCAACATCTCATGAATTTCCTGCATAGCTCCCTCGGCAGACTGTGCCATCGAAATACCATCCAATGAATTGGTCGAAGCCTGTGTCAGTCCTCGAATCTGTCTCCGCATCTTCTCCGAGATGGATAGACCTGCTGCATCATCCCCAGCACGATTGATCCGGTACCCAGAAGACAATTTTTCTGTCACATCCGCATTTTTCTTCCTTGAAAAACTCTTCTATTATTTATCGGCATGATTTTCTATTTTTCTAAGAAGTTTCATGAAAAAAAATAAGGCTGTCATCCTAAAATTTAGAATGGCAAGCCTTACTTTATGGGTTATTTTACACTCTATTGTAATTGATCAGACAACCTTTTAAGATAATCTGACGTTCTTCATCCGTCAGTTCACCAAGTTTTAAGCTGAACTCTTTGAGTCCACTCTCGCTTACGGTATAAGCTTTAATGACTTCAGCTTTTTCTTCTACTGCCTTTTTGATATTTGGAATGAATAAATAATCTTTATTCTTAAATGGCAGTTCTCCTTCTTCAATCAGGAATGGAAGCATACCCCAGTTGATCAGGTTGGAACGATATCTCTTGGTAGCATACTCATTCGCAATATTTGCCCATCCACCTAATACTTTCTGGCAGGAAGCAGCCTGCTCTCTTGCAGAACCATCACCCGGTTTTACTGCAAAAATAGTAGAACCAAAGCCTACATTTCCTTTTCCTACCTCTGGATATTCTTTGTTGATCACTTCCATAACTTCTTTTAATTCCGGTTTCGCTTCAATCGGACATTCTCCGTTCATAACAGCTGTCTGTGCCTTCTGCATATCCTTTGCAAGTGGAACGTAGTTCGGATCTTTTCTGGAAAGCGTAAACTCTGCAAGTCCCAAAGGATTGGAACGATAAGAAGAAGTCTCTCCTGAAGGGATCAATTCGTCTGTTGTCGTTACCGGATCATGAATTTCAGAAACAACACGAAGTACCATGTTTTCTGGAAGTGCTCCCATAACCGGCCAGTCTTTGATATTTGGTCCAAAGTGAATTTCTACAGATTCATCTGCCACACCCTTAGAATCAAATACACGGTTTGCATAAATATTTGTATCAAAATGATATTTGTATTTTCCAATTTCTCCATCAAAATCAGTTGCCGGAGTAAGCACACCCTTGTTTGCTGCTGTAGCTGCAATAGAACGTGCATCCATAAGAGCAACAGAAGAAATCTGACCACTCTGTAATTTAGAACCTTCTCTGTTCGGGAAGTTTCTTGTAGAGTGACGGATACTGAATGCATTGTTAGCCGGAGTATCGCCTGCACCGAAGCAAGGTCCACAGAATGCTGTCTTCAAGATCGCACCAGTCTCCAAGAGAGTTGCTGCACAGCCATTCTTCATTAATTCCATATAGATCGGTGTAGAAGCCGGATATACGCTCAACGTAAATTCGTCACAGCCAATGTAGCTTCCTTTCATAATGTCAGCAGCGGCACAGATGTTTTCAAATCCGCCGCCAGCACATCCCGCAATGATACCCTGATCTACTATGAATTTACCGTTTTTCACTTTATTCTTTAATGTGTAGTCTACTGCTCCGTCAAGGCTGACTGCTGCACGTTTCTCTACATCATCCAAAATATCCATTAAATTTGCATTTAATTCTTCAATCGTATAAGTGTTGCTTGGGTGGAATGGCATAGCGATCATCGGTTTGATCTTGCTTAAATCCACTTCGATCACACCATCATAATAAGCAACTTCGCCAGGATTTAATTCTTTGTATTCTTCGCTTCTTGCATGAATATCATAAAATTCCTTGATCTTGTCATCTGTCTGCCAGATAGAAGAAAGACAAGTTGTTTCCGTTGTCATTACATCAATACCAATACGGAAATCAGCACTTAAAGATGCAACGCCTGGTCCAACAAATTCCATAACTTTATTTTTCACATAACCGTTTCCAAATACAGCTCCGATAATCGCAAGAGCAACGTCCTGAGGACCTACACCTTTCACTGGTTCACCTTTTAAGTAAACAGCAACAACACCCGGCATATTAATGTCATAAGTCTGATTCAAAAGCTGTTTTACAAGCTCCGGTCCACCTTCGCCCATTGCCATAGTACCGAGAGCACCATAACGTGTATGGGAGTCAGAACCTAAGATCATCTTTCCACCGCCTGCAAGCATTTCTCTTGCAAACTGATGAATAACCGCCTGATGAGGTGGAACATAAACTCCGCCGTATTTCTTTGCACAAGTAAGTCCAAACATGTGGTCATCTTCGTTGATAGTACCACCTACTGCACAAAGGGAGTTGTGGCAGTTTGTAAGTACATAAGGGATTGGAAATTTCTCAAGTCCTGATGCACGTGCTGTCTGTATAATTCCAACAAAAGTAATATCATGAGAAGTTAACTTATCAAATTTGATCTTTAACTTGTCCATATTACCGGATGTATTATGATTTTCCAAAATTCCATATGCGATTGTTTCTTTTGCAGCGGATTCTTTGGTCACTTCTTTACCTGTTTTGCTTTTTACGGCGCTGATGGCTTCGTTGTTATCCGGAATCAGTTCTGTCCCGTTTACAAGATAAGCTCCGCCTTCGTATAAATGAATCATCCTAGTCCTCCATTTTCTAATATAATAAAATACTCTGACAAAAATTAATTATAATTCAACAAAGAAAAGTACGCAAGTAATATGCATATAACTTACATAAATTCGCAAATGCTACTGTACTACATGAAAACTTTCTCCACCAATATTGGCAGGATAAGTCACATAGATCACAATATCTGGTGCAAATTCTTCTATCTTTTCCATAGTCAGATCATAACCTGTTGTGTAAACATCCTGATAAGACAAGATCAAAAACGGGGCTACTACCTTGCCCATAGAGTCACTGACTACAAGCACCCTTGCATCATTAGCCGCGTTCGGATTATGAAAATAATGTCCGATAGAATTACCGTAAGCAATGTCATAAACAGCACGGCTCTCTTCTTTTAATACGGCATCTTCGATCAAAATCTCATGATAACTTCCAGTTGCCTGCGTATCCATATTGATAAGCTGTGTATCAAATGCGGGAGAGATCAAATGAAAATCATCAATTCCACCATAATAGATTCCGGTTCTCTGTCCATTCGTTCCCAAATGCCAGTCCTCGTAGTTATCTATTTGATAGTTTTCCAGATTTTTTACTTGCTCATCCACCGGAATCCCTAAGTTTTCCTCTACATAATCTGCAATTTTCCCATAAGCATAAAATCCTGCTTCCGGTGTCCAGTGATGATCTGTCCGGAAAAAGTAATCATACTGATCCATACCCTCTTCATACATTGTCTGCCGGATATCAATAGTCGCAATCCCATTTTCAGCCAGATACTTCATAAAAGTATCTATATTCTGATTGCTGAAATCTGCAATTCCTGCCGGCAATTGATCATCAAATTTGCTGATTTTGAATGGAGTCTGCACATACAACAGACTGCTTCCACGGCTTTCCAAATACTGCTTTAAAGCTAATAGATCATCTGCATTTCTTTTCAGATTCTCTTCCGGTACAAGTTCTTCTACTCCGCTCAGGTAACCGTTTTTTAATTTTACTACTTCATTCAATTCCGGTTGTCCAAGCAGCTTTGCAGCCAATCCATAATATTCTACATATTTATCTTCATGCCAAAGTAAAATATTAAAATTGGATTCAAAGTCATTTTCTACCGAAAAGCCATCTGCTGTTTCTGTAACGCCTGAAACGCGCACATCCCAGTAATTTTTCAGACTGTAATATCCTGTCAAAATGAGAAACAGAAAGAAAGCAACAGCCAAAATATTTTCCGGCAGCTTTGCAAGATCCGGTTTTTTTCCTGAAAACAATTTCATAAAATAGTCCTCCTGCCTCTTTCTATTTAAAAGTTAAAATAAATAAATGGATTGTGAGCTCCCATGACCAGATTTGCAACCGCGTACAAAAATACTACTGCAAGTCCGGCACAGGCAAGTACTTCCCAAATGCCATGTATCACCTTATGTTTACTGCATAACTCTTTTAACTTCGGCAGAATCGGGGCAGATGCTAATACAGCTGCCACAAGAAACCATCCATATTCCTGCACGTAAAATAATATTTCAGATGAGAAAAATGGATTCTCATTACAACCGATCATTGACAGACAGTACCCTGCTCCACGACGCAAAGCACTCATACCATATCCTGCTGTGGCATTAAAAAATACCCAAAGGAAATTCACTGCCAACAGTGTACCTATTCTATAGATGAGCTTACCAAAAACATTTTTCAGTTTTTCTGGATGGAACACATATTTTTCCAAAACAAGTAAGAAGAAATAGCAAAGTCCCCAAGCTACAAAATTCCACGCTGCGCCATGCCATATTCCGGTAATACACCAAACTACGAACATATTCCATATGTGTCTTTTTTTACTTACTCTGGAACCGCCTAACGGAATGTATACATAATCCCGAAACCAGGCACTCAAAGAAATATGCCATCTTCGCCAGA
The DNA here is from genome assembly GCA_021153325.1 of Lachnospiraceae bacterium. Lineage (GTDB taxonomy): Bacteria > Bacillota > Clostridia > Lachnospirales > Lachnospiraceae > RGIG3002. The sequence goes on along the minus strand of JAGKTQ010000002.1, from coordinate 63,329 downwards.
AGTCCGTAATATTTTTTGCTGCGTAAGGATAGTGAAAGTTTTCTTCAAAATGGAATCCGAAAATTCTTCCCAGACCAATTGCCATATCAGAATAACCTGAAAAGTCAAAATAGATCTGTAAAGAAAAACTGATCGCGCCAAGCCATGCAGTCACTACTGGCAGATTTCCATAATTATCAAATCCAAAAGCATATTCCGCTATCAGACTTAAATTGTTGGCTAAAATAATTTTCTTGCCCAATCCGATCAAAAATCTTCTTACGCCATAAGTAATGTCATTCCAACTCTCTTTTCGATTCTCTAATGCCTCTGCCATTGTCTTGTACCGCACGATCGGACCGGCAATAAGCTGCGGGAAGAAGGATATATAAAGTGCCAGATTAATTGGATTTTTCTGCGCTTTCACTTCTTTTCTATAAACATCAATCAAATACGAAATTGCCTGGAATGTATAAAAAGAAATTCCAATAGGCAGCCTGATCGGCAATACCTGTAAGATATCTCCAAACAGTGCGTCAATGATCGTGATCGTAAAATTCAAATATTTGCATACAAAAAGCACCGCAACATTCACAACAATCGCAACGACCAATACTGCTTTTCGCAACTTCTCTCTACTTTCTACCTTTTCGATTCCAAGTGCAAAAAGGTAATTTAACGCAATAGATATGAGCAATATATAAATAAATTCCGGCTCACCATATGCGTAAAAATAAAGGCTCGCAAATAAAAGAATGATATTGCGGTATTTCTCTTTTGCAAGAAAATAGAGCAAAATTACAATGGGTAAAAATAAAAACAAAAATATTGTACTGGAAAAAAGCATTTTTCCCTCCTCATTTCACAAAAAAAGAAGTAAACTGCCCTGCCCCGAAAGATTGCTTCTCCGGCGCAAAGGCGATTTACTTCCTTGCGATTAATCCAATACTACTTTATCCAAATGCCAAATTTCATCAACGTATTGCTGAATAGTTCTATCTGAAGTAAATTTACCTGAGCATGCTACATTCAAAATAGCACTTCTTGCCCAACCGGCTTCATCTTTGTAAGCAGCTTCCACTTTTCTTTGTGCTTCTGCATAAGATTTGAAATCTTTCAAAATAAAGTAAGTATCTGCTTTTGATGTACTCTGTGTATTTAACAGTGAATTGTAGAGCGGACGGAAAAGTTCTGTATCATCCGGTGCATAAGTACCGTTGATCAACTGCATTAATACCTTTCTTACATCCGGGTCATTGTTGAAAATTTCCATCGGATTGTATCCGCCATAGTTCTCATACTGAATGACTTCATCTGAGCTTAATCCAAAAATAAATGCATTTTCCTGACCAACTTCTTCTACGATTTCTACATTCGCACCATCCATTGTTCCAAGAGTCAGTGCACCATTTAACATGAATTTCATGTTTCCTGTACCAGAAGCCTCTTTACTTGCTGTAGAAATCTGTTCGGAAACATCTGCTGCCGCAAAGATCATTTCTGCATTAGAAACGCGGTAGTTTTCAATAAATACTACTTTGATCTTTCCATTAATGGAAGGATCGTTATTGATCACATCTGCTACTGAATTGATCAATTTAATAGTAAGTTTTGCATTCTGATAACCTGCTGCCGCTTTTGCTCCGAAAATAAATGTTCTTGGATAGAAGTCCATTTCCGGATGTTCCTTTAATTCATTGTACAAATACATTACATGCAGGATATTCAACAACTGACGTTTATATTCATGAAGACGTTTTACCTGTACATCAAAAATAGAACGAGGATCCACTTCGATTCCATTATGCTCTCTGATGTATTCCGCAAGTCTTACTTTATTACGATATTTGATGTTCATGAACTCCTGTTGTGCCTTTTCATCATCTGCGTATACTTTTAATTTGTTGATCTTTGGCAAGTCTGTGATCCAGTCGCTTCCAACATGTTCTGTTACCCATTTTGCAAGCAACGGATTTCCATGTAATAAGAATCTTCTCTGTGTGATACCATTTGTTTTGTTGTTAAATTTCTCAGGCATCATTTCATAAAAGTCTTTTAATTCCTGTTTTTTCAAAATTTCCGTATGCAGTCTTGCTACACCATTTACAGAATAACCTGCTACGATAGCAAGGTGTGCCATTTTAACCTGTCCGTCATAAATGATTGCCATTTTGCGAATCTTTTCCTGACACAAGTTCTGGTCTCCACCATACTGTTGCTGTATCTGATCTACAAAACGACGGTTGATCTCTTCTACGATCTGATAAATTCTAGGAAGGAGTCTTGAGAATAACTCAATCGGCCATTTTTCCAATGCTTCAGCCATAATCGTATGGTTTGTGTAAGCGCATGTTTTTGTCGTAACATTCCATGCTTCATCCCATGTTAAATAGTACTCATCCATTAAAATACGCATTAATTCTGCGATTGCTACCGTCGGATGTGTATCGTTCAACTGGAAAGTTACTTTCTCATGGAACTTACGAATATCGTCGTGGTTACGCATATATTTTGCTACCGCTTCCTGTACCGATGCGGAAATGAAGAAATATTGCTGTTTCAAACGTAATTCTTTTCCAGCATAATGATTATCATTCGGATACAATACTTCTACAATATTTTTTGCAAGATTTTCCTGCTCTACTGCCTTATGATAATCACCTTTATCAAAGGAATCCAACTGGAAGCACTCTACAGGCTGTGCATCCCAGATACGAAGTGTATTTACGATACCATTTCCATAACCTACGATTGGCATATCATAAGGGACTGCCTTTACAGATTGATAACCTTCCTGTACAAAATTGCTTCTTCCTTTTTCATCAATGTAAACATTCACATAACCGCCAAATTTTACTTCTTTTGCATATTCCGGTCTGCGAAGTTCAAACGGATTGCCTTCGTTCAGCCATACATCCGGTACTTCCACCTGATATCCATCACGGATTTCCTGTTTGAACATACCATAACGATAACGAATACCGCAGCCATATGCCGGATAGCCAAGTGTTGCAAGAGAATCAAGGAAGCAGGCAGCCAATCGTCCCAGACCGCCATTTCCAAGAGCCGCATCCGGCTCCTGGTCCTCTACTACGTTAATATCTATTCCAAGCTCATCCAATGCTTTTTTCACTTCGTCATAAGCCTGTAAGTTGATCATATTATTGCCTAATGCACGACCCATCAGAAATTCCATTGACAAATAATATACTGTTTTCGGGTCTTTTTTTTCATATGTTTTTTGAGTTTCCAGCCAATGATCGATAATTGCATCTTTAATCGCATAGGAAACAGCCTGAAAGATTTGTTGATCACTTGCTTCTTCTAAAGTCTTACGGTAAAGAGTCTTTACATTATATAGCACGCTTCTTTTAAAGAGTTCCTTATCAAAAGTCTTTTTCTTCAATTTTGCCATAAAGGTTTCTCCTCCATTTTTATGCTTTTTCAATGGAAATTGTTACGTTTTCTCCGTTTACATTCCATTCTTTAGCGTATTTGAAACTATCGCCTGCTGTCATCACATCTGCAAGTACTTTTCCTGCGATCGCTTCTTTATTTGTATCCATAATGGATGCAATTTTGTCATTTCCGCTTACAGATACTTTAATGTGGTCTGTTACCTGTAAGTTCTCTTCAGACTCTTTACGCATCGTCTGAATCTTACTGATAAGCTCCAGTACGAAGCCTTCTTCAATGAGTTCTTCTGTCAAATTTGTATCCAGTACAACAGTCACTGTATTATCTGCTTCAGATACATAGCCTTCCTTCTGACTCATTTCGATCAATAAGTCTTCCTCTGCCAGTGCTACTTCCACTCCGTCTATATCGAATTTCAATGCTCCGCTTGCCTTTAATTCATCCATTGCCGCATTGCCATCCAAAGTAGCTAATGTCTTCTGAATACCGCCAAGCTGTTTGCCATATTTTGGTCCGACTGTACGAAGCTGCGGTTTAAAGGTGTAGCTTGTGAAATCTCTTACGTCATCTGTGAAAGTAACTGCTTTTACGTTCAACTCTTCCTCAATGATTGCTTTATAGAAATCATCCAGTGCATTAGGAGCTTTAATGAACATATTTCCGATTGGCTGACGGTTTTTGATATTCGCTGCATTTCTACATGCACGACCCATAACAACAACCTTCAATACCTCATCCATATCTTCTTCTAATTTCTTATCTACAAAAGCTGCATCTGCAACTGGGTAATCACACAGATGAATACTTTCCGGTGCGGATTTGTCAATGCTTCTAACAAGGTTCTGGTAAATGTCTTCTGTCATGAACGGAATCATTGGAGCTGCCACTTTACATACTGTTACAAGAGCAGTGTACAGTGTCATATAAGCATTGATCTTATCCTGTTCCATTCCTTTTGCCCAGAAACGTTCACGGCTTCTTCTTACATACCAGTTACTCATATCATCCACAAAGCTTTCCAATGCTCTTGCTGCTTCCGGAATACGATAGTTCTCTAAGTTATTATCTACTTCTGTGATCAAGCTGTTCAACTTGGATAACAGCCATTTATCCATAACAGTAAGTTTGTCATATTCCAGACTGTATTTGCTTGCATCAAAGTCATCAATATTTGCATAGAGTACGAAGAATGCATAAGTATTCCAAAGTGTACCCATAAATTTACGCTGACCTTCCTGTACTGCTTTGCCATGGAAACGATTCGGTAACCAAGGTGCAGAGTTAATATAGAAATACCAGCGGATAGCATCTGCTCCGTAAGTAGCCAGTGCATCAAACGGATCAACTGCATTTCCTTTGGACTTACTCATCTTCTGTCCATTTTCATCCTGTACGTGTCCGAGTACGATTACATTTTCATATGGTGCTTTATTAAACAACAAAGTAGACTCTGCAAGTAAGGAGTAGAACCATCCTCTTGTCTGGTCAACAGCCTCGGAAATAAACTGTGCCGGGAACTGTTTTTCAAACAACTCTTTGTTTTCAAACGGATAATGATGCTGTGCAAAAGGCATTGCTCCTGAATCGAACCAGCAGTCAATTACTTCCGGTACACGATGCATCGTCTTACCACATTTCTCACAAGGGAAAGTGATGGCATCAATGTATGGTCTGTGAAGTTCTACTGTTTTTGCTTCTGGATTTCCGCTTAATTTTTCTAATTCTTCACGACTTCCTACAGAATGCATATGTCCGCATTCACATTCCCATACGTTTAATGGTGTTCCCCAGTAACGGTTACGGGAAATACCCCAGTCCTGAATGTTCTCTAACCAGTCACCAAAACGTCCTTTACCGATAGATTCTGGAATCCAGTTGATCGTGTTGTTGTTGCGGATCAAGTCATCCTTCACTGCTGTCATTTTGATGAACCAGGATTCTCTCGCATAGTAAATGAGCGGAGTATCACATCTCCAGCAGTGTGGATAGCTATGCTCGAACTTCGGCGCATCAAATAACAGACCTTTTTTATCCAGATCAGTCAATACCATTGGATCTGCTTTTTTACAAAATACACCGGCATAAGGAGTTTCTTTTGTCATTTCACCTTTTCCGTCTACTAACTGTACGAAAGGAAGGTCATATTTACGTCCTACGTTCGCATCGTCTTCACCAAATGCAGGTGCAATGTGAACGACACCAGTACCATCTGTCAAAGTTACATAATTATCGCATGTTACATAATATGCTTTCTTATGCTGTCTTTCGCAGATTTCTGTAGCACAGTCAAATAATGGCTCATATTCTTTATATTCTAAATCTTTACCTTTATAGACTTCCAAAACCTCGTAAGCTGCAACAGCTGCTTCACCCGTTTCCTTGTTTTCATCTTTTCCAAGTCTTCCAAGCACCGTATCAAGCAATGCTTCTGCCATATAATAGGTATAACCATCTGCTGCTTTTACTTTTGCATAAGTTTCGTCTGGATTTACACAGAGTGCCACATTGGAAGGTAATGTCCAAGGTGTTGTTGTCCATGCAAGAATATAAGCATCTTCACCTTTTACCTTGAATCTTGCTACTGCAGAACGTTCTTTTACATCTTTATAGCCCTGTGCCACTTCGTGAGAAGAAAGCGGGGTACCACAACGAGGACAGTAAGGTACGATCTTAAAGCCTTTGTATAAAAGACCTTTATTCCAGATTTCTTTTAATGCCCACCATTCGGATTCGATATAATCATCATGGTAAGTAACATAAGGATCGTCCATATCCGCCCAGAAACCTACTGTGCCGGAAAAATCTTCCCACATTCCTTTGTATTTCCATACACTCTCTTTACATTTTGTAATAAATGGATCAAGACCATATTCTTCAATCTGTTCTTTTCCATCCAATCCAAGTAATTTTTCTACTTCCAATTCTACCGGAAGACCATGGGTATCCCATCCTGCTTTTCTTGGTACCATATAGCCTTTCATTGTACGGTATCTTGGAATCATATCTTTAATAACACGTGTTAATACGTGACCAATATGTGGCTTACCATTAGCAGTTGGCGGTCCGTCATAAAAAGTATAAGTCGGTCCCTCTTTTCTGCTGTCCATACTTTTTTTGAAAATGTCATTGGCATTCCAAAAATCCAATGTCTGTTTTTCGCGTTCTACGAAATTAAGGTTTGTAGATACTTTTTCGTACATTTTTTTCTTCCTTTCTTTTTGATTCTCTGCACATAGAAAAACCTCGTCCTGTAAAAGGACGAGGTCAAAAAATCTCGTTATACCACCTGTTACAACCATACTCCCGCGCTTCTTTCCTGCATACTTACAAGCGGTTAATATGTGTTCCCTTAACGGTGGAATACCGTCAGCTCCTACTTCTATTCAACCATGATTTTGTTTAGGATAATCGGTTCGGACCTGCAACTCGGAAGTGATATTCAATAGCTGTCTACTCGTACCGGACTCTCACCCTCACCGGCTCGCTGCAACTTCAATAGCTATCTACTGTCTTCGTCAACGTCTTTTCTATCTGAACCCTATTATAAAGCTGTCATCCTTGAAATGTCAATTCCCTTATAGGAATTTTTTACTACGATTCACAGCTTTATTGCTACTAAAAAGGAAAGGGTTTTTAGACCATTTTGGTCTATTTGCTTTTTCCATGTTATCATCCAGTTGAACCCTTATTCTTCAACATATTTTCGTGTCAACTTAATTTTACCACTTTCATTGTACTTCGCCTAAAATTCTTATATAATGGTAAAATATATATTTAGGGGATCGAAAAGGAGGCTATATGGACAGACAAAATCTCACACTGCTTACCGACCTGTACGAATTAACTATGATGCAGGGCTATTTTAAAAATAAAGACCAAAATGAAATTGTTATTTTTGACGCCTTTTACCGCAATAATCCGTGTGATGGCGGATATGCTATTTCGGCTGGCTTGGAGCAGATCATTGACTACATTAAAAATCTTCGTTTTGAAGAAGAAGATATTACCTATTTAAGAAGCCTTGGCATTTTTGAGGAAGATTTTCTCGCGTATCTCGCTGACTTTAAATTTTCAGGAGACATTTATGCTATTCCTGAAGGAACTATTATGTTTCCGAGAGAGCCCATGATAAAAGTCATTGCGCCAATTATGGAAGCGCAGCTTGTGGAAACTGCCATTTTGAATATTATGAACCACCAAAGTCTGATCGCCACAAAAGCCTCCCGTATCTGTTATGCAGCAAAAGGCGATGGCATTATGGAATTTGGACTTCGCCGTGCACAGGGACCGGATGCTGGAACTTATGGTGCAAGGGCCGCTGTGATCGGTGGCTGTGTCGGTACTTCAAACGTTCTATGCGGACAACTCTTTGATGTGCCAGTAAAGGGCACACATGCACACAGCTGGATTATGAGCTTTCCCGATGAATATACTGCATTTAAAACTTATGCCAATATGTACCCTTCTTCCTGCATTTTATTAGCAGACACCTATGATACATTAAAATCTGGTGTTCCAAATGCAATTCGAGTTTTCAAAGAAATGCGGGAGGCGGGAATCCCACTTACAAACTATGGTATCCGCTTAGACAGCGGCGACCTTGCTTACCTCTCTAAAAAAGCACGAAAAATGTTCGACGAAGCTGGTTTTCCAGATGCGGTGATTGCGGCTTCCAACGATTTGGACGAATTTTTGATCGACAGCTTAAAAACACAGGGCGCGAAAATCACTTCCTGGGGTGTTGGTACACATTTGATTACTTCCAAAGACTGCCCTTCCTTTGGCGGAGTATATAAGCTTGCTGCGATCCGTGATAAAGATGGTAATTTCATTCCAAAAATCAAGCTTTCCGAAAATACGGAAAAAGTCACAAATCCAGGCAACAAGACCATTTATCGTATTTATGAAAAAGAATCCGGCAAAATTAAAGCAGATTTAATCTGCCTGTCAGAAGAACATTTTGATGAAAAAGATCCTCTTTTGTTATTTGACCCATTAGAACCATGGAAAAAAACACACTTAGAAGGCGGCACTTACACATTACGCGAACTTTTAGTCCCAGTCTTCTTACAAGGAAAATGTGTTTACACTTCACCAAAAACAATGGAAATCCGGGATTACTGTCAGAAGGAGCTGGACACTCTTTGGGAAGAGACAAGACGTCTCGTTAACCCGCATGAAGTATATGTCGATTTATCGCAAAAGCTTTATGACATGAAGATTGAATTACTAAACCAAATGAGTGAAAAATAAACCTATGATTTTAAAAGGCTTGTCACAGATTGGGAAATTCCCCTTTCTGTAACAAGCCTTATTCTTTTTACTGCTCCATCTGCCTTCCCAAAAAGCCTGCTGCCGATAAAATCAATTTTTGCTCTACTTCTCCCATTTTGGATTTATTGTCATTTTCCACCAAAACGACTGCACCGATCACATCTCCTTCACAAATGATAGGGCTAATTGCTTCATGTACATATTCCTCATTCCCTTCTGAAAGAACCGAAATGAAATTGCGGTCACCTTTTGTAGCAATCATCGTTTCCCGATTATTTATTTTTTCTTCCAGCTCCTTACTTATTGCTTTTCCAAGTGCCTGCTTATACCCACCAGAAACTGCAATATACTGGTCTCTGTCACTAATAAGAACCGCGTGCCCGGATACTTGTGCAAGACTTTCCGCATACTGCTTTGCAAAAGTACTCATTTCCCCAATCGGTGAGTATTTCTTTAAAATAATCTCGCCCTCTCTATCTGTAAATATCTCTAAAGGATCACTTTCCCTAATACGCAAGGTTCTTCTGATTTCCTTTGGAATAACAATGCGCCCTAAATCATCTATTCTGCGAACTATACCTGTTGCTTTCATATAAAAAATTCCTCCATTTACATTTTTCTACTGTGTGATAGTAGTATCTGTAAATGGAGGCATTTTATACCTAAATTAAAATTCCTTTTTTGCCATGATCCTTCTTTAAATTCTGGATTTTTATCATTTGCAAAGACTTGTGCTCTTTTGTAATTTCATACAAAAATTTTTTATTTAATGATACTTTTATTCCACATTTGGCAATTTAGAAAGTGCTTTTGCAATTTCTTCGTCTGTAGGAATATAATCAGTCATCTCACCATCATTATATCTCTGATATGCGAACATATCAAAATATCCTGTACCGGTTAATCCAAATACAATATTTTTCTCTTCGCCTGTTTCTTTGCACTTCATTGCTTCGTCGATAGCAACCTTGATAGCATGACTGCTTTCCGGTGCTGGAAGAATACCTTCCACTCTTGCAAATTCCTGTGCAGCCTTAAAGACTTCTGTCTGTTCTACACTTCTTGCTGTAAGAAGCCCCTGATCATAAAGTTCTGATACAACAGAACTCATACCATGATAACGTAAGCCTCCTGCATGACTTGCCGATGGGATATATCCACTTCCCAGAGTGTACATTTTAGCTAACGGACAAACCTTACCTGTATCGCAATAATCGTACGCATATTTTCCTCTCGTCAGGCTTGGACAGGAAGCTGGTTCTACAGCAATCATCTCATAGCTTGCTTCCCCTCTCAACATTTCTCCCGCGAATGGAGAAATCAAACCACCAAGATTAGAACCACCACCGGCACAGCCAATGATCATATCCGCTTTCACACCGTATTTATCTAATGCTGCCTTTGTCTCTAATCCAATAATCGACTGATGCAACAATACCTGTGTCAACACAGAACCTAATACATAACGATAGCCTTCCTGATTGCCTGCTGCCTCAACAGCCTCTGAAATGGCACATCCAAGACTTCCTGTTGTTCCCGGAAATTCTTCATTGATCTTACGTCCTACATTTGTATTCATGGACGGAGATGGAGTAACCTGTGCCCCGTATGTACGCATAACTTCACGTCGGAATGGCTTCTGTTCATAAGAACACTTCACCATGTATACCTGACAATCCAGATCAAAGTAAGAACAAGCCATAGAAAGAGCCGTTCCCCATTGACCTGCTCCTGTCTCTGTAGTAACCCCTTTTAATCCCTGCTGCTTTGCATAATAAGCCTGTGCAATAGCAGAATTTAACTTGTGACTTCCAGATGTATTATTTCCTTCAAATTTATAATAAATATGAGCCGGCGTATCCAATTTTTTCTCTAAACAGTATGCACGTACCAATGGAGATGGTCTGTACATTTTATAAAAATCACGAATCTCTTCCGGGATATCAAAGTAAGCTGTTGTATCATCCAATTCCTGTTTTGCAAGCTCTGTACAGAAAATATTGGAAAGTTCTTCTACTGTTACCGGCTGTAATGTTTGCGGATTAAGAATTGGCGCAGGTTTTTTCTTCATATCTGCGCGAACATTGTACCACTGTTTTGGCATCTCATGCTCTTCCAAATAAATCTTATATGGAATTTTACCCATTATTATATCCTCCGTTTACAAATAATCTTATTCTATTTTATTGGTTCTAAAAAAGTGTGTCAAGAAATATCGAATTATCAGACTATATTCCAACTTTTTCCCTTGCTTTTTACAGATTTTAACGTAACCTTAACGTAGTTTCATTGAATAATGAATGTAAAAAAGCTATAATCAGAAAAAAGGTTAAAAGGAGAGATTATGAAAGGTTTTGTCGATAAATACAAAATATTCACGCAGCAATGCCCGCGTATCCGCGACTGGTGTACCACGATACTTGTTCAAGCAGCCGCTATTTTTCTTTCTTCCGTACTTTTTTATTTTGTTCCAGAAAATTCTGCAAATACTGCATTAATTCAAATTCTTGCTTTAATTATTATTGCACGAAATACGGATGGCTACTTTTACGGTATCTTTTCCGCGGCAGTTGGAGTTATTTGTATAAACTACCTGTTCACCTATCCTTATTTTGCATTGAACTTTTCATTGACAGGTTATCAAATTACTTTTTTATGCATGCTGACAATTTCATTAATGACAAGCACTATGACAACTCACCTAAAAATACAGGCTACCTTGCTTGCTGAACGTGATAAGCTTCTGATGGAAGCCGAAAAAGAGAAAATGCGTGCCAACCTGCTCCGTGCAGTTTCCCATGATCTACGCACACCTCTTACTGGTATTATTGGTAACAGCACCGCGTACATCGATAACAATACCATATTAAGCGATGATGAAAAATTAAATCTGGTAAACCGTATTAATGATGATTCCAAATGGTTATTGAACATGGTAGAAAATCTCCTATCCGTCACAAGAATACGTACGGGTACTATGAAAGTCACCACTTCACTTGAAGCAGTAGAAGAAGTGATCGGAGAAGCAATGTCTCGTTTCAAGAAAAGACTTCCTGACACCGCAGTTCAAGTCACAATCCCGGAAGAATATGTGTTTCTTCCTATGGATGCCATGTTAATTGAACAAGTTATTATCAATCTATTGGAAAATGCAGCTGTACATTCTAATAGCAATTCACCAATTATTTTTACAGTAACTGACCTGCCGGATTCTGTTCAATTTTCTATAAGAGACTTCGGTGTAGGCATTTCAGAAGACAAAATTGACACCATATTTGATGGTTCTGATTACGAAGAAAGCAAAACATCTGACGCCTATAAGGGAATGGGAATCGGGCTTTCTATATGCAAAACTATTATCACAGCTCATCGTGGCGATATTACCGCACGAAATCATGGTGATGGTGCCGAATTTTTATTTACATTACCAAAGGAGGAAAAATATGATGCATCCTAAAATTTCAATTATATTAATAGAAGACGAAATGAATATTTGCAACTTTATTGCAACTGCTTTAAAAACCTCGGATTATAAGCTGACTATTGCACACAATGGCAATGATGGTCTAAGCTTAATTACTTCCCAATGTCCGAATATTATCCTGCTTGATCTTGGACTTCCTGATATTGATGGTATGGAAGTCATCAAAAGTATCCGAACCTGGTCCAGTATTCCTATTATTGTCATTTCTGCAAGAACGCAGGAACACGAAAAAGTTCTGGCACTGGATGCCGGTGCAGACGACTATATCACAAAACCTTTTGGAACCTCAGAGCTTTTGGCGCGTATTCGTACTTCCATTCGCCATAGCAACCGTATGACGATCGGAAATCCATTGAATACGAGACCTTATCATTCACATGGATTAGTGCTTGATTTTGAAAAACGTATCGTTTCTTTAAATGGAACAGAGATCCATTTAACACAGATTGAGTATAAACTGCTCTCCCTGCTTGCTAAAAATTCAGGACGCGTATTGACTTATTCTTATATTATAGGAGAAATCTGGGGTCCCTATGCCGATGACAGCAACAACCAGATCTTACGGGTAAATATGGCTAATATCCGCCGTAAGATCGAAGAAAATCCTGCAGAACCCAAATATGTATTTACGGAAATTGGTATCGGCTATCGTATGCTGGAGGACGAAATGTAATCCATGTAGTCCTCCTCACAGGCAAATAACATATATTTATTTTCTACATAACCCATATAACCACTTTCAACATGATAACCTTTCATAAAAATTACCTTCCTTTCAGAATGAATTGCTTTGTTCTGATTAGAAGGTAACATTTTATATGTCCATTAAAACGGACTTATTTATTTTTTCTTTATCATTTTATGAAAGTACGTTCTCCATGTCTTCTAAAATACTTTCTGTCAACTCCAAAAGCCTCTCAGCATCTTTCTCTACCACACCATACTTTTTGTAACGATAGACAAAACTTGGCACTCCCTTTGGACTAAAACTCAATTTCTTTTCATACTGCGCTAACATAGCCGGAATCTGTTCCACTTTTATCTGGGCTTTTTCATGGAATATAAATTTAATTTCCTCATTGCGCCCTTTTACTTCCGCCATATAAAGTTTATGTGCTTTCACACGGATCAACGCAATACGAAGCAGATTGTCTACGGACTTTGGTATTTCCCCGAAACGATCCAACAGCTCTTCCCTCATATCCTCACTCTCAGCTTTATTTTCAATGCCTGCAATACGTTTGTAAATATCCAGCTTCTGCACCTCATTGACAATATAGGAAGGGGGAATATAAGCATCTACATCCAAATCTATCGTTGTATTAAAATCTTCTATCGTTGTAATTCCCTTTAGGTTTTTTACAGCCTCATTCAACATCTTGCAATACAGGTCATAACCGACTGCTTCCATATGTCCATGCTGCTTCTGTCCAAGGAGATTTCCTGCTCCACGGATTTCCAGATCACGCATAGCAATTTTAAAACCACTTCCAAGGTCGGTGAACTCCTTAATTGCCTGCAATCTTTTTTCGGCTACTTCTTTCAGCATTTTATCTCTCTTATACATCAGGAACGCATAAGCATTTCGATTGGAACGTCCTACACGTCCTCTGAGCTGATAAAGCTGAGAAAGCCCCATATTGTCAGAATCGTGGATAATCATCGTATTGGCATTGGAAATATCCAGACCGGTTTCAATGATCGTTGTGGAAACAAGTACATCAATTTCACCATTGATGAAATCGTACATGATCCGTTCCAATTCATGCTCCTTCATCTGCCCGTGTGCAAAGGCTACATTGGCTTCTGGTACAAGACTCTGCACTCTTGCTGCAATATCAGCGATATTGTTAACTCGATTATATACATAATACACCTGACCATTTCTGGAAAGCTCCCTTACAATTGCCTCTCGCACCATTTCTTCGTTGTATTCCATAACATACGTCTGAATCGGCATACGATCGTTTGGCGCTTCCTCCAATACACTCATATCACGGATTCCGATCAGACTCATATGAAGTGTTCTTGGAATTGGTGTAGCCGTCAAAGTGAGCACATCAATATTATCCTTCAGCTTTTTGATCTTTTCTTTATGTGTAACACCAAAACGCTGTTCCTCATCAATGATCAGCAGTCCCAAATCTTTGTATTCTACATCTTTTGACAAAACCCTATGTGTACCGATAACAATATCGACCAAACCTTTTTTCAAATCTTCTACGGTCTTTTTCTGCTCCGCAGAAGTACGAAAACGGGAAAGCAGATCCACCCTTACCGGAAATTCCTTCATACGCTGCGTAAACGTATTATAGTGCTGCTGTGCAAGAATCGTAGTCGGTACTAAAAAGACTACCTGCTTGCCTTCCTGCACTGCCTTAAATGCAGCACGAATCGCAATTTCGGTCTTGCCATAACCAACATCACCACAGATAAGTCTATCCATGATCTTCGTACTTTCCATATCCTGCTTGGTAGCCTCAATGGTACTTAACTGATCTTCTGTTTCTTCAAAAGGAAACATTTCTTCAAATTCCCGCTGCCATACTGTATCCTTGCCATAAGCAAAGCCTTCCTTCTGCTGACGGATAGCGTAAAGCTCTACCAGATCTTTGGCAACTTCCCCAACAGCACCTCGGACTTTGGTCTTTGTTTTATTCCATTCCTGCGTACCTAGTTTATTTAATTTCGGTTTCTTGGCATCCGCAGAAGCATACTTTTGTATCACATCAAGACCTGTCGCAAGAATGTACAGATTCCCGCCATCCCGGTACTCTATCTTAATGTAATCCTTAACTACCTTTTCCACCTCTACCTTTTCAATGCCTTTATAAATACCAAGTCCATGATTTTCATGAACGACATAATCCCCTACCTTCAGTTCCGCAAAATCATTGATTTTCTGTCCCTCGTAGGTTTTCTTTTTCTTCTTTTTCTTCTTCTCGACACCAAAAATATCACTTTCCGCAATCACGGCAAATTTTAACATTGGATACTCAAATCCTTTTAAAACTCTGCCGTAATACGTCATGATCTCACCCGGCGCGATCTCTCTGTCCGGATTTTCTGTATAAAATGCAGTCAGCTCCTGCTCCCGTAAGTCTTCCGCAATTCTCTGTGCTCTCGTTCTGGAACCGGATAATAAAAGAATACGATACCCGTTCTTTTTGTACCGCTTCAAATCCTTTACCAGCTCTTCAAAGCTGTTATTATAAGAAGCCATGCTTTTGGCATCGATTCCATATTTTTTATCCGCTTTTATGATCGGATTTTTCATGTCCAGCATGGAAATACTTACCACGTTCCTATTTGCCATTTTAGAAACGATCATCTCTCTTGTATAAAGAAGCTCCATCTGCCTTGGTAAAATGTAACCTTTTTCCAAACGATGTATCATGCTGTCTTTAAATTCCAGTTCAACAGCCTCTGCATGTTCTCCAACTCTCACCGGCTCATCAATAAAAATACAACTTTTCTTCTCTTTAAATATATCCAAAAAAGAAGCTGTTTCTTTAAAGAAATAGTGAATATAGCTTTCCAGATTTACAATAGACTGAAACTCAAATATCTGCTCCTTTAATTCCTTGATCTGGGAATGGATTCGTGCAGCTTCTTCGGTCTTGAACTGCTTCCGAAGAGTCTCTTCACATTCTTTCGCTTCCTTTTCTATCTTCTCCATACCCTTTTTCAGTTCCTGATCATTCAATATCAGTTCTGTTGCTGGATAAATAGTGATGGATTCCAATTTCTCAATAGAACGCTGGCTCAAAATATCAAAGCTTCTAATAGAATCCACTTCCTCGCCCCACAGCTCGATTCGGTATGGATTCTCTTCGGTCAGATCAAAAATATCTACAATACCGCCACGAATAGAAAACTGCCCCGGTGCCTCCACCTGATAATTTTTTTCATAGCCCATCGCAACAAGCTGCTTTGCCAGTTGCTTTTCGTCCACTTCTCCACCTTTACTTATGCGTATTACATTTTTTTCAAGCACTTCTAATGGAACCTGTGGTGTCATCAGCGCTGAAAAGGTAGTAATGATCGTCATAGGACGATTTTCTATAATTCTTTTTAAACATTTGATACGTTCCGTCACAAGCTGATTGCCATGGATATCAGCCTGATAAAAAATCAGATCCTTTGCTGGATACAATCTGACATTCCTGTCATAAAATTTATAATCCTCATACAATTCTTTTGCCTTTAAGTCACTATAAGTAACGATGATTTTGTATCGAAAACCATCGCTCAAGCCATAAATCATATGGAGTTTTTGCGAATCCACGCAACCCGTCACTGAAATATTTGCTGTACCTTTTTCCAGTGCCTTTTTCATCTCTTCATATGCCCCAAGTTCCTGCAACGGGGCTGTTAAAGCACGCATGTCTTACCCTCATTTCTACTATATTAACTGCTTACCTTTTTATTATAAAGGTTCATTGCCGCATCTGCGCTCTCATTCATCATAACCTTGACCGCATCAGATGCCTTCTCAGCACTCTCACTCATAATTTTGCGTTCTGCTTCACTAAAATGACCCAGTACATAGTCTGCCAGATCATAGCCTTTAGGCTTTTCTCCAACTCCCATTTTAATACGCATGAAAGTATCATGTCCCAAATGGGCGATAATATTTTTAATGCCGTTATGTCCTCCGGCACTTCCTTTTTTTCGTATTCTAAGCTGTCCCACATCCAAGCTGATGTCATCATAAATTACGATCAATTCCTCTTTTTCATCAATCTTGTAATAGTCTACCAGCTCTCTTACACTTTCTCCACTTAAATTCATATATGTTAATGGCTTTGCCAATATAACTTTCTGTCCGTCAATAAATCCTTTTCCAATCAATGCCTTATGCTTTTTTTCCAGAACTGATATATCGTATTTCTCTGCAATAGCATCTATCACACTAAAACCTACATTATGTCTTGTATTTTTATATTCATTTGTAGGGTTTCCAAGTCCAACAATAATGTACATCTTAATCCTCCGTCATTTCTCATATCATCTGTTCCAATCCTATCAACAAAAACGAGGGATGTCAATTGACATCCCTCGTTCAACCTTGCAAATTTTATTCTGCTTCTTCCGGCTCCAAAAGAGCTTTCTCATAGCTTTCTAAAATAATACTCTGAATATTTTCTCTTGTTGCGGAATTAATTGGATGAGCTATATCTCTGTACTCTCCATCCGTTGCCTTTTTACTAGGCATTGCAATAAACAATCCCTTTTCGCCTTCAATTACTTTAATATCATGAACTACAAATTCATCATCAATTGTAATTGAAACGATTGCTTTCATTTTTCCTTCTTTTGTAATCTTGCGCACTCTAACATCTGTAATTTTCATTTTGTGTCCCCCTGTCTGTCATTATGCTATCCCGATTCAGTTTTATATTTATAGAACATATCGTGCGTTCCGCTCTATAACTATCTCAATACCATTTTCTCCTTTATGATAGGAATTTGCCGGAATCGTATCACGGCTCTCTACGATACAGTTTTCGATGTAAGTATTATCCCCAATATATACATCATTCAAAATAATAGAATTTTTGATCGTACAGTTGTTACCAATAAAGGATTCTTTAAATATAACGGAATTTTCCACTTTACCGTTAACGATACATCCACTTGAAACAAGGCTGTTCTTTACTTCCGCACCAATGTTATATTTTGCTGGCGGCAGATCATCCACCTTAGAATAAACATCTGGATACTGTTTAAAGAAATAATCTCTGATCTCCGGTTTTAAGAAATCCATGTTTGTATCATAATAATCCTGAACAGTCGCAATGTTACGCCAATAATCTTTAATCTTGTAACCATAGATACGTTTCACATTTTTATAGCGGATTAAAATATCATTAACGAAATCGTATCTGCCTTCTTCTGCACATCTTTCTACCATTTCAATCAACTGTCTTCTTCTGATAACATAAATACCACAAGAAATCGTATTGGATTTTGCCATAATCGGTTTTTCTTCAAATTCTTCAATACGGCTGTCTTCATTCATTTTCACCGTACCAAAGCGTTCTACACTGACTCCCTGAGGCATTTCCTTACATACAACAGTAATATCCGCTTTCTTTGCGATGTGATACTCTAATACTGCATTAAAATCCATTTTATATACGCAGTCCGCAGAAGCGATGACTACATATGGCTCATGACTGTTCTTCAAGAAAGACAAATTCTGATAAAGAGCATCTGCTGTTCCACGATACCAAAAACTGCCTTCTGCAGTAACAGCAGGAGTAAATACAAATAAACCGCCCTGCTTTCTACCGAAATCCCACCATTTGGAAGAACTCAAATGTTCATTCAGGCTTCTCGCATTATATTGTGTGAAAACACCGACTTTCTGAATATGTGAATTAGACATATTACTAAGCGCAAAGTCAATGCTTCGATAACTGCCCGCAATCGGCATCGCACCAACCGCTCTCTTCTGGGCAAGCTCTTTCATTCTATGGTTGTTGCCACCTGCTAAAATAATTCCTATTGCTCTCATATCATTCACCTGCCTTAATTAACGCTTTTCCGCTCATGAGATAAGAATCCGGATAATCTCCGATTTCAGTGCTGCCGAAAATAACCGTATTTTTTCCAATTTTAACATTTGCCGGAATTTCACTCTTTTCACCAATCGTTACAAGTCCATCTGTATAAATATGGGCTGCCTTTTCATTCGGTACTTCTTCGCCTTCTCCGGTCACAACATTATTTGCAATGTTTACATTTTCTGCAATGATCGCTTTATTGATCTGACAGTCCTCACCAATTGTAGAATAATTCATAATAATAGAATCTCTTACGACTGTACCTTTTCCGATCACTACGCCACATCCGATAATGGAATTATATACCACCCCATAAATCTCAGAGCCTTCGCCTATGATACTTTTCTCTATCTTACTATCGCTGGATATGTATTGTGGTGGCAGAATCTCACTCTTTGTATATATCTTCCAATATTCTTCGTAAAGGTTAAATTCAGGAACAAGATCAATAAGCTCCATATTTGCTTCCCAATAAGAACTTAAGGTTCCTACATCTTTCCAATAACCATTAAACTCGTACGCGTAAATCGGTTTTCCATTTTCGTGGCAATAAGGAATGACATGCTTTCCGAAATCCAATCCTGATTGATCTTTCATGGCAATCAGTGCGTCCCGTAACACTTTCCATGAAAAGATATAAATTCCCATAGAAGCGAGATTGCTTCTAGGTTTTTCCGGTTTCTCTTCAAATTCTGTGATCTTTTTATTTTCGTCTGCAATTACTACACCAAAACGGCTTGCTTCCTCGATTGGAACAGGCATTACGGCAATAGTAACATCCGCATTATTTGCCTTATGGAAATCTAACATTACTTCATAATCCATTTTATAAATATGGTCACCTGACAAAATAAGCACATATTCTGGATTATAGCTTTCCATATAAGCTAAGTTCTGATAAATGGCATTAGCTGTTCCTGAATACCACTCGCTTCCGCCACTCTTTTCATAAGGTGGAAGTACCGTAACCCCTCCAATATTACGGTCTAAATCCCATGGAATACCAATACCAATATGAGTATTTAATCGCAATGGCTGATACTGTGTCAGCACACCTACGGTATCAATTCCCGAATTAATACAATTGCTCAATGGGAAGTCAATAATTCTGTACTTTCCGCCAAAAGAAACTGCCGGTTTTGCAACTTTGGAAGTCAGCACCCCTAATCTGCTTCCTTGACCTCCGGCAAGTAACATGGCAATCATTTCTTTCTTTATCATGTCATCACCTCGTTCTAGTCTTCCTACACATACGGAATCTGTGTATGTTCAGTATAACACACCGCGTTCAGAAAGTGAATATTTACGACAAAAAATTTGAATTAATGATTCTTTTTTTGTATATTTTTTCCACTTCTTTTCCCAAATTTTACTTATATTCCATTCAATTCCTTTTTTCACATTCTTTTTGTCAACAAAATCGACAAATTCTTCTATTTAAATTCGTTAATTATGCTGACTCGTCGAAAAAATCATTTTTCGCTCTTTCCTCGTTGTTTTTTATTTGTATAATGCGTATAATACAGGGGAAGGATTAATTTATAAAGGTAGGTTTGAAAATGTATCAAATAGATTTTAATCATCCAATACACATATATTTTATTGGTATCGGCGGCATCAGTATGAGTGGTCTTGCCGAAATACTTATCACGGAAAATTTTAAAGTGTCCGGTTCCGATGCCCACCAGTCCGCATTAACTGACTCTCTTGAGAAAAAGGGAGCGCACATTTTTATCGGACAAAAGGAAGAAAATATCACGCAGGATATCGACCTCGTTGTATATACAAGTGCAATCCATCCTGATAATCCGGAATATGTTGCCATGCAAAAGCTCAATATTCCTTCTCTTTCACGTGCAGAGCTTTTAGGCCAAATCATGAAAAATTACAAGATGCCTATCGCAATAAGCGGAACGCATGGTAAAACAACTACCACCTCCATGATTTCAGAAATTCTGCTCCGTGCAGATACCGACCCTACTTTATCCATCGGTGGTATCTTAAAGTCCATAGAAGGAAATATCCGTGTTGGAAAATCCGAATATTTTGTAACAGAAGCATGTGAATATACCAATAGTTTTTTAAGCTTTTTCCCCAAAATCGGAATTATCCTTAATATTGAAGAAGATCATTTAGACTTTTTTAAAGATATAAATGATATTCGTCAATCTTTCCGTGCCTTTGCTGAACTTTTGCCGGCAGATGGTACTTTGATCATTAATAGTGATATTGATAATTACCAGGAGATCATCGACGGACTTGCATGCCATATCATTACTTATGGTGCTTCTCCTTCCTGTGATTATCATGCTGAAAATATATCCTATGATGAATTTGGACACCCAACTTTTACCTTGAAGTGCGATAAGAATACCGAGAGAACCTTCTCTCTTGCAGTTCCGGGAATCCACAACGTTTCCAATGCACTGGCTGCCATTGCGATCGCTGACCTTTTAGGACTGGAAGATAAAGATATTTCTTATGCCCTTGCACATTTTACAGGAACGAACAGACGCTTTGAATATAAGGGTTCCTTACATGGTGTTACTATAATAGATGATTATGCACATCATCCTACAGAAATTACTGCAACTTTGTCCGCAGCAAAAAATTATCCTCATAATTCTATTTGGTGTGTCTTCCAGCCACACACTTATTCCCGGACAAAAGCCTTCCTTACGGAATTTGCACAGGCTCTCAGTCTTGCAGACCATGTTGTTTTGGCTGACATCTACGCTGCACGTGAAACCGACACATTAGGGATCAGTTCCAAATCTTTAAAAGCTGAAATAGAAAAACTCGGTCATGAATGTTTCTATTTCCCTTCTTTTGATGAAATTGAAAAATTTTTATTAGAAAATTGTATCAACGGGGACCTGTTGATAACTATGGGCGCCGGAGATGTGCTTAAAATCGGAGAAAATTTGCTAAAAAAATAATTGTCCACAATATCCACAAAAAGTAACGGGATCATTTCCCCACTTTTCTGTGGATATTTTTTGTTTGATTTGTCGTTATTTCCACCTATTATCCACAATATCCACATTATCCACAAATCGTCAAAACCCTAGTATTTTCAAGGGTTTTCGGGAAATTTGCTATTTCTTTTTTCAAACCCTTATGCTATAATGCAATTGCTTTAGAGGCAAAGATTTTCACGCATTGATACGAAGGAGCATGGATATAGATATGGGACAATTGACAATTTCTAAAAATAATTATATGGATTCAACTGTGGTATCCAACCTTTTTATAGATGAATATATGAAGGATGCCAATGATGCACAGCTGAAAATATATCTCTATCTTTTGCGGATAACAAATGCCAATATGACTACAAGCATTTCTGATATTGCAGACATGTTCAATCATACGGAAAAGGACGTCCTGCGTGCTCTTACCTATTGGGAAAAACAGCATCTTCTTTCTTTAGAATATGACTCTGCCAAAAATCTCGTCGGTATTCATATGGAAGAACCAGCGTCCAAACAGACTGGCGAAATCGTTTCGCTCACTCCGGTCGTATCTTTAGTAGCAAACCATGTGCCTGATAAGGAACTTGAAAAAGAAGTGGCTACTATTCAGGAAACTTCCATTCCTGAAAAGCCTTCTTACAGTTTAGATGAGATAAAAGCTTTTAAAGATAAGGAATCTACCGAACAGCTTATTTTCATTATGGAGCAATACTTACAAAAGCCATTAAGTCCTTCTGATCTGAACACGATTCTTTTCTTATCGGACAAGCTTCATTTTTCCGATGATCTAATTGATTACCTTGTACAGTATTGTGTTGACAGAGGAAAAAAAGATTTCCGTTACATAGAAAAGGTTGCGCTCAACTGGGCTGAAAATGGTATTACCACTCCACAGGAAGCGGAAAATCATGCTCATAAATATGACAAGACTATCTACGCTATTATGAATGCACTCGGCAAATCCAACACTCCTACTCCAAAAGAAGTTGAATTTATCAAACGCTGGACCGATGAATATGGTTTTGAAACGGATGTCATATTTGAAGCTTGTGAACGTACTGTTCTTGCTACTGAAAATCATCGTTTTGAATATGCGGACAAGATTTTATCCAGTTGGAAAACTGCAGATGTGCATCACAAATCAGACATACAGAAAATCGATGCACTTTTTCAAAAGAAAAAGAACGCGGCTACTTTTGCCAAGCAGCCTGCCAATAATAAATTCAATCAATTCAAACAACACGACTATGATTTTGATGCAATAGAACGTGCCATTTTAAGCAAATAACTATCGTTGGTTTTCGCATAATACATATACAGGAGGAACAAGGCTTTGCCACTTACAAACTCACAGTATGAATCTATTCTCAGAAATTATGAAGAACGGCAGACAAAAAATCGTCATCTTCTTGATGCACGCATAAACCAAGTCTACAAACAGGTAGACGGCTATCAGGCATTAGACTCCTCTGTTGCTTCTGTTTCTGTGGAATATGGAAGGCGCATGCTTACCGGTGATGAAGATGTTCTTCCGGCACTAAAGGCAAAATTACGGGAGATGTCCGAAAAGAAAAAACAACTTTTAGTTTCTGCCGGCTTTCCTGCCGATTATCTCGAACCAATATACGATTGCGCTGACTGTAAAGACACTGGTTATATCAATGGCGAGAAATGTCACTGTTTCAAGCAACAGATGATCTCCATTCTTTACGAACAGTCAAATATTCATGAAATGTTAAAAACCGAGAATTTTTCCAATCTTTCTTATGAATACTATTCCGGGGAAGATTTAAATTCTTTCAATAGAGCAGTTGATGTCTCCAAATCTTTTATTCAAAGCTTTGATAAAGATTACGACAATCTTCTCTTCTTTGGCACAGTAGGCTGTGGAAAATCTTTCCTTTCAAGCTGCATTGCCAAAGAATTGATCGAAACCGGTCATTCTATCATTTATTTTAGCTCAATTGGCTTGTTTGAGTTTCTTTCCAGATATTCTTTTGACTATAAAAATAAAGAAAACCTTTACAACGCCTTTGAAGACTTATATAATTGTGATTTGGTAATTATTGACGATTTGGGCACAGAAGTAACAAACAGCTTTGTTACATCACAGCTTTTTTCCTGCTTGAACGAAAGACACATTCGCAAGAAATCAACAATAATTTCTACGAATCTTTCATTAGAGGAATTACGGGATCGTTATTCCGACAGGATCTTCTCAAGAATTACCAGTAATTACACAGTCTGCAGATTGTCCGGACCGGACATCAGACTTAAGAAGCTTTTTAAAACTACAAATAATACACTATAAACAAGTATCTTACAGAAAGTGAGGGCCTTTTCATGGCAAAACGTGAAGAGAAAAGAAATCTAGAAACAATACCTGTTGGTTCTTTAGGTATGATTCCTTTAGAGGGTTGCAAATCCCTTGGTGAAAAAGTTGACTATTATCTTGTAAAATGGAGAACCGAAAGAGAAAGCGAACACAAGGACAGTCTTGCATTCTCTGGTTATCAGAGAGATTCCTATATCTTGAATGCAAAGGTTCCGCGTTTTGGTTCTGGTGAAGCAAAAGGTGTTATTTTAGAATCCGTACGTGGTACAGACCTTTATCTTTTAGTAGACGTTGCAAATTACAGCCTGACTTATTCTTTATGCGGTCATGAGAACCATATGTCTCCAGATGACCACTATCAGGATCTGAAACGTATTATTGCTGCTTTAGGCGGTAAAGCAAGACGTATCACTGTTATTATGCCTTTCCTTTACGAAAGCAGACAGCACAAGAGAACTTCACGCGAATCTTTAGACTGTGCTCTTGCACTTCAGGAATTAGTACACATGGGTGTAGATAATATCATCACTTTTGATGCTCATGACCCACGTGTTCAAAATGCAATTCCTCTAAATGGTTTTGAAACAATACAGCCTGCATATCAGTTCGTCAAAGGACTTCTTCGCAATGTAAAAGGTCTTCAGATTGATTCTGATCACATGATGGTCATCAGCCCGGATGAAGGTGGTATGGGCCGTGCAATCTATATTGCAAACGTACTTGGTCTTGATATGGGTATGTTCTATAAGAGAAGAGACTATACTAAAATTGTGAACGGACGTAACCCAATTGTTGCACATGAATTTTTAGGTACAAGTGTAGAAGGTAAAGATATGATCATCATTGATGATATGATTTCCTCTGGTGAAAGTGTACTGGAAGTTGCAGCTGCATTAAAAGAACGTAAAGCAAATAAGATTTTTGTCTTCTCTACTTTCGGATTATTTACAAATGGTCTTGATAAATTTGACAAAGCTTATGAAGAAGGCTTGATCGACCGAGTTCTTACTACAAACTTAATTTATCAGACACCAGATTTATTAAGCCGTGAATGGTACATTAACTGTGATATGAGTAAATACATCGCTTACATCATTGATACTTTGAATCACGATTCTTCCATCAGTGATCTACTCAATCCAAGTGAGCGTATTCAGACGATCGTATCCAAATATAAAACAGGAGAGCTGGAATAATCCAGCTCTCTATTTTTTCTCATCCAGCATAGATGTACAATGTGGACATCTGATTGCTTCTATATCAATTTCCGTTTTACAAAATGGACATTTTTTTGTTTTTGGTGCTTCTTCTTTCTTTTTGGAAAAATGTGTGGAAGCACTATTCATGACTTTTACGATCAGAAAAACAATGAATGCCATTATGATAAAATTGATGACTGCTGTAATGAATTTTCCATAGTTCAATGTGGCATTTCCCATCAAGGTAATACTCAGCTGGTCAAAATTCATCCCACCAAAAATCCCTAAAATTGGATTAATAATATCTTCTACCAGGGAAGACACAATGCTTGTGAATGCACCACCGATGATAATACCTACCGCCATATCCATGGCATTACCACGGCTGACGAACTCTTTAAATTCTTTCATAAATTTCTTCATGGGTTTTCTCCTTTTGTAATTTATTTGCTAAAGTTCATTTTAGCATAAATCCTTGCCTTGACAATCCCTTTTATCGTGCTATACTGAAACGGTTGAAGTAAAAACGGTGAGTTCGAGACCTTCCTCACCTAAAACAAAACTAAAGGAGAAATAAATATGAGAAAACAAACCACTCAGGCGACTTCTGTCAGAACCGCCTACCCCTATGCGCGTACAATCGCGCAGGCAGCTATGATTGCTGCGATCTACGTTGTGCTTACCTTTTTAGCCAACGCCTTTGGACTTGCTAATTATGCAATTCAGGTCCGCTTCTCAGAGGCACTTACGATTCTGCCTTATTTCACACCAGCAGCTATTCCAGGATTATTTGTGGGATGTCTGATCAGTAACCTGTTAACAGGCTGTATGCCACTTGATATCCTATTTGGCAGTCTTGCTACTCTTATTGGTGCGCTTGGTACTTACGCATTACGCAAATACAAATGGCTTGCCCCCCTTCCACCGATCATTGCAAATACAGTGATCGTGCCTTTTGTACTGTCCTATGTTTACAAATTTGAAGGCTCCATTCCGTACTTTATGGTGACAGTTGGTATTGGCGAGATTATTTCCTGCGGTGTATTAGGTATGCTATTACTTTTCACATTACAGAAATATGCAAAACGACTTTTTAAAGCGGAATAATCATAACAAAAAAGAATCCTTAACAGCCAACGCTATTAAGGATTCTTTTTCTATCTTTTTGATTTTCTGGATGCCCACAACGCACTGAAATAATCCACCAAACTGTAATATACCGGAATGGATAAAAACACCACCCAGCCTGGATGCCACAATCCTTTGTAATAACCAAGCAAAAGAAAAATAATGACTGTCAGTACAGCATAATTAAATTCGCTTACTTTACGCTTTCTGATCATTTTAAAGAAGGATTCCACTACTGGTATTGCTAAAAACAACACTAATCCAATTCCCCATGTTCCATATAAAACTCCTAATACAATATAGGCAATGAAAGCAATTACTGCAAAAGGAAATTCCGCTTTTACGTGAGAAGCAAAAATATGACCATCCTTTTTTTCTCCATCAACAAATACGCCGTTTTTATCAATATGTACTTCCTGTGGCCCATCCGTAGCATTTTTGGTATCGACTACATGAATCCCTTTCCAATCAACATGAACCTCACTGTCTTCATCTTTTACATGAATGCCGTCCAAGCCCACATGCACATATTCCTTTTTATGATCATTTTCTTCTTCAAAGTTCTTGTCAGAAGCTTCTTCCTTTGCCTCCGTGTCAACTACTTCGTTTTCCTCTTCCTCCGGCATCGGAATTTCATCTTCCGTCCGAAGCAGATCATCCAATGACACTCCATAAAGTCTGGCTAACAAAATCAAATTATCGGTATCCGGTGATGCTTCCGCGCGTTCCCATTTGCTGACTGCCTGACGGCTGATTCCAAGTTTTTCAGCTAATGCCTCTTGTGATAAATTGTTGCTCTTTCTTAAATTTACCAAACGGTTTGCAATTTCAATATTCATAAATTCCTCATTTCTGCGCTTTTCTATAAGTAGTATTTTTATTTTTTTGCGCTTTGTATTATGTCTTCATTATATGAATTTCCCATGTGGTTGCTCTACCAATTTTAGTTTTCAGTCCTTTATTTTCTCCGCAACCATTAGTTGCAACCCGCATAAATACGGTATTTTTCTACACATTTTTTATTGCTGTTCCATGCGTTTTTTATATTCTTCTTCCGGCATTGGCTTTGCAAAATAGTATCCTTGAATCGTATCGCAACCAATTCCTCTTAAAAAGACATACTGTTCTTCTGTTTCTACACCCTCTGCTGTAATTTCAATTTCCAGCTTCTGCGCCATCTGCATAACACATCTTATAATCTGTTCGCCTCGGATATCGTTATAGTCATCTACAAAAGTTTTATCCAATTTCATAACATCAATCGGAATTTGCTTGAGCATCATAAGTGAAGAATAACCAGTTCCAAAGTCATCCATCAATATTACAAATCCAAGTTCATGCAGCCTTTTAATAATGCTGATAAATTGATCCTGTTTTTCGAACATAGCACTTTCTGTAATTTCTAACTGTATACATTCGATCGGTATCTGTGTTTCATCTAAAATTGCCTTATACTCATTAATAAATTCTGGATTGTCCAAATGCCTGCGGGACAGATTGACAGAAATAGGCACAACTTTTAACCCTTTTTCTATAAAACGTTTCTGCGCCAGACATACTTCATGGAATACATACTTATCCAGCTTACATATAAATCCGGTCTCCTCCGCCAGTGGTATGAACTGCCCCGGAGAGACCATTGTACCATCTGATTTACGCCAACGTATCAAAGCTTCAGCACCAGCAAGTTTTTTTGTTTCTGCCTCATATTTCGGTTGATAATATACTACAAAATGATGATGCCTGTAAGCATGTTCCATCTGGTCGGAAAGCTGTTTTTTCTGCAGCATATTGCCTCTTATCTCATCATTGTAAATGACGTAGAAGCAATCTCTTTCCTTTTTAGCCAGGTTATGTGCGAGTGTAGCATAGGTAAGCATATCTTCTGCATTTTCACCGCTTTTTTCCACATAATAGATACCAAAAACTGGCTGCAGCATATACTCCGTTTCTCTTCCAATACTGCATTGCCGTATTTTCTCCATCATGCTTATAACCCGTTTCTCAATTTCTTCTTTTTCCTGATAATTCAAAAACAATGTAAATCGATCCGCAAGCCTGCGGGCTACGATTTCTCCTCCCTTACAGCTGTCACTCAACACCCGCCAAAGATAACGCAAAAGCTTATCTCCTTCTTCATATCCAAACAGCTCGTTTACAAGTTTAAAGTCATCAATATCCATCACAATGAATGCCTTTTTTATGTCCTCGGCATTTTTCATCTGCTTTTCTATTTCTTCTTTAAATTTGGCAAAGGTATGTCCACCTGTCAATTCATCCACATACAAAAGAGTCCGCATCTGCTTCTTTTTCTTGTACTCTTCTCTAAAAACGGTAATGACGATCAAGGTATACACTGCTATTAATATCATGCATATAATGTATGTTCTTGCCATAATATAGTTTGTAGTTGTTTCCATTACATCAACTGGAACTACCTCGATCAAAGACCAGTCATTGATTCCAAGGGGCGTACAATACATATATTTTCCTATTTTATTATAGAAGATCACATATCCTTTATCCCCATTTTCCAATAACGCTTTTAATTCCTCTACGGATTGCCCATTTCTTTCATCTGCTTGTTCCATGGATTCAAATATGTTTGTCATATTTTGAAAGCTGATAGGGTTAGCAGAATCAACTACTTTTGAACCATCCTTCTTTACGATGTAGGTATAACCTTCGCCATCAAAAGAAGATACCGACAAAATTTCCTGAAGACTTTCTATGCTATAGCTTGCAAAAACTCCACCGATGATTTTATTGTCACTCACGATCGGCACACTAAAAACAATGACCTCTTCACCATTCACCATTTCGATCAACAGCTCAGATAAGCTGAAATTTCCTATCATTGCTTCCTTAAAATAGTCTCTCTCCGAAATATTCATGACCACACCATCGGTTGTATAGGCAAGACCATCCGGCTTATAAAATCCCATCCGGCTAAAAGAATAACGTGGTGCTATAGAACGCAGTGTATCTACAATTTCCCATTCTTCTGACAGACCTGACTCGCCAATTCTTTCCGCAATCTCTATCAGGGCATTCCTATCCCCTTCTATCTCCTTCTGGATGATAAGAACATTCTGATTCGAAACTTCTTTTAGCTTATTCCTCACTTCATCTCTCAAATCTTCCTGCAACATTTGGGCATACATCATTAATCCCAAAATCATCACAAAAAGCAAAATTGTAATGAAGCCCACGCTTAATATAGACTTTTTCCTCTTTTTTAACGCACTATTTTTATCCTCTTTTGTTTTCATTTCCCCACTCCTACAATGGTTACTGTTCATCCATTACATAAGTAATAAAACAATTTCCATTTTCTTCAAACCATGACGTAGAATCATTCATTCCCATTTTATACACAGTACCTGTCATTGGATTCATCACTACAATGTTCAGTTCATTAAAACCAATTACCAGCACTGCACTTCCGTCATTTAACATTGCAAGTACAGGAATATCCTTGTTTACATAGTATAATACAGAATCAAGACTACAACCTGTCAGATCAAGAATCTGTGCATCAGGAAGTCCGCTCTCCAAAATCTCGATCACCGTCTTACCCTGACTTAACTGCTGCTCTGTATTTTTCATAACGCCTTCAAAATTCAAAATTGTATCCAGACACACAGCAAGGCTATTCTTCTCCTCGGTTACCTGTTCACCTGTGATTGCCATGATCTGATTTTTGGTACTACGGTTTCCCTTCTGCCATACATAAGCACCATCATCATTGACAACTACACCTGAAATGGAATTGGCAAGATTTATCGCACTACCGGGATTCATAAAGATTCCTGCGATATCTCCCTGATTATATACATAATAAAATTCTTTTAATTCTTCTTCATTAGATAAAGCAAGTTCTCTTCCTCCTTCAAAAAGAACTTCCTTCGGAGTTAATACCTGCAACGATTTACTATCAATCGTATTTTTGACTACGATCTGTACAATTTTTTCGTATTTATCTATTGCAACTGTTTCTGCATAATTGTTACCTACTTCTGCTACTGCAGTGCTCATAATCTGATCATCAGCAATTTCTTCATAATTGCCATTTTCACTTTTTCTGACACGCTGCAACGTAATCTGATTTGCCTCGATCTTACTTCCTACAATATAAATACCATTTTGCTGGTAGGTATGAATGGTCTCTCCAAACTCATCCTGTATGATCACTTTATACATCGGGAAAGTCACTCTTCCCGTTTCATCTTTTACAATATCAGCCTTTTTGGCAATACCATATATAAAGTCTTCTCCCATAAAACCAAGCGGTGCAACGACTTCCCCAGAACCTGCTTTTATTTCTGTTTTGTTTTGGGAATTCAGGTCCATGACAATTAGTGTTGTGCTGTCATAAAGGTCTTCGCCATTCTGCCAGGCAATCCGCGCATTGCTTTCAGAAACCTGATAACTGCCATCATAAAGCTGCGTTGCTACTGCTTCATATATTTTTGCATTCAGGTTGACCGCATAAATGGTGCGATCCAGCATAATATAAAAGCGATTTGTTCTGCTTACATAGGCTAGCTGTTCTACATCAGCCTGCAGAACCTGCCAGGAACGATTATACGGAATGTAAATATCTTCCTCTATCGTGTTCATCTGGCTATTATAAGTACATACTTGGATTCCGACGCCGCCTTCATGTCTTCCTCGATTCATATAACCATATACAATAAATTGCACATTTCCCGTTTCGTCCACACTTAATATGCGTATGTCATTATGGTCATACATGGTTCGGGCATCAGCATTATTTTTATCATAAAAACTGTAGATCAGCGCCATTTTATTTTCAGCAACATTATAGCTGTACAAGCGGTTAGCATTTACGAATGCAAAAATACTTCCGCCATCGCTTTCCACAAACTGTATGTCATTGCTTGTGATTCCGAGAGAAATTTTATTATTCGCGTATACTTCTGATTCTTCGTCCAGTATCTGGTTCATGGTTCGAGTATAATCAAGCAGATACATACGATCTGTAGTATAACGTACACGATAATATTCTTCTACATTGTAATATGTTTTGTTCTTTCCCTCCGAAGTAGACACGATATAATTCATTTTGAAAGAACCAGTCTGGCTTGTGATTTCCTTAATATCAATAGTCGGAATGCTTTCTATTTCTACGTTCAAATCTCCCCAGGTTATCTGACTAAAACTGGAGTGAATGGTCACTTTGGAAAAAGTCGTATTATCTCCTTCTGAATTGGATTCTAAGTATTTTGTCAGTTCCGAAGCTGCTTCTTTGTCAAAAGTCTTCTCATGGAAATTTTTCACAAAAGAGAGCTTTTCTGCAACAAAATAATCATCCGCCAAAATGACTCTTGTATAATAACGGATTTCTTTACCGTCAACATTTAAAATGAGAATCAGGTTATACTCTGTCTTTGCTTCAATCAGGTCTTTTAAAGTAATAGAGGCACTGATATACTCTCCTTCATCCTGTTTATCTGCTACTTCTCCATTTTCAATCAGGCGTTCTCCATCTACACTTCTTAACTCGTAGGATATTCCCTCAATGTCTGCATTATATTTATCTATCTGAAACTGTACTGTTCTGCCTTCCGAAACTACAGTAATCGTATCCCGAAGATAGCTGCCTTCCATTTCCTGCACATAGCCGTGAAGACAGTTTACTCTTTCGCCATCTATATTCATATAAATAAGCGGAAAAGATGCCGGCTGCATTTCTGCTGTCATGTCTGTATTTCCCTGATTCAGTATCCCACTGATAATGAATAGCGAAATAAAGAATGTACCCACAAAAACTGCGGCTTTTATTAATGACTTTTTCATTCTATTATTTATGCCTTTCTCAATAACTCATTTAACGTCTGCTTTGTATGAAGCATTTCCAAAAGTTTTTCGGTCTGACTCTCTTTATTTTCTGTCAAAGTGTTTGCTGCTCTTTTTACTGCTCGAATCAATAAATTTTTCGGTGTATGCTCCATATCGATAAATTCTAATATTTGCGTATCGTATCCCATTTCTTCCAACAGATTCGCACGAACTGCATCCGTGATGATAGCGGACATTCTTTCTTTTAACAATCCATATTTTAATATAGATTCCAGTTCTTTACACTCTATCTGCTTATTTACTTCATGCTGACAGCAAGGTACTGATAAAATTACTTTTGCGCCCCAACGCACCGCTTTTTCCAATGCATAGTCTGTGGCTGTATCACAGGCATGCAGTGTCACAACCATGTCCGGCTGGTAATCCCCTTCAAAGGTACTGATATCTCCCCGAATAAATTTTAAGGCATCTGAATATCCAAATTTTTCTGACAAACGATTGCATTTTTCTATAACATCATCCTTCAGATCTAATCCAATGACACGTATGTCATATTTATTTAATACCTTCAGATAATAATACATTGCAAAGGTCAAATAGGATTTTCCACAGCCAAAATCAATAATATTCACAGTTCTGTCCTTAGGCAGCACCGGAAGAACATCTCTGATGAACTCCAGATAACGATTGATCTGCTTAAATTTATCATATTTGGCTCTGACAATTTTTCCTTCCGCTGTCTGTACTCCCAGTTCAATTAAAAAAGGAACCGGAATGCCCTCTTCCAATATATATTTTTTCACCCGGTTGTGTGATAGATCAATTTCTTTTTTCCCACATATATTCTTTTTGGTCTTTACCGTGATCTTACCCTTTTTGCTCACAAGAATAGTCGCTCTGAACACTTCGTTTTCCAATTCCCCCTGCTTAAAGCTTTCCTGTAAAGCATGCAATATTCGTTCTACCAGTTCTTCTTTGGAAAAGTTTTCATGAAATACCTTTTGACCTACATAGGAGGTTTCCTGAAACTCCAGCTTTCCTTTCACTAAAACAGGGCGGATTTTGATTTTCTCTACTCCGCCTGCTTTTCTTGGGTTGCTCAATATAATTTGATATAATTTATCATTGATTCCATCATTTAATACTTTTTTTAACTGTTCCATAAAAACTTCCTACTATATACAAACAAAATTCTATTATATACAAAAAATATAGCCATAGCAAATGTAAGTATACATATGCTATGACTATATTTTACTTTTCTTTACTGAAAACCACAACTAAAATTTTAAAATACCTCTGTGATTCATATGGCGGCGCTTATATATTTCATAAAAAAGCAAAATTTGTACTAAATCGCTAATGTGGTTCCATCTGTCTGGACTGTCATTTGTCATATCCGTCTTCATATCTTCCCGCTTGATTTGATCCACAATATCCTGTGTGAGAGCATACATTCTCATTCTGTCAGGATATTCATCATATATCATGCTTCCGTCATAATCAATCTTATCCAACATAGAAGCAATTATCCTCTGATAACGTTTGGCCTCTGCTGGATACATCTGTTGTAAGTATTCCAAATCTCTTTGTACTTTATCCTCTTCCTGATAAAACAAGGGCAGTGGATATGTCATGTAAAAAGGAAGAATTCTATGATTATCCATAATATTCCAATCTTTGTTCTTTTATGATTATCATATGCATCTTTCTTTTCAAAAGTTTCTTTCTTACTTCAGTACCTGAATACGTGCTACTGCTCGCTGCAACGCAGTTTCTGCTCTTGCCATATCCGTTTCCGGTGTGCGGCTCTTAATTCTCTCTTCCGCTCTTTCTTTTGCAGCTTCCGCTCTTTCCACATCAATTTCCTCTGGCCATTCAACAATTTCTGCTAAAATGGTTACTTCATCCTGAAGAATTTGAACAAAACCGGAATGCAGTGCAGCTTCTTTTATGCCATCTTCTTGTGTAATTGTCAAAATTCCAGGCTTCACAATAACTGTCATGGGCACATGGTTTTTATAAATACCAATTTCTCCCTCTGTTGTGTTAAATTCCACCATGGTAGCTTCTTCTTCAAAAAACACTCTTTCAGGCGTAATAATTTTTAATAAAAAGTTTCTGTCATCTGCCATACACTCACCCCTTACTTCACACGGGCAAGTACATCATCAATGCTTCCTGCATTCAAGAAATAACTTTCAGGAATGTTGTCATGCTTACCTTCCAGAATTTCTTTAAAACCTCTGATCGTTTCACTAATAGGTACATATTTACCTTCCATACCGGTAAACTGTCCTGCAACGAAGAATGGCTGTGAAAGGAATTTCTGTATCTTTCTTGCTCTGGAAACTACAAGCTTATCATCTTCTGAAAGCTCATCCATACCAAGAATAGCAATAATATCCTGTAATTCTTTATATTTCTGCAAAATTTCCTGCACACCACGAGCTACAGTATAATGCTCTTCACCTACAATTCTAGGATCCAAGATTCTGGAAGTAGATTCCAA
The DNA here is from genome assembly GCA_021153325.1 of Lachnospiraceae bacterium. Classification (GTDB taxonomy): domain Bacteria; phylum Bacillota; class Clostridia; order Lachnospirales; family Lachnospiraceae; genus RGIG3002. The sequence goes on along the minus strand of JAGKTQ010000002.1, from coordinate 28,628 downwards.
TGGATCTACCGCTGGGTAAATACCAAGCTCTACGATAGAACGAGAAAGTACTGTTGTTGCATCCAAATGTGCGAATGTAGTTGCAGGAGCTGGGTCAGTCAAGTCATCGGCAGGCACATATACAGCCTGTACAGATGTGATGGAACCATCTTTTGTAGAAGTGATACGTTCCTGTAATGCACCCATTTCTGTCTGCAGTGTAGGCTGATAACCTACCGCGGAAGGCATACGTCCTAAAAGTGCGGACACTTCGGAACCTGCCTGTGTAAAACGGAAAATGTTATCAATGAATAAAAGTACGTCCTTACCACCTTTATCACGGAAATATTCTGCCATAGTAAGTCCAGTAAGACCAACACGCATTCTAGCTCCTGGTGGCTCGTTCATCTGACCAAATACCATGGTTGTTTTATCAATAACGCCGCTGTCCTGCATTTCATGATACAGGTCATTTCCTTCTCTTGTTCTTTCTCCAACACCGGTAAATACGGAATATCCACCATGCTCTGTTGCAATATTACGGATCAGTTCCTGAATAAGTACTGTCTTACCTACACCAGCACCACCGAAAAGTCCGATCTTACCACCCTTCTGGTATGGGCAAAGAAGGTCAACGACCTTAATACCTGTTTCCAAAAGCTCTGTCTGTGTTGACTGCTCTTTAAATTCAGGCGCCGGTCTATGGATAGGTTCATAGCTTACTCCTTCCGGCGCTGGTTTATTATCAATGGGTTGTCCTAATACGTTGAACATACGTCCCAGCGTATTTTCACCTACTGGAACGGAAATAGGAGCTCCGGTCGCAATTGCTTCCATTCCTCTTACGAGTCCGTCCGTAGTACCCATGGCAATACATCTTACCGTGTCATCTCCCAGATGCTGTGATACTTCAACTACTAATTCTCCCATATCTTTTGTTGGAATCTTAATAGCTTCATTAATTTCAGGAAGCTTACCTTCGCTGAATTTAATATCCAGTACCGCACCGATAATCTGAGTGATTTTACCTTTGTTTAACTCTGCCATCCTTATTCCTCTTTCTTTTCACTCTATTTCTTTGCAGGTGTCCGCTTACGAAATTGCGTTAGCACCTGCAATAATCTCGGTCAACTCTTGTGTGATAGAGCCCTGACGTGCTCTATTGTACATAAGGGTCAGATTACTAATCATTTCCTCTGCATTGCTTGTTGCGGAATCCATTGCCTGCATTCTGGCACCGTTTTCACTTGCCGCTGATTCTACCATTGCTCCAAAGATCAGACTTGTTATATATTTTGGTATGATCATATCCAGTGCCTGATCATCCTCCGGTTCAAAGTTCATAAGTGCTTTGCTCGTCTTCTCTTCTTCTGCTTCACCAGCTTCAATCTCTACCGGCAATAATTTCAATAACTTCGGTTCATGACTTACCGTATTCTTAAACGAAGTATATGCTAAATAAATCTCACCAAATTCACCTGCTGCAAAACCATTGAGCAGCTCTTTGCTAATATTCATCGCATCCACATATACCGGTTCTTCAATGCAATCCGAATAGTCTGCTTTTATTTCATAGCCGTAGCGACCAAGGGTATCTCTTCCTTTACCACCTACAGCGTAAATACACAAATCCTCTTTTTTAAAGTCACCCTGCGTAATCAATTTGATCACGTTAGAGTTATATCCGCCAGCAAGTCCTCTGTTAGAAGTGATCATGATCACCGCTTTTTTCTGTGAATCGCCTGCTTTCAGATACTTATGTTCCAAACTTCCTGTTTTCGCAAGCATGGAAGTTACGGTCTCATACATACATTCAAAATAGGATTTTGATTTTTCTGCACGGCCTTTTGCTCTCTGCAGCTTAACAGTTGAAACAAGCTTCATGGCTTTGGTAATCTGCTGGGTACTTTGAATACTACCCTTACGTCTTTTAATATCGCGCATTGACGCCATACTTGTCACCTAACCTTTCCTGTTAGAACTGTTCTTTAAATTCCGCAATTGCTTTCTTTAATGTTTCCTCTATTTCCTCGGAAATCACTTTTTCTTCTGCAATCTTATTCGGAACTTCTGGATATTTTGTATCGAGGAATTCAAAGAATTCTGTTTCAAATCTGGTAATATCCTCTACTGCAATATCTAAAAGGTATTTATTTGTCGCTACATAAATGATAATAACCTGATACTGTACCGGCATCGGTTTGTACTGTGGCTGTTTCAAAATTTCTTTGATACGTTCACCTTGTGCCAGCTTCTCTTTTGTATCCGCATCCAATTCAGAACCGAACTGTGCAAATGCAGCAAGCTCTCTATACTGTGCTAACTCTGTACGGATAGGTGCGGCAATTTTTTTCATCGCCTTGATCTGTGCAGAACCACCTACACGGGATACGGAAAGACCTGCATTAACAGCCGGTCTGAAACCTGCATTGAACATTTCTGTTTCCAAATAAATCTGACCATCTGTAATAGAAATTACGTTAGTCGGAATATAAGCAGAAACGTCACCCGCCTGTGTTTCAATGATCGGAAGTGCTGTTAAAGAACCTCCGCCGTACTCATCTGACATACGTGCTGCTCTTTCAAGAAGTCTGGAATGCAAATAGAATACATCACCCGGATAAGCCTCACGTCCTGGCGGTCTCTTAAGAAGTAAGGAAAGTGTACGGTATGCCGTAGCATGCTTACTTAAGTCATCATATACTACGAGAACATCTTCCCCATTCTCCATCCATTCTTCTCCGATCGCACAACCGGAATATGGTGCAATATACTGCAATGGTGCAAGTTCACTTGCTGTAGAAGCTACTACAGTTGTATAAGACATCGCACCAAATTCTTCTAATGTTTTTACAATGGAAGCAACCGTAGAAGCCTTCTGTCCGATTGCTACATAAATACATTTTACGCCCTGACCTTTCTGGTTGATAATCGTATCAATGGCAATAGCAGTTTTACCGGTCTGTCTGTCTCCGATAATAAGCTCTCTTTGTCCTCTTCCAATCGGTACCATGGCATCAATCGCCTTAATACCTGTCTGGAGTGGTGTATCAACAGATTTTCTTGTGATAACACCGGATGCAACTCTTTCTATTTTTCGATATTTATTTGTCTGAATCGGTCCTTTTCCGTCAATCGGCTGACCAAGAGCATTTACAACACGACCAAGCATTGCATCGCCTACCGGAACCTCAACTACACGTCCTGTTGTTTTTACAACATCACCTTCATTGATATTCTTCTGGCTTCCAAGAAGTACGGCACCTACATTATCTTCTTCAAGGTTAAGTACCATTCCGTATACTTCTCCTGGGAACTCCAATAATTCCCCCTGCATTGCATTTTCAAGTCCGTGCACACGAGCGATACCATCTGCTACCTGAATAACGGTACCGACATCAGATACTTCAAGTTCTGACGCATATCTCTTGATCTGATCCTTAATAACAGAACTGATTTCTTCTGGTCTTAAATTCATGGATCTGTACGCACCTTTCTTTTTATTCTTTATCCTAACTGGATCTTCATAAGCTGTCTTCCCAGCTCATCTATTTTTGTACTGATACTGCTGTCAACAACTCGGTCTCCAATGCGGATGACCATACCGCCTATCAAAGATTTATCTACATTAAAATGCATTTCCATCTGACGATATTTTGTTGTTTGAAGCAATCTCTCTTCCACTTGTTTTTTCTGAATTTCAGTCAAAGCCACTGCTGTTTTCACATAGGCTACTCCGATACCTTTATATTCCTTTACCTGATCTAAGAAATACTCTAAAATAGCTTCTGCTTCGCTGTAGCGTTCTTTCTGGATGATCAATGTGAGGAAGCCGACTATCTCATCTGAGATACGTCCTTTAAATACATTTTGAATTACCTGTATTTTTTCTTCCTTCAGAACCTTTGGATGGTTCATGAGCTTTGTCAGCTCTTCTTCTTTTTTCAAGATCGTAAGCAGCTCACTGATCTCATCCATGAAAACATCCACTTTTCCATCTTCGACTGCCAATTCAAATAAAGCGTCACCATATGTTTTTGAAATCAGCTTAGCCATGTGCTTTCACCTATTTCCTTTAAAGTTTCATCAATCAGGCTTTCCTGCACCGTGGTATCGATAGAAGCAGCAACAACCTTGCTTGCCATTAACGATGCGATGGAAACCATTTCTTTCTTAACATCATCTGCAGCTTTCTGTTTTTCAAGCTCTGCTTCCTGTCTTGCTCTATCCATAATCCTTGCTGCTTCTTCTTTTGCATCTGCTTCAATCTTTGCAGCATTAGCAAGTGCTTTTTTTCTTGCGTCGCTTAAAATTTCTTCAGCTTCTTTGTCAATATCTTTTAATTTTGCTTCATATTCAAGCCTTAAAGCTTTGGCATCAGCCATGTCTTTTTCTGCTGAATCCAGTTCATTTTTAATTTTCTCTTTTCTGCCTTCCAGCATTTTTCTAGCCGGATTGAACAGAAAGTAGGACATGAACAAAAACAGCACAAATACCGCAATAATCATTAAAGTGGCATCCGTTATGAGCTGAAAGTCCAAATTAAAAAGTCTCTCCATCTCCTGCCTCCTTTCTCTCTTTCTACAACCGCTGTTGTGTTGCTTCCAGCAATTATACTAACGGTTTTACGAATAAAAGGAGCATAGCTACGAGCAGACCATAAAGACCTGTTGTCTCGGCAACTGCCTGTCCAAGAAGCATGGTAGATGTAATATCAGATTTTGCACCTGGGTTTCTTCCTACTGCTGCTGCTGCGTGTCCTGCTGCGATACCCTGACCAACACCAGGTCCGATACCTGCGATAACTGCAAGACCTGCACCGATTGCTGAACATCCTAAAATAAAGTTTTCATTAAAATCCATTTTGTTTTCCTCCTAAATATAAAATATAGTATTCAATTTTTACTAATCTTCCGATGGATATGCATTCGTAATATAAGTCATTGTCAACATACAGAATACATAGGTCTGAATTGCTCCGGAGAACAAATCAAAGTATACATGAAGTGCTGCCGGCCATATCGTTGCTATCCATCCTAGCAGACCATAAATGAGTGCCATCATGATCGTTCCTGATAAAACATTCGCAAACAAACGCAGTGACAATGAAATAGGCACTGCAATTTCACTAATTAAGTTAATCGGGAACCAGATTGGAAGCCATGGCGGCAATGGCGAACACATGTCTACCCATATTGTCTTTAATGAATTGTGTCTAAACTGAACGAAATGGATTATTACAAATGTAATTAAACCAAGTGCCAGCGTCGTACCATAATCTGCTGTTGGCGCACGCAATCCAAAAAGTCCCGAAATATTGCTGACAAGAATAAAAATAAAGATCGTACCGATATAATTTCTAAATCGAACTCCATATTTTCCCATTACCCCATTCGCCATATTATCGAGCATTTCCACAATCAGTTCGACTATGTTCTGAAAAGTTCCGGGCACTTCTGTAGCATGTTTCATTGCTCTGTTTGCTGCAAGGGCGAAGCCCATCAGTACAAGCATTACAATAAGGATACAAACATGCGATGTTGTTATCCAGACAGTCTGTCCGCAAATTTCATAGGAAAATACCCCTTTGATCATAAAGTCCAGCTTATCTCCAGATAACAAAATACCCTGTTCCATACGTTCACCTCCTTAGTTCTCAGTTTTTTCATTTTTAAAAAATCTGATTATTAATTTATGAGTAAACGGCTGTAAATACGCCGCTACTTTCAATCCCATAATACCTAAAAATGCTGCAAGTGGATTCGTTACTCCACTTATCATTGTTATTGCCATAACCATTACAATGATCGCATAACGCACTATACTCTGTGCCTGTAATTTTTTTCCTGCTGTACCTTCATCCAGATCCAGTGCACGATCAAGACTCCACCACATATGGATCGCTGCTGCCACAGCTGTTAAAAGTCCGACCCACAGACCCGTGCTGTAAGAAAACTTATTTTCCACAAAAAACAAACCGATTATCTGACAAATGCAGCCATAAAGCAAAATACCTAAGATCAATTCCCAAAGTGTTTTATTTACGCCTGCGATTTTCTCTCTCATAGCCATGTTCCCCTTCTTTTTGTTCATATATCTTTTTTGCCAGAATAAAAATATTCCGGAATCCCGCAAGTGCCCCCACAAAGAACAGAACTACAAACCAAAAGGAAGTTCCTAACTTTTTATCTGCGTAAAGCCCTAAAAAAGAACATAAAAAAACAGGAACAAGCATGTTAATAGTAAATTGTGTAATTAATGCTAAACAACGATAGACTGATTGACTATATTTCACATGCTGCTTCCTTTCTTAAAAATTGCAAAGATGTTAATATTTACCAAAAACATCCTCGATATATAGAAAATTATATCTATTTTTGTCGATATTGTCTAGTAAAATGTCTGAATAAACCAAAGTTTTTTATAGACTTTTACTGCTAAATGTCTAATATCACACTATATTTTCATTGACTTTTACTCTATTCAATAGTAATATTCTGAACAAATACATCTTTTTTGTTATCCGACAGCTTATTTTGCCCCGAAAAGAGGCTTTTTATTATAAAAAACTACTCACGCCCAATTTGCCGGCTGAGAGAAAGGCATGGTACTGCTTATGCAGAATGTAAAGCTGTTTCGTAAACGTATTATCCCCGAAGAATGTGTTCTTTTAAAAGATGATATTATTCTTTCCGCAAATGAGGATATTATCATCACTAAATGGAATGCCTTAAAACCGAAAAAAGATCTGCACCACGGTTATTCCTGCTATTTTTTAAAAGAAGGCTTTAAAGTAAGTAAATTCTATCGGGAAGACAATTCCTTGATGTGCTGGTATTGTGATATTGTCAATTATGATTACCAAAAAGAAGAAAATGTGCTCATTGCAACAGACCTTCTTGCTGACGTGATCGTAGAACCAAACGGATTTGTTAAAGTGATCGACTTGGACGAGCTTGCAGATGTATTAGAAAAACACGCATTATCAGAAGAACTTTTAGGACTTGCATTAAAACAATTGAATCATCTTTTGTCAATTATCTATGCCGGGAAATTTGATACATTAACATCACATATTGAAAAATGGGAAGCTTAACAGCCTCCCATTTTTTTAGATTTAAAATGATAAGAAAATTAATAGAAAATATGTCCACCGATCTGCTTTCCTGTCAGACCCGCTATTGGGGTTCTAAAGTACACACAGTTTCCTACATTGGTCACACCCGCCATTGCCTCATCTGCCGCTTTATAGCAGCTTGCCGTTGCTCTTCCGTCCGCCAAAGCAAGTGCCAGTCGTCCACTCGCCACTGGTGAAAACTGACCACTTTGATAAATAACACCTACCACCGTATCCGGATACACCGAACTAAGTACACGGTTAATAACAACCGCTCCAACTGCAAGTTGCCCCTCATACGGTTCACCACCCGCTTCACAATAAATAAGCGTAGCAAGAAGATAACGATCTCCATCTGCAAAAGACACTTCTGAAATGTCTCTTTTTGCTGAAGATGCAGATAACTGTGACATGGCAATTTCTTCTGCAAGTTTCTTTTTTAAATATTCAATATTTTCTTCCTGTTCCTTAATCTGCTGTTCATAAGCAAGCGCTTCTGCCTCTGCTTCCGATATCTGATCCGAGTAAGCTGCAATATTATTCGAAGTAGAACTTACCATACCTGCCACACGGCTTTTTTCTACTTCCGCCTGTGCTTTTAAGCTTTCCAGCTCTTCTTTTTCTTCCTGCAGCCTCTGCTTTTCTTCTTCAATGGTCACGATAGTCGCCTGATATTCCTCTAACATCTTGCGGTCATACTCGGAAAGCTGTTCAACATAATCATTAAAATTAAGAAAATCCCCAAAACTGTCCGACTGCACCAGCATTTCCATAAGCATGAAATCCTGTCGTTCATACATAAACTGAATCCGCTTTTTCATTGCTTCATACTGTTCTTTTTCCAGCTGCATTGCTTCATCTAACGCCTGTTGGGTCACATCGATTTCCAGTTCTTTTGTAGAAATCTGACTTTCCAGCTCCGAAAGATTACTGCTGACCTGACTAAGCTGGCTATTCAAATTAGACAATTCCCCTTTCAGGGTATTCTGTTCTTCCTTCAGTCCATCTATATTTTCTTTTGCATCATCCAGTTTTCCCTCAGTGTTCTTCTTTTCTTCTTCCGCCTGATTTAATTTTTCCTGTGTCGTGGTTGCATATGAAGTAAATGGAACAGCGGTCAGCAACAATACCATTGCCATCATTGTTGCTATTTCCCGTTTATACTTTATGTGCACCTACTCCACCTGCCTTTCCATTTTCATACTGTGATCATACATTTAAACAAATCTCTCTGCCGGTACGCTGATACTTATAATATCTTACACCCGCCGCATCCAGCATTCTCTTGGACGCCTTTGTAGTCGGTGAATCCGCGTACTTATCACTATCATAAACAATTGTTTTAATTCCCGCCTGAATGATCGCTTTTGCACATTCATTACATGGGAAGAGTGATACATAAATTTTTGCACCCTCCAAACTGCCACCTCTGTAATTTAAAATAGCATTCAATTCACTGTGCGTCACAAACGGATATTTCGTATCTAATGTATTTTCGCCTTCTCTTGCCCATGGAAATTCATCGTCAGAACATCCTTTTGGGAAACCATTATAACCCATGGAAAGAATCTTGTTATCCTGACTTACGATACATGCCCCCACCTGTGTATTGGGATCCTTTGAGCGCATTCCGGAAAGCATGGAAACACCCATAAAATATTCGTCCCAAGATATATAGTCCTGCCTTTTCATATAAACCTGTTCCCTCTCTTTTGCATATTTCCCATACATAGCCGTCTACTTTGTTCCAAAAATGCGATCTCCTGCATCTCCAAGTCCTGGCACAATGTAACCATGCTCATTTAGTTTTTCATCCAGCGCGCCTATATACAGATCTACATCCGGATGCGCTTCCTGCATTGCTTTTACACCTTCCGGTGCTGCAATGATACACATAAAATGAATATTTTTACAGCCCTTTTCTTTTAACATCTGAATCGCTGCCACGGAAGAACCACCAGTTGCAAGCATAGGATCCACAACAAACACTTCTCTTTCCGCGCAGTCTGCCGGAAGCTTACAATAATATTCCACCGGCTTTAATGTCTCTGGGTCACGATACAATCCAATATGACCTATCTTTGCTGCCGGAATCAATTCCAACATACCATCTACCATGCCAAGTCCTGCACGTAAGATTGGCACTATTGCCATCTTTTTCCCTTTTAATTCTTTTACGGTCGCACTACAGATCGGCGTTTCGATCTGCACATCCGTCAGCTTTAGATCCCGTGTTGCTTCATAACAGATCAACATGGCAATCTCACTGATCGTCTGTCTAAAGTCCTTGGTGCCGGTCTCTTTTCTTCGAATATATCCAATTTTGTGTTGGATGAGAGGATGCTCCATTACGACTGTCTTTGCCATTATTTTCCTCCTTCAATCAAGTCAATTCTCCTTTGATGTCTTTCTTCCCCTGAAAACTCTGTGCCTAAAAATGTCTCAACAATATCAAGTGCCAGATTTGTACCAACAATTCCTGCACCCATAGCAAGCATATTTGCATCATTGTGCAGTCTTGTCATTTTTGCAGAAAGTGTATCGGAGCAAAGTGCGCAGCGCACACCCGGTACTTTGTTTGCAGAAATAGAAATTCCGATACCAGTTGTACAAATTACAATTCCTTTTTCACAAGTTCCATCTGCAACTGCCTGTGCTGCAGCTCGTCCAAATACTGGATAATCGCAGGAATTTTTGTCCATACATCCAAAATCCTTATAAGCAATACCTTTCTGCTCTAAATACTTGATTACTTCCTGTTTTAAATCAAATCCGCCATGGTCACAACCTAATGCTATCATTTTTCTTCTCCTTTATTTCTCATTATCTATTTTAGACCTGCTCTACATGATGTCCTGCCGCTTTTAAAAGACGGTTCATGATAGCTTGTCCAATTCCATTTTCATCAAAACCTTCTGAATAGATCACGGTCACTTCTTCCTCATCAAATTCCCGCAAAATCCGATACAGTTCTTTGGCAATCGTTTCTTCTTCCTTACGATTTCCTGCGCTCTTTACACTGTCTGCATGATAATTTCCGACTGTATCATCAGTTCCGATCACGCCGACCTTTTCTCCTTTTTCCTGCATAGCTTTAGTCAGACTGTTAATTTTCTCTACTACCTTCTTTTCTTCCCCGGTAATAATGGTAAGATCTCCTTTCGGAGCGTAGTGTCTATATTTCATTCCCGGTGCTTTGGGCGGTTCCTTACAGTCTGCATTCATCATAGTCCTATCGGATGCCACCGGAACACCAAGAGCTTCTTCCAACATTTCTTTCGTAATATATCCAGGACGAAGTATCATCGGTTCTTCTTCCGTCAGATCCACAATCGTCGACTCCAGTCCGATCCCTACCTGTCCGCCATCCAGTATCATGTCGATTCTTCCGTCCATATCTTCCTGTACGAACCGCGCAAGAGTTGGGCTCGGCTTTCCTGATGTATTGGCACTTGGTGCCGCAACATATCCGCCTGCTGCCTTGATCAAAGCAAGTGCCACCGGATGATTCGGCATGCGGACTGCTACTGTTTCCAGTCCGCCGGTAGTCTCAAACGGAACTGCTTCTGACTTTTTTAAAACCATCGTAAGCGGACCTGGCCAGAATTTTTCAGCAAGCACTTTTGCCTGTTCTGGAATTTTCTCTACGATCGGAGTCAATTTTTCCAATTCAGCAATATGTACGATCAACGGATTATCAGAAGGACGTCCTTTGGCTGCGTAAATTTTTTTGGAAGATTGCTTATTTAAGGCATCCCCTCCAAGTCCATATACGGTTTCTGTCGGGAATGCTACAAGTCCGCCATCTTTCAGAATCTTTCCTGCCTGACCGATTGCTTCCATATCGATATTTTTTTCATCCATTACTGCAAATTTTGTTTCCATTCAAAATTCTTCTTTCATTTCTTTTGCTGTCTTCCATCAATTGCTCTTTTTTGCCTTTTTCAGTATAACACACTCTTTTTTTTAAGAAAAGTCATATTTCCTGCCATATATTTGTGCCTTTTTGTCAGCAAATGCTATTGATTCAAATATTGCATGATCCCCAGATGTATTGCCCATGCAAGTTTTTCCTGATATAGATCATTCGACAGCGCATCCGCTTCTTCCATATTCGACAAAAAACCACATTCCACAATAACGATCGGTGTAGATGTTTTTTTCAGCAAATAATAACTGTCATTTGCCTTTTCCACCCTCGTATTATCTTTATCAATTCCTTCAATCAACCTTTGCTGCAAAATTCCAGCAAGCTTTTTTCCTTCCTCACTTGTCGCATAATAAAAGACCTGTGCGCCGTGCACATACTCCTCGTGGTAGCTGTTTTGATGAATGCTGACCGTGACCGCCGGTTCGGTCTCCTCAATAATTTCAATGCGCTTTTTCATATCCTGCACCTTTTTATTGGAATCTCCCTCCTCATAAAGCCCGGCTTCTGTCTCCCGCGTCATAATGACCTGAACATCCTCCGCCTCTAAAAATTGCTTTACTTTTACTGCGATCGCCAAATTGATATCCTTCTCCAGTGCACCATTCACACCAACTTTTCCAGGATCAAATCCGCCATGTCCGGCGTCAATAACGACACATGGCTTTTCTTTTGTTTCTTTCACTTTTCCAGAGCTTACACTCCGTATTGCTTCTTTTCCAGCATAAACTACAGAAACCATACATAATACAAATACGCTTATTTTAATAATCTGTTGTTTTCTATCCTGCACTGCTTTTCCCCAAGCACACCATTTATCCCTATATTATATGAATTCCGGTTTGTCCATATACCCGCTCTGTTCCTAACAAAAAGACCATCACACCGGTCGCTTATCCGGTATCATGGTCTTTTGTATTATTATTGTCCATTCATATAATTTTCAATCAAATCCCAGGCTGCTGCATTTTCCAATCCTAATTTCCATTCTGCCACACCACCGAGATCATACTGGCTCATCACATTCAGCTTGTCCTGCAAAGCCTGTGTATCTTCTAACCAGACCTGATAAAATACATCCCCGATCTGTGCTTCGCCATAATTGTGGCATGTTTCTTCATTCCAGTAAGTTTCTATCCCATTATTGGCTATAAACTGCGTTGCCACATCCATCGATACCGCTTCACTTGTCAAAGTACCATTCTCCGTCTTCCAAACTCTCGTATAGAACGGCACTGCATTGATCACTTTATTTGCCGGAACTACTTCCAATGTTTTTGTTATTCCTTCTTCTACAAAGTTAATGGAAGCAACTGGTCCTGCCGTCGCACTTCCTGCATAATATTCATCATATCCCATGATAACAACGTAATCTACAAAGATTCCCTGCTCTTCACGATTATAATGATCGGTATATCCAGTAGGCACATAATTATCTATCGAAAGCACAATCCCTTCTTTTCGACAGGCAACAGAAAGTTCTCTGATAAACTGGATATAATCATCTCCCGCATCCATTGCCACCTGTTCAAAGTCCACATTAATTCCATCAATGCCATAATCTTTGACTGTCTGTACCAGATTTCCGATCAAATAGGTTCTTTTTGTCGTAGAAGACAAAATCGTTTTTGTATCAATTTCTGTATTGAAATTATCAATTAATGCCCATACTTCCAATCCCATGCCATGTGCCTGTTCCACATAAGTTCTGGAAGCAATATTCGTGAAATTTCCTTCATTATCGGATAGAGAGAACCACGTCGGGGAAATGACATTTACAGACTTCGCAGATGCCATCATTGCAGAAAATGTACTATTCGCATCTGCCGTCCACACCTGATGCCATGCAAGATTGATCTTGTGATCTCTTGTAAGGCTTGTAAATTCTGGTTCTACATAATCCGTTACCGGAATCTGTTCTGTTGTTGTTATTTCAGAGAGGCGTTTGTTTTCCACATAACCGATTACCGCATCCGCAGTTTTGACCTTCGTCCATGTCTCCATCTCTTCCAAGACGGTTACGGTATCGCCTCCTTGAACATCTTTCAAAATATCACTTTTTACGCCGCCTTTGTAGCGCACAGATGTATCTTTTTTAATCGTTGCAGTCTGAATTTCTCCCCACTGCGTGTACACCTGTAGGCGGTTCGGCTCTGTAAATGCTTCATAAGAAAAATTTGTAAATTTTTTCACATAATCGGCAGCCACATAAAGTTTTTCTCCTTCATAAAAAGAAATCGTATAGCTTTCTTCTACCTGCGCGCCATCCTGCGTAAATGTGCTGCTTCCAATTTCTGTACGAATCGTATCCACAGCTGTTGTATATAATAATAAGGATTCTGTTGTATCCACATAAAAGCGGTCATTAAAATATTTGCGGACAGTCTCATAATCAAAGTAATAGCTGCCATCACGAAGCACTGCTTTCTCCTCTATGATCTCGTCCTGCAACACAATGGCAGTATCTTCTCCGCCACTCACCGCATAATATTCATTTAAATCTGCATACTCTTTAGAATAAGAATATCTTTCTAAAAATTTCATACCAATGTATCCGGCTCCTATTATAATAATGAGGGCAACCGCAATGATAACCGGAATCGCTTTTTTCATTAATCCAGCTCCTTTCTGACTGCCCTCTATTATAGCAAACTATTTTCTTATCGTCATTACCAATTTTGACATTTTTCAAGTCCAAATTACATTTCCTATTCTTGCATCCTGCATTACCTCTGACTTTGTGCATGAGGGGCCGTCTCTGCCAAATATTCATAAGGACATACAAAAAACTTCTTAGGACATTACATAATCTGGATCTTATCGTATCTGATTTCTGTCAATTTACCTTTTTCATTCCATATATAGTCCGCCATATAGGACATTTCCTCATTTACACAACTTTTCGCAATATCCTCCGGCGTACTCATTTTTCCTTCCAGATATAAACTGGTTCCATTCTGTACTTCTTTTTCCAAATTATCCCGTACATTTTTTTCTATTTCACACAAAAACATATGTGCATCATCTCCTTGCATTTTCAAAAAATACAAACATTTCCAAAAGAAGATTTCGTGATATATTTAGTTTGTATTTCCATTATAGATTCTTGGAAAAATGTCGATAATAATAATAGAATACAAGAGATACCCGGACGCACAAAATAAAGTTCCCGATAGATAAATTTTGAATTATAAGTCTGATAAATATTGGAAAATTAATCTTTGATCATTGACCAAGCGTATTAATATGCTTGTAAGATTCCCTTAAGTAAGGATTTTGAATTGTCCTAAGGACAGATAAGTTTAAAGATTAAATTTGAATATAAAATACACGGATAACGTCCGTACTGCGTATATTTCTATACAGCCTCCTTTCGGTGCTGATTATCCGAAAGTATCTCTGTTAGATATTATATTAGTAAACATCTCATATTGCAAGCCTAATTTCGCAAATTTATTAAAAATTTTTAAACACTTTTCCACTCCTATTGACTAAGCAAGCGGAAAAGTATAAGATACTTTAAACACTAAATATATTCATTCACTCACATTTTAGGGAACTTTCCTAAAACTGTGTAGTATCTTATAGTAAGGATGTGATAGCATGAAAATAGAAAAAGTAAATGACCATCAGATTCGTTGTACTCTTACCAGAGAGGATCTAGCAGATCGGGAGTTGAAAATCAGTGAACTTGCCTATGGCACTGAAAAAGCAAAAAGCCTTTTCCGCGATATGATGCAGCAGGCATCTTTTGAGTTCGGATTTGAAGCAGAAGACATTCCGCTTATGATTGAAGCTATCCCTCTGAATTCTGAATGTATCGTGTTAATTATTACCAAAGTCGAGGATCCGGAAGAACTGGATACCCGCTTTTCCAAATTTGCGCCTTCTGTTCATGACAACGATGATGAGGATACAGAAGATTTACTTGATGAACTTTCTGAAGGTGCGGATGAAGTACTTGACCTGTTCAAGCGCATTCACGAAAATACTTTAGGTGCTTCCAGCAGCAGCTCAGAAGCAGAAACTCCTGCTCCTGTCAAAAAAGAAGCTCCAAAGCAGACGGAACTTACGAGAATCTTCTCCTTCCGTTCTCTTCATGAACTTATGCGCCTTGCACATATACTTCGTGATAATTATCGCGAAACAAATTCATTATACAAAAACGAGTCCGAAGATTTCTATTTACTGACCGTATCTAAAGGAGAACACACTCCTGAAGAATACAACAAGATATGTAATATTCTTTCCGAATATGGAACTTTGGAACGTCTTTCTTCCGCAAGTGAAGCTTATTTAGAAGAACATTACACTCCTTTGATCAAGGATGCAGCATTGCAGTCTTTAGCTCAGATTTAAAAGACTCACGAAAAATTTATATTAGGATAAAAAAACAGGAAGTCCCATTTCGGAACCTCCTGTTTTATTTTTATATGACCATAACTGCAAATTATAATGCAGTAAGTTTAGACATTAAGTCATCAATATTCATACCATGAACCATAACAGCTTCTTCCAAGCTTTCTCCCTGTGCGGAAGGACAGCCTAAACAATGCATGCCTGCTTCCATCAAAATCGGTGCTGCTTCAGGATATGTTCTTAAAATCTCTCCGATTGTCATTTCTTTTGTTATATTTGCCATAATAATCCTCCTTCATGCCGAATATATAATTATGATACTTTTTAATGGATTGTCCATCGTTTCCTAGTATAATACTTTCCCCGATTTCTGGCAAGCTATTCCTATTCATTATGACGCAATTGTTTTTTTCTAAAAACATTGTCAAAATCCACCCTTTTGTATAGAAAAAAGTACACTGGCTTACTTGACGTTTGTCGATGGAATACCCTATAATAGCCTCATAGGATTAGCATATTTCATGCGTAATAACACCGTTTTGCGGTGTTTGGGATTTTTTAATCCCGGTAATATATTAATCTAATTTCAAATTTATAGGAGGCTATTTCAAAATGAGACCAGAATGGAAAGATTTTGTAGGCGGAAAATGGGAAAGTGAAATCAACGTACGTGATTTCATCCAGAAAAACTACCATCCATATGATGGGGACGAATCATTCTTAGCTGATGCTACACAGAACACAAAAGATTTGTGGGCACAGGTACTTGATTTACAGAAAAAGGAACGTGAAGCAGGCGGTGTTCTTGATATGGACACAAAAGTAATTTCTACAATTACATCTCACGGACCTGGATATTTAGACAAGAACAAAGAAACTATCGTTGGTTTCCAGACAGATAAACCTTTCAAACGTTCTTTACAGCCATACGGCGGTATCAGAATGGCTGAAAAAGCTTGTTCAGACAACGGATATGAAGTTGATCCTGAAATCAGTGAGTTCTTCTCTACACACAGAAAAACACACAATGCAGGATGCTTCGATGCTTACAATGCAGAAATGAGAGCTTGCCGTTCTTCACACATCATCACAGGTCTTCCAGATGCTTACGGACGTGGACGTATCATCGGTGACTACAGACGTGTTGCTTTATACGGTATCGATAGACTTATCGAAGACAAACAGGCTCAGAAAGATTCTACAGGACGTGTTATGACAGATGATGTTATCCGTCTTCGTGAAGAAATCTCCGAGCAGATGATAGCTCTTAAAATGATGAAAGAAATGGCTGCTTCTTACGGATGCGACATTTCCAGACCTGCTACAAACGTACAGGAAGCTATTCAGGCTACTTACTTCGGATATTTATGTGCAGTTAAAGAGCAGAATGGTGCTGCTATGTCTCTTGGACGTACATCTACATTCCTTGACTGCTACGCAGAAAGAGATTTAGCTAACGGAACATTTACAGAAGAACAGATTCAGGAATTCGTTGATCACTTCATCATGAAATTACGTTGCATCAAATTTGCTCGTACACCTGAATACAACCAGATCTTTGCTGGTGACCCAGTATGGGTAACAGAATCCTTAGGTGGTGTTGGTGTTGACGGACGTCCATTAGTATCCAAAATGTCCTTCCGTTACTTACACACATTAACAAACTTAGGACCTTCACCAGAACCAAACTTAACAGTTCTTTGGTCTACAAGACTTCCTGAAAACTGGAAGAAATACTGTGCTAAGATGTCTATCCAGACTTCTTCTATCCAGTACGAAAACGATGACCTTATGAGAGTAACACATGGTGATGACTACGGTATCGCTTGCTGTGTATCTTCTATGGTAATCGGTAAAGAAATGCAGTTCTTCGGTGCACGTGCTAACCTTGCTAAATGTTTACTTTACGCTTTAAACGGCGGTGTTGATGAAGTAACAAAGAAACAGGTTGGACCAAGATATCGTGCAGTTGAAGGCGACGTTCTTGATTATGATGATGTAATGCAGAAATTCATGGATATGATGGAATGGCAGGCAGATGTATACGTTAACACATTGAACATCATTCACTACATGCATGATAAATACTGCTATGAAAGAGCTGAAATGGCACTTCATGACAGAGATGTAAAACGTTACTTCGCTACAGGTGTTGCTGGACTTTCTATCGTAGCTGACTCTTTATCAGCAATCAAATACGCTAAAGTTGAAGTTATCCGTGATGAAGACGGCGTTATCGTTGACTTCAAAACAACTGGTGACTTCCCTAAATATGGTAACGATGATGATCGTGTTGATACTATCGCACAGGAAATCGTTCACAAATTTATGACAGCAATCAGAAGACATCATACCTACAGAAATGGTGTTCCTACAACTTCTATCCTTACTATTACATCTAACGTAACATATGGTAAGGCTACAGGTAACACACCTGACGGACGTAAGAAAGGTCAGCCATTTGCTCCGGGTGCTAACCCAATGCATGGTCGTGATACTCATGGTGCAGTAGCATCCCTTTCTTCTGTATCCAAACTTCCATTCAAGGATGCACAGGATGGTATTTCTAATACATTTACAATCATCCCAGGTGCTCTTGGTAAAGAAGATCAGGTATTCGCAGGCGATATCGAAATCGACTTAAATAAATAATTAATCTACCCATATAGGAAGGAGCACTACTTATGGATGATAAAGCAATGATTGACGATTTAGTAAAAATGTTGGATGCCGGTATGGCAAATGGTGTTGGACATGTCAACATCGATTATGATTCCGACAGTACAAAAGATAAATCAGTTCAAACTTTAGGATGCACGGATTGTTCCCGTACTCCACTGGCTTGTAGTGTTCCTACCTTGGAACAAGGTTTGGACGATTATCATTAAAAATAAAATTATATGGAGGTATATAACTATGGCAGCAAGCGCAGCTCAAGTAGATAACTTAGTTTCATTATTAGACGGTTATGCAACAAAA
Organism: Lachnospiraceae bacterium; assembly: GCA_021153325.1. Classification (GTDB taxonomy): domain Bacteria; phylum Bacillota; class Clostridia; order Lachnospirales; family Lachnospiraceae; genus RGIG3002. Next base: position 10,266 of record JAGKTQ010000002.1, on the reverse strand, counting down.
GGCGGACATCACCTTAACGTAAACGTTCTCAACAGAGATACTTTATTAGATGCTCAGAAAAATCCTGAGAAATATCCTCAGTTAACAATCCGTGTATCCGGATATGCTGTTAACTTCATCAAATTAACACCAGAACAGCAGGCAGACGTTATCTCCCGTACATTCCATGAATCTATCTAAGATTCCATTGTTAATTTGTTATGAAACAAATCAGAAAGCTGATTGGAAGAAATTCCAATCAGCTTTTTTATTTCCATAACTTCCCGTAAAAACTTTGTATTTTTTCTAAGCCACGACTGGTTTTTTATATGTATGAATAGTATACTAATACTATATTTTATCACTATATTTGATAATACTATTATGGAATGAGCATATTGACTCCGGAAAATAAATAATACATAGCAGAAAGGTTTTGAATTATGAAAGGTAGAATACATTCACTTGAAAGTTTTGGAACTGTAGATGGCCCTGGTGTGCGTTTTGTAGTGTTCGTACAAGGCTGTCCTATGCGTTGTGCATACTGCCACAACCCTGATACATGGGAAATGAATGCTGGTACAGAAATGGAAGCTTCTTATATTATTGAGCAATACGAACGAAATAAGAGCTTTTATAAAGGCGGTGGTATTACCGTTACAGGTGGCGAACCACTGATGCAGGTTGATTTTCTTATTGAACTTTTTACTTTAGCAAAAGAAAAAGGTATTCATACTTGTATTGACAGCTCCGGTATTGCCTACAAAAAAACAAGCAGTCCTGAATGGCTTGCAAAATTAGACCATTTAATGACTTTAACTGACCTTGTCATGTTAGACATCAAGCATATCGATCCCCAAAAGCACATTGAACTTACTTCACAGCCGAATGATGGTATTTTAGCATTTGCTGCATATCTCAACGAAAAGAAAGTGGATATGTGGATTCGTCACGTTGTCGTACCTACGATTACAGATGATGATAAGTATTTATTTGAACTTGGATATTTCATCGGTCAGTTTTCAAATTTGAAAGCACTCGATGTACTTCCATATCACACAATGGGAGAAACAAAATACGAAAAACTTGGTATGGAATATAAATTAAAGGGTATTCCTGCCATGGAAAAAGACAAAGTAATCGAGAAAAAACAGGTAATTCTCGACGGGATCAAAAAGCGTCGTGCAGAATTAGAAAACTAATTATTAATTTCTATATCTTTTCGAGAATTTTACTTGTTTTCAACGATAATTTATATTACAATGTCTTTAGATATTGATAAATTTGTATCAAATATTTTGGTAAACATAAGGAGGATATTACTATGGCATATTGTATAGGTGATGCTTGTGTAGCATGTGGAGCTTGTGAAGCTCAGTGTCCAGTTGGCGCAATCAGCATGGGAGATGGAAAATTCGAAATCAATCCTGATACTTGCATTGATTGTGGATCTTGCGCTGGTGCTTGCCCAACAGGTGCAATCGAACAGGCATAATTATTAGGAGACATTCAAAAAAATGAATGTCTCTTTTTTTTCTTTTCTTTTTTCTCTTTTTTACTTATCTCACTGCTGTGATCACGAAGTAGTGTATCAATTTTTTTGAAATGTTCTTCTTCTTTTTTGCTTCGATTATCTTCTCGCTCCTCTTCCCGTTCTTCCTGTAATCTAAATTGATAATCAAGCTCTTTTAGCAATGTCTCTTTAAGATTGTCACAAAGCTCTTCATTACTATCTCGAATTGCCTCCATCATCAGCTGTTTTAATAAAATCTGCATCCTTGCTGCTTTATTCTCCGGCTCAAGGCTTGTCTTTGTAATGACAGAAAGAATTTTCTGTCCCTTTTCCTCTTCATGTACCACTTCTTTTGATTTCGCCCTTTCTTCTTTCTCAAAGCTTCCATCATCTTGAAGTACCAGCTTAATGGCTTTTAATTGAAGTCCTTTTTCTTTTAAATTTTTAATACTAATAAACCGCTTAATATCTTCTTCTGTATAAAATCGATGCCCAAGCTCATTTCTATGAATAGGCAATCCCAGTTCTTCCTCCCAATAACGCAGTACATGCGACTCAACCTGCACCTGTTTTGCTGCATCTGAAATTAAATAATACGTCTGTTCCATCCTAAATTCCCTCTTTCTTTTCGTTATTGATTTTCTTTTACACATTTTATAAACACAAAAAGAGAACAGATTTCTTTCCATTCTGTCCTCTTTTGTAATTTCAACTTTTTTAAGCTTTAAAAAGCTCCCATATTTATTTTTGTAAATTTGCAAATTTTGTGTAGTTTGGTAACCACGCCAGTTCCACGGTTCCAATCGGACCGTTTCTTTGTTTTGCAATGATGATTTCAGCTATATCTTTACGCTCCGTATCATGATTATAATAATCATCACGATAAATGAACATTACTACGTCGGCATCCTGCTCAATAGCTCCCGATTCACGCAAATCAGAAAGCATCGGTCTATGATCCGGTCTTTGCTCTACCGCACGACTAAGCTGCGACAATGCGATTACCGGTACGCTTAACTCTCTGGCAAGCGCCTTCAGCGAACGGGAAATATCGGATATTTCCTGCTGTCTGGAATCGCTTCTTCCACTGCCCGACATCAACTGTAAATAGTCAATGATGATCATTTTTAAATCATGTTCCAGTTTGAATTTACGGCACTTAGAACGCAGATCTGCAATACTGATACCAGGAGTATCATCAATGATCAAATTCGATTTTCCGATCACGCCAGCACTTTCTATCAAGTTTTCCCACTCTGCATCGGAAAGTTGTCCAGTACGAATATGCTGGGAATCTACTCGCGACTCCAAAGAGAACAGACGGTTCACCAACTGTTCCTTTGACATTTCCAGACTAAATATAGCTACCGTCTGATTCAGCTTAAAAGCCACATGCTGGGCGATATTTAATACGAACGCTGTTTTTCCCATAGAAGGTCTGGCAGCCACCAAAATGAGGTCAGAAGGCTGCATTCCTGCCGTTCTGTAATCCAGATCAATAAAGCCCGTGGCAATACCCGTTACAGCACCTTTGTTTTTGGACGCTGTTTCGATTTTTTCCATGGCATTCATAACGACCTGACGAATCGGTACAAATTCTCCCGTATTTCTTCTCTGTACAAGATTAAATACCTTTTTCTCAGTCTCTTCTAATATCACTTCTAAGCTTTCTTTACCAAGATAACAAGTATTCGCAATTTCTTCGTTTAATTTAATCAGTTTACGAAGCGTAGCCTTTTCTGCCACGATATTTGCATAGTATTTTATATTTGCCGAAGTCGGAACTGCAGTAATTAAATCTCTGATAAATTCCAAACTGCTCACTTCCGGCGGTACATCCTTTTCCTTCAGCTTGTCCTGAAGAGTGACCAGATCGACCGGTCTTCCTTCTTCATTCAACTCTACCATGGTATCAAACAAAACACCATATTGTTTACTATAAAAATCATCGCCAATTAATATTTCAGAAGCTACTACTATCGCTTCTTTATCCATAATCATAGAACCAATAACTGACTGTTCCGCTTCAATGCTATGGGGCAACACTCTTTTTAAAAGCGCTTCTTCCATCGCTGCCATAAATGTATCCCTTCCTTATGCTTCCTGAACTTTAACTTTCAGCTTTGCAGTTACCTTCGGATGAAGTTTTACATTTACCTCATACACCCCAAATGCCTTAATAGCCTCCGGCATCTGGACTTTCTTTTTGTCAATCTCCATACCGCACTGCTCTTTTGCTGCTGTAACGATTTCTTTTGAAGAAACAGAACCAAATACCTTTCCACCTTCTCCTGCTTTCATCTTTACAACAACTTCTTTTGTTTCCATTTCTTTTCCAAACGCAACTGCCGCATCATACTGCTCCTGTGCAATCTTTTCATTATTTGCATTCTGTAGCTTTAAATCGTTCAAATTCTTTGGAGTTGCCTCTAAACCAAGCTTTTTCGGAAGAATATAGTTTCTTGCATATCCTTCACTTGCTTCGATAACTTGTCCTTTTTTTCCTAAAGATTTTACGTCTTCTAATAAGATTATTTTCATAATGAACCTCCTCACTACTGGACTCCTGTTACTTAATCCAGTTCGCCTTCCTGTATCATCGTATCTATTGTATTTTTAATGACTCCAATCGCCTCTGCAATAGACGTTCCTTCCATCTGACAGCCTGCTATATTCATATGACCGCCACCACCTAATCGTTCCATGATGACCTGCACATTCACTTCATCAATAGAACGTGCACTGACATAAATCTGATTTTGATATTCGGTCAAAATAAAGCTGGCTCTGATGCCCTTAATATTTAAGAGCTCGTTTGCTGCCTGAGCCCCGATAATAGTCGGGCTTTGCACTTCGTCATTGACACAAATAGAAATTGCATAATAATTACGGTAAATTTCTGCCTGACTGACAGCATCCGCTTTTGCTTTATATTCCACAGCATCTTCTCTAAAGAGCTTGCGTACACGTGTTACATCTGCCCCATTTCTTCTTAAAAAGGCTGCAGCTTCAAAGGTTCTCACACCAGTTTTTGTCATAAAGTTATTCGTATCAATTACGATACCAGAATAAAGACAATCTGCTTCCTCAGAACGAATCTTAATATTATCCACTATGTACTGAAGAATTTCAGATACCATTTCACATGCAGAAGAAGCGTATGCTTCCACATAGGAAAGGGTCGCATTTTCGATCACTTCCGTGCCTTGTCTATGGTGATCCAGTACAACGATAGATTTGCAATATTTCAAAAGATCTGGACACTCGGTAATGCTTGGCTTGTTAACATCAACAACGACCAGTACCGCATTTCCTCCTGCAGCCTCAATCGCCTCTTGACTATCTATGATCATATCCTCGTCATATTCCGGATTATCTTTGAACATTTCCACCAAAGGCTGCACAGAAGTGGTTACATCATTTAAAACAATGTGTGCTTTTCTATCCAACGTTTTTGCAATTCGATAAATACCTACTGCTGCACCAAAGCTATCCACATCTGCAAGACGATGTCCCATAATGAGCACCTTATCTTTGCTTGTAATGATTTCCTTTAATGCATGAGCTTTTACTCTCGCCTTTACACGAGTATTTTTTTCTACCTGCTGGCTCTTTCCACCGTAATAGGTTATCTTTTCCGGTGATTTCACAACTGCCTGATCGCCACCTCGTCCAAGCGCAAGATCGATAGCATTTCTTGCAAACTCATAATTTTGTGCATAGGTCAATCCATCGAGACCGATACCCATACTGATCGTCACAGCCATTTCATTACCGATATTTACAGTTTTTACATCATCCAACAGATCAAAACGCGTTTCCTGCAACTGGGAAATTGCCTTTTTACGAAGGATAATAAAATACTTGTCCTTTTCCAGCTTTTTGCATATACCATCCAGTGCCGCAATGTATTTATTTACTTTACGATCAATCAATGCGATCAACAAAGAACGTCTGACTTCTTCTACACTATCCAATGCTTCTTCATAATTGTCCAGATAGATCATACCAACTGCCAGACTCTGGTCATCTACTTCTTTCAAAGCAATCCTAAGTGCTGTTTCATCGAACAAATACATGGCAATGAGGTATCCATCATATCCTTCTGCCTCAAGAATATCGCTATTAATCGCCATCTCCTTTAAGGAAATTTTTTTCATGCGAGCCATATAATTGCTGGATTCATATTCAATTTCAAATTCTGTCTCTTCTACTTCATCTTCTCCCGGAAGTCTGTCCTTTGTAATCGTCGGGAACAAAGAAGTAATCGACTTGGAATAGCCTTTTTCTTTATGAATGACCCGCTCAAATTCCCGGTTTGTCCAGACAACTCTGCCCGAATCATCCAACAGTGCATACGGCAATGCCAGATCACGCAAAAGCCGGCGTTGAATCTGCCCATACTGAGTTGCAAAACTGATCAGCTCATTCATAATAACTGGCTTATTGTAAAACATCATAGCCAGTACAATTGCAAAATAAAAAATTGTAAAACAGGTCAAAAGAAGTGCCGCCTGAATATTCAGAAAATAAATACAAACATTTACCGCAACAAGTAAAAATCCCAAATAAAGGGAAAACTGTATGTATGTCTTAAGCCTTCCTTTCAACTTAATTCTATTTTTCATTTTAAATAACCATGCCTTTCCACAATACGAGTTTTTATGCATCTATATATGATCTATATTTTAATTACTATCTTATCTTCCGTTTTAAACCACGACCTATATTCTCGCTTATCAGTATAACATTTTTCTATTTAATATTCCATACAATTCTTTTGTAGAAAACAGAGAGGTTTTCTCATTTTAAGAGATTTTATGTAGAATTATACTTTACTTTCGCTACTTGCGCGCACAATTTGTTATAGCGATAAAAAAAGGACTGTCGCATAGCGACAGTCCCCTCAAAGTTCTTATTAATCACATGTATATGGCATCAAAGCAACGTGTCTTGCACGTTTGATAGCTACTGTAAGAGCTCTCTGGTGTTTTGCACAGTTGCCTGTAATTCTTCTAGGAAGAATTTTACCTCTTTCAGATACATATCTTTTTAATTTATTTACATCTTTGTAATCAATTACGTTATCTTTACCACAGAATACACAAACTTTTTTTCTTCTGCGCATTCCGCCTCTTTTTCTCATTGGAGAATCAGATTTCTCTGCTTTATTATAAGCCATGATAATGCCTCCTATCTAAAATTGAATCTTAGTTAAATGGCAGTTCCTCATCAATTCCGTCTGGAATATTCATGAAACCGTCACCTGCACCACTCGGCTCCGGTCTGCTCATTCCGCCACCGAAACCACCATCTGCACCGGAACTGTTTTTGCTTTCAGCAAATTCCTGTTCCTCTACAACTACATCAGTAGTATATACTTTTACGCCATCCTTATTGGTATAACTACCAGTCTGGATACGACCTGTTATCGCAATCTTAGTTCCTTTGCGGAAATACTTTTCTGCAAATTCACCAGCTTTTCCGAAAGCAACACAACCGATAAAATCTGCTGTCTGCTGGTCACCATTGTTATTACGGCTTCCTCTACGGTCAACCGCAAGTGTATATCTGGCAATTGCCATTGCATTTTCACCCTGTGAATATCTCACTTCAGGATCTCTTGTTAAACGGCCCATAAGAATTACTTTATTCATACTACTTACTCTCGCTTTCTTCTATTATGCCTCGTTTTTAACGCATAAATATCTGATTACATTATCCATAATACGGATACGGCTTTCGATTTCTGCCGGAACTGTGGATTCTGCATCAAACTGGATGAAATAATAGAAAGCTTCTTTCATTTTCTGAACGTCATAAGCAAGTCTCTTCTTACCCCATTCGTCAACGTTAGTAATCTGTCCACCGAATCTTTCAACAAGAGCCTTTACTTTGTTTAATACTTCAGCTCTTTCATCATCTTCGATTTTTGCGCTAACCACAACGGCTAATTCATATTTGTTCATGCTTGTACCTCCTTTTGGTCTCTGGCCCCCGTCCTACCGGGAGCAAGGATTATTTAATATATCACGAGTTAATATGATAACATTGATTCTCCCATTTTTCAAGTGTTTTTCATAATTTTATACTAATTTTTCAACTTTGACAAATACTATTAACTATATATAGAACTAAATTCTACTTTTCCATATTCGGAGAATTTTTATCTATTTTTAAGTTTTTTTGTTTTTTTATCCTATAATCATCTTAATTGAAAGGAGGAACAAAAGCTTTGATTGGAGAGCGATTGTATGATTTAAGAAAAGACAAAGGACTCTCTCAAGAAGAATTAGGTAAAATTCTTAACATTAATAAGCATTCCATTTCTTCTTATGAGAAAGATAAATCAGAACCACCGGATGAAATAAAAATAAGGATCGCCAAATTTTTTAATGTTTCTATTGATTATTTACTCGGACTTACTTCCATACCCAATCCATACTATAATAATCAAAAAGTATTAGCTCTTCCCAATAATTTTGATACTTCAGACGAACAGCATATAAAACAATATATAAACTTTTTAGATTATCTGCATAGACAAAGAGAACAATAGTTTCATTGTTCTCTTTGTTTGTATTCTTTATTGCATTGCTACATTTATTTGTGACTTCATATACTTTCCATTTTCACTCTCTATTCCGATTACCAAAAGATTTTTTCTACCATCAAAAGCTTCTTTTGGAATTACAAACAGTAAACCTGATTGCTGCAATTGCTCCTGACCGGTTTCTTCTACCACATCAGCCCGCTCTACAATATCAGCAGTGTAATAATTCCCATCCTCATCCATCAGACACACATAATCCCATGCATGAACATCTTCTATATTATATGCCCAGCCTACCAAAACAACATACTCTTTTCCTTCAATCAACTGTGTTGCTGACTGTACAAGAATAGTATTATTCTCATCAACTCCTGCATTCCACTGTATTTGGAAATTATCTTCTACATCTTCAAAGTCCTCTATATTAAATGTATAAACACTGTAATTTCCTATTTCCTCTTTTTCAAATCCGGCTTGTGCCAGCTTTTCACCATATCCTTCTTGAACTTCTGCCACACTGTTCAACACATAAATTCCATTATAATCTATTCTTTCCGGCAGATTAAAATAGTAATTATGATATGATTGCGTCCATTGGGATCTTGACAAACTATCTTCCTTATCTAGGATATTTACCTCATTATATTCCATAGGAGTAATCATCTTAGCACTCAGATAGTAAATATATGTTTGACTCAGATGTCCTATATAGGTTGTCTTTTCTCGGAAAATGTCATCATTTTCCAAATAATCAATAACCTCTTCTAAAGGATAATCAAAATAACTTAATGGCTTATACTTACTTTCATATTCTCCACCAAAATAAAACTGTAGAAAACTTCCAAATAAAAACGCATATACCATTACTACTGTTCCCAATATTAAATAAGCTATTTTCTTATTTTTTATAATTATAAAAATTGTTATAACGCCTTCTACTAAAAAATAAAGTATAGAAAGATAAACTCCATTCAATCTATATGTAAATGCTTCCATCATACTACCGCAAATACACAAAAGAATAAGCCAAACAACATAAATGGTTTCCTGATAAAATTCTCTGTTTTTTAATCCCTTTATTATTACATAAACACTTTTTATGACTCCAATTAAAACAAATGGAATTGAAAGATAATAAATTGTACCAAACTCCGTCAGCGAATCCCAACGGTAACTATCATACATAAAAATACTTTTCAAGCAGCTTTTTACAGATTCCCAATTAAAAAACTGTAAGCCGATATCTTCGTTGCGATACCGAAATAATTTTGTAATTGTAAAAAAACCTAATCTCATTTCATCCAAGTTCAAAAGATTAACAACCTGTACCAGGATAAGAGGTAAAGCAATAATCCCTAAAGGAATTCCAAAATACAATAACTGTATCGGTTTCATCTTTTTTGTAAAAAACATATATGGGATTATAGCAATCAGAAATCCAATCATTACTATATAAGAAATTGCATATGTATACAAAGTAATACCAGCAAAAATTCCAGCAAGAACAAAATCACTATTTTTTAATGTAGACACTGCCCTAAGCAAGAAATAAAAGAAAATCCCTGCTACAGGAAGCATTAAATTACAGTCTAGCCCCATTCTAAATAACATAATATACACTGGTAATACTGTAACAAAGAAAAGAAAAAGAAATGTTCTAACTCTGCAATTTTCTTTTGTTAACTGAATGGTCTTAACTCCAAACAAAACAAATACTAAAAAGATTAGAATCCCGGGTAACCTTATGGAAAATGTCGAAAGGTCACAAAATTTCAGAATTAATGCACACAGATAGGCATATAATGCACTTTGTCCTCCGCCAAAATTATTTAAGTAAGCCGGATAAGGAATTAAATATCTGTCAACTCCATAATGACTTAGACTCCATGCGTCATATCCCATTCCCAGTTCATCCACATGAATACCAAATGGTATCTCTGTAATTTTATAAAAATGAATGCCAATACAAATCAAAAATAGAATCCCTAAAACAATGTAATATATGATATCTATTTTTTCCCTTTTCATGCTAATAGTCTCCTCATGCCTTTTCATTCAATATAGAATATTATTCTACATAATATCATTTTATAGAATAATTGTCTACTTTTTAGACATTGAAGTTTGTGTCAAGTAATCGTTGGCAACTTTCCCTTTGTTTTTTCTCAATGATAATTGACCTATTTTTCTGTACACCAAATAAACCCTATAGGGCTCTATT
>JAGKTQ010000020.1 GCA_021153325.1 Lachnospiraceae bacterium | reverse complement strand
AAATCGAAATTGATGTAAACGATAGGGCAGTTTATCAACGGATGTAAGCTGCTTTATCGTTTACACCAACTTCGATTGGTTTCTAATCAATTTATATATGACTCATTGTAAAATACCCCTAATATTTATGCAACATTTTTCGATACTCTTATAGCCTCTCCGAACAAAATATAAACTTTCAACTCCACACAAAAATGCCCTATATCAGCACCTTAAACTGATATAGAGCACTCAATTTTTCTAACTCAACTATTCAATTTCTCAACTCGACCTATTAGATACACCATCTTCCCTAGTTCTCGTTCATCTTCGCCAACTTCGCAGCCTGATCCGCTGCAATACAAGCATCGATAATCTCCTGAATATCCCCATTCATTACTTTATCCAGCTTATAGAGTGTCAGGTTGATTCTGTGGTCTGTCACTCGACCCTGTGGGAAGTTGTAGGTTCTGATCTTCTCAGAACGATCGCCTGTACCGATCTGGCTTCTACGCATTTCAGCTTCGGCATCATGACGCTGCTGCTGTTCAATATCATACAGCTTTGCTTTCAACAAAGCAAAAGCTTTTGCCTTGTTCTGGATCTGAGACTTTTCTGTCTGGCTGTAAACCACGATTCCTGTTGGATAGTGAGTAAGACGTACTGCAGAGTCAGTTGTATTGACACACTGACCACCGTTACCAGAAGCACGCATAACGTCGATACGAATATCTTTATCATCAATTACAATATCGATATCTTCATCAACTTCAGGCATAACTGCTACACTGATCGTAGAGGTGTGAATACGTCCGCCGGATTCTGTTTCTGGTACACGCTGTACACGGTGCACACCACTTTCGTATTTCATCTTGGAATAAGCACCCTGACCGGAAATCATGAAGTTTACTTCCTTCATACCACCGATACCGATTTCGTCTGCATTCAAAAGTTCTACTTTCCAACGCTGACTCTCCGCATAATGTACATACATACGATAAATTTCTGCTGCGAAAAGTGCCGCTTCATCACCACCAGCACCAGCACGAATTTCCACGATAACGTTTTTATCGTCATTAGGGTCTTTCGGTAAAAGAAGGATTTTTAATTCCTGCTCTAATTCTTCTACACGTTTCTTTGCATCGGAAAGCTCTTCCTTGAGCATTTCCTTCATATCCGGATCAGATTCTTCCTCCAGCATAACAAGACTGTCTTCAATATCCTGTTTACACTTTTTATATTCTTTATATGCTTCCACGATAGGAGTAAGATCACTCTGCTCCTTCATTAAGCTACGAAAACGCTCCTGATTATTCGTTACGGTCGGCTCACCCAGTTCGCCCATAATTTCCTCAAAACGAATTAATAAGTCTTCCAGTTTATCAAACATTTCTATCCTCTTTTCTGCCATTTTACGGCGATATCAATCTCTCACTATCCTACAACTCGTGTCTTCCCTCATCTATGGTAAATAAGTTCCAAACACCACCCGGTCAAGTCCTGCCAGATCTTTTATTGTCTGTACCTCTTTAAAACCAGCATCTGAAAGCAATTTGCTTACATCTTTTGCCTGCTCACAACCAATTTCAAAAAGCAACCATCCACCTCGATTGAGATACTCTCCTGCCTGCCTTATGATTTCTCTGTAAAAGTACAAGCCATCTTCTTTTCCATCAAGCGCATTCAAAGGTTCATATGTCTTCACTTCCTCCATCAAGGTAGGAATGACATCTGACGGAATGTAGGGCGGATTTGATACGATCATATCAAATTTTCCTTCTACATTTTCAAACAGATCGCTTTGCAAAAACGTGGCATTTTTTCCTAATCGGCGGTTATTTTCCCCGGCTACTTCAAGTGCTTTTTCTGAAATATCCACGCCAACACCCACACAGTCATTTGTATAATTCAAAAGGCTGAGCAAAATGCAGCCAGAGCCAGTACACATATCCAGAACAGCCATGCCATCATGAAGATTTCGCAAGGCTTCTTCTACCAGAGTTTCTGTATCCTGCCTCGGAATCAATACATGCTCATTTACCATAAAGGTAAGTCCCATAAATTCCTGCTCTCCGGTAATATGCTGGAGTGGAATTCTGCTTTCCCGCTTGCCTATAAAATCCTCATACTTACTTTGGTCTGTTTCGGATACTTCTCTGTCTCCATGCACAAGCAGCGTGTTTCTGTCCGTACCACATACATATTCCAAAAGAAGTCTTGCATCCAGAGCTGCTTCATCAACTCCGGCATTTTGCAATGCAGTCCGTCCCCACTCATATAATTTCTTATATTCCATAATTAAATCCTATTATTCTTCCTCTTTGGAAGGTCCATCTTCCAACCAGGAATCATCTACTTCATACCCAAATGTATCATGTAAATATTCTTTCCAATCAAATATTGCTTCAACCGCTTTGATAGCAACCTCAACCATACTTTCATCCGGTTCCTTTGTTGTCAATCTCTGAAGCCACATACCAGGTGCCGATAAAATACGCACGACAATATTATTGCTTCTGCCTGCCCATCTTATGATTTCATAAGAAATTCCTGAAATAACCGGAATTAACAAAATACGAATGATAACTCTATATACCGGATTTTCTACACGAATAAAGAAAAATAAAATAATGCTGACAAACATAACTAAAAACATAAAGCTTGTTCCACATCTCTTATGTATTCTTGAACTTCTCATAACATTTCTTACAGTCAGCGGACGTCCTTTTTCAATACAATTGATACATTTATGCTCTGCTCCATGATACTGGTATACTCTTTTAATATCCTGCATAGCAGAAATGCCAACTACATATAAAAGGAAGATCAAAATTCGGATAATACCTTCTAAAATTGCCATCAAAGAAGCGTTTCTCACATAATCTTCTAAAAAAGAAGCAATAAAATAAGGAAGTACGATAAAAATAGCAACTGCCAGCACAACAGAAACTACAGTTGTAATTCCCATTAATACTTTTTCTGCTTTTCCTCCGAAAAGCTTATCCAACATCTTGTCAGCTTTGGTTTCTTCTGCATCTTCCTCTTCATAAAAAGTTGCGGAATAGTTCAAAGACTTTGTTCCTAACATAAGGGAATCTATAAAATTAAAAATTCCTCGTATAAAAGGAAGTTTTGTAATCTTACTATCATGCATAACTCCACGGTATACATCGACTTCTACTTCAATCTCGCCATCAGGCTTGCGAACTGCAACAGCATACTGATCTTTGTTTTTCATCATTATGCCTTCTAACACTGCCTGACCGCCAATGCCCGAATAACGGTTGCATTTATCTTTTTTCATTAGACCCTCCGAACCTTAGTTTACTAATATATCTATAATAAATAATAAAAATTCCTATTTGATTAAATTAAAAGAAGGTTGAGATGCAACACCCCAACCTTTTTTAAACTCTTATTTGCTTGCCACACCGTATTTTTTGTTGAACTTGTCAATACGTCCGTCAGTTCTTGCGCTCTTCTGCTGACCTGTGTAGAATGAATGACATTTAGAACAAACTTCAACGTGGATTTCAGGTTTTGTAGAACCTGTTACAAATGTGTTTCCGCAGTTGCATGTTACAGTTGCCTGATAATATTCAGGATGGATTCCTTCTCTCATGATTTCACCTCTCTACATCTATCTTTAATAATAAAATGTTCTCATCCACTTGCTTTAAAAGCAGCTGTCCATGTTTTCCATAGACAGCTTACTCATTGTAACATAGCTTATAATTCTATGCAAGTGTTTCTTTTAAATAAAACGCATTTTTTTGACCATCTGAACAAATTCATTGTTATTTCTTGTTCTTGCAAACATGTCCAAAATTTTGTCTACTGCTTCTTCCGGTTTCAGACCATTCAGCGCTTTTCTCATAATATTAATTGCTTCCAGTTCCTCAGGATTTAACAAAAGATCTTCTCGTCTTGTTCCTGATTTTGGAATATCAATAGCCGGGAATACTCTCTTTTCGGAAAGTTTACGGTCAAGTACCATTTCCATGTTACCGGTTCCTTTAAATTCCTCGTAAACTACATCATCCATCTTACTTCCGGTATCCACAAGTGCTGTTGCAAGAATGGTAAGGCTTCCACCTTCACGCATATTTCTCGCTGCACCAAAGAAGCGTTTTGGCATATGTAACGCCGCCGGATCAAGACCACCGGATAATGTACGTCCACTTGGTGGAACTGTAAGGTTATATGCCCTTGTAAGTCTTGTAATACTATCAAGCAGGATCATAACGTCTTTCTTATGCTCTACTAAACGTTTTGCACGTTCGATTACCATTTCGGATACTCGTTTATGATGTTCTGGAAGTTCATCAAATGTGGAATAAATCACTTCTACATTTGGTCCTTCAATTGCTTCTTTAATATCCGTTACTTCTTCTGGACGCTCATCAATTAACAAAATGATCAAATGCATTTCTGGTGAATTTTTCTTAATAGATTTTGCTACTTCTTTTAACAGCGTTGTTTTACCTGCTTTTGGTGGAGATACGATCATACCTCTCTGTCCCTTACCGACCGGGCTCATTAAATCCATAATACGCATAGCAACGGAAGCTCCCGGTGTTTCCAAACGAAGACGTTCGTCTGGGAAGATTGGGGTCATGTCTTCAAAATTGCATCTTTTTGCTGCTACTTCCGGTGGAAATCCGTTAATTTTCTTCAAATACAAAAGGGCACTGAACTTCTCACTCTGTGTCTTAATTCTCGTATTTCCTTCTATAATATCACCGGTCTTTAAATTAAAACGTCTGATCTGGCTTGGTGCCACATAAACGTCATTTTCACCCGGAAGATAATTCTCACAACGAATAAATCCATAGCCATCCGGCATGACTTCCAAAATACCATTGGCTGTAATTCCGCTATCCAGCTCTGCAGGATATTTTTCCTGCGTTGCTACATCATTTTTCTCTCCAGCTTTTTCTTTTCCAGCTTCTGCATTTTTAACAGCTTCTCTTTCACTGCTATCTGCTGTCTGCGCAGCATCTTCTTTTCTGGTTGTCTGCTCAGAAGCCTTATCCTTCTCATCCTGCAAAAGCATTGCTTCAACCAAATCTGCTTTTTTCATTGTAGATGTTCCTTTGATTCCCCTTGCCTTTGCAATTTCCTTTAAATCTGTCAATGCAAGAGATTCGTATTTTTCTCTCATATTCCCTCCATTTATTCTTTCCCAATAAATAATAGTACTTATATTACTACCGTTATTAGTTATTAATTTGTAAATTATCATTCTGGGATTTAGTACGTGATATGTATAAAAGACCTTTAAAATTATTTGCTACTTTTGCTATTATACAATACTTTAAACAGAAAGAAAAGCATTTCTTTTGCCATTCACAATTCTTTCACAATTTCTATGATTATATTTCTTTATGTTTCTTCTTATCATAATAGAATCCGCCCACGATACTGATGCAAATTATGACAAGTACAATTAAAGTCACATTAGAATATGTATCCATTACTGCTACGACTTTTTCCCAATTTTCTCCAAAAATACTGCCTATCACAACTAAGACTGTATTCCATATAAAAGAACCTGCCGTTGTATACAATACAAATGGGACAATCGGCATTTCACTCATTCCAGCAGGAATGGAGATCAGACTTCTCACGATTGGAACAAAACGGCAGAAAAATACAGCTCCATTTCCGCACTTTTCAAACCAACTTTCAGCACTTTCTATATCCTGTGCCTTTAATCGTAATACTTTCCCAATACGTCCTGATACCAATTTCATCAGTCGCTCTTTATTAAATATCTTTCCAATTCCATACAAAATACCCGCGCCAAGCACAGACCCTAATGTAGCAAAAAGAATCACGCCTGCCACATTTAAAGAAGAATAGGTTGTCATAAATCCTCCAAAAGTCAAAATAACCTCAGAAGGTATGGGCGGAAAAATATTTTCCACAGCGATCAATAATAAAATTCCAAAATAGCCAAACTTATCCATCAAAGATATAATAATTTCCTGCATCTTCACTTTCTACCACTTTGCCGGTATTGATACTATATGCAAAAGCGGAAGTCATACTCCTGTTTTCTTTTTAATATATTTCGTACAGTAGTATAACATGTCACTTCAAACAGAAAATCTTTTTGGAACATCCTTGATGCAATCTTAACGCAAAACTTCTTGATTTTTCTATTCTTTATTAGAACCTCCTTACAATTTTTTACCTTGCAATTTTTACAAGAAAAACAGTTGACAAATAATTTAATACTGTATAAAATATAACATGCGCGCAGGAATGGCGGAATTGGCAGACGCGCACGGTTCAGGTCCGTGTGATAGCAATATCATGAGGGTTCAAGTCCCTTTTCCTGCATGATTTATAAAAGCCAGTATTTATCGGAAATAGTGATAAATGCTGGCTTTTCTTGTGTTTTGTTTTTCTATCTCTATTACCTCTGTACACGCCCCGACGCATCTCCGCCTGCAAGCCTTGCTACCTCTTCTAAAGAAACAAGATTAAAGTCTCCTTCAATGCTATGCTTTAAACAGCTTGCTGCCACTGCAAATTCGATAGCCTGTTGCGGAGCAAACGCTTGAATCCCAGCATAGATCAATCCGCCTCCAAAGGAATCTCCTCCACCAACTCTATCTACAATATGCATTTTGTACTGTCTGCTAAAATAATACTCTCCCCCTTCGTATAGCATTGCTGCCCAAAGATTATCATTTGCCGAAAGAGAGGTTCGTAAAGTAATCGCCACCTTTGCAAATCCAAATCGTTCCGCAAGCTGCCTTGCAACTTCTTTGTAGCCTTCCTGATCAACTTCACCTTTTGTCACATCCGTATTGGCAGCTTTGATACCAAATACATCTGCTGCATCCTCTTCATTTGAAATACAGACATCGACATACTGACAAAGCTCTCCCATTACCTCGCCTGCTTTTTCTTTCGACCACAGCTTGTTACGATAATTCAGATCACAGCTGACCGTAATCCCTTTCTCTTTTGCCTTTTTACATGCCTCTAAACAGATTTCCGCTACCTTTTCCCCAAGAGCCGGTGTGATCCCTGTAAAATGAAACCATTCTACATTTTGAAAAATAGTATCCCAATCAAACTCTTCTTTTTCTGCCGTTGCAATAGAAGAACCCGCACGGTCATAAATTACTTTAGATGGACGTTCCGATGCCCCTTTTTCCAAAAAGTAAATACCTACTCTTTCCCCACCGCGCACTATGGCACTTGTATCCACACCATATTTTCTTAAGGCATTTATCCCTGCCTGTCCAATTTCGTGTTTTGGGAGCTTTGTCACAAATTTGGCATCCACCCCATAATTTGCCAAAGATACTGCTACATTTGCCTCCCCGCCTCCGTAAGTTGCTCCATAGCTTTCTGCCTGCACAAAACGGCGATAGCCGTCCGGCGCAAGTCTTAGCATAAGTTCTCCAAAAGTAACTACTTTTTTTCTTTCTTCCGCCATATATTAGCCACCTTTCACACAATTATTTTTGTACGAGCTGCACTGCCTGACTACCGGATTCCCCTTTCAGATAAATAGCTTTTATCTTTCCTTTGTCGTCCGTTTCCTTTGTAGCTTCATCAAATGCAACCCCTTGCAGCCGCAAATGATATAGCGCTCTCTCCATAAAATTTGTCCCAATCGTAATACAGCCATTCACACAAAGATCTGGTATTTCCATCAATTCAAGACCAAGCATTTTCCGTACCGCTTCCCTTGCTAATGTCTCAATTTTTTCAAAATTTTCCATTGCGACCAGATCCTTTTTTACCATCCAGCTTCCACCACATGCTACAATTTTTTCAAAAGAAAGGTAATCGTTCAGGTTGCCTATATGGATTCCGCCCGTCGGCATGAATTTCATTTTGCTATAAGGTTCGCTCATTGCCTTTATCATTTTCAAGCCACCTGCTGCCTCTGCCGGAAAAAATTTGACGACTTCAAGCCCAAATTCCATCGCGATTTCTATATCGCTTGGATTTGTTATCCCTGGTATGACCAAAATATTTTTGTCTATGCAATATTGTACGACTTTCGGATTTAAGCCCGGACTTACGATAAATTTTGCTCCTGCTGCCACCGCCTGCTCCACCTGCTCCGTTGTCAAGACTGTCCCAGCTCCCACTAACATCCCCGGAAATTGAGTGGAAATAATATGAATGGCATCTTTAGCCGCCTTAGTCCTGAACGTAACCTCCGCACAAGGAATCCCTCCTTTACACAATGCTTCCGCCAATGGTTCCGCATCCTTTTCTTCCTCTAATGCTACTACCGGTACAATACCGATTTTACTAATTTCTTCCACCACTTTATCCATAGCTTTCCCTTCCATGCTCTTTCATAATTACTGATTATCTTTTCCCAAAATCCTCTTTCTAATCCCATTTTGAATAAAAAAGCTGACTCTAATAGAAAACAGTCCACAATCATCATGGATCACCTCCATTCCTATTATGGACTGTCATATTTTACTCTCTCCTGCATACTATAAATAGATAACACAAAGGAGATTTTTATGTCTTCACTTTCTACAAAACGCATTGCCATCATTGGAAGGGAAAAGCAGACGGAAAACTACCGCCGCGCACTTGATTTTTTCCATGTTGCATGGGATGTTACCCTATCTGTTGGAAAACTTTCTGAATTTGATGCCCTGCTCTTGCCCGGTGGTGGCGATATTGACCCTGCCCTTTTAAACGAATCTGACAAAGGTTCTAAAAATATTGATACAGAACTTGATATTATTCAATTTCAGGCACTCGACCTGTTCGTCAAAAGCCAAAAGCCGATTTTAGGCATATGCAAAGGCTTTCAATTGATCGATCTCTATTTCGGTGCCACATTAATTCAGGATCTTCCCAATCCTTCTATCCACCCCGTTACCGAAAACGGAGAAGACGCCTTTCACGAGGTAAACACGCTGCCACGGTCGCAGCTTTCCCACTCTTCCTTTACTTCTTTTCCTGACAAGATCATTGTAAACAGCGCACATCATCAGGGAATTATAGAAAATGGAAAAGAGATTTTCGCATTCCAGACAGCACAAGATGGTGTAACGGAAGCCATTTTACATGAAACACTGCCGATCGTCGCCTTTCAATGGCACCCGGAACGAATGCTGTTATCCCAAAATAAAATTTATCAGGAAACAGGACGCTTTGCTTTTGACTTTTTCTTTTCGCTTTTCAACTCCTGAACTTTTTTCTTGTTTTCTACTGCTTTTTCCTGAAATTTTATTTTATTTTCCTCTGCCTTTTCCGACAGTTTTACCAGTTCTGTTTCGGCTTTGCTCTGAAACTCTCTTTTGATGCGCTCTGATGTCATATCAAATAGAGAACGGATAATCTTTTTTATAATTTCCCTGGTCGGTTCATCCACTTCCTTCACTGCTGCAAGTACTTTATTCATACTCTGCTTCCAGTCTGCGGCGAAATCTATCAGATTGTCCGTTTCAGAAGCTTCAATTACCTTAAACAGAGTATCCACAAAAGCACGAATATGCTCATCATCTTGAGACAAAATCCATTCACTTAATGTATGATCTATAAATTTACGCCCGGAATAAATTTCATCCACATAGAGAAAATGGTCGTCCTCCACTCCCCATGTGTAAGGATTGTGCTGTAAAAGTCCAAACGATCTACTGGCAACTACCTGATAATTTTCATGGCTTTCCAACAGCATACCAATGAGCGAAGAATGTGGTAAAATCTTTCTGATCCGCTCTGCCACCGCATCATATCTACACTGTTTTAATATTTCCGGGCGAAATCCCGGCCCATCATGACTGTATATATAAAGAATCCTGTCCTGAATTTCTTTTTGACAATTCATTGCCGCATAAACCGCTAAATTTCCACCCTTGGAATGACCGCCCGTATACAATCTACCCTTTACTTTTCCACCAACGAGGTCCAAATATTCCACACTGCTCAACTGGCTTGGCATCGGCTTTGAAAAAGCAAGACCAAAATCCTCTTTCCAGCCCACGATCGTTTCATCCGTTCCTCGGTATGCCACATAAAAACTGTCATCCTGCAGCGCAAAGGTTACGGCAGAAAATTGAATTTCCTTCTCCGTATCAATTTCATTTATATAAAAATTCAGCTTCAATGTGCCAAAACGTTTTCCCGATAAAATCCCTTCAAAAAGTGCCCGGTTATCCTTTTCATATCTTTCATCTGCAAAAAGGTTTCCTTCCTGCTCTCTTTTTTTCACTTCTACTAAAGGCAGAAACGGCTTGTTTTCCTTTGGTTGTGGTACTAATCCATCAAATTTTAAATACGAAAGCTGACAGAGAACTAAACTGTCCACATCATTAAAGGGTTTTTCTGAAAAGGAAACATCACCATATTTTGCTAAATAATCAATTATTGTTTCCATTTACTTGTCCTCATCATAATATTCCAGCAAAAGCTCTACCACACGGCTGTAGCTGACCATACCAGCATCGACTCCATTTAAGTTCAGATTCGTCTCAACAAAAGTTTTTGATGCCGTGCTGACTGTCTGTGTACTGATCACCGCTTTTTCCTCCACTTCTTCCCACGTTTCCGGTGTCAAAAAAACTTTATCTTCTCTAACCTGCGGTGAAATACGCACCTGTGACTTGTAAAGTGCCTTATTTTCATCAATCGCTTCAAAGTAATCATTATCCACATAATACAATACACTTAAATATCCGCTGTACTGAAAGAAAACATCGTCCGAATTGGTACAGGCAAGATATGCAATAAAATTTGCCTCATCTTCCTGAATAAATCCCTTCACATGAGAGAGTTCATGACAAATGGTAGATGGTGTATTTGTAATATACATTTTTGTATTGTAATTGGCTTCCATAGAAAATGGGAAATAATATCCCATCATTTTTTGTTGACTAAAAAAGCCGGAAAAATGAAATCCTTTTGACGTTGGATAATACCCGGATAACTGTGGATACGTCGCTCCCAAGCACTGCATTTCCACAATCGCCTGTTCTGTAATATCTCCGCTATATATCACATTGCCATGTTCATCCCGCTCTACTACCTTGCATAACCGATTGCACTCGCTCACTACATGATTCCGCAATTCTGTAAGTTCACTGAGCCGATATGCCTTTTCTAAAGTATCCTGCATATACTTTTCCGGAAAACAACTTCCATGGTAAAGAATAAAACAATTGGAAGTCATGACAATTCCTATGCAAGTAAATAAAACAAGCATACCATAACTGTATCGACGCATCCATAACGGAAGTTTCTTCTTCCGTTTCCCTTGTATCAAAAAGACAAGCTTACAAATTCCAGCTGCAATCCCTATCAAGAAAAACACGACAAGAAGTATCACTGCAATGATCAGCATGATCTCTCCCACAGAAAAAGAAAACAGACTGGTGAGCCGTCCATATCCCCCTACCCAAAGCGGAAAAATATGCTCAATATACCAGTCACAAAATCCGACGCTGTTCCACGCCAGTATATTTATAAATATAATAAAACCCCATATCATTCCAAGTATCCCGTACTTTTTCATTGCTTATCCTCAATATTCCTATTTTTGCCCATGAGATAATTTTATCGCAATTTATTGAAAATATCTACAATTTATGGTAATTTTTATATATAATTATCGATATTTTATATACAATTACTAAGGAGGACGTATTATGTCGAATGGCACTAAAAAAAGGCTGGGAATTGCCGGAAAACTAATTCTCACCATTATACCTCTTATGACCCTTACCATTATTATTCTAATGATCATTAATTATACTACTACGAAAAATTCATTAATAGAAAGTGCCGGGCAGACACTGCGTAAGGAAACAGAAGCAAATGTAAATACTATTGAGGGTTTTGTAAACAGCACTTTGCACTCCTTAAATCGTGTCTACGATACTATGAAGACCGTAACTTTTGCCTCCGAAGAAGACAAAATCGCCTACCTTGCCACTACCTGCAATATGCAGCCTGAAATTCCAAATGGTGTTTATATTGGGGATAATACAAATTACTGGCTGGATTCCTTCTGGACACCTTATGAAGGCTATCAGGTTGCCGAACAAAGCTGGTATCAGGAAGGACTCACGCATGAATCCTTTGCCTTTGGCGCTCCTTATAAAGATGCAAGCACTTCCGGCTACATCGTCAGTGCAACTGCACTTTTATCTTCCGAAAATGGCGTAGATGCTGTGATTTCTGCAGATGTAGAGTTAAAAGCACTCTCGGAAGATATTGCTGACATTCGAGTTATGGACAGTGGATATTGCTTCCTTGTTGACACTGCTACCTCCACGATCTTAGCCCATAAAGACACCTCTCTGATTGGTTCCTCCTTGTCAGAGAATTCTGAAAATGATTTACTAAAAGAAATCGCCCCTTTGACTTCTGCTACGGAATATACTATGCAGAATATTTCCTGTTATGGCAGTCATTATATGATTGCCGCAGAGCCAATAGAAAATACCGATTGGATACTAATTTCTTGTATCGATGAAGCTGCTGTTTTGGCTCCATTATCCAAATTACAACCTATTTACATTGGATTGAGTATTGTTTTTATCCTGCTTATGGCAATTATCATTTCACATATTATCCATGTGATCATTGCACCAGTAAAAACGCTTACACAAACGATAAGCAATATTACAGATGGTGATTTTTCAGTAGAAATTGCGGTAAAGGGAAATGATGAGATTTCAGTAATGAGCCATGCGTTAAAAGAATTTGTAGAAATCATGCGGGAAGTCATTTCTGATATATGCTCTGTTACTGATGAACTGAGTGAACAGGCAGATGTCAGCAAAGAAGTAGCCGCTGCACTGAAAGATACTGCTGCTGCCCAATCCGAATCCATGGGTGACATGATGATAACCATTGACCAACTGACTGCAATCCTCCCGGAAGAACAGGCAGATATCAGCGAAGAAATCCACGCTGCCATGGAAAATTTTGCAGACACTTCTCTAGAACTCACACAAGAAAGTACCGACGTAGCCAGCTGTGCAGACATCATATCCGAATCCGCCTTCACACTGGCAGAAAATATGCGGAAGTTTAAAATTTAAACTTCCGCATTTATATTTATCATCTATGCAAAATTTCCCGTATACAACTGATAATACTTTCCTTTTTCTGCAAGCAGCTGCTCATGATTTCCTCGCTCGATAATTCTTCCCTGCTCCAGAACCATAATGCAATCCGCATTGCTTATAGTTGAAAGTCTGTGTGCAATGACAAAGGTTGTTCTTCCTTTCATCAGACTATCCATACCCTGCTGTACTAAACCTTCCGTTCTCGTATCAATAGATGAAGTCGCTTCATCCAAAATGAGTACCGGCGGGTCTGCTACCGCTGCTCTTGCAATCGATAAAAGCTGTCGCTGTCCCTGACTCAGATTGCTTCCATCCCCGGTCAGTACCGTCTGATATCCGTCCGGCAGTCTTCGAATAAAGCCATCCGCATTGGCAAGTTTTGCTGCTGCAATACATTCTTCATCTGTTGCATCTAATCTTCCGTAACGGATATTGTCCATGACCGTTCCCGTAAACAAGTGCGTATCCTGTAAAACCATACCCAAAGAACGTCTTAGATCACTCTTTTTAATTTTGTTAATATTGATTCCGTCATAACGGATTTTTCCATCCTGTATATCATAAAAGCGATTGATCAGATTCGTAATTGTTGTCTTTCCTGCTCCGGTACTACCTACAAAGGCAATTTTCTGTCCCGGTTCTGCAAACAATTTCACATTGTGAAGTACGATCTTTTCTTCTGTATATCCAAAATCCACATCATCCAGTACCACATCGCCCTGCAACTTCGTATACGTTACAGTACCTTCTGCTTTATGTGGGTGTTTCCATGCCCATACACCGGTACGTTCTGTTGTTTCTTCCAGCGTTCCGTCCGGCAGTTCTTTTGCATTGACAAGTTCTACATATCCTTCATCTACTTCCGGCTCTTCATCCATCAACGTAAATACACGGTCTGCACCAGCCATTGCCATAACAATAGAATTTAACTGCTGGCTGATCTGTGTGATCGGCTGTGTAAAACTTTTATTTAAAGTTAAAAAGGATACCAACGTACCAATACTTAAAGAACCTACTCCATTGATAGCAAGTAACGCACCTACTATCGAACATAATACATAGCTGATATGTCCAATATTTGCATTGATCGGCATCATAATGTTTGCAAACCCATTGGCATTATTTGCACTGACTCTTAATTTTTCATTGATTACCTTAAATTCTTCAATACTCTTTTCCTCATGGCAAAATACTTTAATAACCTTCTGTCCACCGATCATTTCTTCTATGAAACCATTTACTTCTCCTAAATCTCTCTGCTGTTCTCCGAAATATTTACCGGACTTACCACCGATCTTGGAAGTTGTAAAAAGCATGATTGCAACCATAACAAGCGCCAGACAAGTCAGTGGGATATTCATAGTGACCATTCCAACGAACACACAGACAATGCTGACCGCAGAATTAATGGTCTGCGGAATACTCTGGCTAATAAGCTGTCTTAAGGTATCAATATCATTCGTATACACAGACATGATATCTCCATGCGCATGGGTATCAAAATACTTGATCGGAAGTTTTTCCATATGTCCAAACAAGTCATCTCTCAAACGTTTCATCGTACCCTGACTGATATTTACCATAATACGATTGTATATATAGGAACATACAATTCCAATTGCAAAATAAGTAGCAACTCGCATTAATGCACCCGCCAAACTGGAAAAATCCCTATTTCCACTTTTCGCCATAGGTTCAATATAACCATCGATCAGTGTCTGCATGAACGTCATTCCTTGTACGTTTGCTATTGCTGCCACAAGAATACAAACAACGACTACGAAAAAAGAAAACTTATAATTTTTCAACATATATGCCAAAACCCGACCTAATATTTTCATCGGATTTTTATTCATCTTTCTATGTTCCATTTCTATAACCATACCTTTCCTGCTTTTCAAATCTGTTCTTTAACCTGCCTGCTCGTCAAAATCACCGCTTCCTTTGCTCTGTGCCTCATAAATTTCACGGTAGATTTCATTGTTGTTTAACAGATTCTCATGCGTATCGAAAGCATTTACTTTTCCATCCTCTAATACTAAAATCCGGTCAGCATCCTGCACACTGGAAATACGCTGTGCAATAATAAGCTTCGTCACTCCAGGTATCTTTTCCGTAAACATCTTTCTGATCTTAGCATCCGTTGCTGTATCTACTGCACTGGTAGAATCGTCCAGAATAAGAATTTTAGGATTCTTTAACAGCGCCCTTGCAATACAAAGTCTCTGTTTCTGACCGCCAGAAACATTGCTGCCTCCCTGTTCAATATATGTGTCATACTGCTTTGGAAATTTCTCTACAAATTCATCTGCACATGCCTGTCTGCATGCTTCCACACACTGTTCTTTTGTAGCCTTTTCATTTCCCCAGCGCAGATTTTCCAATATCGTTCCAGAAAATAATACATTTTTCTGCAAAACAACTGCTACCTGATTACGCAATACTTCCATATCATATTCTTTTACGTCAATCCCACCTACCTGTACAGAGCCTTTCTGTACATCATAAAGTCGGCTGATCAAATTGGCAAAACTGGATTTTCCACAACCAGTTCCTCCGATGATTCCAATGGTTTCACCGGATTTGATATGCAGATCAATATCCTTTAATGTATTTTCGCCGCTTCCTTCCCGATAGGAAAAATACACATGATTAAAATCGATATCTCCATTTTTTACTTCCATTACCGGATTTTCTTTATTGGTAATAGCTGGTTTTTCCTCTAAAACTTCCACAATACGTCTACAGCTCGCCACACTCATAGTTATCATAACAAAAATCATGGAAAGCATCATAAGCGACATTAAAATGCTCATGATATAAGAAAACATTGATGTCAATTCGCCCGTCGTCATTTTACTATCTACAACAAAGTGTGCTCCAAACCATGATAATGAAATGATACACGCATAAACAGTAAGCATCATGACTGGGTTATTAAAAGCCAAAAAAGATTCGGCTTTTACACTTAGCTTATAAAGTGCATCCGAAGCATTTTTAAATTTTTCATTTTCAAACTTTTCTCTTACATACGCTTTTACTACTCGGATCGCTGAAACATTTTCCTGTACACTTGCATTCAACCCATCATATTTTTTGAAGACCTGATCAAATATTTTTGTGGTCGTACTCATGATTAAGATCAAAACAACTGCAAGGAAAATAATTGCAACTACGAAAATCATACTTAAATCCGGTTGAATGATAATACACATGACCATGCTGCTAATGAGCATGAATGGTGCACGCACCGCAATACGAATGATCATTTGGAATGCATTCTGCACATTCGTTACATCTGTAGTCATTCTTGTTACCAATCCGGCTGTGCTGTATTTGTCAATATTCGCAAAGGAAAACTTCTGAATATTTTCATACATACTTGCCCGTAAATTGCAGGCAAGCCCGGAAGAAGCCGTTGCTCCATATTTTCCTGCTAACACACCAAAGGTAAGACTCAGTATCGCCATAACGATCATAATTCCACCATACAAATATACCGCATTCAGATTTTCACCTTTAATTCCTTTATCAATGATCCGTGCCATAATGTAAGGCAGCAACACTTCCATTACAACCTCAAGCGCCATAAATAAAGGCGTGAGAAGGGACTCTTTTTTGTATTGCTTTATCTGTCCCGCTATCGTTTTTATCATAATATCACCTCATTCTGTTGTTTAACGGTTTTAACCTTTCCTATTATATAGCATTTTGGATTGAAATCCTATTAAAAAAACGTTATTATTGATTAACAACATTAATCAATTCCTAAAAATTATTTTTATTTCACAAAAACTTTGTCGAATTTTAAGGAAGAAAGGATCTTGAAATATATGAATTCATCACAGCTTAACTGCTTTCTGGCTGTTGCTGACAGTTTAAGTTTTGCCCGTGCTGCTGAAAAAATGCACATTACGCAGCCTGCTGTCACACACCAGATCAATTCCTTGGAAAATGAATTAGATGTCAAACTATTTAAACGTACTACAAGAACTGTAGAACTGACAAAAGAAGGCTACAGCTTTATTGCAGATGCCAAAAGTATTTTAAATACGATCTCTATGGCAAAGGTACGTTTTTCGGTGCAAGAAAAAGAAGCTCCTATCCCTTTCCACATTGGCTGTCATCATGGGGAACTTCATTTTCTTCCCACTCTTTTTAAAAAAATGGCAGAACTTTATCCTAATATTCATCCTTTTGTAAAAGCTATTCCTCTTCCTGCTCTGATGCAGCTTTTGCAGACCGAGGCAATTGATGTCTTATTCGGAATGCAGGGACTGGACAGTGCCAAGCATTCTGTTCATTTTAAGGAACTTGCCAAAGTATCCATTTCCTGTATTATGCAAAAAGAGCACCCGCTTGCCAAAAAAGCATTTATCACATCCTCTGACATTGCCGGAGAACATATTGCTATCTTAGATACGCATAATACGCCTTCCCCGATCTTGACTGCCCAGAGCCAGCTATTAAAAAACCACCCTACATCTGCTGTATACTGCTGCGGGACTTCTGAAGAAGTACTTTTACTCGTTCGTGCCGGCATGGCAATTACTTTTATGCCTGACATTATACCTATGCGTGAGAGCTCTCTTGTCTATATTCCTACAGAAAATCCACTTTCTGTATCCTATGGACTATATTACAAAACTTTACAAAAGAAACCCATGTTAAAAAGCTTCATAAAAATAGCAGGTGAGTTTTTTCAAATGTGAACTTCCCCCATAACCCCTTTTAACTTTTCTCGATCGATCACTTGAATTTTTTTCCTGCCAAGCTTCACCATGCCCTGTTCTTTAAATTGCTGCAATACATTAGTAACGGTGACTCGATTCAGATTTAAGCATACTCCCAGTTCTTCATGCGTATAAGGCAGTGTACTGTTCACAATCCCCATTTCCGGCTTATCCTCTTCTGTCTGATCAAGCAGATAGCTGGCGACTCTTTGAAAGCGGTCATATACGGTAAGCCGTCGTACTTGTGCACACAAAAACTCATAATTGTCAGTGAGTAACGTTAAAATTGCCTCATTCAATTCTCTGGATTCCTGCATATATGGCTTTAACTGCTTTACTTTACAGGCAATCAACGTCACATCATTGACTGCACAGATCGTTGTCGGGCTGGCAGCATGTCCTAAAAATGCCGACTCCCCAATCAACTGTCTTTCCCCAACAATCTGATAAGTAATTTCCTTTCCATCCTTTCCAATATAGAACATCCTAACTCTGCCTTTCGCGATCAGATAAATATGTGGCGATTCTTCCCCCTGCATATAAACAATTTCATTCTTTGCAATATGCCGGATATCTCCCACCTTCTCAAAATAACGGATCATTTTCTCCGATGCCTGTATCATAGCTCCACACCTCTTTCCTAAAACTCATCTCTATTGTAGCATAGACTACAAAACTTTATAGTAAAATCTGTTATTTTAGTTACATTAAATTTGAGGTGATGATGGTAATGAAGAAAGAATATGGAAGTATTATTTTACGGTTCTGCTATTGCGGTGATCGTTCTTTTGCTTGTTTTGATCGTTAGTGGAAAATGGCGTTTGCTTCGCCACTATACTATACTGGATTTCTTCCAATTGATCTGCATTGGTTTTGTAGGTTATTTTTTGTATTCCGCATTTTATTATCATGGGCTTTCCGTACTACCGGCACAAGTCGCATGTATTTTGAATTATCTTTGGCCGATTCTGACTGTTTGCTTTTCCTGCATCCTTTTAAAAGAATCGTTTTCCATCGTGAAACTTTTCGCCTTGTTCTTGTCCTTTATTGGTGTCATTGTAGTGACCCATCAACCCGCAACAAATAAAATACCGGACAAGCTTTCCTTGTCCGGTTATATTTGTTGTATTTTAGCTGCATGTCTGTACGCTTTTTTCAATGTATGGAACAAGAAAAGAGGTGGCTGTCAGCTTATTAATATGTTGATCTATATGTCTGTCAGTACTGTTTTTGCATTTCTTTGCTGCCTGCGTACTGGCTTTTCCCCACTGAATGGCTTACAAATTGGTGGATTACTTTGGCTTGGTATTTTTATTGATGCCGCCGGCTTTTTACTGTGGGCAATGGCACTGCAAAGCAGTCACTCTGCCACCATTGCAAACTTTGCCTACCTCACACCGGTACTATCCATATTTTTATCCAGCCTTTTACTAAACGAGCCTCTGTATATAACATCCTTTGTTGGTCTTGCGTTCATTTTATTCGGCTTATTTCTCCGGTAAGAAACCTTCAAAAATGAACAACGAAAAATCTTCCTTACTCTTTTCCATTTCTTCCTTAGATCTTATCGTCCAGGCTACGCTCAAGCCTTTGTATAAATGTTGGCAAAGCTGTCTGGACATATTTTTCTTATGATGATGGTCATAGGCTATAAAATCCGGCTTTGCAATAAAATTGAACATTAAATAATGCACCAAAAATAAAACAAAGGATTCTCTTTTTCCCGGTTCATTAAAATTAGCAGATAATTGTCCGCGGATCACTTCCGGCCGGTGTCTTCTGTACCAGCCAACCGCTAAAGGATGAAAAGACTCAATACAATAAGTTCCTTTATATTCTTTAATAAGCTTGTCCGCAATGGAGCATACGGTGTTCGCTTTTTCATGCACCTTTATTTCAATGATCAACGGCACTCTTCCGTCTACCATTTTCAAAAAATCCTCGAACAGCGGAATATGCTCCTGTGATTTGTAAAGGGTAAACTGCTTTAACTCCTCATAAGTATAATCCCTCACTTTACCTTCTACACCACATACTCTTTGCAACGTTTCATCATGAAAAACAACAGGAATCCTATCCTTTGACAGCTGCACATCCGACTCAATTCCATACCCTGCCTCTACCGCTTTTCTAAAGGCTGCCATAGAATTTTCCGGTGCATCACTCTCATTATCGTGAAGTCCTCTATGCGCATAATGCCACCCCATTAACGGCTGGTAATCCGGTCTGTGAAAAATACGTGGCATAATTGCCAACAAATACAACAGTACCAAAACTATGCAAACCACCAATGCGATACCAATTGCTGCTATAATATTACTTTCTGAAATCATCTTTTCTTCCTCTTTAACAAAATTCCTTTAATCTTCTGTATCAAAATGTTCCAAAATATTTTTCTTTTTCATCGGTCTTGAGTCACCATGTTTGACCATACTCATCGTAAGGATGGCACAAATCGTAAAGAACATTGCATACGGGAACAATGTATTATAAGAAACATACTGTAGCAAGGCTCCCGAAATGACCGGCGTAAAGATCTGTGCTGTCATAGAAAACGTATAATACAGTCCGGTATATTTTCCAATATCGCTTCCTTTACTCATTTCCACTACCATAGGCAGGGAATTAACTCCAATAGCTGCCCATCCGATACCAATGAGGGCAAAAAAGAAATTTGCTGACACATGGTAAGTCGGATAGAAAAATACCGCAGAATAACTAAGGAGCATCATAACAAGTCCAACTAAGATCGTCTTCTTTCTACCAATTTTAGAAGCTATGACACCAATCGGAATATAACTGATAATGGCTGCCACGGTCGCCACCATCAAACAACTCGCAAATCCGCCGCCTTCCATTTTCCATACTGTGACTGCATATCTCGAAAAAGCAGTGGTAACTGCATTGTAAGCCATGAACCAGAAGAAAATGGATAACAGAATGAAAATCAGACTTTTTCTTACTTCCGGCAACAGCTTTCCGTTTTCCTGCCGCTCTCCTTCCTTTTCCTCTGGATATTCTTCTGCGATCCTGGCTGCAATCTTTTTCTCCTGTGTTGTAACCACAAGCAGTACCACCGCTACGATCATGATGACTGCAGCACCAATAAACACAGGTAAATAACTTGGATTCTTTCCTTCCTTTACTAAAATCTGTATTAAGATCAAGGAGCAAAAATACTGCCAACACATTATCGATTGCCATAATAGCACCAATAACAGATTCATTTAAATGAAATGTGTTCTGTAAGATCAATGGAATAATACTATCATACATTTGCCAAAATGCATTAATAGATAAAAACGCCAATCCTACAAAAAAAGTTCGCTTATAATTCAGCTTCATGTTCATAATCATACCTCTCGTATAAAATTTGACTTTTTTATCATAGCATATTATAAGAATGTGTTATATCAATTCCATGTAAAATTTTACTTACATTTCTTTCCAAAATGCTTTATATGCTTTCTGATTCATTTCCTTTATTACCGTTTCGTTCAACTTTATAACATCTCTGTCATAAGTCATGATTCCGTTAATTTCCTCTTCAATGTCACTGGTCTGTGTATAAATGGTAGCGCTCAGACCATTTTTTATGTTCGGAATGATCTCTTCCTCCCAAAGTTTTCGATAGCTGTTTGCTAACCCCTCTGCTGTTTGATATGCTTTATACCCAAATTCCTTTTCACATGCCATATGCCCCTTGACCGGATATGCGTAACCTCCAAACTCCGTCAGCGCGACCACTCTCTTTTTCTTCGGCTTTATTTTTAACTTACGCAAATAGTTGTGAATACTGTACATATCTCCACCATGTTGGTCGAACCAGCCACATGCCTCATTGATCAGACGGCTTCCATCCTTTTCTCTGATCTGTGCAGTTGCTTTTTTAGCATCAAACTGTCCCCATCCTTCATTAAAAGGAGTCCACTCTACTACAGACGGATAATGATATAAAAGCTCTATCATTCCATCCAAATCTTCTCTGTACTGTCTTTTTCCTTCTTTATCCGCTCTTTTAAAAAGATGATAAAGATTATCCTTTAAAAGTCCGTTCACCCAGGGCAGCCCATTCGGCAGATAAGTCACAAAAGTAATATTATAATTCCCACCGCCATTTGGCATATCCTGCCATACCATCATGCCCAACTTATCACAATGGTAATAAAAACGCTCCGATTCTATTTTTATATGTTTCCGAATGGTATTATAGCCAAGCTCTTTCAATTTTAAAATATCATATTTTAATGCCTCATCACTTGGCTGCGTAAGCAGACTTTCCGGCCAGTATCCCTGATCCAATACTCCACTGAAAAATATAGGTTCATCATTGAAATAGAATCGTAAGATTCCCTTGTTATCCCTCTTTACTTCTATCTTTCGCATACCGAAATAAGAAGTCACTTCATCTTCTCCATATTTTAGTCCAATGTCATATAGATTCGGTTCTTCTGTAGTCCACGATTTAAAATTCTTTAATGGAAGCTTTGTCTCTTTGTTTGCAGAAACACTGCCTTCATAAACGATTTCGTCCTGAAAGCTTATCTGCACCATGACCTCTTTTTCCGTTCCTTTTGTAATTGGGCAGATTCCCACTGCAGACTCATCATAATAAGGGGTGACCTTGACCTTCTCTATATATTGTTCTGGTACGCTTTCCATCCAGACAGTTTTCCAGATGCCGCTGCTTGGCGTATAAAAAATAGATGCCATTCCCCCTTTTCTTACAAGCTTCTGCTTTCCTCTAGCGTGGGGTGATTTTTCTGTTGCATCTTTTACAGAAAGCGTCAACTCATTTTCTCCCTCCTGCAGGGCATCGGTAATATCAAAAGAAAAGGGTAGATACCCTCCCTTATGCTCCCCTAATTTCGTCTGGTTCAAAAAGACCTCGCATTCCTGATCTACTGCACCGAAATGTAGCAATACTCTTTCTTTCACAAACCCTTCCGGTAGGGAAAATCTTTTCCGATAATGCAAATAATCCTCCGGCTGTACGATTTGAGCCACACCGGATAAATCAGTTTCCGGAGAAAAAGGCACCAAAATTTTTCCCGTATATTCCTCCGTTGTCTTTTGTTGGTTGATACAGTAATCCCATTCTCCATTCAGATTCAAATAACTATCGCGCACCAAACTAGGACGAGGATACTCCTGTAATACATTTGTTTTATCTAGACTTTTGCCCCATCGGGTCATCAAATGTTTCATAACGCTTTCTTCCTTTCAAAAAAGCCAGTGAATTATAAATTATATAATCCACTGACTTTTACATTTTATCCACCTAACAAATCTGTTTATGAATCTCTTTTATTTATCATGAATCTCACTATGCAGTTCCTGTAAAGATTTTACCTCACTGTTTCCATGCTGTTTTGCATAATGAATACCTTCCGCAGATGCTTTCGCTGCTGCGATCGTTGTCATATAAGGAACTTTTGCCTTAATTGCTGCCTTACGCAAATAGCTGTCGTCGTTCACACTGTCTTTTCCAACTGGAGAGTTAATGATCAACTGGATATCTCCGTTTGTGATCATATCCGCAATGTTTGGACGTCCTTCGGACAGTTTATTTACTTTCGTTACTGGAATTCCTGCTGCTGTGATCACATCATAGTTACCTTTTGTAGCCACAATCTTAAATCCGTCCTCAGCAAGGCTCTTCGCTACTTCTGCAACTTCTGCTTTATCTTTATTATTCACAGAAATTAATACGGTTCCTTCTAATGGAAGCTTGGACTGTGCTCCTTCCTGTGCTTTAAAGAATGCTTCACCGTAAGATTTGGATAATCCAAGTACTTCACCTGTAGAACGCATTTCCGGTCCTAATACCGGGTCTACTTCCTGGAACATATTGAACGGAAATACCGCTTCTTTTACACCATAATTCGGGATTAGCTGTTCTTTTAATTCCGGTACTGGTGAAGGGCGACCTGTAATCTCAGATGTAATAATGTCTGTTGCCAAAGGCACCATACGAATATTACATACTTTGGAAACAAGTGGTACTGTACGGGATGCTCTTGGATTTGCCTCCAATACATATACTTTGCCGTTCTCAATCGCATACTGCATGTTCATAAGACCTTTTACATGCATTTCTTCTGCAATCTTTCTTGTATATTCTTTAATGGTTTTTACATTTTCTTCTGTAATGTGTACGGAAGGAATGATACAAGCAGAGTCACCGGAGTGAATACCTGCAAGCTCAATGTGCTCCATAACAGCCGGTACGAATGCATGTGTACCATCGCTGATCGCATCTGCTTCACATTCTAATGCATGACTCAAGAAACGGTCAATCAAAATCGGCCTGTCAGGTGTAACACCTACTGCCGCTTTCATATAACTTTCCATACTCTCATCATCATATACCACTTCCATACCGCGTCCGCCAAGTACATAAGAAGGACGAACCATGACCGGATAACCAATCTTATTGGCGATGGAAATAGCTTCTTCTACTGTAGTCGCCATTCCGGACTCCGGCATAGGAATTTCTAATTTTTCCATCATTTCACGGAACAGATCACGGTCTTCTGCCAAATCAATAACAGAAGGAGCAGTTCCTAAAATCTTTACACCATTCTTTTCCAGTTCTGCTGCAAGATTTAATGGTGTCTGACCACCAAACTGTGCAATGACTCCGAGTGGTTTTTCTTTTTTGTAAATGCTTAAAACATCTTCCAAAGTAAGAGGCTCGAAATACAATTTATCAGATGTATCATAGTCTGTAGATACGGTTTCCGGATTACAGTTTACGATAATCGTTTCAAAACCAAGCTTCTTTAATGCCATAGCTGCATGTACACAGCAATAGTCAAATTCAATACCCTGACCGATACGGTTTGGTCCGCCACCCAAGATCATGATCTTCGGTTTCTCTGTTTTAACCGGATTTTTATCTTCTGCATTGTAGGTAGAATAATAATATGCACTATCTTCTGTTCCGCTAACGTGAACACCTTCCCATGCTTCCTCTACACCAAGCTCAATACGACGATTGCGGATATCTTCTTCTGAAATTTCTAACAACTGGCTTAAATATTTATCAGAGAAGCCATCCTTCTTAGCTGCAATGAGCAATTCATCCTCTGGCATACTGCCTTTGCACTGTAATAATGCTTCTTCTTCCTCTACCAGTTCTTTCATCTGTTCGATAAAATAAGTTTTTACTTTCGTAATATCAAAAATTTCTTCTACGGTTGCACCTTTACGAAGTGCTTCATACATCATGAAATGACGTTCGCTGGATGGGGTAGCAAGTCTTCTTAATAATTCTTCTTTGCTTAAGGAATCAAAATCCTTTGCGTGTCCAAGTCCGTAACGACCTGTTTCCAAAGAACGGATGGCTTTCTGGAAGGCTTCTTTATAAGTTTTACCGATACTCATAACTTCGCCTACCGCACGCATCTGTGTTCCTAATTTATCTTCTACACCTTTGAACTTCTCAAATGCCCAACGTGCAAATTTAATTACCACATAATCTCCGTCCGGTACATATTTATCCAATGTGCCATACTTACCACAAGGAATATCTTTTAAAGTAAGTCCTGTTGCCAACATTGCGGAAACTAAAGCGATCGGGAAACCTGTTGCTTTAGAAGCAAGTGCGGAAGAACGGGATGTACGAGGGTTAATTTCAATAACAATAATTCTGTCTGATACAGGATCATGTGCAAACTGTACGTTTGTACCACCGATGACCTGTACAGACTCTACGATCTTGTAAGCCTGTTCCTGTAATCTCTTCTGGCATTCCTCTGAAATAGTAAGCATCGGTGCTGCACAGAAAGAGTCACCTGTGTGTACACCTAATGGGTCGATATTTTCAATGAAACATACGGTAATAATATTGTTTTCGGCATCACGAACTACTTCCAGTTCCAGTTCTTCCCAACCAAGAATGGATTCTTCTACCAAAACCTGACCTACCAAACTTGCCTGAAGACCTCTTGCACAGACTGTCTTTAATTCTTCTTTGTTGTAGACCAGACCGCCGCCTGCTCCACCCATAGTATATGCTGGGCGAAGTACTACCGGATAACCAAGTTTATCAGCAATTGCAAGTGCTTCCTCTACCGAATAAGCAACTTCACTGCGTGCCATTTCGATTCCCAGTTTATCCATTGTCTTCTTAAATTCAATACGGTCTTCACCACGTTCAATAGCATCTACCTGAACACCGATTACTTTTACGCCATATTTATCTAAAATTCCTGCCTTGTTCAATTCTGCACAAAGATTCAGACCAGACTGACCACCTAAGTTCGGAAGTAATGCGTCAGGACGTTCTTTTGCAATGATCTGCTCCAAACGTTCTACATTAAGTGGCTCAATATAAGTAATATCTGCCGTTTCTGGATCTGTCATAATAGTCGCTGGGTTAGAATTAACAAGTACAATCTCATACCCCAACTTTCTAAGTGCTTTACAAGCCTGTGTTCCCGAGTAATCAAACTCGCAAGCCTGACCTATGATAATGGGTCCTGAACCAATAATTAATATTTTATGAATATCTGTTCTTTTTGGCATGAGAATCCTCCTGAATATTTTTATTTTATCTGCAATATTTTACCATTATACTGCACAAGCTGTCAATTTTATTGGATAAGTTCTCCAAAACTTCCGTGCCTATTCTTTTCCATCCCAGCAATAAGTACAAAGTTTGCACTTATCAATTCCTACAGAATCCAGCATATCATCCAATCTGTTAAATCGAAGGGATGTGAAATTCAATTCTTTACGAATCTCTTCTACCATCTGCTCATACTTTGGAGATTCCGGATCTGCATATTCCTGCAAAATCTCATCCGTTACATTGCCATTTTCCAGTCTGTCTATTACGCGGCGTGTGATCAGATCCATTTCGGAGGAAGAACGGGAGAAATTCAAATATTTACATCCATATAATAGTGGTGGACAAGCCGGACGGATGTGTACTTCCTTCGCACCACTCTGATATAAAAATTCTGTTGTTTCTCTTAACTGTGTACCACGCACAATAGAGTCATCTATTAACAATAAACTCTTGTCACGGATCAACTCTTCTACTGCAATGATCTTCATTTTTGCGATCATATTACGCTGATTCTGCATGGTCGGCATGAAAGAGCGGGACCATGTAGGTGTATATTTAATAAATGGTCTGGAAAACGGAACTCCTGATTCATTGGCATAACCAACTGCATGTGCAATACCGGAATCCGGAACACCTGCTACAATATCAGGTTTTACATGGTCACGCTGTGCCATTCTCTTTCCGCATTCATAACGCATTTTTTCAACGCTTGTGCCTTCATAAGAACTGGACGGATATCCATAATATACCCAAAGGAAGGTACAAATTTTCATATCTTTATTCGGATTTGCTAACGTAATACAATTTTTGTCTGTCAGAACAACGACCTCTCCTGGTCCTAATTCTTTATAGTCTGTGTAACCAAGATTTTTGTATGCAAAATTTTCAAAAGAAGCACAGTATGCATCTTCCTTTTTCCCAATCACGATCGGCGTACGTCCGCGTTTATCTCTCGCTGCATAAATGCCCGCCTGATTCATCAACAAAAGAGAAACTGAACCATCTACCATGTCCAAAGCATACTGAATGCCTTCGATCAGGTTTTCCTTTTGATTAATTAATGCAGCTATCATTTCTGTCGCATTAATTTCACCGCCACTCATTTCCAGAAAATGAGAATGACTGTTATCAAACAACTGCTTGGTCAGTTCCTCTATATTGTTGATCTTACTTACTGTTGTCAGTGCATAAGTGCCATGATGAGAGCGCACCAAAAGCGGTTGTGGCTCATAATCGGAAATACAGCCGATTCCCAATTTTCCGGACATATTCTGCACATCTTTATCAAATTTCGTACGGAAAGGAGCGTTTTCTATATTATGAATCGCACGCTCAAATCCGTTTTCACCATATACAGCCATTCCGCCTCTTCTCGTACCAAGATGGGAATGGTAATCAATACCAAAAAATAAATCAAATACACAATCTTGTTTTGATGCTACGCCAAAAAATCCACCCATTTATTTCCCTCATTTCTTTTGATTTTGTATAATTCCACATAACAATGATAATAGGAAATGAGAAAAAAGTAAACTATTTAAAATTATCCATTTAAAATGAATTTTCAGTTTCTATTTATTTTATTATACTGAAATAGCTTTCGCTAAATCATTATCAATATTGTATCTGGCATCTTTGATAGAAACCACACAACCACCGTTCTTTTGTGCGATCACTGTAATTGGCTCTCCGCTATAACAACCTAATGAAAAAAGAAACGCATTCAATTCCTCATCCTCTGTTATAATATCTTTTACAATATATTCTTCTCCTACATTTACCTCTGCTAAGTTCATATGCTCCTCCTCTATTCTATTTTTTATATAATATGAGTTACTGCTTCAATATACCATTTATGGTATTCACTTATAGTTAGTCATTTCTAACCCTCTTCTTCACGAGTATAGTTCCAAAAATCACCTTTGTCAATCGTGTTTTTTCACAATAGATTTTGAGATTGATTGTTTTTTCTGTAAAAAAATGATATGATAAAAAAAATGAAGGAGACATCTATATTATGAATCATTCAAAACATCGTTCCAATGAATCCATTGAGGATTATTTGGAAACTATACTGTCTTTACAAAAGAAACTGGGGCAGGTCCGTTCTATTGATATTGCCCATGAAATGGACTTTTCCAAACCAAGCGTCAGTGTTGCCATGAAAAATCTGCGTGAAAAAGGTTATATTACTATGGCAGATAATGGTTACATCACACTTACCGAAACTGGAAAAAAACAGGCAGAAGACACTTTGGAAAAACATTATATTCTTTCCAATTGGCTCATCAGTCTTGGAGTCGATAAAGAAATTGCACAAGAAGATGCTTGCCGGATGGAACATGATATCAGTCCAGAAAGCTTCTCCGCCATAAAAGCACATATCAATAGCATATCTTCCAAAAAATAATGCAGTTGGATGTTTCGCACATTCAACTGTATTTCTTTTCAAATTTCTCTTATGGAATACGAACATTCCAATATAATTAGGAGCTGTTTTTATACAGCTCCTAATCAAACAAAATTTCTTCCACTGTCACAAAGGTAAATCCCTCTTCTTTTAA
Source organism: Lachnospiraceae bacterium (assembly GCA_021153325.1). Lineage (GTDB taxonomy): Bacteria > Bacillota > Clostridia > Lachnospirales > Lachnospiraceae > RGIG3002. Next base: position 19,578 of record JAGKTQ010000020.1, on the reverse strand, counting down.
TTCATCTACTGCCTTCAATGCAGCAGTCACACTGGATTCATAATAATCGTGCATGAGTATGATATCATTTTCTTCTGCTTTACTTACTACCTTTTGCGCTACACTTGCAGCATTATTAGAACACCAATCCTGAGGATCTATCGTCCAAAGCACTGGAAACATATTTAACTCCTCTTCCAGTTTCTTATCCCAAGTACCATAAGGCGGGCGGACATACTGTACTTCTACTCCCGTGATTCCTTCTATAATTTCATTCGTCTTAATCAGTTGATTCCGAAATTCTTCCCGATTGTTTGCGGCAAGCTGAATGTGACTATATGTATGGTTTCCAATCAAGTGGCCTTCCTCCTGCATCCGCTTGATAATATCCGGATGCAGCTCTGCATGCTCTCCTGTGACAAAAAAAGTGACCTTGACTCCCCGCTCCTTTAAGCCATCCAACAGCTGCTCTGTATAATAAGGATGGGGGCCATCATCAAACGTTAAGGCAATTTTCTTTGTTCCCTCATCTTCAATTTCTTTTTGTTCCATCTGCATAGTTTCCTGCATTTCGGGCATCTGCCATTTGGGCTGTGTTAGTCCCATCCATAAGCAAATTACAGTGGCAATCGTGATACAAACATTCTTTTTATCTACTTTCAAATCGATTCTCATATATTTTTTATTTTAATATATGCAGTTTCTTTCTATTTTACACATTTACATCCAAATCCTGTTTTAGGCTCACTATATTTTCAGAAATTCATACACTGTATATACAATTCCTGAAATTCCTCTTCTTTGGCAAGATTAAAGCTTTCTATCCTATCCATATATACGAGCTGACAAACATTTCCCTTGCTTTCCAAATATGCCTTTCCGAAGCGACGCGCCCCTGCCAGCGCACTGTTTCCCACGGCTTTTACTTTGTCCTCTAATACTTCCGGAAGCAGTCCTATTCTCACTGCTGCATGGGCATCCAAAAAGAAGCCAAACCCACCGGCAAGATACACAGTATCCAGTTCTTCTATGGACTTTAACCCGCACTTTTTCACAAGAATTTCTATGCCTGCCCGTACTGCTGCTTTTGCAAGCTGTAACTGCCGTATTTGTTCCAGCGATACTTCTACGTTTTTTCCCTGGTAAATACAAGTAGTTGGCATTTCCATATAGCCGCTTTCCTCTATTACACCTTGCGTTAATAAAGTGGCAACTGCACCGATCCTGTCCGAACCATAAATGCCCTTTTCGGCGCCTCCCTCGAATGCAGGCCCTGCCGCTGTGGCACAGGTCAAGATACTTTCTTTGTTCCCAAGTGCCATTTCTCCATTCGTTCCTAAATCCAGCAACAAATTCATCTTGTCCGTTTCTTGCATTCCGGTAGACAAGATACCAGCTGTGATATCGGCGCCTACAAAGGCGGACACAGATGGCATGATCACGGTTCGTATCCCGTCAAGTGTCGTTTCCTCACAAGCTACGCTGACCGGACGAAACGGACTTTTGCCTAACGCTTCTGTATCATATCCCATGAAAATGTGCAGCATTGCCGTATTGCCAGTAACGCACAAAAGCTCTGGTGGATTTTCACAGCCACTTTCCCTTTTGAGCGTTACGATTCCCTGTAAAACGGCTTTTTGAATCAGCGATTTTAAAACCTCGCCATGCTCTTTTGCTGCCTGAATTCTGGATAATACATCCAATCCAAACCTGCGTTGCGGATTCATAAATTTTACAGTTCCGATCACTTCTTCTGTAATTGCATCCACAAGCTGCATAACAACCGTGGTTGTGCCAATATCGACCACCACAAAAGTACGTGCTGCCTCCCTTTTTCTTTCCTTCGTTACGTTCCAATCCTCTATGCCTGTTTGCACAGAACTATCTGACACAATATTCATGCCACTATCTGCTGCAAACTGCAGCTCCACGACACAATCCTGCACCGGTTTTGCCTGACATGCCAAACGAAATCCATCCCGCAGCTCTTCTGCTGTAAAAAATCTTCTTTCCTGCGCGGTCGGGAAAGGTGCTCCTTTTTGGAAACGCACCTTACAATTTCCACACAGAGAAATCCCTTTACAAAAACTGCCTTTTCCAATTTCTTCTAAAAGCAGTGTTTCCAAAAGCGTTTTCTTTTTATCGTGCTGTATTTTCTTTTCTGTCTGTTTTTCTTTTATGGTAATCGTGATCATTTCAGACAAATTTGTTCTGCTCCTTATCATAATGATAATCAATTGCACGCAATTTCTGTACGATTTCGTCCTTATCCACATCCAAATCTTCACACATACTATCTAAATCTTTATAAAAATCTCTCAGCTTTAAATTAACAAAACTAAGAAGCATAACCGGGTCTTTTGGTATCATTCCTGTATCCTCCTGCTTTTCATCTTATTTTACCATTATATACCCGCCCTTTTCGCTTGTCATGCTCTTTTACTTTTTGCTTGCCTTTAACGTATCACCATCCAGTGTGATCAGAATCGTATCTCCTGTTTCCAGTTCATCCGCGAGAATCAGCTTCGCTGCAAGCGTTTCCACGTATTTCTGTACATAACGTTTTAATGGTCTCGCGCCATATACCGGGTCGTAGGCATTTTCTATAATGAAATGCTCGGCTTCTGGTGTCAGTTCTACAGAAAGCTCCCTATCTTCCAGCCTTCTATTCAAATCCTTCATGATCAACTGTATAATGCCACCAATATTATCTCTTGTTAATGGTTTGAATAAAATCGTTTCATCTAGACGATTTAAAAATTCCGGTCGGAAATGATTCCGCAGATCATTCATAACAAACTCTTCTGCTTCTTCTTTAATATTTCCGTTTTCATCAATACCGTCCAACAAATATTGCGCTCCAATATTAGATGTCATGATCAAAATCGTATTTTTAAAATCTACGGTCCTACCTTGAGAATCGGTAATACGTCCATCATCTAAAACCTGTAACAGTACATTAAATACGTCTGGATGTGCCTTTTCAATTTCATCAAACAATACAACCGAATAAGGCTTTCTTCTAACAGCCTCCGTCAGCTGACCGCCCTCTTCATATCCGACATATCCTGGAGGCGCTCCGATCAAACGGGATACGGAATATTTCTCCATGTATTCACTCATGTCGATTCGAACCATATTATTTTCATCATCAAACAGTGCTGCTGCAAGTGATTTGGCAAGCTCTGTCTTACCTACACCGGTAGGTCCTAAAAACAGGAACGAACCAATCGGTTTTGTCGGATCTTTGATTCCTGCTTTGGAACGGATAATTGCCTCCGTTACCTTCGTAACACCTTCCTCCTGACCAATCACACGGCGATGCAGTTCTTCATCCAAATGTAACGTTTTGTTTCTTTCACTCTCGGTCAGCTTAGCTATCGGAATACCAGTCCATCTGGAAATAATACGTGCAATTTCTTCATCCGTTACACTCTCATGCACCAAAGATAAATCTTTTTCCTTGACCATTGCCTCTTCTGCTTCTAACTGTTTTTTCAAAGTCGGCAGCTTACCATAGCTCAATTCGGCTGCCTTTTCCAAATCGCCTTCTCTCTGGGCAATCTGAATCTGACTGTTGACTGCTTCTATCTCTTCACGCAGCTTGGAAAGTCTATCCACTGACGCTTTTTCATTATCCCACTGTGCTTTTCGGTTGTTAAAATCTTCTTTCAATTCCGCAAGCTCTTTCTGCAGTGTTTCCAAACGCTCTTTACTTAGTCTATCCTCTTCTTTTTTCAGCGCAGCTTCTTCAATTTCCATCTGCATGATCTTACGCTGTAACTCGTCCAATTCCGTAGGCATGGAATCCAACTCCGTCTTAATTAATGCACAAGCCTCATCCACTAAGTCAATTGCTTTGTCAGGCAAAAACCTGTCTGAAATATAACGATTGGAAAGGGTTGCAGCACTCACCAGTGCATTGTCCATAATTTTTACGCCATGGTATACTTCGTAGCGGTCTTTCAGACCTCTCAAAATAGAAATCGTATCTTCCACCGTCGGTTCATCCACCTGTACTGGTTGGAATCTTCGTTCCAAAGCGGCATCTTTTTCAATATACTGTCTGTATTCATCTAAAGTAGTCGCACCAATACAGTGAAGCTCTCCTCTTGCCAGCATTGGCTTTAACATATTTCCGGCATCCAGTGCACCATCTGTCTTGCCTGCGCCCACGATCGTATGCAGCTCATCAATAAATAAAATGATCTGTCCATCACTGTTTTTAACATCATCCAGAACCGCTTTCAAACGTTCCTCAAATTCGCCTCGGTATTTTGCACCTGCAACTAGTGCTCCCATATCCAGCGCAAATATTTTTTTATCTTTTAATCCCTGTGGTACATCACCACGCACAATACGTTGTGCCAGACCTTCTACTACTGCGGTCTTACCAACACCTGGTTCACCGATCAATACCGGGTTATTTTTTGTTTTACGAGACAAAATCCGAATTACGTTGCGGATTTCACTATCCCTGCCAATAACCGGATCTAATTTTTGATTTCTTGCCTTCTCTACCAGATCCTGTCCATATTTTTCCAAAGTATCATAAGTGGCTTCCGGGTTATCACTGGTCACACGCTGATTACCTCTGACGGTGGAAAGTGCCTGCAAAAAGCGCTCTCTCGTAATGCCATATTCACTGAAGATCGCTTTGATTTCTCTATTTGGCTGCTTGATCATGGAAAGGAATAAGTGTTCCACCGACACATATTCATCTCCCATTGCTTTTGCTTCATCCTCTGCATGAATCAGCACTTTATTCAAATCCTGTCCGACATAGACCTGACCACCCTGTACTTTCACTCTTTTTTCAAGGGCAGTTTTGGCACGATTCAAAAAATGTTCTGTGTTGATTTCCATTTTTTCAACTAGCTTTAAGATCAGACTGTCTTCAATCGTCAGCAAACTGTACAGCAAATGTTCCTGCTCGATTTCCTGATTGCCATATTCGTATGCAAGCTTTTCACACTGTTCCACAGCCTGCATGGACTTTTGTGTAAATTTTGAAATGTTCATAACTACTCCTCTCTGCACTAAACCAATGCTTTCTCTTTTTGTTTCCTGTTCTACGCACAATATAGCACCGCTTGTTAGCACTGTCAAGAGGTGAGTGCTAAAGTTTTCTGATAATTTTATTATTTTATAATTTTTTTATTTTTCCAACGCTGTGATCAACATATTTTCAACTAACTCTATACTCCTGTGAATGGCTTCTCTATCCACTTGAAACTCCGGATGATGCAATGGATGACCTTTTCCTACTCCCGCCCGGATGTATATGCCTTTTGCATGATTATCTTCCAAATAAATACTAAAATCATCACTTATCATAGCGGATTCTATCCGCTCACTTTTTGCTCCACTCTTCTCACATACGAACTCCATTCTGTCTACTAATTCTCTGCTGTTCACCACCGCAGAAGGACCGGCATACCACTGTATATCTACTTCTACCTCATATGCGTCAGAAATAGCCTGCACTGTTTTCGCAAATTTATTCCGAATCCATTTTCTGTCCTCGGCGTTCATAGAACGAACTGTCCCTTGAAAATATCCCTCCTCTGGAATCACATTCCAAGTATTTCCGGCATTGATCTGTGTAACCGTTAAAACACACGGATGTAATGCTGAAATTTTGTTAGGTATCATATTCTGTAAAGCACTGACCATCTGGATCATAGGTGGAATAGGGCTATTTCCTAAATAAGGGGTTGCAGCATGTACTCCTTTTCCTTTCACAATGACTTGGAACTTGTCGACTGCTGCCATGACAGCACCTTCTTTTATCCCAAAAGTTCCGACTGGAAGATCCGGATCCGCATGCAATGCATAATACTCCGTTACCTCTTTCAAACTTCCGGTCTGTACTATCCTTTTTGCTCCATCCGCTACTTCCTCACCCGGTTGAAAAATAAAATATATTTTCCCACATAGCTGACTCTTTAATCTATTCAGCCTTACGGCTGCTGCCAATGCTATCGTACTATGAAGATCATGTCCACACGCATGCATCATACCAGTATTTACAGAACGATAGGCAAGATTTGTTTTCTCTGTGATCGGCAGTCCATCAATGTCTGCCCTGTAGGCAATACTCTTGCCCTCTTTCGCTCCTTGAATAACAGCAATGACTCCCGTATCCAGATTTAGATTTAAAGTTTCTATATTTTCTTCCTTTAAAATCTCTTTTATTTTTTCTGTTGTCATCTTTTCTTCAAATCCTAATTCCGGGTGCTTATGAAACCACTGGAACACCGCATTCCAATCTCGTTCCTCTTTTCTCTTCTCACGCAAACAAATTCCTCCCCGTATCCAATTCTTCCCGCTATATTGTATAACTGAATCTTTGTGTATATCTGTTTATGAACTGTCTGGTTCTCTTATTTTTAGGGTGTGCAAATAATTCTTTTGGCGTATTCACCTCCAAAATAGTTCCATTGTCCATAAAGGCAACTTGATCTGCCACATCGAAAGCAAAATCCATCTCATGGGTTACGATCAACATCGTCACTCTTTCTTTAGAAATATTCTTTATAACGCCTAACACTTCCTGCACCAATTCCGGATCCAATGCAGAAGTAGGTTCATCAAATAATACAATTTTAGGCTCCAGTGCCAATGCCCTTGCAATGGCTACCCTTTGCTTCTGTCCGCCGGATAATGCATTCGGATAATGGTCTTTCTTACCTAATAATCCTACCTTTTCCAAATATTGCTTCCCAACTTCCTCCGCATCCGCTTTTGCCATTTTCTTGACCACGATCAAAGCTTCTGTTACATTTTCCAAAGCCGTCTTATTTTCAAATAAACCGAAATTCTGAAATACCATTGCAGTTCTCTTTCTCGCTTCCCGTTTTACTGCTGCTTTCATATTATCTGCATCAAAAGAATAATTTCCGATCACAATTTTTCCCTTATCCGGTGTCTCTAATAAATTAATACAGCGCAGTAACGTTGATTTCCCCGAACCACTCGCTCCAATCAGTGCTACCGTTTGCCCTTCCTGCACTGTCAGATCTACTCCTTTCAGAACTTCTAGATTTTTGAAGGACTTATGTATCCCTTTTAGTTCGATCATTTCTCCACACCTCCTTCATTTTTTCTTACTTTCCTTTCTAAAACTACTACCAGTCTTTCAAAAAGAATACAAATGCCCCAATAAATCAGTGCAGCAGCAATGTAGGCTTCAAAAAAACGCGATGCTCTTCCGGCTTCTATCTTTGCCCGCCCCATGATTTCCGGTACAGACGCAGCAAATGCAAGGGAGGTATCTTTGAGCAGACCAATAAAAAAATTGGCAAATACCGGAATCCCTACTTTAATCGCCTGAGGGATGACAATACGTGTCATCCCCTGAAAAGTATTCATTCCTACACTATATGCTGCTTCCATCTGCCCTTTGTCCACAGCCAGTAATGCTGCGCGGATAGATTCTGTCAAATAGGCTCCTGCGCTTATGGAAAAAGCAGCAAACATAAATACCATTGCCGGTATCTTTGAAACATCAAAGGTTGTGCCAAACTGCTGGTTTATGATTCTAAGCAAAATCGGTATACCATAATAAATCAATAAGATCTGTACGAGCAGTGGAGTTCCTCTGACAAAAGATACATATACACCCACGATCTTCTTTAACACCGGTATCTTATATATTTTTATAATTGCCCCGAAAAATCCGATGCTTATTCCTACGAAAAATGCCACTACCGCAATAGATATTGTGTACGGAATACCCTTTAATATATCCGGAATAATTTCAAGCATAAACTCTACACTAAAAATTTTACCCATAATGATTTTCTCCTATGGCGTATAATCTGCGCCGAACCATTCCGTCGAGAGCTGTGATAATTCTCCGCTCTCAATCAACTGTGCTAATGCCGCATCCACCTTTTCCTGAATCACTTTGCCCTGCTCATCCTGTTTAAAAATAAAATAGACCGGCGTTTCCGATAATTTTTCTCCTACTGGTTCTACTTCTAACCCTTGTATGTTGGCTTTGCTGATCGCTACTGCCGGATCATTTAAGGCTGCATCAATTTTTCCATTTACAATTTCCTGCAAGATGGTAGTAATATCCTCTTCATAATAAACAAGCTCGATCACGTTTCCATTTTCTTCATTCCATTTTTCAATATCTTTATTATGGTTATCCCCTACTGTAAGACCCACCTTCAGACCGGCTAAATCTTCAAAACTCTGAATATCCGTTCTTCCCTTTTTCACGATCAACTGATTCACTGCCGTGTGGTATGCATTTTCTGTCAGGTAATATTTTTCTCTTCTTTCCTCCGTTCCCGCAATCTGATTTGCCAGCATCTGAAACTTATCGGAATCTAACCCGACGAACAAAGTATCCCATGGGCCAGAAGTAAATTCAAAATGAAGCGAGGGATCTATTTCTTCTATTTTACGCACTACTTCAATATCATAACCGGTCAACTGCTCTTCCTCGTCATAATAGCTGAATGGACTATAAGTTCCCATCGTTCCTACCTGTACTGTGATCGTGCCTTCCGTACTCGTAGTATCTGTCGTTTTTTCTGTTCTACCACAACCGACCAATCCCCCCAATGCTACTACCATGAAAGCTGCTAATATCGTTTTTCTTTTCATACTCTCTCCTATCTTGTATATGCGGTCAAATAGTCATCCAATTCAACCTGCAATACTTTATTAATCAGATTCGTTGCTATCATGATCGTTGCAAATGCTGTAATTGCCACAATCTGTTCTTCATTCCAATGCCTTTTCAGATCATGAAAGATCTCTTCTGGAACATGATTGGCATCTTCTACAATTGCCCTGCCATACTTGATCAAAATATTTTCTTCTTCCGTAAATTCAAACGTATCAAAATCAATATTTAAATCTTTTAATATTTTGGCAAAGTAGGTGCTGCATACCAGGCAGTCATTTTCGGTAGAAATCGCATAGCAGAAAAAGTTTACTGCCCGCTCTCCCAAAAAGGCTTCTATCGTTTCTTCTAATGGAAACCATTCCATTAATGCATGATAGGATGGAATAGAATGCAGCAATGTTAATTTCATATTTGTAATTCTTCCGTGATCTTTTATCTGTTCCTCTATCAATTTTTTTACTTCCTCCGAAGCGTTCTCATAGGTTACCTGACTAATATGCGCCATAATTTATATCTCCTTTTCTCTGTTTTCCTTTTATTTTTATCTTATTTTCCATTTAATCCGTAAGCAGTCCTGCATCAAGCACGAACTGACTGCCTGTAATAAATCTTGCCTTTTTGCTTGCGAGATATTTTACCGCTTCCACTACATCCTCTGTCTCAATCCACGGAACAGGTAACAAGTTCCCTGCAGAACGCTCTGCGATTTCCTCTGGAGTCGTACCTTCCAATTCTGCCAAGCCATCGTTCATCGGTGTATTTACTCCTGTTGGATGGAGTGTTATTACACGCACGCCATACGGTGCAAGTTCAATTGCCTGTGCCTTTGCAAGACCTACCAGACCATGTTTGGAAGCCGAATAGTGACTCATACGATTAAATCCACGAAGCCCGGCAACAGAAGAATTATAAATAATAACTCCGCCCTGCTTGATCAGATGCGGAATCGCATATTTGGAAACAAGCCAGCCACCTTTTAAATTAATATCAATGACAGCATCCCATTGTTCTTCCTCCAGTTCGTGTGACCTGCCATAAGCAGCAATTCCGGCATTGCTAAACAGGATATCAATGGTTTCAAACTGCTCTACCCCTCTTTCCACTGCTTCCTTCACCTCTTCCGCCTTTCTTACATCGCCGGCATAAATTACAATTTTAGCTCCAAGTGCTTCCACATCCTCCTTTAATTTTTCCAGATCTTCATTGGAAGAGCGATTGTAAGCCGGATAAGAAATTTTTTCTCCCAGATCAAAAGCAATAATATTCGCACCCTCCTTCGCAAAAGCAAGTGCCACTGCTCTTCCTTGCCCCTTTGCTGCTCCTGTGATAAAAATCGTTTTCCCTTCAAATTCTCTTGCCATAATAATTTCCTCCTTGCTATCCATACTCTATTTATGAAAAAGCTTTATGAAATGCCTGCTCTAAATCCGTGATCAGATCATCTGCATGTTCCAGTCCTACGGAAATACGAACCAGATTGCCTGGTATATCCGCAAGCTCATGTAATTCTGGTGCCAGCTCTGCATGTGTTGTTTCCGGTGAATTTACGATCAGAGAACGTACATCCCCGATATTGACATGATAAGAAAAGATTTCCAGCGCTTTTATAAACTCCTTAAACTGCTCTCTCGTTCCTCCAAAGCCAAAGGAAAATACAGCACCCGCTCCATTCGGGAAATACTTTTCTGCCAATGCTTTATAGTTACTGTCCTTTGCAAACGGATGTCTTACCCATGTTACTTCCTTACGTGTTTCCAAATACGCTACAAGCTTCTTTGTCGTTGCTACCTGCTTTTCCATTCGTTCTGTCAAAGTACTAAGTCCCTGCAAAACTAAAAACGCATCAAATGCCCCTAACGTCGCTCCTATGAACTCTAAGTAAAATATTCTGAGACTTGTAACAAACGGTGCATTTGGTGCAAGTTCAAGCGGTGTTCTAGGATTACCTTCCAGATCTCTCATCTTGTAGGATTTCTGATAGAACTGCGGAAATCGTTCCTTGCTGTATTTAAAATCCCCTTTTTCCACTACCAGTCCTGCAATCGTATTTCCATGCCCCGATAAACCTTTGGTTGCTGAATATACTATAATATCTGCTCCATGCTCAAATGGTCTGAATAAGTATGGTGTAGCAACTGTATTATCTACTACGACCGGGACTCCATGCTTATGTGCTACCTCTGCAATGGCTTCAAAATCATAAATTTCCGCATTCGGATTGCTGATACTTTCTAAATAAACTGCCTTTGTGTTATCGTCGATCAATGCCTCATATTCTCTGACATCATTCCGGTTTTTTACAAATTTTGTTGTAATCCCGAATTTCGGGAAGAAGTTGGTCAGCGACTCCTGCGCCGCTCCATATAAAGAGGAAGCTGAAATAATATTTCCCCCGCCTTCTCCTAACAGAAGAATCGTATATGTAATGGCTGCCATTCCGGATGCCACTCCGATAGCTGCCGACCCGCCGTCCAATTCCTTGATCCTCTCTTCCAGTACACTTACTGTTGGATTTCCTACTCTTGAATAAATTCCTCCTGCTTCGCTTCCGGTCCATAATCTTCTTGCCCTATCAATATCACCTAAATCAAAACCAGCCGTCTGATAGATTGGCGTATTTACTGCATAAAAGTGTTCAGCCGATGAATATCCTGAATGAATCCTCTTCGTTTCAAAATGCAAATTTTTGTTACTCATAACTTCCCTCCTATTTCTCTTGTTTTCCTATCGGGTTAATATGATTTCATTATACACACTTCCTTACTAAAGTGTTAATCTAAAAAAACTATAGCTTGCTATAGTTTCAACCTATAGCAAGCTATTTTCATTCCGTTCGCTATTCCATTCCCAATGTTTCTCCTCGCAAATCTACGATGTCCTCAAATGGAATTTTAGTATTTACAATTTTCATACTCTTACTCGTTTCATCTATTCTGGAAACGACACCTGTAATCTGTACATATTCTCCATCCTGAAAATATTCCACAGTGATCATATCCATTTTCTTAATCTGCCGTAGTTTAAAGTCCAGTTCTTCCTTCTGCTCTTCAGACAATTCTCTTTTCGGTACAACGATCCTCTCTTTTTCTTCTAATGCCTCACGAAACCCTTTTAATGCGTCGAAGGGCATGAACTGCTTGGCACGATTTTCTCTGTCCATTTTAGGATGCACCTTCTTATAACTATTCGCCACTTTTATGCCCTCCTATCTGCCTATTACGCTCTATCGTCGTTCCTGCCTCCTGCAGATCCATTCCGCGCACAAGTGCATTTTTCCCGAACCTTCTCTTAATCTCTAGTGCCGCCTTCTGCAATTTTCGGTCACGTTCCACCTCAGCATAATCCGTGAAAAGGTCGTATTGCTCATAGGCTTCATCACAAATACTGTTACACGTCACACTCAGTCTGCGAATAGGCTTATCCTTCTGTACAATACGCTCATATAATTTCATAACATACGGAACGATGATGCGATAAGAATTGGTACATACGGTCATCGTCGTAGTTCCTCCTGCGGGTTTCATAGCAAGCGCATTAGAATAACCGACCATTAAGGATAGAGACTGCGTTACCAACCCCTGCTCTGCCATATCCAAACATAAAGCGTCTGTCATTTCTTTTACGATCAGGCGGCATTCTTCAAACGTGTAATCTCTTGAAAGCACTTGTCCGCTCGACATCGAGCTGTTCTTCGGGCGGTATGCTTTAATATCCTCCATCGTAGTACTCTCTCTCCCCCACGCGTGGTCGATCAAAAGCTCTGCATCTACGCCAAACATCTGATAAAGTGACTCTTCCTCCGCGTGGGCTATATCGCCCATTGTCAGTATCCCCATACTTGCAAGACGCCTTACGGTTCCTGCTCCTACCCGCCAGAAATCTGTAAGTGGTTTATGGTTCCATAAAGTTTTGCAATATTGTTCCTCATCCAAATACCCGATGTTATCCGAAACATGCTTTGCTGTAATATCCAACGCGATCTTGGCAAGGTAAAGGTTGGTTCCTATCCCTGCCGTTGCTGTGATACCTTTACTTTTCATAATATCTGCCATGATCTGCAGGGCAAGCTCTTTTGCATTGAGCTGATATAAAGAAAGATAATTTGTTACATCTAAAAAAGCCTCGTCAATGGAATATACGTGAATATCTTCTTTTGCAACATATTTTAAATAGATTGCATAAATATCTGCTGCATATTCTATATATAACTTCATCCGAGGCGGTGCCATAATATATTTTACATCTTTTGGTATTTGAAACACTCTGCACCGATTCTTGATGCCCAACGCCTTCATGGACGGAGAAATAGCAAGACATATCGTTTTCTCACTTCTTTCAGGATCTGCTACGGCTAAATTTGTTTTCAACGGGTCAAGTCCCCGTTCCACACACTCCACAGAAGCATAAAATGATTTTAAGTCTATACATAAATATATTCTGTTCTCCATCCTGAATGTGCCTCCAATCCTGCTTTTTCATCGTATTACTCTTTACAGAATTATTATAGCACCAGAACAGGTGTTTGTATATTACTAATTTTAGGTATTTACAATATGTGCTTTTTCTTGAATATAAATATACATCCACATATAACAACCAGGCTGAGCAAGATTACAAAAGGATACCCCTTTTCCAACTCCGGCATATTTTTAAAATTCATTCCATACCAGCTCGTAATGAGAGTCAGTGGCATAAAAATCGTAGAAATGATCGTTAAGAACTTCATATTATTATTCTGCCTTGCATCCATATTCGTCTGGTAGGTATCTGCGATCTGCTGTGCCCTCTCCAACAGGCGGATTGTACGTGCCATCAGTCTGTCTGCTCTCGCTGAGATCGTTCCAAAATATTTCAACTGCTTCTTTGCAAAATACCGGTTTTCATTTTCTTCCAATTCCCGCGCCATATCTGCAATTTCATCATAATATTCACGAAGCGTCATCAGTTCATTTCGTATTGTCAAAATGGTGCTTTGGAAATTGCTTGTCTTTTCCTTTGTTACATCTTCTTCTAACTGCATCAGACGCTTTTCATACTGTACCAAAAGTGCCAGATCACGGCTCATAAATTCCGAAATGAAATTGTACAAGAACCGCTCCTTTGTGTCACCCTGATATGCTTTTTTATAACGGATGCGGTTGATCATTCTTTTAGAAAAATCATCATCATCAATAATGACTACGTGTCTTTGATCAATATAAAAAAGAATTTGAAAACGCGTTCCCAAAATATCCACAAGTTTTGGAATGTAAAAGGTTCCCGCCATACACTCCTGCTGTGTTTCCACCTTGGAAAATCCCACCTCCTTCAGGCTCAGATCTCCTTCGTTTTTCATGCCCACTTTTTCAAGAACTTCTGCTGCATATTTTGATGTTGACAAAAATACGCTCGGTAAATCCTGTGCAAGCGCTTCCTCTATTGTACACTCGGTTAAACGTTCCCCCAATATGAAACACCATATTTTTTCTGTCTTCTCTGCCACCTTTTACACTTCCTTGCTTTTATATATTTGATGATTGCTCGGCTATACTTGCATTCTGATATGCTTGTTCAAAAAAAACTTCCTGCGAGTTCAGTTCCTTTCCCTCTGTCATTACTTTTCTATAATTTCCATCTGCACACAATGTTCTTGCTTTACAGTTATCTGCTAAAAGAGTCACAAACAATTCATGCAGGCGAAGCCTGATGTCTTTGTCTTTGACCGGAATAGCCACTTCCACTCTTTTTACAGTATTTCTAGTCATGAAATCCGCAGAGGCAATGAACATTTTCTCCCTCTCATCTGTGCCAAAAATGTAAATTCTGGAATGCTCCAAATATCTTCCTACAATGCTCGTAACATGAATATTATCCGTACAGCCTTGGATTCCCGGTACTAAACAACAGATGCCACGGATAACCATATCAATTTTAACGCCTGCCATTGATGCCTCGATCAGCTTATCTATGATTGCTTTATCCGTCAAAGAATTCATCTTTAACCCAATATACGCCTTTTCCCCATTTTTTGCATGGGCAATTTCTTCGTCAATCATTTCAAGCACTTTATTTTGCAGACATTTCGGCGCAACCAAGAGCTGTTCCGTATGATTTACCACTTCCTGCAAAGACAATGCTTGAAATACTTCTGATGCTTCCAGACCGATAGATGGATCAGCTGTCATTACCATAAGGTCTGTATAAATCTTTGAAGTCTTTTCGTTATAATTACCCGTGCCGATCTGCGTAATATATTCAATTCCATTTTGTACTTTTCTTGTAATCAGACAGAGCTTGGAATGCACTTTGTAGTTGTCCAGTCCGTAAATAACGCGGCATCCGGCTTCTTCCAGCTTTCTGGACCATTCAATATTATTTTCTTCATCAAATCTTGCACGCAGTTCTACCAGTACCAGAACCTCTTTTCCATTCTCTTCCGCTTCTACAAGTGCCTCCACAATCTTACTGTCTCTTGCCACACGATAAAGTGTCATCTTAATAGAAACAACTTCTGGATCTTCTGCTGCCTCCCGAAGCATCATCAAAAACGGACGCATGCTTTCAAATGGGAAAGAAAGCATTTTATCTTTTTCTTTTACCTGCTCTATGATACTTCTCTTTAGATCGAACATAGAAGAATGCTGTGGAATACGTCTACTATAAAAAAGCTCGCTGTTTTTTCTCAGGTCATCTTGTAATAAAAAAACGAAACTTAAGTCTAACGGTGTTTCACTCTGGAACACATACTTTTTGTCCAATTCCAGATTTTTACAAAGCGTTTTTACGACTTCCTCATCCACACCCCTTGACAACTCCAATCTTAGTGAACTTAATTTTTTTCTTCTTTTAATAACCTCTACCATGATCTCACGATAATCTGCTAAATCCTCATCATAAAGAGAAGCAGCATCAATATCTGCATTTCTTGTAACACGGATCAAAGTCTTTGATTTTACGATATATTTCTTATATATTTTAGATACAAAATGTAAGATCAACTCTTCCGAAAGCATATATTTACCAGGATGAGACGGCAATTGAATCAATCGTTGGAAAACATTATTACTACACGGTATGATACCTACTCTTTCTTTTCCGCTCTTGGATACCAACAATACTGCTGCATAAATATCTTTATTTTTTAAAAACGGGAACGGTGCATTTTTTCCTAACAAAATAGGGGAAATGAGCGGTGCGATCTCTGTATCAAAATATTGCTCCAAATAATCACTTTCCTCTTCGGTGAGCATATTAAAATTCACGATGTTAATATGATATTGTTTCAGCTCTTCCATGAGCTTCTTATAAGCAAAATCTTTCCTCACCGATAATTTTCTTACCTGTTCCAAAATCGCATCAATCTGCTCTTTACTTGTCATGCCTGTCTTATTTTCACGCTGCTTTGGATTCATCAGATCCTGATCGATCAAAGCGCCTACTCGTACTCTGAAAAATTCATCCAGATTGCTCTGATATATAGAAGCAAAGGTCAGTCTCTCACAAAGCGGATTTTTTTCATCTTCTGCCTCTTCTAACACTCTCTCATTAAACTTCAGCCATGATAATTCTCGATTCATATAAAGCTGTTTTTCCATAGTAGTATTTTCTTTCATCTGTTGTTACCTCCAAATTCTCTTTTTTACAACAAATCTTCCCTTACCTTTTGTTTTTAGACGCTCTAACTCAATTATCAGCATAAGACAAAACAAAAATACTCACTATCACGGCTATGTAAAATATTGTAAAATCTATGTAAGGTCAAAAAGAAAGGACAGAGAATCCTAAAGATTCTCTATCCTCTCTAAGTTTGTATCCGAATGCTCTATCTCTCTGGAATACCGGTACACAAGCATGATCACTTCTTCCATATCCAGCATCCTCTCATTTTTTAACCACCTTGCAGCAAGCATTTCATAGATCAAAAAGACATTGTTTACTGCCATTCTTGCCTTTGTATATGCTTTTGCGTCATAAACAGCCCCACAAAAATAAGTATACACAAAATATACAAGCAATTGTTCCATCCAGATCTGCCAATCCGGCATGTTTCTCCTCAGCCAGTCTGCAAATTCTCTATGAAGCTGTCTATAAAATTCTTCTCCACTTCCAAACAGAAGTGCCTCCGTTTCCTCTAAATGCACCGCCCATTCCTCGTGCAGTAATTCCAATCGATACAACTTTTGAAACAACTGTAATTCTTCACGATAACATTGTTTTACATTTCTACCTCTTTCTTTTAATTTTTCAGTTACAAATTGGGCAGCATTTTCTTTCTGATATTTGACAAAAACCTCATCACAGGAAAAAAGTTCTCTTTTTTTAATACGCACCTGCATATCATGTGCAAGACCTAAAACCAATCCTGCCCTCACAGCAATGTCTTTCTTTCTATCTTGTAAGATTCGGCACATCACTTCCCGCGCTTCTACAAGCTCCGAATGTAAAAATGGATCAAAATCCTCATATTCCTCTTCCCCATCCCGCTCAAAAGATAAAAAGGAGACTGGCTCTTTTTTATGCAACAAAATTTTTGCCACCTCCGGACAGGAAACAGACAATGTAATCTCCCTTACATTTTCAAATTCTTCCATGTGCCGTGGATATCTTCTGCAAGTCTTACACAGACTTTTTTCTCCTAGTGCGGTATACATATCACACAAGTTTTGCTCATTCAAAAAAGCACATCTTTTATCTTTTGACTGCTTAAAAATACTCTTTTGCCAATGAATCGAACGTCGTAACCTCTTTGCAAACTTCCCTTTGACTTTCCGATATTTCTTTAAGGAACTTTTATCAATGACTATCTGCCATCCAGCGCAACAGGTATCCTCACACTGAGCAGCGATACATTGAAATTCTTTGTAATAATCCGGAATTGTATATATCATGGCTTAACCCAAATCTCCTCTTTCCAAAAAGAAAGCAGGAAAAGACATTTACACTTTCGTATTCTGTCTTTCCCTACTTTAATTTTTATTCCATATTGCGTACTTTGAACTGACTTACTAATGCTTTCAGATTTTCTGACTGTGCAAACAACTCTTCACTTGTTGCTGATGTCTCCTGTGCAGAAGCAGAATTGCTCTGAACAACGTCTGCGATCTGCTCAATACCCTGTTGGATCTGGTCCATAATTTCTGCCTGCTCAGCGGATAAGCTACTGGATTCTTTTGCGGAATCTGCCAGTAAGCGGATACCTTCAATTACTTTTTCCAATGCCTCTGCTGTACGTTCTGTAATCTGATTTCCACGTGTAATTTCATCCATGGACTTACTGATAAGTTCTCTTGTATTCACAGCAGACTGTGCACTGTCAGCCGCCAGTTTTCCAATCTGATCTGCAACAACTGCGAAACCTTTTCCGGCTTCTCCTGCTCTTGCTGCTTCAATAGATGCATTTAAGGAAAGCAGGTTCGTCTGTGAAGCAATATCTTCAATCTCTGCAATAATACTTTCGATTTCTCGTGATGTACTATTGATCCGCTCCATAGCCTCTGTAAGGTGTTCCATCTCTTTACTGCTTTCTTTTGCTACTTTTGCAAATTCTTCTGCCTCTTTATATGCATTTTCTGTCTTTACCGCACTATCTTTTGCTGTAAGTGTTACACTCTCAACTGTTGCTGTTAATTCTTCTACAGCTCCTGCCTGACTGGTTGCTCCTTCCGCAAGCTGCTGTGCGTTTTCTGCAAGCTGCTGTGCTCCTAAAGCTACCTGTTCAGAACCATCATTGATCTGTTTCATAGAAACACTCAAAGACTTAATGATTGTTTCCAGTGCATGTGCTAATTCTGAGAAGTCTCCTTGGAAATCAACGTCTGTTGCAATATCAAAATTTCCTGTTGCCATCTCTCCTAATCCGCGGCTGATCTCTTTCACATACATATTGATCTTAGCCACTGCCATATTAAAGTTCGATGCCATTTCTCCTATTTCATCATTGGATTCTACCTTTATGTTGACATCCAGTTCACCATGGGCAATTTTCTTTGTTGCTGCTTCTATTTCTATGATCGGCTCCGAAATCTCTTGCGCTGTTTTAGCCGCAAGCTTCTTAGCTACTACACTTGCTGCAACTATCACTGCCACAATAACAATCATCATAATCCGGCTCATCAGTGTCAAAGTATCGGATGTACTATCACCCAGTTCTACATTTAAAGCAAAGATTTCATCGGATGCCTGCATGACTGTCTGCAAATATGGTACCGCTTCTTTACGGAAAAGCTCTAAAGCTTCCTCATTGTTATTTTGTAATCCAAGTTCAATTGCCTCTTCACGTATAGCAATGTATTTCGGATAGTTTTCATTAATTACCTCTAACAGTTCTTTTTCTTCTTTCGTTTTTAATTTGTCGGTGAACTGCTCTAAATAGTACTCTACCTTTTCATCTGCCTCTGCAAGTGATTGCTGTGCACTGGCAATTTCATCTTCATCTGTCAATACAATGATATCTCTTACAAAAGCACCACCCTTATTCAAGTAAGAATTATATTCTCCAAGATCACCTTGAATAAAACCATTATCTACTAATGCGCTACTATACTGCGAATCTACTACCAGCAACAGAATCAACCCCAAGACTCCGGATATACTGGAAATCAGTAGCGTCAAATTAAAACTAGCCTTTAATTTTTGTTTAATTGTTGTGTCCTTTTGTTTTTTCATAAGTATACCCCCTGTATGCTAAAATTTTCTTGCCACATGATATTCTTATTATATTATTTACAGACTATTTTGTCAATTTTGTTTTAAATTTTTTCTCTTTTATTAAATTTATTAGTAATTTTCCACAATTACAGAATATTTTCTGAGACATTACCAGCCTGCAATAGATTATTTTACTTCTCTGCCCAATATAACTCCACCTTTTCCCTTGCCATCTGTTTTTCCAAACTGCACTTCTCAATTAATTTTGCCATCGTCTCTTCCTTTGATTTCCCAAATTCTTTGCATAGGGATACCGTTGTTTTCAC
>JAGKTQ010000044.1 GCA_021153325.1 Lachnospiraceae bacterium | reverse complement strand
CTCTCTATCTGGTTTTCTATTTCCCCTTGCTTTGGAATAGCGGCGGGGCTGCTGTCCTTGTCCTGTTTTTGTTGTGCTTCTTTATTAACCATGAGCATTTTCGCAAGGCTTATCCTGCCAGCGTTCTTTTTTGCCCTCATACTTTCTGACGGAATTGATTACAATGTGAACATGAACATTCCCGGTACCGTTATGACCATCCGGATGCACCGCCAGAATTGCCTGATGTCCCGGCAGGAACTTCTCCACATATAGTTTCCCAAAATCCATCGCCTCCTGCATGGTAATATTGTCTTCCGGTGCAAAACTGATGATATAATGATGTGCCTTTACATCCCTTGCAGCGTTATTTTTACCATAATACCGGTTAACCTCAATACATTCTGCACCGAAGGTATCAACCTTGCAATTGATACCCTCGATCAAGAAATTGTCACGCATTATCATTCGTCCCTTGGCATCCTCCAAGGGCTTCATAGTATGCTCATCAAATTTGCAGGTAAGGTATTCCACCGCAGCAGAATAATATCTGTTCTTTACCGGTATGTGTTTGATGATTGCCATTATGCACTCCTCCTGTAATGATACTTACCACAGCAGACATCCTCTACCTGCTTGAGTATCCGAAAGTGCATATCATTCCAGTCCTTTATCACTTCCTGTAAATCATAATATACCGAATAAACGCTGCCGCCGGCATTCAGATGATGTGCTATCTGATTCAGATTGGAACCAATCTTACCAAGCTCCGCTGAAATATCCCTCAATACTGCCACATCTCCATACTGTGGTATCTTCCTGCCAAGGGCGCATCTTCTGATATACTCCGACATACTGATGCCTGCTTTATTTGCTTTTTCCTGAATCCTTGCTTTCTCTTCTTCCGAAAGCCACATATTAAATTGAACTCCGTTTCTCGCCATATAAATCCTCCTCTAAATCTGCTTTATCTGTCTTGTGCCGGATACGGCACTTATTTTTCGCCGTCGCTTACGCTCCTCCCTCCGGTTATACGCTCACTCCCCTAAGGTCGTTCACGAGTACGCGCGCTAACGCTTGCGAATACGCTCCACTATGTCGCGAATAGTAGAGCAAGTTCCGCCCCGTGTAGACACGGGGCAAAACTTGTTGGGGATTTGACATCCCCAAACCCCAGCTTCCATATGAATTTTACTACTCCCTTATGCACCACCGTCTGACATGCAGACGTACAGCCAATCGCAAGAAACGATTACCTGACGTCACTTTGTCAGCCTTAATGATACTCAAGAAATTTTATATATAACCAAAGAAATCACTCAGGAAATCATCCACCTCTTCTGACAGCTCTTCAACTGCCTCCGGTGGTGCCATCCCCACATCTGCTTCAACCGTTTCATCTGCATCTGCAACAGTTCCTGCCACATTCACAAGACCACCTTTACGCACAGTTGCATCCAGCATGGTCTGCATACGCTCCATCATATTGTCTGCTGTAATGCGGGCACATTCCTGTATTCGATTATCCCAGTCTGTAATTCTGTCCGGCTCCGTCTTTTCCCGATAAAGGCTTTTAATGCCTTCTCTGAAAATATCAGACTCCGTTGCATACTCGCCGGTTGCCAATAAATATTCAAACATGCGGATTACCTCTTTCTGTGCATAGTCCTTATTGCTCAGTCGGATAGTCCAGCGACATCCATCTTTTGTTTTCTGCATTACACCGACCTACCTTTTATTCATCTGATGGGTTGCCAGAATTTCATAGCCTTTGGCATTCAGTCTGATATCCTCCAGATAAGCTGCGTTTTCCCTTGCATTTCCAAACCTTCTCATAATGGTCGCTCCGCCACCCACATAAAGAATGTTGGAATATGCAAGGTCAAATCCGCTCTCATCAAGCATACCTTCTATATCCGCTGCAAACGCCTTCAGTTTTGATATGATAATCTCTTTTACATCCTCAGGAATTACCACATCCTTACCAAGTATGAAATTCTGTAACACACTTTCCGGAATTCTACCGCATGCAGCCTCTGCAACAGCTGCGTTGATTTCCTGAAACAGCGTAATTATGGAATTGGGTACGGTGACACATTTATCCGGTTGTACTTTTTTCTCATCAATACAGATGATATCCTTGGTCCAGGAACCAATATCTGCCACAACATATCGTCCATGCATGTTGCCGATACGGTCTGCCACCGCCGCAAAGCACTGCGGAAAACAATATACATTTTCAATGGTTATGACATAATCCTCCTCTTCAAATTCAATATAATGTGTACCGCTTCGCTTCAAATATGCTACCAGCTTCGCCTGCTCCTTCCCGAATCGCTTAAAAGGAACTCCCACACCCAGCACCACACGCAAAGTGCGTGGCAATCCCCTGGTCTTTATTTCCTTGGCAACAGCTACCAATGTTAAAAGGAAGAAATCCTCATCCGCTGTCTTATCCTCGTGAACTGTCTTACGCTCCCCACCGATGCAGTAATAACTGCCATCATAATAAAAGCTATTCTCCGCCACCGGTGGTCTGACGTTACACCTCATTACGCCGTTACTAAAAATGTGATGCTTGGTTTTCATAAGTGAAAACCCGTGGTCAATACCGATTACAACCGGCTTGTCATGTGAATTATTTTCTTCGTACATACTCTGTACCTGCCTTTCTGCCCTGCGGGCGTTTTATTTTGTAGGTATAGAATATAAAAAATCCACCCAACCTACATTGAATGTAAATTGAGTGGAAATTGAAAAAAATCTCCATATGTGCGAATGTGCCATCCATAACGGACAGCCCATTGTTATTTTAATATATGCTTCTAACCGTCGATATAGCAATTATGCAAAGCAGGCGAAAGCTGAAAGTTGTCTATCTCATTACATAGATAAAAATTTACTTTGTAAGCACTTTTTTGCAATACCTATGAGCTCCACAATGAGGACATACTAATTTACGCTTTGTAATTGTGTGCAATCCCATAACATAGGACTTCATATCAGGAACAAATCTATTATTGCATTCAGGACATTCAAATGCTCCTGCTTCTCTGTCAAGAATACAAGCAATTGATACACCCATTCCAATAATCGTCAAGCTTATCACAATTAACAAAATTCGTAACCAGGTCTCCATTTCTAACATCCCTGCAACCATAACTAAAGGTACAGCAGCAACAACTGATAACCCAGCCACCATAGTTGATAATATAATTTTCTTTTTACTTTCCTGTGCTTCTTTTACTAAATTCACCATATTTTCCTCCGCTTTCTTACGATAATCATCTTCTGATACTCTTTCCCCAGATAAAAGCTCATTTACTGTTATCTCTAATTCAATACACAAAGGCAACAATAATGATACTTCTGGAAAACCATTTCCTCGTTCCCATTTAGAAATTGTCTTATCACTGATATCTAATTTTTCAGAGAGTTGTTTTTGGGTATATCCTTTTCTCTTTCTTTCATCAGCGATAAATTTTCCAATCTTTATTTGGTCCATTTGTTTTCCCTCCTTCCTGGTTTGATTATCATACAAAATATCTCCACTTTACACCCACGAAATGTAGAATATGGTGAATTTATGCGGTTTCTACGCTCCGTAGAGTGAAAAATATGAATTTACTAGCTCAACAAACTGGAATTGAGATTTCACCTGTTTTAAGGGATTTAATAACTGTTATATTTTATCATTAAATTCCTCATAAGCCCTTGAAAACACTATGTTTGCCGCAGGTGAGCTTTCCCTTAGGCTTTCCCTTGTTTTATATCTTTCCATATGAGTTTACGAACTCTGATAAGGGAAAAAATAAGGGAAAGAAAATTCTATAACATAGCATAACACAAAATAGCAACGACATGGTGAACTGATTGAAATGCTTCCAATTTATAACTCACAATATGATAATTTACCAAAATAGAACGAACTAATCTCTAGCAAGCATGACGTTTCTCTGTGTGATAAAGTCTTACTTTTTATGTTTTCGGTTGTTAATGACTTACATCTTTTCGCAGCAGAAAAACTGCATACAACAGCAAGGGAATAAAAAGGCAGAGATTCATCAGGTATGCGCCTGCGCTTGGGGTGTTATTGCTCGCTATCGCTTCAGTTGTCGCTTGCCGAACATAAAAATCACCAAAGCCGCCCACCATGTCATATATACTATGAAGAATGCCGCACCACAGAAGGTTCCAATTCGTTCTAATCAGCAGTGCCGAGAAGGCAACTCCCATAATAAAAGTATAGCCTACCTGCGACAATACTGCCACGGTGCTAACTCCCGTTCGAAAATTCATCATGTGTGTCAACGAAAACATGAGGCTTGACGCAAAAACAGCCCAGATGATTCTTCTATGACTATTCCCAAAGAGTTCTATGTATTGCCGCAGCAGCACACCCCGAAAGAGTATCTCCTCATAAAAACCGATGGCAATACACTCTAAAACCATCAACAGAAGCAACCGTGGAGTTGCATGAGCCACGCTGCCAATTTCTAAATTGGCAGCAATATAGACAAAGAACAGCCAACTGAGGGCAAAGCAGGTTTTATCAATTCTATATGTGAATATCCGCATATCGCTTAGCTGAGATAGAATCGGAAGGAGCAAAGCCAACCCGAGCAGTCTAACGGTTATGCCCATCCCATATTTTGTTCCCAAATCACTGGAATCCAGTTTTATTCCCACGCAAGCAAATCCCTGTGCAATACCCTTTGGAAGAATATCCAATACAAAAACAACGCCCACGAGTACAACTAAGAATAACACAAGTATTGTTTTTTGCGGCGACATTATATCTCTGTGTATCATCTCACAATATACCTCCCAAGAGTTTTTCGTTATTCATTCCTTTTCCATCGCATCTATTTGACTTCATATTCACATTTAGTAAATCTCCAATTCCCGATTTCAATTTTTTTGCTGTTCACACGCTTGGCAAGCTGACGGGTTTCAATAAACTCATCCGTCACGGTAACAAAAAACTGCTTGCCGTCTTTTTCCACCAAATAAAACTGTTTATCCGTGTTTTTTACCGAGTTGATTAGTCCGGGAATCCCGAACGGAGCATCGGTGAAGATACCAAGCACATTGTCAATAACTTTTTCACCCTTTGTCAGTTTTTGCTCTCCGATAAGGGTGTGGATTTCTGCAGTAGGGAACTTATCCAACACAGCACGGTCTTTCCGTTTACCCTTACCGCCCTTTCCGTATTCCGATAAGTTATACGGTTCACGCATAACCAATTCGTTAATTGCTTCGCCGTTGTCGAGCAGATAATCAATGCTTATATTCAGTAATTTGGAAAGAATTTTCAGATTATCTACATCGGGAATACCGTTATCCGTTTCCCATTTTGCAACCGCAGAACGGGAAACTCCCAATTTCTCAGATAACTGTTCTTGGGAAAGCCCTGCCTGTTTTCTTGCTTCTTTTAATTTTTTACCTAATGTCATTGTGATGACCTCCTTGATTGTTTTGATGAACCCAATGTAATCTGAAACGTCATCAAATGCAATAAACTATCTATGACAATGCTGTTACTCTGCGTGACAAAGCCGAAATATAAGTTATTCAGTTACTTTTTTCCTTTTCCCTTTTTCCTTTTGATTTTTCTCTGGCTTTACCGATACATTTTCCAATATAGTAACCAGCGAAATACCATACAAATCCTACAGCAGCCGAAGCAAATGGACTTCCCAAAAATATGCCGTGATGCCTGCACAAATTGCTCCCAGTATGCCGCCAATGAGTATACTTATAATTTTTGTGGCTTTCATCGTGCTATTTTGTCCCTCCATTTTTACTCTGTCTTGTCGTTTTTGCCCTATCGATATATTCTCTCTTTAATGAAAATCCGCAGTTCAAAGAACAGCATAAACAGCGTGGCGACCAGAAATCCGATCATCAAAATACTGTGGCAGACAGCAAAATAGGCGATATAGGTCACGATAGCCAATAAGTACACGATAACCAGTATGTGCCATTTCTTAGCGGAGCTATCGGCAATGATTTTCCTTTTTACAGCAACATTTCCCTTAATCAGCTCGTCCAAACTCAACCCAAATTCATCACTAATTGCTATCAGGTTGGCAACATCGGGAATTCCTTTGTCCGTTTCCCATTTGGTAATTGCCTGTCTGGACACATTTAACTTTACAGCAAGCTGTTCCTGTGAAAGACCTGCCTGTTTTCTCTGTTCTCTGATTTTTTCTCCTAAACTCATATTTGAGTCCTCCTTGTTTGAAATTTGCAGGCTCATCATAGCGATTTCGCAGGAATTCCACAAGAAACAACCGATTACATTTATGCTACTTAGCGTAGCAATCATGATTTTCTACTGTTTTGCGAAGGATCGACCTATGATATATACTCCGGCGAGCATTTCTCCGACAGAAATTCCCATCATCAAACCGGACAGAAAATCTCTGAAATCCGTTCCGCCTAGCAACTGAGAAAATGCAAACAAAGCAATTCCCATTACAATCAGCAGGATACCGAGAATTGACATTCTCTGTTTTTTCAAGCTGCTGTATCCGCCCGAGCATATCAAGTATTTGTTCTTCGTCAAACACCCGAATACTGCTGTCAGCCTTAACCTCGCCGTCTATAAGCTCAGATACGGTAATGCCAAGCTCTTGGCACAATGGTTTTATAATGCCGTAGTCAGGCATACACTTTCCGCATTCCCATTTTTATACGGTTTTATTGGACACGCCGAGTATTTCCGCAAGCTGCTCTTGGGTCAGGTTTTTCTCTTTTCTTTTCTGGGCAATAAATTTGCCGATTTTCAGTTGGTTCATAACTTTACCTCCAATGTGTTTTTCCCCTGCATTTTAATGCTTTCTAAAGCAAAAACACACACCTCAAACGGAGAATATGCGTGGAATCGCTGATTTTAATGTAAATTTCACTATTACTGCTTAAAACCAAAACAATTCACTCAATTCAAAAATATGTGCATTAACAGCCCAATCAAAAAGCAAACTGTCGCCGTAACAACAGCACTGATGATAACCTTCAATACATTTTGGTATGGACGCTTTCCTACTTCCACTGCTTTGTGGAGTTCATCCAGTTTCTTTCCCTCTGTAAATGCAACTATCTCCTTGTAAGTCTGAATATCATTTTCTTTCTTGATTTTTTCAACTTTCAATGCCCAAAACATTGTAATTGCAAACAACACCCCGAAAGGTATGAACGCATATCGTTCTAACCAAAAGAATAGCGGTGCCGCTGTGATAATCAAAATAAAAAAATGAATACTGAAAATGTTTCCGTAATAATTAAACTTCTTAACTTCCTGCTCGTTGATAATTTCTTTCATTGTCTCAACATCTCCTTTAATTAGTTGGTCGAGAGATACATTGAACAATGAACTGAGAAGCAACAGGCTGTGGATATCCGGGTAGCTTTTCTCATTCTCCCAATTTGAAACCGTCTGCCTTGTCACATAGACCTTCTCCGCCAATTCCTCTTGGGACAGATTAAGCTCTGTTCGATACTTTTTTATTTGTGCGTTCAGCTCCATAAATTTTCCTCCTTCACAAGTGATTTGTTCTCCCTACCTGCTTCGAGAATAATCACTTTTTCTTTTTTTGTCTATCAAACCTGTTTTACTTTGCTGAAAACACGGTGTCAAAAGTATTTGACAGCACTTAAAACCATATAAAAACAGCTCGTTTTTCATCTCTTTCTTTGTATTAATAAGTATATTCCCAATGCAAATACAAATCCACCAAGCAAAATAAAGAAAGACCATATTACATTCCAGTACGGTGATTGTACATCAAACATCCACAATAAAAGTTTATTCCAAAAGTCCAATCCGACAGCAATAGCGAACAAATCAAACAACACATAGATACCGCCAAAGACATATATCCATCTCCACCAGTAGTTGCAATGCCGGTTTTTACAAAAAGTAATAATACCCAAAACGCACAGTATTGCTAATATTCCCATCAGCACAAAATAAAACAATCCTTTATTATGTAACACGCCTGTCCAGAATTCAGCGTAGGAATTTCTGTCAATCAATCCCCATATCCTGTGCAGATGGAACAAGCCGAAAAAAATAAAAAACCAAGGTTCAAATGCCATTATTTTCTTTTTATCCATACTTTCCTCCGTACAATTTATTCGCTTGTTCTACTTTCGAGCAGAGACAAGCCTTATAAAAACAGCTTGATTATTTTTCATAATGATTCTATTTTGCATTACGATTATTTTTTATATTACAAGCCATTATAATTAGATTTGTACCAACAAAACATAGCACAAATGCAATTGTTCCTAATATAGCATTAACACCCTTTCCCTCGTATCCCAGAGACATAAAGCTGAACATATTTATACTTACGAGTTCCATAATAATGCCTGAAATAAACAGCTTCATATGCCCGAATTTTTCATTCATATAATTATACACTCTATTTGTATTCATATATATTTTAACAATAAAATTCATATAGACTCCAAAAAGAATAATAATAGCTCCTATACTGCAACCGAAAATACGAATTACTGTGTCTGTTCTATTGACCATAAACGGTAAGAAGCAAATCAATGAACCTATCCCAATTAAAAGAAATGAAATTAAACTCAATTTCCATATGTTCTTTGTTAATAAAACATATTCCAATAACATATGTTCGGTTTTATATTGTATTTCTTCTTGTTGTATATGTTCTCCTGCCAATAATTCATTGACACTAATGTGAAACAACTTACATATTGGTTGAAACAATTGCACATCCGGCAATGACTTACCATTTTCCCATTTTGAAATAGCTTTATTGGTAACTCCTAATTCATCTGCCAACTGAACTTGCGTCATATTGCTTTCTTTTCTTAATTGTGCAATAAAAGCACCTGTTTTTTCTTGATTCATTTTACTTCGGTCTCCTTCTCATTTATTGCCTTCATTATAATCGTTTCTGTAAAAATGTCTATCGACTGCTGGTAGAACGCATGATATGAAAGGAGAAAATTGTCTATCTACCGTTGGTAGAACACTTATACACTCCAAATATGTCGGCAAGTTCCTCCTGTATGTAGCCGCAAACACAGTATTAAAAGTATTTAACAGCATATAAAACCTCATAAAAACAGCTTGATTATTTCTTTCGCCCATGAGAGGTAAGTCGGAACAACCGTATCGAGCGATTGCTTTACGGCAGTAATATCCTGTGCGGAAAGCTCGCCAATTTTTTGAAAAACGCTTCCTGCGGCTTCGGTATCTCCTAACGCAATCATAGCTCTTGCATTATCACCGAGTGCAAAATATTTACCAATAGATAATGCTCCGACAGAAAAATCACCGATAGCGATTGCGCCGAGAGAAATGATACCTAAACTAATTGCACCGGTTGCAAATACGCCAATGGAAAAACAACCAGCGGACAAAAGACCGAGAGCAAACATACCGAGTGAAAGCAAGCCAAAAGAAAGCATACCAAGCGATAGCACTCCAAAGGATAGCATACCAAGCGATACAATTCCTCTTGCCTTTAAGCCAACTGCAATAACTCCACGGGCATTTAATCCAACGGCAATAAAACCTCTTGCATTTCTTCCGATATGCCACAAAGGCATACCCAAAACAGTTTTTTCACTTTTTCTTTCACGGATTCTCTTCCTGAGAAATAGAGTATCTGTATCTGATTGAGGTTTATAAATCGTTTCTTCCGCATCTTTGAGAAGATAATCAAGAGAGCAGTTAAACAATTCACTTATCCGTATCAGCTTTTCTGTTTCGGGATATGTAATATTACTTTCCCATTTACTGATGGCTTGTCTTGATACGCCAAGAACATCTGCAAGCTGTTCCTGCGTATAATTATTTTCTTTTCGTAATTTTGATAATTTGTCGCCTAATGTCATAGCGAGTCCTCCAATCTGAAAATTTTGTTCGTTTCAATGATACCTGTTAGCTGTTCTAAAGACCACCATCACATAGTTTCTTAATGTAAACTATAGGTTGCATCGCCGGATTTATGGCACATTTATCCTGTTTTTTAGAACGATACAGTGCCTTTTTCTTTCCATTTCTCTTTTGGGGATTCCCTCTGATACAGGTGACAAAATCTAAAATAATCTGTCAAAAAAGCAAAAACGCAGAGCAAATGCCAGAAAATACATTCGATACCGCATGTATGAACCAGTTTGGTAGGATGGAACCACCTATCTTTTTCTCATTAATAAATCCCATGCACCAACCAATTCCACTCGTAAACAGAATAATATAAATAGTTTGCACCTCTCTACGCCATTCGCCTTACTTTCCGCTGAAGTCACATCCAGCTCGTCCAACTCCAATTCCACCTCAACATAATCATCCGCTTTTCGTTGGGACAAGAGAACAACCGTCTCAACGTGCCCCGTAAACGGGAACATATCCACTCCTTCCGCTTGCTCCACCTTATACCCCTTCTTTGTCAAATACTTCAAATCCCTTGCCAAAGTTTCCGGGTTGCAGGACACATACACCACCTTATCCGGCTGCAGCTTCACAACGGATGACAAAAATGCTTCGTCGCTTCCTGCCCGTGGTGGGTCCATAAAGACTACATCAACGTGTGCTCCCTGCTCCGCAAGCTGCACCATAAAAGCTCCGGCATCCTTCTGATAAAAATCTACGTTTTTTATCTGGTTTCTTTTCGCATTTTGTACCGCATCTTTTACAGCATCTTTGTTCAATTCTACACCGATAACTTTCTTGGCTTTATCCGCTGCGATCAAACCTATCGTTCCGATACCGCAGTACGCATCAATGACTGTTTCTTTCCCTGTCAGCCCTGCAAATTCCATTGCTTTTCCATAAAGCACTTCTGTCTGCACTGGGTTTACCTGATAAAAAGATTTTGGAGAAATTTTAAAAGTCTTACCGCAAAGTTCATCCTCGATAAAACCTTTTCCATAAATAACCTGTTCTTTATCACCAAGCACCATGCTTGTCCTTCTGTCATTCACATTTAAAACAATCGTTGTAATTTCGGGATGTACCTTTAATAATGC
This sequence comes from Lachnospiraceae bacterium, assembly GCA_021153325.1. Classification (GTDB taxonomy): domain Bacteria; phylum Bacillota; class Clostridia; order Lachnospirales; family Lachnospiraceae; genus RGIG3002. Next base: position 10,517 of record JAGKTQ010000044.1, on the reverse strand, counting down.
CTTCACAAAGTTATTTTTTGAAGGAAATATAGGGGATGCTACTACTAAAACCACCATGATCTGTCCGCTTGTTTTCCCAACACGGACCAGAACATGCCGGAGCAATCCGTAGCCGGTATCTTCATCAAATACTTTGATCTTAAAGGACTTTAACATACCTCGGATCGTTCCGATAATTTCATCTGCTTTTTTATCTTCTAAAAGACACTCTTCAACTGGAACAACATAATGTGTCCCTTCCTCATACACACCGGATAAAGGATTCCCTTTTCTATCATGTGTAAATACCGCGGATACCTTATTTCGATAATGCTCCGGCTGTTTCATTCCATGCACGATCTCCAGTTTGCAAAACGGCTCTAACAGCTTTGCCGTATCCTTTTTCTTCTGCTCCAACTGTTTTTCATATGGAACATCAATAAACTGGCAACCGCCGCATTTTCCGGATACCGGACAGCGGCTGTTTTTCTTTTTCTCTACTTTTGAAAGATTGTGTTCATATTTCTTTTTTTCTTCTTTTTTCATTGCTTCTTTTTTAGGCTTTTGTGAAAAATTTTTTTTCTTATTTTCTACTTTCTTTTTATTTTCCATATTTTATCACTTTCTACTGTTTCCTTTTCTATGTACCTTTTACTATCTTATCTTTTCTGCCCGTCTCCGTCAATGATAATGACCTGTAAAATACTTTTCCAATTCTACCGGTCCTTCCAGCACTTCCCTACCTACATAAAGGCTCTTATCTGCTCTTGTAAGCACACTCCATTTGACTAATGTAATCTTTCCATTATCAATTTCAATTGCTGTAATACACCTTGGATGCACGCAGCTGCCATCATTAAAATACAACCCTTCGCCAATTTCCGGAAATACGGGGCGATGTGTATGTCCTGTTATTAATAGAATACCTTTACTATTTGCCCATTCTGACAGTCTTCGTTCTATTTTCTTTTTCTTCTTGTAATTTCTGGCTGCACTGGTAGGGTCATGAAATCCAAGTCTTTCAAGCCGCCTCCAAACATTTCTGACTAAAAAGCGCGAAAGTCTCCACATTGTATCATTTATAAAATCCCCCTGGTGCCCATGTGCCAGTAAGATCTCCATTCCACTCTGCTCTTCCCACAGGCGCAGTCCTTCTGTAATTTCAATGTCTGGAAACAGCTCCAACGAAGTATCACAGCTGTCACAATAATATTCTTTCATACAGCCACATATATATTTTTTACTCTTTTTCTTCTTATCATGATTTCCAAAAAGCATATAAAAACGACTGTCTTTATAAAACTGTGCCATCATCCAAAATGCATTGCTATGCGTTTGTATGATCTGACATATATCACGATTTTCCCAAAGTTCATCCCCATCCCCTAATTCAATGTAAGTATATCCACACCTAAAATACTCCTGTAAAGCTGCAAAAAACAAATTTTGATTCGGGAGAAAATTATCGTTCCACGCTCCCACACCTCTGTGACAGTCACTCATCAACACATATTTTGAGCCTCTGCTTAACGGCAAGACCTTCGCTTCGTTATAGACCTTTTCTAACCTTTTATAAGTACTGATTTTCTTCTCCTCCATCCGCCTGTTTCACCAAATGGCAGGCAATGCTCCTCTCCTATTATCTTATTCTATTTTCTCCAACCAGTGCTTATCCCCTTTTAGTTTTTCATGAAAATCTCTTGCTTTTCTCTATAAAACCATATATAATAAGCAAGGCGTTTCGGGGTGTGGCTCAGGTGGTAGAGCGCTACTTTAGGGAAGTAGAGGCCGCGTGTTCAAGTCACGTCACTCCGATTAAAAAAGTGCAGTCACACGACTGCACTTTTTCTATCTCTATTCTTTTTATCTATATATCTTCTATTTATCGCCAAATACCTTCTTTAATATCTCATCCTCATACAATACTTCTTTTGCCATTTCCCGATATTTTTCTTCATGCAAATAAGTATAGCGGTGAGGCTTTATAGATGGGGCAATGTCAATAGCATGTTCATAATCGGTACGCTTCAAATCGAGCGTACTGACATAATCCCAAAAACCGGTATCCGTAAAGATTGTATTTACTCTCTTATAGCGATGGTCATGAACCTTGCTCATAATATAAGTTGCAACACCTACCTGGATACCATGTAACTGCGGATTGGGGATCGTTTTATCAAGGGCATGCGAAATCAGATGTTCACTTCCACTTGTAGGAGCACTGCTGCCTGCAATTTCATTGGCAACACCGCTCATCGCAAGAGAATCCATTAATTCGCGGATAAACAAATCATCATGAATCGTCTCAAATGGAGTGCGAACAAAGCTGTTGACCGCTTTTTTTGCAATCATCATAGCAAAATCATTTACTTTTCCGCATCCATGCTGTTCTTCAAAAATCCAATCATACAAAGCGGTGATTTTTGAAACAATATCCCCGATTCCGGAATACATGAACTTGTCCGGTGCAGTCTTGATAACTTCTGTGTCTACGATAATTCCAAATGCCATTCTTGCCGGAACTGTCGTACGTCTTCCCTGCACTAAAAGGGAAGCACTGGCACTGGAAAATCCATCACTGGATGAAGAAGTCGGGACACTAAAAAATGGAAGCTTGCGCAGATATGCCGCATATTTGGCAGCATCAATTACCTTTCCTCCACCAATACCTACAACGACCTGTGCCTTTGAATCAATAGAAAATGCCATATCAATTAAGTCTTCTATTTGTACGGTATCTATTTCTCGATATTCCAGAACGTTAATTCCTTCTGCTTTCATAGAATCCATTACATTGTAACCGAACATATCAATCAGACCATTTCCAAAGTAAATGACTGCATTGTCCAGTCCGTTCATTTTAATATAGCTTCCTAATTTTTTTATGGCACCTTTTTCAACCTTTAATATAGTCGGTATTGCAATCTGATTTTCTCTCATTTTATACTACTCTCCTATACACGCTTTTCCTGTGTCTCTATTTTATTTCTATCGCAGTATAATGTCAATCAGACATACCTTTCTTAAACAGATTCTTTCTCTTACACAAACTGTTCCTTCCGTTTCTTCGGGTTGTTTGTAAGCAACAATCCAGCTACCACTGCCGTAAATGGTGCTACCGTCACAAGCCCAAAACTTCCTACAATAGTATCCAATACTTCTGCCGCCACATATTTGTAATTCAATATATGATCAACAGGTGTTCCCTGTGCCATGAACACCATCAGCAACGTAACATAACCACCCGAATAAGCCAAAAGCAATGTAGTCGTCATCGTTCCCATGGCAGCACGCCCTACATTCATGCCTGATTTTGCTGCTTCTCTTCTACTGATATCCGTTTTTTTCTGTACCACTTCATACACTGCAGACGTAATATCCACTGCCAGATCCATCATAGCACCACTGGCACCAATAAAAATACTGCTCATGTAAATGGATGTCAGATCCAAATGTTCATATCCGCTGTACAAAAGCGATTCCGCATTGGACATGATTGCTCCATGTATATGAAATAGATCGGTAAATAATATTCCTAAAATACATGTTGTAAGAACACCCAGCAAAGACCCTAAAACACCTACCAGTGTCCTCTTATCTACACCATAAACAAAGAAAATGATCATAGCCGTAAGTGCTACCGTGATCAGAATGCCTATCCATATTGGAGAATATCCCTTCAAATAGCACGGCACTAAAATTTTCCAAATAGCAAGTACTGTAATAATAAAAGATAAGATCGCCTGCAATCCATTCTTGCCTGCAAATGCAATTAACAGGAGTGCAAAAATTGCAAGTAATAAAAACTCTTTATCTAATCTATAATGGTCGGAAATAACTGCCGATTTCACAGCATCGCCTTCATGGCTTATCGTGACAAGTGCCCGATCACCTACTTCAAATACTTTATCCTTTTCCAAGGAGCCACTTAAAAAATTGACTCCCTCTATTTCTTTTCCTTTAAAAATCCCGTCTTCGATCAATAATATACAAGTCTGCTCACCAGATTGAATCAGTCCTGATGTAATAATTGCAGAATTATTTACCTCTACTACTTTGCCTACTGCGCGCTCTGTTCCCTGATATATAACAGCATCCTCGTAGCCGGTTGGAACGACTGCGAGGATGCCGATTAAAAGAATACCACTAATCAGAGTCAGTAGGAAATTTTTCTGCTTTGCAAAAAGCATTTTTTCCCGTTCTTCCATGTAACTTTCCTCTCTGAATATTGTAAATTCTATTATATGGATTCCTAGTTCACACCTGTAAGCGCTGCAAGCTTATTGTAAATATCTGTGTTGTCATAGTAACCTTCAAACTCTTCTGCGCCTGCACCCATAGTAAGTACTTCTACAGGAAGACCTGTATGTGCATAAGAACCAAAGTTGATACCACTCTTATTGTTAAGAATATGAGTAATTGTTACTGTAAGTGGTTCGTAGCTGCCATATTTTACATATTCTTCCTGACCAAATTCGCTTTCTTCTCCTGTACGTGACATAGTTGTCTCATAAGCTTCCTTTAACAATTCGTATTCATATTCTGTCATTGCTAAAGTTCCGTCATCCTCTGATTCTGGATGGCTGTCAGCATTGTCTTTCTGAGAAGTACTTTCTGCTGATTCAGTAGTTGGAGCTGTAAGACCAAATAATTCTGTTATATCCGCCATAACAGTGTCAAAATCTGTATTGTTTTCTTTATATGCTGCTACATAATCAGAGTCATATTTTGCATAAGAAATCTTCTGATTATCAAAATTCTTTAAGAAAGTATCATAATCTGTTCCAGCAAAACCAATTGTCAGACCACCTGTTTCATGGTCACCGGTTACGATGATCAATGTTTCATCTGGATGCTCATTGTAAAATTCTACTGCTCTTGCAACAGCATTGTCTAAAGCAACTGTATCTGTGATAGTACTTGCTGCATCATTTGCATGACATGCCCAGTCAATCTTACCGCCTTCGACCATCATAAAGAAGCCGTTTTCATTGTCTAAAAGTTCGATAGCCTGATCCACATAATCTGCAAGTCCCCATTCACCTTCCTGTCTGTCTAATTCATAGGACATTGCATCGCCATCAGCTAAATGTTCATCAATTACAATTGCTTTTCCTGTGTCTGCAGTTAAGCTTTCTGCTTCTGCCTGTGTTTTTACTACTGTATAACCTGCTTCTTCTGCCAATTCATACAAATCTGTCTGATCTTTATTTGCACCAGTTGTCTGTTTGAGAGCACCACCTGCAAAGTAATCAAAATCACTTTCGATCATTTCCAGACCGATTTCATAATAGCTGTTTCTGGATGCCTGATGTGCATAAAAAGCAGCTGGAGTTGCATGGTTGATATTTACAGATGAAATAATACCAATCTTGTAGTCTTTCTGTTCTTTTAATTTTTCTGCAATTGTTTCATATTCCTGACTGAAATCTTCACTTACGTTAATACTTCCGCTCCATGTTTTGTTACCTGTTGCAATAGAAGTAGCTGTGGATGCTGAATCCGGTGCAAAAGATGTGGAATCATAAGTCTGTGCACTTCCTGCAACTGGGAAATTCATCATAGTAAGAGAATTTTCACTCTTTAAAATTTCTTTTTCTTCACCTTCTACCGTAACAGTTCCACCATTATTTTCTGCAGTTGCATTTAAATAATAATTTGTCAACTGAATCTGTGGATAGCTCATTCCGTCACCGATGAACAAGAAAATATATTTCGGTGCAGATACCTGTTCCTCTGCTACTGTTTCTGCAGCATTTTCTGTTGCAACATTTTCTTCTGTGGCAGCACTTTCTGTTGTTGTACTTTCTTTTGCCTGTACATCACTACTACCGCATCCTGTGATCAAAGATGCTACTAATGTGCATGCAAGCAAAACCGATACGAGTCTTTTCTTCATTTTCATAATCTCCTTCTTTTGTTAATAACTCATGCAAAAGTATTATAAAAAAAGAAACGTAAAGTCTTCTACCACAACCAAGTAAAACTTAAGTAAAATGTATATCAGCTGCTGCTTTTGTTATTATTCAGCTGCTTTTTCTCATTTCTTGCATTCACATCATCTTTCAAAAGTGTATATACCGTAGAAAAAATCGGAATAAATAAAAGCATTCCCAAAATTCCCATTAAGCTGCCACCTACAGATACTGCCACTAAGATCCAAATGGAAGGTAAACCTACAGAACCGCCTACTACATGCGGATATATAAGATTTCCCTCTACCTGCTGTAAGATCAAAAAGATAATGATAAAAACCAATGCCTCCAACGGACTTTCTACCAAGATCAAAAATGCTCCCACAACACATCCGATAAAAGCTCCCACAATAGGAATCAATGCCGTAAATGCGATCAGCACACCGATCAACAAAACATACGGAATACGGAATAGCGTAAGCACAACCACAAACATCAGACCAAGAATGACTGCCTCTATACACTGTCCTGATATAAAACTGTTAAAATTAGTACTTAACAGGCTCAGAACTCTACGTACTTTTATGTAAACCTTTTCAGTGCAATATGCCTTTAAAATACGGTCTCCCTGACCTGCCAGTTTTTCCTTTTGTGCCAACACATAAAAGGAAAAAATAAAAGCTATCACAACATTAGATACACCACCAACAATACTGCTTGCCACGGATACTGTGGAGGTCAGCATACTTCCAACTCCACTTTTCAAAAAGGTAACAACGTTACTTAAAATTCCCTTCCAATCGAATTTTTCCAATTCTAAACTATTTAAATATTCCATGATCTGTGGATTTTCCGCAAACATCTTTTCCAGATTGCACAGCACATTATTGAAAAATGCCGGTAGTTTATTTCCGATTTCCATAATAGTCTTGCCAAGCTGCGGAACTACTGTCATAACAACAAAAACTAAGATAAAAATAACCAAAACAAAGGATAACAAAATACTGACCGGTCTTTTAAACTTATCTGCCCATTTTCCAGTCCATTTTTTGAATAAATGATTTTCTAATGCACGCAAAGGCATATTAAGTACAAAAGCAATCGCCCCACCCCATATAAAAGGAGCCAAAATCCCAAAAAGTGCACTGATAACGGAACCTACCTCCCTAATATTTATGACACAAAGACATGCGATCGCTGCAAATATGATGAGCGAACGAATATTACGCATATTTTGCTTATCCAAATTCATAGAATTTCCTCCTTATCACCCTTTTTGTTTCAATACTTCCAAGCAAAATTCCCATACTCGTTTTACAGAGGAAATACTCAATGTTTCTTCCGTAGTATGAATATTTTTCATGTCCGGTCCTAAAGAAATACAGTCCAGATCCGCTATCTTTTCTGCTAAGATTCCACACTCTAATCCTGCATGAATAGCTTGTATTTCCGGTGCTTTTCCATACATTTTCTCATATACGGAAACCATTTTTTCACGAAGTGGGGAATCCTTCCTATATGCCCATCCCGGATAAGTGCCACTGACTATGGCTTTCCCTCCAATTATCTCCGTCATCATGACTACTTTTTGAATTAACATCTCTTTGGCACTCTCTATCGAGCTTCTTACAGCAAATTCAAGAACTAACTCTGTATCGGACATTTTTACGATTCCCATATTTAAAGAAGTCTCTACTAATCCCTTCACATCCAGACTCATTGCCTGTATTCCATTTGGAAGTAGGAACAACAACTCTGCTGCCTTTTGGGTACTCTGTTTCGTAAGCGCTCTAGCAGACTTTGCCTGCTCTTTCTTTTGTAATGCAACATAAAATTCCGGCTCTTTTGTCTGTAATTCTTTTTTTACTGTTGCTTCAAAGGAAGTCACTTCTTTCTCAAATTCTTCCTCTCCCTGCAATATCAAAAGCTCTACTGCTGTTTCTCGCGGAATGGCATTGTCTGCAAGTCCTCCTTTAATGGAAACCAGACGGTAATCTATCTTATCACCAAGGGCTGCCAGCAATCTGCCTGAAAGGCAATTGGAATTACCACGTTCTTTATCAATTTCACAACCTGAGTGACCACCTTGTAATCCTGCAATAGTCACTTCATATAATGTTCCTTCTACCGTTTCTCTCTGAATCGGCAGACAGCAATCCACTCTTGCACCTCCGGCACAGCTAGTTAAAAAGATACCCTCTTCTTCCGAATCCAAATTCAACATTCTGTGACCCTTTAACATGGACAAATCAATACCAATCGCACCATCCATGCCAACTTCTTCATCTACTGTAATGACAACTTCCAATCTAGGATGTTCTATATTGTCAGCATTTAACAAAGCCAGTGCATAGGCAACTGCAATTCCGTCATCGCCACCAAGACTGGTTCCCTCTGCATAAACATTATCCCCATCAATAGCAAGTCTTAATGGGTCTGTCTTCATATCAATATCATAATCCGGCTTTTTCACAGCTACCATATCCATATGTCCCTGGATAATGACTGGTTCTTCCGCCTCATATCCTTTTGTCGCTTCTTTTATAATAATTACATTTTTTAATGCATCCTGATAGCATTCCAAATTTCTCTCTTTTGCAAACTGTACAAGATAATCACTTATCTTTTCCACATTTCCAGATCCATGTGGAATATTGCATATCTCCTCAAAATAGTGAAATACTTCCTGTGGTTCTAAATTCTTTAATACTTCGCTCATTTTTTACCTTCTTTCAAGATACTGTTCATCATTTCAATGCTATTATTGTAATAAAAAACAGATGTAAAATCAATGACTTTACATCTGTCTTTTGTACTCTCTTAAATAAGACTCTTATTATTCCAAAAGAACAATAATTATGCTAATTTAGATTTTGCAAGTTCTGCTAAAGAAGCAAATCCTTCTGCATCATTAACAGCCATTTCTGCTAACATTTTTCTGTTCATGTCAACACCTGCTAATTTTAAACCATACATAAATTTGCTATAAGATAATCCGTTCAATCTAGCTGCTGCATTGATACGAGCAATCCATAACTGTCTGAACTGACGTTTTCTTTCTTTTCTTCCTGCGTAAGAAGAAGTTAAAGCTCTCATTACAGACTGTTTTGCTACTCTATACTGTTTAGATCTTGCTCCTCTGTAACCTTTCGCAAGTTTTAATACTCTATTGTGTTTCTTTTTTGCGTTCATTCCGCCTTTAATTCTTGCCATTGTTTCATTTCCTCCTTCTTAACCAATTATAAATATGGTAAAATCTTCTTCATATTCTTAACATTTGTAGAATCTGTCATTACAGGTTTTCTAAGTTCTCTCTTCTTCTTAGTTGTTTTCTTGGTTAAGATATGACGCTTATAAGCCTTATTTCTTTTTAATTTACCTGTTCCTGTTACTTTAAAACGTTTTGCAGCTGCTCTGCTTGTCTTCATTTTTGGCATATCAAGTTCCTCCTAAATCTCTCTAATTATCTATTTTAACTGTATAACTAACGCTTTTCAGTTAAAAACATTGTCATGCTGCGACCTTCAACTTTTGGTGCTTTCTCAACTACTGCAACGTCTGCAAGTTCTGTCGCAAAATCATCTAAAATATGTTTGCTGTTTGCCATATGTGCCATTTCACGTCCACGGAAACGAAGCGTAACTTTTACTTTGTCTCCTTTGGAAAGAAATTTTCTTGCAGCATTCATCTTTGTATTCAAGTCATTAGTATCAATGTTCGGTGAAAGACGAATTTCTTTGATCTCAATTACTTTCTGTTTTTTCTTTGCTTCTTTTTCTTTTCTGGTCTGTTCATATTTGAATTTACCATAATCCACAATTTTACAAACAGGAGGTTTTGCTGTCGGGGCAATCTTTACTAAATCAAGCCCTGCTTCCTCTGCTAACTTCATGGCGTCTCTAGAAGACATTACACCTAACTGTTCTCCGTCTTCTCCAACTACTCGTACTTCCTTGTCTCTAATCTGTTCGTTAATCATTAAATCGCTAATTGCCGTGCACCTCCATAAGAAATCATGTACTTTTCCAGTACTATATAATAAAAAAGTGGATAGCATAACTATCCACCTACATTCAACCAAATAATTATTCCCATTGGTTTTGAACTGTTTACACCTATAAGCCCGATTGCCATAGGGTGAGAGTGGATACTCTGCTTGTTTGTTCATGCGCATATGTCTCACACACGCTTTATTAGAATACCACTCTTTGATTTGATTGTCAACTACTTTTAACTAGATTTTTGTGATATCATGATTCTTTTTCTCTTTTTAGCCTTTCCAGTTCCTTTTTCAATTTGGATATTTCCTCATCCTTTTGATTTAACTGTTCTCCCTGCTTGTTTAACTGCTCTTCCTGCTGACTCAGTTTCTCCTTTTGCTGCGTTAACTCCTCTTTCTGCTGACTCAGCTTCTCCTTTTGCTGTGTTAACTCCTCTTTCTGCTGACTCAGTTTCTCCTTTTGCTGCGTTAACTCTTCTTCCTGCTGACTCAGCTTCTCCTTTTGCTGCGTTAACTCCTCTTTTTGCTGACTCAGCTTCTCCTTTTGCTGTGTTAACTCCTCTTCCTGCTGACTCAGTTTCTCCTTTTGCTGTGTTAACTCCTCTTTCTGCTGACTCAGTTTC
>JAGKTQ010000019.1 GCA_021153325.1 Lachnospiraceae bacterium | reverse complement strand
AAATAATACAGTAAGAATATACATTACTATACTGATTTTCTTTTCTTTTGCTTTTCCTGTAAGCAGATTGATCAAAGTCCAGGAAATAACACCAATTGTAATACCTTCTGAAATGCTGTATGCAAGAGGCATTGCAACGATACAGAGGAATGCAGGAATCGCTTCTGACATATCTTCAAAATCAATTTTCACTACAGAACCCATCATATAAAAACCTACTGTGATCAACGCCGGAGCGATTGCAAAAGAAGGAATGGTTAAAAACAATGGTGAGAAGATCAAAGAAAGTAAGAACAATAAACCAGTCACTACAGCTGTAAGACCTGTTCTACCACCTTCTGATACACCGGAAGCACTTTCTACGAAGGTTGTTGTTGTAGATGTTCCGAAGATCGCACCTACACTTGTTGCTATCGCATCTGCTAAAAGTGCTGGTTTAATACGAGGCAATTTACCATCCTCATCAAGCATGTCCGCTTTAGAAGCTACACCGATCAAGGTTCCTAATGTATCAAACATATCTACAAACAAGAAAGCAAACATGATCACGATAAGATCCATAATTTTGATCGTGGAAAAATCTGCTTTAAATACTTGACCAAACGTACTTCCAAAGGAACTGAAATCAAAACTGATAAATTGAGTTGGAATAACAGAATACATACCAGCATCCGGATTTGGTACATAAATACCGCAAAGCTCACAGACAATACCAAGTCCCCATGTGATCAAAATACCAAAAAGGATTCCCCCTTTTACTTTTTTGATTAAAAGGATCGCGGTAACAAGCACACCGATCAATGCCAAAATAGCACCAATACCAACAGAATTTACATTTTCTTTAAAAGACTGATAAGTAAGTAAGGTTGACTCGCTGTTAACTACTAATTTTGCATCCTGAAGCCCAATAAAGGCAATAAAGAGACCAATACCTACACTAACCGCAGACTTTAACGTCATTGGTATCGCATTGAAAATCGCCTCTCTGACACTGGTCAAGGATAATACGATGAAAATCAGACCTTCCAGGAAAACTGCCAAAAGGGCTACCTGCCAGGAATATCCCATACCGATTACGACCGTATAAGCAAAATAAGCATTCAAGCCCATACCCGGTGCCAATGCAAACGGATAATTGGCAAGAAGTGCCATCAGCATTGTTCCGACAAACGATGCCAAAGCTGTTGCAATTAAGACCGCATTTGCATCCATTCCTGTTGCGGAAAGAATATTCGGGTTAACTGCAAGAATGTAAGCCATTGTCATAAATGTAGTAATACCAGCCATAACTTCGGTCTTCACATTCGTGTTGTTTTCTTTCAGTTTAAAAAACTTCTCCAACATTTCTATTTCTCCTCCTTATGAGATGTTGATTTATTGTAAGGCGTTTTGCCACTACAATCTTCCTTTAAAACAGGTTTATCTGTCCTGCTCTAATTCTGTTCGAATCCTATGGATCGTACGGTTGACATTCGTATAAATAGTTTCTGGTTCACAATTTACAAAAAACTGCCCGTCTCGATATAAAATCTTTCCATTTATCATCGTCATTTTTACGTTCTGTTTACTGCCACTATACACAATATTTTTTGCAATATGATTGTGTGGCTGCATATTTGGCATATGCATATCTAACATGATCATATCTGCCTTTTTTCCTTCTGCAAGCACATCACAATCTGTAAGCTGCATGGCAGCTGCACCATTTACCGTAGCCATTTTCAATACTTCTAAAGCATCTACTACTGCCGCGTCCTTCTCTCTTACTTTTGCCAGACCAGTTACCAGAAACATTTCCCGGAACATATCAAGACAATTATTACTTGCTGGTCCATCGGTTCCAATTGCCACATTAATCTTTCTATTTAAAAATTCTCCAATCGGTGCAATACCACTTGCTAATTTTAAATTAGAAGCCGGATTCGTTATAACAGACAAATTTTTATCAGCGAAAATCTCCAGATCCTTTTCACTCATATAAACGCAATGATAACCACCACCGCCATACTCAAACATACCAAGCGTATTTAAAAATTCTGGTGGAGTCATACCATAGCGTTCCTTACATTCTGCCACTTCTTTCTCTGTTTCACACATATGTGCAAAAACAGGCGCCTGATATTTGTGAGCTAATGACGCTACTCCTTCCAACAATTCTTTGGAACAGGTATACTCTGCATGAAAACCAAGCTTATAACTTATAAGAGAATCCTCTTTGTTCTTCTTTAGAAATTCCTCTTCCAGAATTTCTAAAGACTGGGTAAAGTTATTTAATCCGCTCACATGCACACAACGCATGCCCATTTCTTCGCACGCCTTTCCTACCGCTTCTGGTAATACATACATATCAAAAATACTGGTAATACCACTTGTCAGATATTCTAATACCGCAAGACGAGCTGACTCATATATATCCTGTGGACTAAGCTTTGCTTCTGCAGGAAAAATTTGTTTTTGCAGCCACTCATCCAATGGTAAATCATCTGCAAAAGATCTTAAAAAAGTCATTCCAGAATGCGTATGAGCATTTTTAAATCCCGGCATAAGAAGATTGCCCTGACAGTCAATTTCTTCATCCCAAATCATACAGGTCTTTCCCGTGCGTTTAAAAAACTCTTCTTTATCTTCCCCTGTTCCAACATAAAGAATGCGCGAATCCTCAACCCATACTTCTCCTTCAAAAATTTCACAATTTTCCTGCATTGTAAGAATTCTTGCGTGAAAAAAACGAATCTTCATGGCTTTTCCCCTTTCTTTCACAAGATTTTATTGATCAGATACATTATCCGGTCCAAAGCCTTCCGGTAAAAGTTCCTCCAAATAAAAAACTTTGTAATCTTCCGGCGATTTTGCCACAATGACTTGAAACTCCTTCGGATTACAAAATTCCATCATCACTTGTCTGCACACACCACAAGGAAAAGCATACTGCGACACTTCTCCCTTTGGACTGCCCACAATTGCTATTTTTTCAAATTTCAAATTTCCTTCACTGACTGCCTTAAAAAAGGCAGTTCTTTCCGCACAAATAGTCGGTGTATAAGCTGCATTTTCGATATTGCATCCCGTATAAATGCTCCCATTTTCTGTCAAAAGTGCTGCTCCTACTGCATAGCCAGAATAAGGGGAATAGGAATATTCTCTTGCTTTCAACGCTTCTGTGATCAGTTCTCTCTCTTTCATCCTATAATACCTTTTTAAAATTAGTAACAGAAGCTGTCATCAGTCTCTTGAACAAAGGGGCTACCTTATCTGCTGCTTCCTGTACTTCTTTATGAGTCAATGGGTTCTCTGTCATTCCTGCCGCCAGATTACATACGCAGGAAATGCCACATATTTTCATGCCACAATGATTTGCTGCAATGGCTTCCACTACCGTACTCATTCCCACGGCATCTGCTCCCAATGTACGAAGCATACGTATTTCCGCCGGTGATTCAAAGGAAGGACCTGTAAGCTGTGCATAAACCCCTTCCTGTAATGGAACCGAAACTTCCTTAGCACTTTCTTTTATGATATCTGCCAGCTCTTTATTATAAATTTCACTCATATCCGGAAATCTTGTGCCCAATTCCTCTATATTAGCTCCAATCAGCGGATTTGGTGCAAAACAAGAAATATGATCCGTAATGAGCATAAAATCTCCCGCATGGAACTCTTTATTAATACCGCCAGACGCATTCGTTAAAAAAAGAATCTCTGCTCCCATCAGTTTCATAAGCCGAATCGGAAGTACCACATCAGAAATCGGATAGCCTTCATAAAAATGAACTCTGCCCTTCATACATACAACTGGTACATCCGAAACAAATCCAAAAATAAATTTCCCTGCATGTCCCGGAACTGTAGAAACCGGAAAACCTGCAATCTCTCCATAATCCAGTTCAAAAACGACACGGATGTCATCTGCATAATCTCCAAGTCCAGAACCTAACACGATTGCAACCTTTGGAACAAAATCTGTCTTCTCCCGCACACTTTTTAAGCAGTTCTGTAATTTTTCATAAATTGGATTCATACTATACCTCATTGTGCATATCACATATTTTCTTTGCTATACTTTCCCTTTTTTATTATTTCATTATATAGAAACAAGAGGACAAAAGCAATGTTTTTGTCCTCTTTTCCACTCTTCCCTATAGATTCTAAACAATCAGATAATAATACATACAAGCCCACCATTACTATCATTTACAATTTTCTGCATTGTATCCTGCAATTTTACCTGACTTTCTTCACCGATTGCATTGATCTTACTTGTAATTCCATCATATACAAGCTGTTCTATAGTCTTTCCAAATATATTGGTATCCCAGATTCCTGTTTCACTATTTTCTGCTTCTTTGATATAGCGTATCAGATCCTCTGCCTGCACTTCGCTTCCTACAATTGGTGCAATTTCTGTCTCTATGTTTGCACGGATCATATGAATAGAAGGACTGTCTGCCTTTATTTTGACACCAAATTTATTACCATGACGTATGACTTCCGGAGACTCTAAGCTAATTTCTTCCCTCTCCGGTGTCACGACACCATATCCTTTGAAACGGACTGCTTCCATAGCATGCTGTACTTTCACATACTCTTTTTTCATCTTGGACATATCCTGAAGCATTTTAATCATATGGTATTCACTTTTGATCTCTTCACCGACCAGTTCACTTAACATTTCATAGTAAAAGGAATCCTTTACATCAATTCTTAAGCTGATCGTACCATCTGCAAGATTGACCTGCTCCAGAACACATTGGTCAATATATTCACTTTCCAAAGCAAAATCTTTTTCTGACACATCACGTATCGTATTCAGTTCATTTAAAAGACGCTTTACTTTATCGATAATATCGCTTTTCAACCGGTTCGTATTTGGTAACATTTCTACCCATTTTGGAATACTAAATTCCATAATGGAAATTGGAAATTCATACAAAATACTCTCCATAATATAATGGATATCTTCTTTTTTTAATTGTTCACAGTTTACCGGAAGCACTTTTACCCGATATGTTTCTTCCATTTCTGATGCAAGTACTTTTGTTTCTTCTGAATATGGTTTTGCAGAATTTAATAGAACCAAAAAAGGTTTATGTAATTTTTTCAACTCCGCAATCGTTTTTTCTTCTGCCGGCATGTACTGCCTTCTCGTAATTTCACCAAAACTTCCATCCGAAGTCACTACAATTCCTACTGTAGAATGATCGGTAATGACCTTATCCGTTCCAACACTGGCTGCTTGTGTAAAAGGAATTTCCTGCTCGAACCAAGGTGTTTTTACCATCCGTTCCTGCTCATTTTCCATATGTCCGGCAGCACCTTCTACCATATAACCGACACAGTCGATCAACCGCACCTTTGCTTCCACATCAGGACTCAATTGAATTTTAGCTGCCTCTTTAGGAATGAATTTCGGTTCCGTAGTCGTGATCGTTTTTCCACCTGCACTTTGTGGCAGTTCATCTATCGCTCTTACCTTTGCCGCTTCATCTTCCATTGCCGGCAGTACAAGTACATCCATAAATCTTTTGATAAAAGTAGATTTTCCCGTACGGACTGGTCCTACAATCCCTAAATAGATTTCTCCGTTCGTCCGCGCCTTTATATCTTTGTATAAGTTAAAACTATCCATGTTACAGCAGCTCCTTTCACACTTTGCCGATATATAAAACTCTGCTTTCCGTGTTACATTGTATGAAAAAAGCTGCCGGATTATACTTTAATCTCCCATCTTCTAAAGTACTTTAAAAATAATCCTTATATTTGTTTCCTGACAACTGCATATTCATCATCCAGTCTAAAATATGGACAGTCATGAAATGTATTTTGCAAAAAACGTCCCATTTCATCCTCATCTAAATTTACCAGACAAGTATAGCATTCATAATCTTCATCATAAATATAATTAATGCAGTTATCGCAATTCGTCCCTTTTGCCATCTAATTTTACTTATCCTTTCTCTTTCCTTTTATAGCAGTCCTAGAAAAGCTCCTAAATTTCCACGTTTTCCCTGACTTTTTCTGTGCGAGAACAAAAGCTCTCCATTACAACAGGTACAAATATCTGTCACAGAAATATTTTCTTCTTTTACACCGGCTTCTTTCATAATAAAATAATTTGCTTTCCAAAGATTTAAAAGGTACTTTCCGTTCTCCTTCTTTTTCAAAATCTCTTTTTGTTCTGTCTCCTTTGGAAATGCTTTTAAAAACTCTTCTGCCACTTCACTTCCAACCTCATAACAGGACATACAGATGGATGGTCCTATTGCAGTCAAAAGATCCGCCGGATCACTTCCATAAGTTTTTTTCATCAGCTCTATAGTTTTCGCACCCATTCTATTTACTGTTCCACGCCATCCAGAATGGGAAAGTCCGATTGCCTTTTTGACCGGATCCACAAAATAAAGCGGTACACAGTCAGCATAAAATGTGGCAAGAACAATGCCAGGCTCATTCGTGATCAATCCATCCACATCCGTATAATCCTTTTCTTTTACAACGCCCTTACCGGCATCCTCTTTTCCTACCACGCGTACATTCGTTGTATGAGTCTGATCACTGCACACAAAGTCTGTTATATCACAATCAAGCACTCCTGCAATTCTTCTATAATTTTCTAAAACATGCTCTTTATTATCGCCCCTTGTGAAGCTTAGGTTCATAGAGGAAAAAATACCTTCACTAACACCTCCTGCTCTTGTAGAAAAAAGTTGTCTTACCATTCCTGTTTTTTCAAGTGCCGGAAAACTCAAAAAAGTAATTCCATTCTTTTCTTTTTCTTCTAAAACTGGTTTTTCACCGCTTCTTATCATATATTTCATCCATCCCTTTTCTTTTTGCCATAGATAAGTTCTTAATTTTATTTCTAAACGATATTGTACGGGAAGGCATTTTGATACCATTTGATCTTTTCCCCGCAAATTGCCACAACATCAAAACGAACAGGACAATCCGTATGAAACCTATGCAAATACAAATACACCTGTGCACATTTACATATTTTTATCTGCTTGTTATGATGAACTGCTTCTTCTGGAAATCCTACTTTTTCATTTTTTCTATATTTAACCTCTACAAAAGTAAGATATCCTTTATGAAGTCCAACAATATCAACTTCACCTTGTCTGCATCGGAAATTAGTCTCTAATATCTGCATTCCTTCTGCTCGTAAAAATTGTGCTGCAATCTTTTCTTGTTCTGTTCCTATCTTCCTGTTATTCATGTATTTATGCTCCTTTTCCGCTTTCTCTCCAAACGGCTCTCCGGGCATAAATCTATCTACTTATTCATTTTGCTTCTGATCTTATCCATGGCATCTACAAATACTAAAATTTCTGCCACGACTTCATAAAGCTCTGGTGGTATCGCATCTCCAATTACCAGTCTGGAAAGGGTATCTGCCAGTTTATCATCCTGATGTACCGGTACATCTGCTTCTTTTGCTTTCTCTATGATCCGTTCAGCAAGCTGCCCCCGCCCTGTCGCAATAACTTTGGGAGCTTCCTCATCCGGATTATATTCCAATGCAATCGCCTGCTTTGGCTTCTGTTTTTGCTGTTTTCTCAATTTTTCCTGCATATGCTTTTCCTCATTTGCTTACACACATTTACCTTATGCCCTGACATCAAAAGAGCGAACCGCAATTTTGCCAATCTCCGGCACATTTTTGTCCTGCTTCAACATTTCCTGTATCACAGATGTTTCACCCTCGTTTTCTTTTTCCTTTAAAATAACCTTTGCACTTGCCTGATAGCCTTTTTTTTCCAGTCTATCCGTTAACAGACTCATATGACCTTCTAAAAAGTCCATCATATCCTCATCCTGTAAATAGAAATTTGTACTGACTCGCTCTGCCTGCATAGCTACATAAACATCAACCATACCAAGATGAGGCATATCTAAATGTAAGAGTGCGCTGACATTGCCATCCTTTTTTGCAAGATTCTTTTTATTTGTATAAACATACAGATCACCATGTGCCGCATCCCCTGCCATTTTTAATGGAAGCTGCACATAAGTAAACATCTGATTCAACTGATTTAAAAAATCCACATTCTGATTCAGATTTTGTAATGTTTTTGCCGCTGGTGTATCTGCACGCCCTGTACTTTCCAAAATCTGCATCAGCTTTTCTGTCTGATTTTTAATATGGTCAAAATATGCTTCTACCTTTTCTTTTGTAATCTGTTCGGGGTTTAAAAGCATCTGCTCCGTCAATTCATTTTGCATGAATTTGCCAAATTCTTTAGAAGAAAATAATTGTTCCAGTTGCTTGCCATTCAAGTTTTCCATCTGTAATGCTGCAGTCAGCTGCTTTGCAGATACTTGTCCAGTTTCAAACAGATCCACTATATTTTGTGATGCTCCCATTTCTTTTAACAAAGAGAGAAAGGTTTGCTTTTCTGTAGCATTCAGCACTTCCTTACCAGTTGCCAAACTCTCTGTACCAGCCTTTAAATCCGCTTCTGCCTTTACTGTCTGATTCAGAGCCCCTTCTTCCTGTATCATACTGTTATTATCCTTGCCCGGCACTGTTACCGAAGCTTCCACACTACTTTTATCTCCCTGCTGTGCACTCTTCAAAATAACCGTTTCTTCTGTAGCCGCTGCCTCTTTTGTATCTCCTGCAAAAAAAGCAAGCAGCTTTTGAAAAAACTCAGTCTTATTTTCTGCCACAACACCTTCCGCCGTTTGCTCTGCGCTTATTAATTCATTTAATTGCTCCTGAAATTGTGAAATACCTTGTGAAAGCTTATGATTATAATTCTTATACGCTTCAAACTGCTCTATATTTTCACTGGTAACAGGGATTTTCAGCCGTTCCATCTGCACGATCGTTTCCACATCGGCATCAGGATAGGTCATAAGTTCTTTATTTATATTTATTAATGTGTCTTTATCAATAGGCATTCCCTCATTCATAAGGTTTTTTACCATGTCCACCGTTTTGTCCGTAACCGGAAGACTGGCTTCGTTTAATGCCTTCATTACACTTTCATCAGTAGTCAGATTTACTGACAATGGAAGTAAAGAAATTAAGGAGCCACTATTGCCCTTTACCTGAAAGCTCATAAGCTGTCCTACATTAATGTCTGCCTTACTTTCCAAAGAAGCATTTAACAGCAGTTCATTGCTCAAAAGAAGCTGCACCTGATTGCCCTGTACATTTACTACTTCACCCTGTACGGTCTGCCCCGGCAGAAGTGCTAACAGCCTTGCAGATACCGCACTGTTATTATTTAAATTGGATATATTGATATCGCCATTTGCACGCACATTCACTGTACTTGCATTTGCACTATTGTAGGTTC
This sequence comes from Lachnospiraceae bacterium, assembly GCA_021153325.1. GTDB lineage: Bacteria > Bacillota > Clostridia > Lachnospirales > Lachnospiraceae > RGIG3002. The sequence continues at coordinate 42,587 of JAGKTQ010000019.1, read as the reverse complement.
CAAAAAATCCAGACAGATCAAATGCCATCTTTCATCCCTCCTGCCATGTTCCTTACTGCCTTCTTATATGAAAAATTAAATAAAATTCTTAATAAAACTTTTTCTATGAATCGGTGTCGGTCCATATTTTTTCAATGCTTCTATATGTGCCTGTGCTCCATATCCTTTATTGGAGGCAAAGCCATACTCTGGAAATATACTGTCATACTGCACCATCAAACGGTCTCTCGTCACCTTTGCAATAATACTTGCCGCCGCAATAGAGACACTTTTTGCATCACCTTTTATGATAGGAACTTGTTTGATGTCCACTTTTGGAATCGTCACCGCATCATTTAATAATATATCGGGTGAAACGCTCAATTTACTAATAGCTTCCCGCATAGCCTCATAAGTTGCCTGTAAAATATTGATCTCATCAATCCGTTCTGGTGAAGCATATCCGATACCACAGGCAACCGCCTGTTCCATGATCACTTCATACAATTCTTCTCTCTTTTTTTCGCTTAACTGCTTGGAATCGTTCAAATAAAAGATTTGACAATCTTTCGGTAAAATAACAGCACCTGCCACGACCGGACCTGCCAGCGGGCCTCTACCAACTTCATCAATACCACATACATATCCATATGTCTCATACTGTTTTTCATATACCTTTAAGCTTTCTATCCTTGCTTTTTCTTTTTCCAAAGCATCAAGCTGCTTATTTGCCTTTGTGATCAGTGCTTTCACACCGCTTCTTTCATCTTTTTCATATATAGTTATTAATTCAGGCAGCTCATCCACTTTGGCTGCCTGAAAAAGTTTCTTTATTTCATTGATCTTTGTTTCCATTTTTGCTCCCATCTCCACAAAAATAACGGTATCTACTTATTACTGGTGCTTCAAAATTCCGAAGTTATCAAGTGGCCATATTCTAAGCCATGCACGTCCAATAATATCTTCTCTCTTAATATTACCTACTACTTCGGTACGACTGTCTACACTATCATTTCGGTTGTCACCGAGCACAAAATACTCATCCTCACCAAGCGTAATTCCCTTTTCTGCTCTGCCCGGATCCGCGATCACAGCCCTACCATAAGACTCTTCCAACAATTCGTCATTTATATAAATATTTCCTTCTTCATCAATACGTATTGTTTCTCCGGGAAGTCCGATGATTCTTTTTATATAATAAGTATCCTCTTCATATTCAAACGGAAACACAATAATATCAAATCTCTGTGGCTCACTGAACCGATATGTAATCTTATCAACAATAAGGTTATCTCCATGACTAAGCGTATTTTCCATAGAGCTACCACTCACCTGTGTACGCTGTCCCACATAAGTAATGCAAAGCCATGTAAGACAAAGTACAACAAGAAGATACACACTTGTATTTAATATTTCTTTCAACATCTTATTCATTTGTCATTATTCCTCCGGAAATTCCAATGTAATTTTCCCTAATTTTCCACTTCTAAAATCTTCCATAAGCAAAGCTGCCGCTTTGTCAAGATCCGGTTCTTCCCCCTTTTTAAAGCAACGGCGGCTGATACAGATCTGTTTTAACATTTCAAATTTATCTTCTATTTCTTCCACTTCGTAACGTTCTTTTAAAATTCCCGGATAGTTCTGTAAAAGGAATGCGATCAATTCTGCCGCCAGCTCATCCATGTGCAAGATTTCATCATTCATAGAGCCAATAAATGCAAGCTTCATGCCAACGCTCTGGTCTTCAAATTTAGGCCATAAAATTCCTGGCGTATCCAAAAGCTCCAAGCCTTTATTTAAACGAATCCACTGCTTTCCTTTTGTCACACCCGGCTTATTTCCGGTTTTGGTGCATGCCTTTCCTGCAAAAGAATTAATAAAAGTAGATTTCCCAACATTCGGGATTCCCACAACCATAGCACGCATGGGACGATTCACAATGCCTCGTTTTCTATCTCTTTCTATCTTTTCTTTACATGCTTCCTGCACAAGTCCCTGAATTGCCTTTACGCCTGCTCCTGTCTTGGAATTGATTTCCAACACATGAAATCCTTTATTCGTAAAATATTCCATCCACTGTTTATTGTATCTTTTATCCGACAGATCCGACTTATTTAAAAGGATCACTCTCGCTTTATTTTTTCCAAGTTCATCAATTTCCGGGTTACGGCTGCTTAATGGAATTCTTGCATCCACAAGCTCGATCACCAGATCGATCAGCTTAATATTTTCCTGCATCATTCTTTTTGCCTTTGTCATATGACCAGGATACCATTGATAATTCATATTACTAACCTATACCTTTCTCTATTTCAAACTTTATTTTATAAATCCCATTCCTGATTCTGTGCAGGAGAGATGAAACCATGCTTTTCCGATAATATCCTGTTCGTTGACCACACCAATATTGGCAGAACGGCTGTCTTCACTATTATTACGATTATCTCCAAGCACAAAATATTCTCCACTTTGCAAAATGATTTCATTTTCTGCGATTCCAGCATCTGCCATTTTGTCATACCCTTCTGTATTGTCTGCCTCTTCGCCATTTACATAAAGAATACCATTTATAATCTGAACCGTATCTCCCGGAACTGCCACCACTCTTTTTACATAGTAATGAGAATTTTCATTACCATTCGGTAAAAATACGATTACATCATCTGTCTTGGGGGAAGCGATTCGATAAGCAACTTGATTGATCAAAATAGTCTGTCCACTATACAGCCCTGGTTCCATAGATACACCGATAACGCTCGTTGTCGTGCCGACACAATAAACTACAACAACAGCCAAAAATATGCTTGCTACTATACCAAATATCCAACTGAAAATTTCTTTCAATACGTTAGAGCTTATCTGTTTCTTCCTTCTATAAAAACTTAAGCCTCTATTTCTTCTCATACCACTCTATCATCCTATTCTTTTCACACAATAAAACACTATTCGAAGTATAACACATTTCAGCATGATGTAAAAGAAAAAAGGATAATTACAAAAGTAATTATCCCTTTATCTGTTTTCTTATTTTACTAATTCTTTAACTTTAGCTTTCTTACCAACGCGATCTCTTAAGTAGTTAAGTTTAGCTCTTCTTACTTTACCTTTTCTTACTACTTCTACTTTTTCTACGTTAGGAGAATGAAGCGGCCAAGTTTTTTCAACACCGATTCCGTTAGAAGTTTTTCTTACTGTGAAAGTTGCTCTGTTGCTTCCACCCTGTTTTTTAAGAACAACGCCTTCAAAAACCTGGATTCTTTCACGGTTACCTTCTTTGATCTTACCGTAAACTTTAACAGTATCACCTACATTAAATTCCGGTACTTCTGCTCTTAACTGTTCTGCTTCAATGCTTTTAATAATTTCGTTCATTGTGTGCCTCCTTAAATCTTGGATGTTCTTAATACCACCATGGTAACAGAGGACCATCTATTTTCACAACGTGTATTAGTTTATCATATCAGACTGTAAATTGCAAGCAAAGATTTGATATTTCTGCCGGATTCTTAATTTTTTGTCAGCCAGTACACTTTTCCCTTTGCCGGATACAAATTCAGACTTTTCTGCAATTTCATGGAAATCTCATTTCCTTCGATCACTTGTCCAAAAGGAGTGAAGCCCTGCTTCAATTGACTATTAATACAAAATGCTTCTAATGCCTTGGCATATCCTTTGTTTCTATAGGATTCGAAAATTTCCAGCATACCAATGCTGCCTTCCTTGTGCATACCCACAAATCCTGCCAGTATATCGTTTTCAAAAACACCATACATACTGCCACTTTCTAAACGTTCCTCTATATAAGCTGCATCACATATTTTGTACTGCTCCCGAATCGTAGAGGAATATATGCTGTCAAGCCTGCGTATATCCATTCCTTTTGGAATAGGCAGTGGTTCTTTTCTTGTATATACCCACTGTAAACACTCATTTTCCGTATGCAGATCAAATTCCTCACAGATCCGATCATTCATAAACTCCTGATGCGAGACAAAAAGTGTAGGTTTTTCCTCCTTATGAACATAGGAAAGTATTCTCTCACCATTTTCTTTGTCTGTTGCAGTCAGCATATAGATGCCACTGATCTTCTCTTTCATAAGAACACCATCATTTCCAGAATAAAGAAGTTGGGCATTACCTCTTCTTAGAGCCTCTATCATGTCCATGTGATGCAATTTGTTATGCAAAAGATATTGTTCACACTGTTTTAATTCTTCATACTTTTCATACAGATCAGGACGTCTTTCTTTTGTTCTCTGAATTGACTGCTCCATTCGCCAGCTTTCTATTTTTTTGTGATTCCCTGAAAGCAGCACATCAGGAACTCTTTTCCCCCGCCATTCCTCTGGTCTTGAATATTGAGGATATTCCAAAAGACAATTGTGAAAAGATTCCGTCTGCGCAGATTCTTCATTGTTCAGCACCCCGTCTACCAATCTGGAAATGGCATCGATCATTACCATCGCAGGCAGTTCTCCACCTGTAAGTACATAATCACCTATGGATACATAATCTGTAACCATTTCTTCCAACACACGTTCATCCACGCCTTCATAATGTCCACATAAAAAAACAAGATTGTCTTCCTTTGCAAATTCCTCTGCCATAGACTGTGTAAAAGTCTTTCCCTGTGGCGTTACATAAATAACACGTGGTGCCTTCTTCCCTTCTTTTTCTATCTTTTCTTTCACTGCAAGAAAGCAATCATAAATCGGCTGTGCCTGCATCAGCATTCCGGCTCCGCCACCATAAGGATAATCATCTACTTTTTTATGCTTATCTTCTGTATAATCTCTGATATTATGTGCTTTTATAGAAATACTTCCCTGCTCTTTCGCCCTTCCAATAATACTTGTATTCAGACCATTTTCTACCATTTCAGGGAAAAGAGTAAGTATGTCAAAATTCATTGGTTTCTTCCTCCATCCAAATGATCAGAGCATATTAATCTAATAAACCTTCCAAAATGTGTACTTTCATAGTACCTTTTTCAACATCCACATCCAGAATACATTGTTTGATCGCCGGTAACAAAAGTTCTTTTCCATCAGACATCTGAATGACATAAACATCATTTGCACCCGTTTCAATTACATCCTTCAGCTCTCCAATTTCTTTTTCCTCTTCGTCAAAGACCGTAATTCCGATCAAATCTGCAATAAAATATTCATCTTTTCGCAGTCTGACCGCATTCTCTCTCGTAACAAACAGACTTTTTCCTTTATATTTCTCAATATCATTTATGTTATCAATACCTTTAAATTTTAAAATTGCAAATTGTTTAAAAAACTTCACGCCTTCGATTTCAAGAGGTATCTGTTCTTTTCCTGTATCTAATAATACTTCTTTCAAACGTTTAAAACGCTTCACATCATCCGTAGTAGGAAAAACTTTTACTTCTCCTCTTACCCCATGTGTGGAGCTGATAACGCCAACCTGAAATTTATCTTCCACTAAAAATAACCATGCCTTTCTCTGTGCTTACAAAATTTACGCTTTAAGTAAGCAAACCCATAAACACAAATATGTTTATGGGTTCTTTTGCTCGTCAATAGACTTAAATGTTTAGATGATTTCAACATCAACTCTTTTATCGTCTTTGGATGATGCTGCCTTTACCAGTGTACGGATTGTCTTTGCAATACGTCCCTGTTTTCCGATTACCTTACCCATATCGGATGCAGCAACATGAAGTTCAACTGTCACATTTTTTCCATCTTCTTTTTCTGTAACAACAACTTCATCCGGATTATCAACAAGTGCTTTTGCAATTACTTCTACTAATTCCTTCATAATCCACCTCCAAAAGAATGATTAACAAGTCATTATTTTTCAATGCCGGCTGCTTTGAAGATCTTAGCAACTACTTCTGTAGGCTGTGCACCGTTTGCTAACCATTTTTTAGCTAATTCCTCATTTACTTTGAACTGGCTTGGATCTGTGTTAGGATCATAAGTTCCGATTTCTTCGATGAACTTTCCGTCTCTTGGAGATCTGGAATCTGAAACAACGATTCTATAGAAAGGAGCTTTCTTCTGACCCATTCTTTTTAATCTGATTTTTACCATTACATTTCACCTCCGTGTAATATTTAACTAAAATTTATATTAGGAACAGAAAATTACCGTTTGGGGTTTTTCTGATTCTCTCAACATTAAAATGGTAATCTCATACCACCTTTTCCACCGAAAAGCCCTCTGCCTTTCTTTCCACCCATTCCACCAAACTGTTTCATCATTTTCTGACTCTGTTCAAACTGTTTAATGAAACGATTTACCTGACTGATATCCACGCCTGCACCCTTTGCTATACGATGCTTTCTGCTTGGATTTAGAAGTTTTGGATTTCTCCTCTCTTCCGGCGTCATGGAAAGGACAATTGCCTCTGTACGGGCAAGTTGCTTTTCATCAATCATGGATTCAATATCTCCCATTTTATTTCCCATGCCGGGCATCATACTCAAAATACTGGAAATACCACCCATGTTTTTCATCTGCTTCATGCTTTCCAGGTAATCTTCAAAATCGAATTTTCCTTTTTTCATGTTTGCAGCTATTTTCTTTTCTTTTTCTTCATCTATATCAATGTTTGCCTGCACTTTATCAATGAGGCTCAAAACATCGCCCATACCTAAAATTCTGCTTGCCATACGGTCTGGATAAAACTGTTCCAGATCTGAAAGCTTTTCACCCATACCAACATACAGAATCGGTTTGCCGGTAACTGCTTTTACGGAAAGTGCCGCACCACCTCTGGTATCACCATCCATCTTGGATAAAACAACACCATCGACGCCAACTTTTTCATCAAATTCTTTTGCTACATTAACTGCATCCTGTCCAGTCATGGCATCTACTACTAAAAGTGTCTGGTGTACGGTAACACCTTCTTTGATCTCCTGTAGTTCTTCCATCATAGCTTCGTCAATATGAAGACGTCCTGCTGTATCCAAGATCACTACGTTATGTTCATTTTTCTCTGCATGCTCTAAAGCTGCCTTGGCAATGTTTACCGGTTTGTGGTTGTCACCCATTGCAAAAACGTCAACACCCTGCTTTTCTCCGTTCACCTGCAGCTGTTTAATCGCCGCCGGACGGTATATATCACAGGCTACAAGCAAAGGTTTCTTCCCTTTTAACTTCATTTTGCCTGCAATCTTTGCAGTTGTCGTTGTCTTACCTGCACCTTGAAGACCACACATCATAATAACGGTAATGGCTTTTCCCGGCTGCATTTTTATTTCTGTCGTTTCCGAACCCATCAGCGTAATCATTTCTTCGTTTACGATCTTGATCACCATCTGTCCCGGATTCAGTCCGTTAAGCACATCGCTACCGATTGCCCGTTCTTCTACCGACTTTACAAACTGTTTTACGACCTTGAAGTTTACGTCCGCCTCTAAAAGAGCCATTTTTACTTCTTTCAAGGCTGCCTTAACATCTTCCTCAGTCAAACGGCCTTTACTTCTTAAGTTTTTAAATACATTTTGCAATTTGTCCGTTAAACTTTCAAATGCCATAAATTTCCTCTACAACTCATCTAATATTTCATTGGATAGCTTTTTAATCTGCTGGAGCTGGACATGAAGTTCTTCTCTGTCGCTTTCTCCTGCATGCTCAGTAAGCTTGTTAATAAGAAAAATCTTTTCTTTTATACTCTGAAATTTCTCTACAAGATGTAATTTGCTCTCATAGCCTTCCAAAGTCTTGTTGCATCTCTTCAACAGATCATGTACTCCCTGTCTGCTGATGCCCTGTTCGTCAGCAATTTCACTTAACGACATATCATTGTAGACCGCATCTTCATAAATCTGTTTCTGATGTTCGTTTAGAAGCTCGCCATAAAAATCATATAAAAGCCCCTGCTCTACAATTTTTTCCATTTTCGTCACATCCTATTACTTTTACTGACTCACACAATTGCTAGCATACTATATATTCAACAAGCTGTCAAGTATTTTTTCTTTACAAAACATTTGTTCTATATTTTAAAATTTATTGCAATAATTCGGATGGATTCTTTTTTAATTTACTCTTAAATGCACGGGAAAAAGTGGAATAATCCTGAAAACCACATTCCAGACTTGCCCTAGTTGCCGGTACGCCATTTAAGATCATGTCTCTTGCTGCGAGTACTCTTTTCTCTGTGATATATTGATGCATCGTATATCCTGTTTCTTCCTTGAACTGCCTCATCATATGATACTTACTTACAAAAAAAGTATCTGCAATTTTTTCGATAGAAAGCTCCTCATAAAGATGTTCATTGATAAAATCCATAATATCTACAATCTTTTTATTATATTGCGTGGAATGACTATAGTGTGTTTTTTCTTCTTTACAAGCACGATTCAATTGTATCATGAACTGCAAGAACAAAAGCTTTCCATATAATTTTTCTGCAAACTCATTTTGTTCTAAAGAACTTTCCAGTTCTCTGATATTCTGCATCAGCTTTGTATTTTGCATCGCTGCCACTTGTATGACATTTGCTCTTTCTCTATTAGCTTTTTCAAAGCATTCCCGCAAATTATATTCTTCCGTTTTATACTGTTCCAGAAATTCCGTAGAAATATAAAGAACATATCTCTCATATGGCACGGAAAAATCCACTTCTGGCTTATGTATTTCATTTCGATTGACAAAAACAATATCGTACGGCTTTAATTCATACTTTTTACCCTCAATAATATAATTTACCTTTCCACTTAAGAAAAATATGATCTTGTCAAAATCATGATAATGATAAGTGTAGTCCCGCTTTACTATATCTTTCAGATGAAACAGTTTGAACTCTTTTGTTAAATAACCAGTCTTTTCATACTCTGCTACCATAGTTTTCTCCTCTGATACTTTTTCATAAGAACTACACTATGGCAGTTCTTATAATTTTTCACTAAAGTAACTCTTATATCCTTCCCCGAAAATTTCTGTCGCACTGGAAATGATCATAAATGCCTCAGGATCCTCTTCCTTTACGATCTGCTCTGCTCTGGGTGCAAGATTTTTTCGCATAACACAAAAAATGACTTTTTTCTCTTTTCCACTGTAAGCACCAACGCCATCCATATAAGTAACGCCGATATCCAAATCATCTAAAAGCCGCGCCGTAATACCTTCCGGATGATCGCTGATAATATAGATCATTTTTGCTTCATCTCTTCCATATAATACCACGTCCATCACAAGCGATGTTACTGCTACTGTGATCGCACCGTAAAGTGCTGCATCCAAGTCCCGGAATACAAAGGCAGAAATAGTAACAATAATGGCATCCGTCAGCATGAACAACATCCCGGTACGCAAGTGTGGAAAACGCCGTCTTAAAAGTTTAATGATAATATCCGCGCCTCCAGTAGTCGCTCCGCATTTGAAAACACAGCCAATCGAAAGTGCAACTAACGCACCACCTGTTATTGCTGCTAGTAAAATATCCTTCGTAGCTGCTCCAAGCGGAGCTAACAGGTTCGTAAAAAAGGAAGTTGCAAAAATGCAATAAAAAGTAGAAATCATGAATCTCCAACCGAACTTCCAAAATCCGACCAGAACAATCGGTATATTTAACAGGAAAATAAGCGTACCCGTTCCCACACCGCTGACCCTGCTTATAATAATGGCAATACCAGTAATTCCTCCTGGTGCCATGTTATTAGGATCAATAAAAAGTGCTACTCCAGCCGCATAAACAAAAGAAAAAATCGTTATAAAAAAATAATCTAAGATTTTTCTCTTTATCGTCTTTCTCTCTATATATTCTTCTTTATAACGAGCTTGCCCTTCTGACATTTTATCGTTTACTCCTTATTCTCAAATACATTTAAAACTACTAAAACATATTGTTACTAATTCTTTTTATTTCATTCTTGTATATGGAAAAAAGAACCCGGTTAAGGATTCTTTTCTCTATCATTTGTACTTATATCCTAAATATTGGTCGCTACCAATTTGGGACGATATCCTTCTTTATGTAATGCGTCAATGATCTGCTCTTTATGCTCTGTTCCAAATGCTTCCAATGTAATACGAAGTTCAACAGCAGCATTTCTATTAATGGAAACAAACTGGTTATGCTCCAATTTAATAACATTACCGCTCTGTTTTGCAATAACATCTGCAACTCTTGACAATTCACCCGGCTTATCAGGCAACAAAACGGATACGGTAAAGATACGATCTCTAAAAATAAGTCCCTGCTGTACTACGGAAGACATCGTAATAATGTCCATGTTTCCACCACTTAAGATAGAAACAATCTTTTTATTTTTTACATCCAGATGTTTTAATGCAGCTACCGTAAGAAGTCCTGAATTTTCTACGATCATTTTATGATTTTCAACCATATCAAGGAAAGCTACGACCAATTCTTCATCCGGTATTGTTATAATATCATCCAAATTTTTCTGTAAATACGGGAAAATCAAAGAACCCGGTGTTTTTACCGCTGTACCATCAGCAATGGTATTGACTCCCGGAAGCGTAACAACCTTTCCTTCCTTTAAAGAAGCCTGCATACATGCTGCTCCTGCCGGTTCTACACCGATTACTTTAATATTAGGGTTGAGCAATTTTGCAAGTGTAGAAACTCCTGTTGCAAGTCCGCCTCCTCCAATTGGAACTAAAATATAATCTACTAAAGGAAGTTCTTTAAAGATTTCCATTGCGATAGTTCCCTGTCCAGTTGCTACCGTCAGATCATCAAATGGATGAATAAAAGTATATCCATGTTCTTTTGCAAGCTCATAAGCATGCGCACATGCTTCATCATATACATTTCCGTAAAGAACTACTTCTGCTCCATAGCTTTTCGTGCGGTTTACTTTCATAAGAGGGGTCGTAGTAGGCATAACAATAGTCGCTTTAACTCCATAACATTTCGCCGCATAGGCTACACCCTGTGCATGGTTACCTGCTGATGCAGTGATCAGACCTTTTTGTCTATCTTCCTCTGTCAAAGTACTTGTTTTATAATAAGCACCTCTTAACTTATAGGCTCCTGTCAACTGCATATTTTCCGGTTTTAAGTATACTTTATTTCCCGTCTGGCTGCTAAAATAATCGCTATATACAAGCTTCGTCTCCTGAGTCACACGATGCACGATCTCTGAAGCTTCTTCAAACTTTTCTAAAGTCAACATCTCTTCCATGTTTCTCCTCATTTCTGCTGCTTTTGTGGCGGCGTTCTTCATTTATTTTCTTTCGTAACTATTAGTCTACTCACTTTTTTCTTCAATGTCAAATAATGCGTTCACAAATTGGTCGGAATCAAACTTTTGCAAATCATCAATACTTTCACCAACACCAATGTATTTTACTGGTACTTTCAATTCAGACTGTATCGCTACAGCAATACCACCCTTTGCCGTTCCGTCCATTTTGGTTAAGATAATACCGGTCAAATCTGTCACTTCTGCAAACTGTCTTGCCTGCGCTAGTGCATTCTGTCCAGTCGTTCCATCCAGCACAATCAGATTTTCTCTGTGCACGCCAGGAAATTCTCTTTCAATGATACGGTCCATCTTTTTTAATTCTTCCATCAAATTCTTTTTGTTGTGAAGTCTTCCTGCTGTATCACATAAAAGTACATCTACGTTTCTCGCTTTTGCTGCTTTGACTGCATCAAAAATAACACTTGCCGGATCAGACCCTTCGGAACCACCAATAATATCAACACCAGCGCGGTTTGCCCACTCGGTCAGCTGTTCTCCAGCAGCTGCGCGGAAAGTATCTGCCGCAGCTAAAAGTACTTTACGATTCTGGTCTTTCAATTTTCCTGCTAACTTTCCGATAGAAGTGGTCTTTCCAACACCATTTACTCCAATGACAAGTACAACAGACTGCTTTTCTTCAAATTCATAAGCTGTCTCGCCTACCTGCATCTGTTCTTTAATGCTGTTGATCAAGAGTTCCTTACAAGCTACCGGTTCTTTAATATGCTGTTCCTTTACTTGCGCTTTCAATCTTTCAATGATCTCCATCGTCGCTGAAACACCAATATCACCCATGATCAGGATTTCTTCCAGTTCCTCATAAAAGTCATCATCAATAGATGAAAAGCCACTAAAAACAGCATCAATTCCATGCACAATATTATTTCTTGTCTTAGTAAGTCCTTCTTTTAATCTGCTAAAAAAGCCTTTCTTTTCTTCTCCCATAGATTTTCCTCATTTCTTACTGCCTAGTCCGTCAGCTCTTTGTCGATCAAGTTGACACTTACAAGTGTTGATACGCCTTTTTCCTGCATTGTAATACCATAAAGGCGGTCTGCTTTTTCCATCGTACCACGTCTATGTGTAATAACAATAAACTGAGTATGTTTTGTAAGCTTATGTAAATATTTTGCAAAACGCGTAACGTTATTATCGTCCAGCGCCGCTTCAATTTCGTCCAAAAGACAGAATGGTGACGGCTTCAAATTCTGGATCGCAAACAACAATGCAATTGCTGCAAGAGATTTTTCACCACCGGAGAGCTGCATCATATTTTGCAATTTCTTTCCTGGCGGCTGCGCGATAATACGGATTCCTGCTTCCAGAATATCTTCATCTTCCATCAGCTCCAAAGTTCCTTTACCGCCTCCAAAAAGTTCTTTAAACACCTTATCGTATTCTGTACTGATCTCTGCAAACTTCTCTTTAAATTGTTTACGCATTGCCGTATCTAATTCTTCAATGATATTTTCCAGAGTTTTTTCTGCTTCTACCAGATCATCATGCTGGGTCTTTAAGAAAGTATAACGCTCCATTAAGTTTTTATAATCTTCAATGGCATTTACGTTTACATCTCCCAATTTCTTTATCTGATCTTTCAAAGAAGAAATTTCCCGTTTCATGGCAGGCAGATCTGTCATTTCTTCATCTCTTAAAGAAGCGGCATCAGAAAGGGTAATCTCATACTCATCCCACATATAGTTTATCTGCGATTCGATAGAGTCTTCCATCTTCTCCTTTTGTGCATTCAAACGGTATACTTCTTTATCAAGTGCAGTCATACGCTCTGCCATTTCTTCTCTTGTTTGGAAGAAGTTTTTCTGCTTTGCATTTAACTCTTCTCGTCTTGTAACGTTTTCCTTTAATTTCACTTCCGTATCGGACTGCATTTCATGGGAAGCCGCGATCGTTTTCTCGATTTCTACAATTGCATTTTGTTTTGCTTCCAGTTCCACTTTGTTATTCTCAAGACCTTCTTTGATCTCTTCCAATTCTTGTGTAAAACGCAAGATTTCTCCATCAATACGGTCTACGTTCTGTTGATGGAATTCCTGTTTTTGAATCATTTTTTCTACTTCCAGATCCCATTCAGAAGTTTTGGCGGTCTTTTCAGATTCTTCCTTACGCTTTTCTTCTAATTCTTTTTGGAATTCACTGATCTGTGCATCTACATTTTTCTCTAACTGTTCAGAATCAGAAAGCTCTTTGATGATTGCATCTTTTCCTTCTTTAATCTCTAAAATCTGCTTTTCAATTTCGCTTTCTTCTGTCTTTAATGCACCAAAGCCTGCCTCTGTTTCATTTTTACGTTCTTCTGCCTGAATAACATTCAAACGGGCAGTATTTTGCTCAATAAATTTATCCTGTAAAGTTGCTTTTGTTTCTTCCAACTCTACTCTCATTTTATTTCGCTCTTCTTTTGTTTTTTCAATATCATCCAACAGAGCATCCATATCAGCAAGCTGTTTTTTTACTTTTTCTTCTAACTCTGCCATCTCTCTTCGTCTTCCTAAGAGATTGCTGCTATTTTTGAAAGCACCACCGCTGATAGCTCCACCCGGAACAAGTAATTCCCCTTCTATTGTAACCATACGGATACCATAATCGAATTTTCTTGCTATTTTTACCGCGTTATCTACATGGTCTACTACAACAATACGGCCTAACATTGCTTTTGCCACATCTTTGTATTTTTCTTCAATTGTAACAAGCGCATCTGCCATTCCGATAACACCTTTTTCAGAAAGAACTTCCGGTGTTTTAAATTCCTGTGGATTTTTAATGCTTGTAAGAGGAAGGAAGGTAGCACGTCCACCTTTGTTCTTCTTTAAAAATCGAATCATCTTTTTGGCAGTCTCTTCATCATCTGTTACGATATTTTGAATATTTCCGCCAAGTGCTGTCTCTATTGCTGTTTCATATTTTTTGTCTACTTTGATAATATCTGCAACAACACCGATAATTCCCGGATTTTGTTCCTTTTGTTCCATAACACGCTTAACGCTGCCGCCATAACCATCATAACGTTCTGTAATGTTAGCAAGAGAATCCAATTTTGCTTTTTCCTGATGATAAACGACCTGCATATCGCGAAGTTTTTGGTCTTTATCCGTAAGTTCTGTACGCATGCCAGAAAGTTTTTCTTCTAAAAGAGTCTGTTTATCATTCAACTCCCTAATCACTACATTAATACTTTCAAATTGCTCCTGAAGCTGTCTGATCTGTTCCTCTTGTTCTGCTTCATCTGACTTTGCGCGCACCAGTCTTGAAGTGAGCTCTGCTTTTCTAATATTAACCTGCTCCATCATCGTATCAAAACGTCCCATTTGAGATTTGATGGTCGCTCTCTGATTTAAGGCTTCAATAATAGTATTTTTACCAGCTTCAATATTGTTATTCAGCTCTTCAATCTTCTTCTGGACTTCTTCTAATTGCAATCTGGCAGTATCTCTTGCAGTCTGAATTTCAAGAACCTGCTCATCAATTTCATGTTTATCTTCTAAAATGCCTTCTTTATCAACATTTTTTAAATCAATCTCTTTCTGTACATTTGCAAGACGAGTATTTAAATGTTCCTTATTCCCTTCCGCAGAATGGATCTGTTCCTTTAAGACATTAATCTCGCCTTCCAGCTTTCCACGCATAAGTCCAGTATCTGACAAATTGCTTCTTGCTGCTTCAATGCTTTCATCCAATGCCTCAATTTCATTCTGAATATTTTCATATTCCTCTTTAATGCCTTCATAACGGGTATTCGTCTCTTCCAGATCACCGCTGGCAATATTATATTTTTCTTCTACGCTTTGCAACTGTTCTCTTAAGCGATTATTTTCAAGCAAGAACATATTGACATCTAATGTCTTTAATTCTTCTTTCTTTTTTAAGTAAATCTTTGCAGTTTCGGATTGCTTTTCCAAAGGTCCGACCTGTTTTTCCAGCTCAGACAAAATATCCTTCACACGTACGAGATTCTGCTGTTCGTCTTCCAGTTTTTTCTGTGCAGAATATTTTCTACGTTTGAATTTTACGATTCCTGCTGCTTCATCAAAGAGCTCTCTTCGTTCCTCCGGCTTTCCACTCAGAATTTTATCAATCTGACCCTGTCCAATGATAGAATATCCTTCCTTACCGATACCCGTATCATAAAACAACTCATTGACATCCTTCAAACGGCAAACTGTACCATTGATCATATACTCACTTTCACCGGATCGATATAATCTTCTGGAAACCGTTACTTCATCATAATCAATGGCAAGCTGATGATCGGAATTATCCAGAGTAATTGCCACATAAGCATATCCTAAAGGTTTACGGGTCTCTGTACCCGAAAAAATGACATCCTGCATGGATGCCCCTCGAAGCTGTTTGATCCTCTGTTCTCCCAATACCCATCTAACAGCATCGGCAACATTACTTTTACCACTTCCATTTGGTCCTACGATACCTGTAATACCTGTATGAAACTGAAAATTAATCTTATTGGCAAAGGATTTAAATCCGTGTACCTCAATACTTTTTAAATACATAATTATCCTCTTCTATTCCTCTTTACGCCCACTTTTTCTTCAAAATACGTACTGCTTCGTATGCTGCACGCTGTTCTGCAGATTTCTTAGAACGATCTTTTCCCTCGCTGATCTTTTCTCCACCAATCCACAATTCCACTTCAAAAATCTTATTATGCTCCGGTCCAGTTTCCCGAACCAGCTTATAGGTGATCTCTTCTGATCTTTTCTGCACCATTTCCTGCAAGATTGTCTTGCTATCTAAAAATAACTGCTTATTTTCCAGATCCGACAAGACAAACCGATGGATATGCGCCTTTGCCTTTTCAAATCCACCATCAATATAAATCGCACCGATCAGCGACTCACACACATCTGCAATAATAGAGTCTCTTTCTCTGCCACCGGTCATTTCTTCTCCTTTTCCAAGATAAAGAAATTTGCCAAGTTCTAAATCTCTGGCGCAAATTGCCAAAGACGGCTCACATACCATAGAAGCTCTTGTTTTTGTAAGCTGCCCCTCCGGCATCTTTGGATGTTCATGGAACAAAAAATCACTGGACACCATTTCCAGAACTGCATCCCCCAAAAATTCCAGTCGCTCATAATCTTCACATTTATTGATTCTTCTTTCGTTAGCATAAGAACTGTGTGTAAGCGCCTGCCTTAGCAGATTCTTATTTTTAAAATGATAACCGATTTTCTCTTCCAGTAATTCCTCAGGATATTTTTCAGCCATAGAAACCTCCACTACCTTCCATTTGTTAGCCGTACAATTTTCTAACCTCAAAAAAGCGCCGCTTTGCAGCGACGCCACTATACTTCAACTAATTTATTGCACTTTTAATTAGTTCAACTGCTTCTTCCACTGTTGTAATATTTTCTGCTTTATCTGCTGGAATTTCAATATCAAATTCCTCTTCAATTCCCATAACAATTTGGAAAACATCCAAAGAATCAGCTCCTAAATCATCCATAAAAGTTGATTCCAGTGTAATTTCTTCTGGATCCACATTTAAAACTTCTGCTATTACTTTTTTCAGCTTTTCAAATTCCATATCTACGACCCTTTCTTAATCCTCTAAGGTAATTTTTTCTTTTATTTTATCATTAATCTTCTGTTCTTTAAACGCAATACATTGAAGAATAGAATTTTTGATTTCTACAGCTTTACTACTTCCATGCGTCTTTACTACAAGGCCATTTAAACCGAGCAATGGCGCACCACCATAAATTTCCAGATCAAATGCTTTTAATGTATTTTTTAAAGCTGGTTTTACAAGCAATGCTCCAATTTTACTTCGTAAAGAAGTCATCATTCCTTCTTTCACTTTCTTTATCAAAACACCGCCTACACCTTCATACATTTTTAAGATAACATTTCCTACAAATGCCTCGCATACGATAACATCTGCTTCTCCAGCCGGAATATCTCTCGCTTCAATACTTCCAACGAAATTAATATCTGGACAATTTTTCAAAAGTGGGAAAGTCTCTTTCACAAGAGCATTTCCTTTTTCTTCTTCAGCTCCAATGTTTACGATTGCTACTTTCGGATTTTTTACTCCAATAACACTTTCCATATATACAGAACCCATTTTGGCGAACTGTACTAAATGAGAAGGTCTTGCATCCACATTGGCGCCACAGTCTATTAAAAGAGAAGCTCCTTTTGCAGTAGGGATCATCGGCGCAAGTGGTGGTCTTTCTACACCTTTAATTCTTCCAACAATTACCTGACCACCAACTAATGTAGCACCTGTACTTCCTGCTGATACATATGCATCACAAGTACCTTCCTTTACTAAATTCAGTGCTTTCACAATGGAAGAATCCTTCTTTTTTCTAATAGCCATAACTGGTGGCTCTGCTGTTTCTATTACTTCTTCCGCATGAACAACTTCTACTTGTTTTTCGTCATACTGATATTTTTTTAATTCTTCATGAATCAGATTCTCTTTTCCTACAAGAAAAACTTTAATCTTATTGCTTTCTTTTACAGCTTCTATTGCTCCTTTGACGATTTCAAACGGTGCATTATCGCCACCCATTGCGTCAACTGCAACATTTACAAAATCTGACATACCCATCCTCCTTGATGTAAAGCAACAAGGCTAACCCTGTGCCTTACTTTAATATACTAGAGGCGTATATAAAAATCAAGGAAAAGTTGGTAGAATTTATCCTAATGCGACATCTAAGATCATCATAATTATAAATCCTACTGCAAATCCAATAGTTCCTATATTAGAATGTTCTCCCTCTGATGCCTCCGGAATCAACTCTTCCACTACAACATAGAGCATTGCTCCAGCCGCAAAAGCCAACAAATAAGGTAACATTGGTCTTGTATAGGAAGTAAGCATGATCGTAATAAATGCTGCAATTGGCTCAACAACTCCTGAAATCATACCATATAAAAACGATTTTCCTTTGGATACTCCCTCGCTTCTAAGAGGCATAGAGATAATCGCCCCTTCCGGGAAATTTTGAATTGCAATCCCAACTGCAAGTGCAAAAGCTCCTGCCAACGTAATGGAACTACCAGATGCAAGTAATCCTGCAAAAGTAACTCCAACTGCCATTCCTTCCGGAATGTTATGCAATGTTACCGCAAGTACAAGCATTGTTGTTTTTTTTAAAGAAGTTTTTGGACCTTCAGGCTCTGTACTTTTTAGATGAAGATGAGGAACGATCTTATCCATTAAAAGCAAAAACAGCATTCCCGCTCCTATTCCAGTCGCTGCCGGAATAAATGCCAGTTTTCCCATGGATTCAGACATATCAATTGCTGGAATGATAAGAGACCAAACCGCTGCCGCGACCATAACACCTGATGCAAAACCAAGTAATGACTTTTGCAATAACGGCTTCATTTCCTTTTTCATAACAAAAACACATGATGCACCAAGAGTCGTTCCGATAAACGGAATCATTATTCCAAGTAATACATATTCCATAACTAATCCTGCCTTTTCAACTCACATTATACAAAGCTATGATAATATATGTCATTATTATCTTATCCTTGCTTATCCATTATACCATATATTTTCCCATATTACGAAAAAAGGCTCTCCGATTATACGGAAAGCCTTGATTTCAATATTCACTAGTTTGCGCTTACGATTTCTTTTTTGTTGTAAGAACCACAAGCCTTGCATACTCTATGAGGCATCATTAAAGCGCCACATTTGCTACATTTTACCAATGTAGGAGCACTCATTTTCCAGTTTGCTCTTCTTTTATCTCTTCTACCTTTGGAAGATTTATTTTTTGGACAAATAGACATCGTTACACCTCCTTATTTGCGTTAAAGATATCTTTTATCACTGCCATTCTAGGATCTGGTACGAATGTATCACACCCGCATTCTCCCTCATTCAGGTTCTTTCCACACTGCTTACAAATACCTTTGCAGTCTTCCTTACATAGAACCTTTGTCGGCAAGCCTAATAAAATCTCATCGTTTATCAAGTCTTCTACGTTCAACTGGTAACCATCCATAAAAGTCTGATCACCTTCTTCATCTGTACCTTCCGTTATTTCATCCGGTGCCAAAACGGTTCTGGAAAAGTTGAGAGGAATTACCTCACCTACTTCCTTTAAACATCTGTCACAGCTCATCTTTAAAACGACTTTTGCTTTTCCATCAATTTGCGCTTTCCCTTTTTTAATATTGGAAAATTTCAAATCGACTAAGCTCTTCTCCAAAATCAGATATTTCTCCAACCCATTTGAAAAGTCAGTCATTTCAATAGGAACCTGCTGTTCTTCTGTTTTGCCTTCAGATGTTAAAACATCAGTCAAATTAATCAACATATCGGACTCCTGTCAAAAGCTTCTGCTTTTGTTTCACACATTGTTAAATTATACATATCCCATAGAGGTTTGTCAACATTTATTTTCTTTATTTTCTATCTATTTACAGATAAATTATGTCCTTGTGCTTAGTGGTTCGTAATGACCTCACTCCAACTCGAAATGCCAATAATCGATCTTGCAAAGGCGGTCGCTTCATTACTGGAGCCAGTATCAATTTGTTTATATACCTCATAAATATATTTATGACTTCCATCCGACCGGTTGATTCCAAGAGAAAGCCCCTGTGAAATTTCCGCCGCCATATCCACCTGCTTATTCAGTATAAACATATCAATATGCTGATTATGCGATGCTATCATATATGCGTAAGAAAATGCTGCTGCCTGTAACTCTTCTCCATAATCAGAACCAAAACCTACTTCTGTTAATGCAATGGAACGAACTTCTCCATTTGGATTTAACATTTCTGCTCTTGTCATATAATCCGTTAGTACATGAATATTTTGTACCGTAATGTAAGGTGTATCCACCGAGTTACGCACAAGGTTCATTGATTTATAATTGGATGGCATATCCCAGAATTTCGGCCAGGTAAGTGGTACCGGATATGGGTGATGTGCCAATCCCCAATCAATATTTCCCCTCATAGAAATCTCTGCATTAAAGGCATCCAATACATCCTTCGCATCGTAAGAATCTGTAGAGCTTAAATTTCGATTCCACATCTGATCTAAAGATATGTATACGTTGGCATTAGCATTTACGCTCTTTATTCCATTATAAAATATCCGAAAAGCCTTAGCATATTCCTGGGAATAGGTCGTAACATCCGTATAATTCATATAATTCCATGCCGCTCTGGCATTGATTTCATTGCCGATGACCCAATTGGAAATTTTACCATTTCCACTTCCCGAATAACGATTTGCCAAAAAGGTAGCTACTGCTTCCAAATATTCACAGCCGGATTCATTCGCAGCATTGAACATATAATAAGGTGCACTACCGCCATTTGCATTCGGATGAATCATCTGCGGATACGCTCCGTTCTTATCATTTAATAATACTGCTGTGATAATAACCCCTTTGCTGCTTAAGGTTCTGAAAATATTATCAAACTCCGCAATACGAAGTCCATTAAAGGCATACGTTTTACCATTATAGGAATAATATACTGTCGGATAAGTCGGATCACTTGTCTCTCCTAAAATATATCCGATCGGAATATTATATGCTGCATGCTTTACGCCAAGATCCTCTATCTCATTCGTTACAAGTTTAGCCGGATCAACAATCAGCCCCTTTATAGAAGCTGCTGTCGGATGCGGTGCTGTATATTTGGCAATTGCCTCCGGATTCGTAATATAATGTCCTCTGCTGATATCCACAAATTGTCCATCCACTTTTACCGCAATTACAAACTTCGAGAACAATCTGGAGGAAGCACTGTTATGATTCAGATTAACAGAAAAATAAGAATCTTCTTTCCACTTGCTTACTTTATCAACGTACTCCTCACCATGCTCATTTTCATAAGTTGCCAATTCAAACAGATAATAATAATCATCATCCGAAACCGGTACATACGGCACACTAAATTTCACGTCCACTTTGGAAGCATCCTCTGTGCTGATCTCGCAGCTGTCAATCGTCAAAAAGCTTGTCCGATCTTCATTTGGCAATTCATCCTGCGTAAGTATCATCAAAACTTCTTCTACTGTTTTTCTGCCTGAAATCGTTCCTTCTGCAATCATTTTATCGGCTTCTTCAGGCGAAATCGGTGTATTGTCCGCAAAGACTTCCTGTACACCAGCTACCTCCAAAAGCTCCAGTAGATCAGGATCTTTTCTTCTGCCCCATGCTTCTAAATACTGTTCTATACCTTTCGTTCCAACTTCTGTTGGAAATTCTGCCGCTTTTCTGTCACGCTCCAATTCTTCCTGTAGTCTTGCCGCTTCCAGTGCTCTCTGTTCTGCAATATGTCTATAAACAAAAAGCCCTGCAATTCCAACAATAAAAGCAATAGCAGCTATTATAAATATAATTTTTTTCTTATGTCCCTTCCCCTGTTGTTCTTGCTGTTTTTCAGCCTTGTTTTCTTTTTTTACATGCGCCTTTTTTGACGTATCTTTATTCATAATGCAAACTCCATACTTATTCTTATGTAATCTTCCCGCAAATCACACAAGGTTCAGTATACTTCATCTTTGCACATTACCGCAACTATTTTTTTATTTGTTGACAAGTGCATTGGTTTCTCTTGCAATAGCAAGTTCTTCATTGGTAGGAATTGATAATACTTTTACTTTTGAATCCTTTGTAGAGATCACCATGTCTTCCCCGCGTTTATTATTTGCCTCTTCATCCAGTGCAATACCCAAATAACCTAAATACTCACAAATAACTTTTCTATTCATGCTGCCATTTTCACCTACACCGGCTGTAAAACAGATCGCATCAACACCATTCATAGCAGCCACATAAGCACCAATATATTTCGCTACACGATAGTGGAATGCCTGCATGGCAAGATCTGCCTTTTCATTGCCCTCTGCCTGTGCCTGCTCCACATCACGAAAATCGGAAGAAATATTTCCTGACAATCCATATACACCGGATTTTTTATTTAATACATTCAACACTTCTTCAACAGTCATATTCTCTTTGTGTGCCAAAAATTCAATAACAGCCGGGTCAATATCACCGGAACGCGTTCCCATGATAAGTCCTTCCAGTGGGGTAAGTCCCATAGATGTATCTACACATTTTCCATTTTTTACAGCAGACACACTAGCACCATTTCCAAGATGGCATACGATGATTTTTAAATCCTCATATTTTTCTCCTAATACCTCTGCTGCTCTTTTGGACACATAAGAATGGCTTGTACCATGGAATCCATATCTTCTGATCTTATATTTTTCATAATATTCATACGGAATACCATACATATATGCCTTTGCCGGCATAGTCTGGTGAAATGCAGTATCAAATACTGCTACCATAGGCGTCCCATCCATCAGCTTCTGGCAGGCATGGATACCGATCAAATTTGCAGGATTGTG
The DNA here is from genome assembly GCA_021153325.1 of Lachnospiraceae bacterium. Lineage (GTDB taxonomy): Bacteria > Bacillota > Clostridia > Lachnospirales > Lachnospiraceae > RGIG3002. Next base: position 20,004 of record JAGKTQ010000019.1, on the reverse strand, counting down.
AAGTGGTGCTAAATCATTACATTCTTCAATAGCTTTCATAACTTCATCATCGATGATCGTGGAAGCTGCAAATTTCTCTCCACCATGTACAATACGATGACCTACTGCACCAATCTCAGAAAGATCTTTCACCACACCTGTTTTTTCATTTGTAAGAGTTTCCAGAACGAGACGAATGGCTTCTGTATGATCCGGCATAGGGATTACCTTTTTTTCTTTCTCTCCACCTGCAGGTGTATAAGTAATCATACTTCCATCAATACCAATTCTTTCACACAATCCCTTCGCGATCCACTTTTCGGTTTCTGAGTCGATCAACTGAAATTTTAAAGATGAACTTCCGCAATTAATTACTAATATATTCATAGTTCCCTCCAATTTACATGTTCTGTGCCTGTACAGCTGTTAATGCAACAACACCTACAATATCCTGCCAGGAACATCCTCTGGACAGATCATTTACTGGTTTTGCAAGTCCTTGAAGCATCGGACCATACGCATCTGCTTTCGCTAATCGTTGTACTAACTTATATCCAATATTTCCACAATCAAGATTCGGGAAGATCAAAACATTTGCTTTTCCTGCTACCTCTGAACCCGGTGCTTTGGATTTCGCAACAGAAGGAACAATTGCTGCATCTGTCTGCAGTTCTCCATCCAATGTAAGATGTGGATATTCTTCATGCGCAATTTTTGTTGCTTCTACTACCTTATCGACCAATGCGTGCTTTGCACTGCCCTTGGTTGAATGGGAAAGCATAGCAATCACAGGTTTTGCACCGATCAAACTTTTAAAACTCCTTGCAGATGTATCTGCTATGATTGCCAATTCTTCTGCTGTCGGGTCCTGATTCAATCCGCAGTCCGCAAAAAGGAACGTACCATTTTCTCCGTACTCACAATTTGGTACATCTAAAATAAAGAAACCGGAAACCATTTTTACACCCGGTGCTGTTTTCAATATCTGTAAAGCCGGTCTTAATGTGTCTGCTGTAGAATGGCATGCCCCTGCCACCATTCCATCTGCATCATTTGCCTTTACCATAACAATACCAAAAGTAAGATAATCCGTTGTAAGAATTTCTCTTGCTTTTTCCATTGTCATTCCTTTTGACTTTCTTGTTTCATACAAAAGCTCAACATATTCATCCAGCTTGTCCGAAGTAGATGGATTCACTACTTTAAGTCCTGTCAGATCAACCTCCAGCCAGCCGGCACCATCATAGATTTTTTCTTCATTACCAATCATAATAATATTGGCAATTCCTTCTTGAAGAATCTGAGAAGCCGCAATCAACGTTCTTTTATCTGTTGATTCCGGTAATACGATTGTTTTTTTGTCCTGTCTTGCACGTTCCTTAATAGTATCTATATATGCCATACTATGAAATCTCCTTTCCTTTTATAAAAAATATGATTCCTCACATAAAACTTTTATCTTTTTAACATTTCTTTTATTATATATGAAATTGTTCCATCCATCAAACATGTAAGCGTTTACAAATTGTGCAAAATTGAGTACAATTTAACATTGTATGTAATTAAAAACAATGTTACACTAATATTATCAAGAGAAGGTTGGAATATTGTAATTTTATACTCTTTTATATGACAGGGAGGGATTCTCATGAAAGTTGTAGGAGTAATTGCTGAATATAATCCATTCCACAACGGGCACAAATATCATCTAGAAAAAATTAAGGAAATGACAAATGCTGATTACTGTATCGTTATTATGAGCGGTAATTTTGTGCAACGTGGTGCACCTGCCCTTATTGATAAATATTCACGCGCAAAAATGGCACTTTTAAACGGTGCTGATCTTGTTATCGAGCTTCCAGTCTACTATGCAACAAGCAGTGCTGAAAACTTTGCAGCAGGCTCTATTGCCTTATTAGATCGTTTAGGCGTCGTGGATACGATCTGTTTCGGCAGTGAATGTGGCGACATTTCTGTTTTAAGTACTTTTGCAAAAATACTCGCAGAGGAATCTGATGCGTTCACAGAAGCCTTACGCCACAACCTTCGCAACGGTCTTTCTTATCCAACCGCGCGTAACAATGCACTGACATTTGTTCATAAAGAACTTTGCGAACATATTCAGGTTCTCTCATCACCGAACAACATTTTAGGTATTGAATATATAAAGGCACTCTACCGCCGTCATAGTTCCATTGTTCCTATGACAAATTTAAGAGTTGGCAGCGCCTACCATGACACCAGACTTTCCCTAAATAAAAGTTCTGCGATTGCTATACGGCAGTCACTGGAACAGTTGGATAACCTTTTACTGATCGCAAATCAGGTGCCTTCCAATGTATTCCAAATTATGGAAGAACATTTTCATGTGAATTATCCGATTTATCAGCAGGATATTTCACTTCCATTGAAGTACAAATTATTACAGCATCAAAAACAGGGATATTCACAGTTTGTAGACATCAGTGAAGATTTATCCGATAAAATCAAAAAGAATCTGGAAATGTTTACGAGCTGTAAAGAATTCTGTGAAATATTAAAATCGAAAGATATGACTTATACACGCATAAGCCGCTGCCTGCTTCATATTTTATTAGACATCAAAAAAGACAGCCTGCAACAGTTCCTAAGCGACGATTATGTTTATTATGCGAGAATATTAGGTTTAAAACAAAATTCTACCGATCTTCTCAGCGCTATAAAACAAAAAAGTTCCATTCCATTACTATCAAAGCTTGCTGACGCAGAAACCGTACTCAATTCAGATGGGCAAGGCACTTACGCATTGGAAATGCTACACAGTGATATTTTTGCTTCTCATGTATATGATTCTGTTGCGACGGATAAATATCATACGATGCTTCCAAATGAATACCGTAGACAAATTATAAAAGTACGATAAAAAACGGCAGTGCCAAAGCTCGAAGCCTGCGCTTCTCGCTTGACGGGCATACGCCCTATAAATCAAAAAAAGCACAGTTCATTTCCTGCAAGCAGGATGAACTGTGTTTTTTTGATTTGCACTGCCTATTTGACAACAATGTTTACGATTCTGCCTGGAACGTAAATTTCTTTTACGATGTTTCCAGTAAGTTTATCGCCTAATGCTTCTTTTCCGGCAGCAATGGCAGCATCTTTATCCATATCTTTTGGAATCTGGATAGTTGCACGCATTTTTCCATTTATCTGTACTGCAATTTCTACTGTAGATTCTACTGTTTTTGCTTCATCAAATTCTGGCCATGAGGTCTGATATACTCTTCCTTCAAAACCGGTTCTGTTCCATAACTCCTCTGTCACATGAGGTGCAACCGGATTAAGTAATGCGAGGAGTGTTTTAAATTCTGCCTTGTTAATCGCATTTTTCTTGTAGAAATCATTTACAAGAGACATCATTGCAGCAATCGCTGTATTGTATTTGAGATTTTCAAAATCATTGCTTACTTTCTTGATTGTCTGGTGCATTTTTGTTTCCATATCGCCAGAATATGCATCTCCATCCACAAGAATATCCTGTAATTTCCAAACTCTTTCCAAGAATCTGCGACATCCTTTCACGCCATCTTCTGACCAGGAAGCACTTAAATCAAATGCTCCGATAAACATTTCGTAAGTACGAAGTGTATCTGCACCGTAATCCATAACGATATCATCAGGATTTACTACATTTCCTCTGGACTTAGACATCTTTTCACCATTAGAACCTAAAATCATACCGTGAGAAGTTCTCTTCTGGTAAGGCTCTGGACATGGCACTACTTTCTGATCGTATAAGAATTTATGCCAAAAACGGGAGTATAACAAGTGAAGTGTTGTATGCTCCATACCACCATTATACCAGTCAACCGGCAACCAATATTCTAATGCTTCTTTGCTTGCAAGAGCTTCTTCATTCGTCGGATCTGTATATCTTAAGAAATACCATGAAGAACCTGCCCACTGTGGCATCGTATCTGTCTCTCTCTTTGCAGGTCCACCGCAGCAAGGACAAGTAGTATTTACCCAGTCTGTCATAGCAGCAAGTGGTGATTCTCCATTATCTGTTGGCATATAGCTGTCTACTTCTGGAAGTTCTAATGGAAGTTCGCTTTCATCAATCGGAACAAATCCACATTTTTCACACTGTACGATCGGAATCGGTTCACCCCAATAACGCTGTCTGGAGAATACCCAGTCTCTTAATTTAAAGTTTGTCTTCTTTGTTCCGATACCTTTTTCTTCTAAAAATTCAATAATTTTCTTCTTGGCATCTGCAACGGATAAACCATTTAAAAATTCAGAATTTACAAGTGTTCCTGTAGCTACGTCTGTGAAAACAGCTTCTTCTACACTTACCGGACTTCCTGCCACTACTTCAATGATCGGAAGACCAAATTTTTTCGCAAATTCCCAGTCTCTTTCATCGTGTGCAGGAACAGCCATGATTGCACCTGTTCCGTATGTCATCAATACATAATCAGAAATCCAGATTGGAATTTCTTTTCCATTTACTGGATTGATCGCACGTAAGCCATCAATTTCTACACCTGTCTTGTCTTTTGCAAGCTCAGTACGTTCAAAATCAGATTTTTTGCTTGCCATTTCACGATATTCTACAATCGCATCCCAGTTTCCGATTTCGTCTTTATATTTATCAATGATCGGATGTTCCGGTGAAACTACCATATATGTCGCACCAAATAAAGTATCTGGTCTTGTTGTATAAATACGGAGTTTATCTTCTTTTCCGCTGATACAGAAATCTACTTCCGCACCTTCTGATTTACCAATCCAGTTTTTCTGAGAAACTTTTACTCTTTCGATATAATCTACGGTATCCAGATCCTGAATCAATTTGTCTGCGTATTCAGTAATTTTTAACATCCACTGGCTCTTTACTTTACGAACAACTTCTGAACCACAACGTTCGCAAACGCCATTTACTACTTCTTCGTTTGCAAGACCTACTTTACAGGAAGTACACCAGTTAATTGGCATTTCACTCTTGTAAGCAAGACCAGCTTTGAATAATTTTAAGAAGATCCACTGTGTCCATTTATAGTAATTTGGATCTGTTGTATTGATCTCTCTATCCCAGTCAAAAGAATAGCCTAAAGAATGAAGCTGATTTTTGAAACGCTCCACATTGTTCTTTGTTACGATCTTTGGATGAATATGATTTTTGATCGCATAGTTTTCTGTCGGAAGTCCGAATGCATCCCATCCCATTGGATAAAGTACGTTATAACCCTGCATTCTTCTCTTTCTTGCTACGATATCAAGTGCTGTATAAGGTCTTGGATGTCCTACATGAAGTCCCTGTCCTGACGGATATGGGAACTCAACTAATGCATAATATTTTGGTTTGGAATAGTCATTGGAAGTAGCAAATGCTTTTTCATCATCCCACACTGCCTGCCATTTCTGTTCCACTTCTCTGTGATTATACGGTTCTGCCATAATCGTTATCTCCTCTCAAAGTTAAAGCCCTCTCTTCTCCTTACTTAGAGACGAAAGGGCTTGTATTCCGTGGTACCACTCTAATTCACATTTCTGTGCACTCATTGATTCTATAACGGGAACTCCCGCCTTAAACTACTCACTGTCTATAAACAGCTTTCCCTCAAGGAACTCCGAGGCGAGTTGGAAGCTTACTCTACTGCCTTGCACCTTCCGGCAGCTCTCTGAAAAAGATAGGCTTTTAATACTCCTCATCTATGTCTTTTCTTTATAAATAACTGAAAATAATTTTACCCACATTATTTTCTCTTGTCAAGACATATTTACTACTCAATTCCCCTGACTGCATTTAATCCATATCCTTCGATATAAGTAAGTTTGATCATATCTCCTACATTATATTTCACAATTCCAATCAATGCCTCTTCCGACATATCAATATCAAAAATGTCCTCACTGTTTTCCAGACAAATATAATAGTGTGTCGTGCCTTCTAATACGATCGGTGAAATGGACTGAATCTTTCCACTGATGGAAAGCATACTGTCTGCCGTTTCACTGACAATACCATTTGTATTTAACAATTCTTTGTAATTTTTCTCACAATCTCTTATGGTATCACCAATAGCAACCCACTGGTATTTCTGTACATTTACCATGGCATATTTTTTTACCAGTCCGGCATCATCCTTAAGTGCCATAAAATAAGTAGGCTCGCCTGCTATATTGATCAGTAACGGGAAGGTTGCCTGATAACCTAAATTCTGTACCTGTCCTTCTGCAGAAGACATCGCAGAATCTTCAATCGCACCTTCTATTTTATAATAGCGTGTTTCCATTGTGCGCTGATTCATCAGTACAAATCCAACATTCGACTGGTCTCCACTGACTGAAGTAACACCCGTATAGACCCATACATCATCGTCAAGTGCAATGTAATTGTATCCGTTTGTTGACTGTAAGCAATCTTTCTGTCCCAAAACACTGTTAAGATAGCCATGTTTTAATGTACCGGAATAATCATATAATTCCATTAAAAGCTCAGCAGAATAAACTTTATCGATCCACTCTGGAACCTCTTCAATATCATAATCCGTACACTCTCCGGTTATTGCATTACACAAAACGACCCTTCCGATCGTTTGTCCACCAAACAGTCCAATATTAAACTTCTTTACAGGACATACCCAATACGGTGTTCCTTCCTCATCAATTTCAAAGAAAATCTGTTCTGCAAAAATATAGGTAGGATAATGGAAACGAATATGTCTGTAAATATTTCGATTAAAATATTCTGATTTTGAATATCGAATCCCTTCCTCCAGCTTCACACATTCTGTATCCTGTGTTGTCATATCGATCATAATATAAGCTGGAATACCCTCACTTTGATTTGTCAGCCATTTAATTTCATTTGCATATCGAAGTGGTGTGACTCTTACTGGTCTGCCATTGTAATTTATCTGTGTATAATCATCTGCCACTTCAAACTGGGAAACCATATCTACCATGCTTCCCATCTTTCTATCACCAAGTAAGGTCGCAGAATCCTTATCAAGGCTCGGTATTGTGGTATAATCCACTTCCTGTATATCCTCTGTAAATTCTCTTTCCTCCACAGTTAAAAGCTGCTGATATTTTTTGGCATTGATGATTGGCGAAGAAAGTAATTTCCCGATCAAGAAAGCTGCCAGTACAACTACAAACAAGATTCCAAGTCCTTTTAATACTTTATCAAACTTGAATTCCAGATTTTCTATTCCATTTTTCTTAAAGATTGTGGAATCGTTTTCTTTTACAATTTTCCGGATTCCGTAAAAAACCATCACAACGACGATGAACGACATTACAAAAAACCAGCATCCTGCCGAATGAATATTAAGCGCCGGCAAATAAAAATAATAGTAAATACCTGCTGCAAACAACAGCACGACTGCAATTAATAAGTTTCTAATACCCTTTTTCATGATATCTCCCTTTTCTCTGAAAAATTGAAATTCTTTCCATCAAGCAAAGATTTCAAATTTATTATATAGCACAATGCCTCAAATACCTAATAAATTTTTTCTTAACATCCTTTTTATACGAAGTGGGAACAGAAAGCAATTTGCCTTCTGTTCCCACTTTTATATGTTATTCCTTTTGCACACTTATTAAAAATCTAACAACAACCGATCTAATCCTCGTTGTTATTTTCTGCCACTTTAGCTGCTCTTGCTTCTACTTCTTTCGCCTGAATATCAGATGGTGTCTGTTCATATCTTGAAAATTCGTAAGAATAATCACCACTTCCACCTGTCATAGAACGAAGAACGGTACAATATCCAAACAGTTCCATCATAGGAATGTCTGCTTCAATGACCTGCTTGCCACCAGTCGTCGGATTCATGCCAAGCACTCGACCACGACGTTTATTTAAGTCACCCATAATATCTCCCGTATATTCTTCAGGTACTACGACCTTCAAAGCTACAATCGGCTCTAACAATACCGGATGTGCTTCCATAAATCCTTTTTTGAACGCCTGGATCGTCGCCATCTTGAATGCCATTTCCGAAGAATCTACCGGATGATAAGAGCCATCATACAAAACAGCCTTTACACCCACTACCGGGTATGCTGCAAGAGGTCCTTTCAAAACGGATTCCTGCAAACCTTTTTCCACTGCCGGGAAGAAGTTTTTCGGGACAGCACCACCTACTACTTCCTGTTCAAATTCAAATGGTGTCTCATTATCGCCTGAAGGAGAAAAACGCATTTTAACGTGACCATACTGACCATGTCCGCCCGACTGCTTTTTGTATTTATATTCCACATCTGAAGTCTTCTTAATGGTCTCTTTAAAAGCAACTTTTGGTTTTACCAGTTCAATTTCTACTTTATACTCATTAAGAAGTCTGCTTGCCACAATTTCAAGATGCAAGTCGCCCATACCATAAAGAAGCGATTGTCTGTTCTCTGCATCATTTACTACACGCAATGTTAAATCTTCATGGGTTAATTTCTGCAAGGACTGCGAAATCTTATCTACATCATTTTTATTTTTTGGTTTGTAACGCATATAAGTATATGGTACTGGAATATCCGTTTTTCCATATTTAATCGTAGTAGCTTTTGTAGAAAGTGTATTTCCAGTTCTTGCGGCTGTCAGCTTCGCTATCGCACCAATATCTCCAGCATGCAGTTCCGGTACTTCTATTGGTTTATTTCCCTGCAATACATACAATTTATTGATCTTCTCTTCTACTTCTTTATCGTTATTGTAAATGACGTCATCTGATTTAAAAACACCAGAGCAAACTTTAATCAAAGAATACTTTCCGATAAACGGGTCCACGATCGTCTTAAAAATATATGCTGATTTTGCTTTGGAGAAATCATAATCCGCCTGAAAGATTTCATTGGTTTTTAAATTGATTCCTGCACATTCTCTATTTTCCGGACTTGGCAAATATTTTACAATATCATCCAGTAATGTATAAATACCCTGACATAAAACACTAGAGCCCATAGACATTGGTACAATAGAACCATCCATTACGTTCGTTCTGAGTGCAGAACGAATTTCTGCTTCTGAGAATGTTTCTCCGCCAAAATAACGTTCCATCATTTCTTCGCTTGTTTCAGCTACCGCTTCCATCAACGTATCGCGATACAACTGTAAATTCGGTTTATTATACTCTGGAATTTCACACTCAATTACTTCTTTTCCCTGCCATCTCTGCGCTGTTTCGGAAATGACATTTACATAGCCTACAAACTTCTCATTTTCACGAATCGGCAAATGGAACGGTGCCATTTTCTTACCATACATTTCTGTCATAGACTCAACGACCTGTTTAAAGGAAGCATTGTCTAAATCCATATCTGTAACAAAAACAAAACGTGGCAGTTTATATTTATCACATAATTCCCATGCTTTCTTTGTCCCTGTTTCAATGCCTGCCTTACCGGATACCACAATGATCGCTGCATCTGCTGCACTCGCCGCTTCTTCTACTTCCCCTGCAAAATCAAAAAATCCCGGTGTATCCAAAAGATTTATTTTTACGCCTTCCCATTCAATCGGAATAATGGAAGTGCTGATAGATATCTGTCTCTTCTGTTCCTCTTTCCCATAATCACTTAATGTATTACCATCTGCAACTTTACCCATTCTAGAGGTAAGTCCACCCAAATATGCCATAGCTTCTGCCAAACTGGTCTTACCACAACCCCCATGTCCAAGCAGCACCACGTTACGAATTTTGTCAGTTGTGTAAACGTTCATAAAATTTTCCTCCAATTTTTATGTTTTTGGGTATTTTGCTAAGACAGAATTGGAAATATGCCTTACTCCTCCGTTCCCCATAGTGCTATTTTACTAAATAATCACACTTTTTACAAGTATTTATGTTTATTTTTCACACATTTCATGTTTGGTTTACTTATTTTCTGTTTTTAACAATTTTCATGCCATATTTACCTCTTGTTTGTCTGTTGACTTTCACGCTTTAAAGTGCTATATTATTAACCAGTTAAGCTTTATCATTAGGATATTTCAACATGAATATGGAGGTTTTAATATGTCCGCTCTCACTTGTGGATTTGTTGGTCTTGGATTGATCGGTGGATCTATTGCAAAAGCGATTCGTTTGAATCTGCCGGATACGAAAATAATAGCTTATGATATTAACAGCGATACACTTGCTCTTGCCAAAAAGGAAGATATCGCCGATGTTGTTTTAGAAAAAATCGATGCTTCTTTTGCCGAATGTGATTACTTATTTTTATGTGCACCGGTTTCTAAAAATGATGAAAATTTAAAAACTCTCGCTGCTTATATCAGCAAGGACTGTACCGTTACAGATGTTGGCAGCGTAAAAACAGATATCCATACTCATATTGAAGCACTGGGGTTATCCTCTCAGTTCATAGGCGGTCATCCCATGGCAGGCAGTGAACGTATTGGCTTTATAAATTCTAAAGCGATCTTATTAGAAAATGCTTATTATATTTTGACTCCAACAGAAACTGTATCAGAGGAAAAAATTGCTTCCTATAAAGAATTGGTTCAAGCTATCGGAGCAATTCCACTTATTTTAAGCTTTAAGGAGCATGATTATGTTACGGCTGCAATCAGCCATCTTCCGCACGTGATCGCTTCCAGCCTCGTAAATTTAGTTCATGACTCTGATTCTAAGGAAGGAACTATGAAGCTGATCGCTGCAGGAGGTTTTAAAGACATCACTCGCATTGCCTCTTCCTCCCCTGTTATGTGGCAGCAAATTTGCTTGACAAATACAGAAAATATCGTCTCGCTTTTAGAGGATTACATAGAAGCATTGCAGATCACTAAGGAGAAGCTGGAAAGCAAAGATGCTGATGCACTTTTTCAATTTTTTCAGGATGCAAGAAGCTACCGCGAATCGTTCATTGATGCTTCCAGTGGTCCGATCAAAAAATCATATACCATTACCGTTGATATTTTGGACGAAGCCGGAGCTCTTGCTGCTATCGCCACTATTCTTGCATTAAATAATATCAACATCAAAAATATCGGTATTGTACACAATCGAGAATTTGAAGAAGGAACATTGCGAATTGAATTTTATGAAGAAGCGTCTATTGAGCAAGCAGCTTCTATATTGACCGGAAAAGGTTATACGGTTCATGTAAAACAATAATTTTTATAAGATATAAATAAAAGCTGTTGAAAATTCAACAGCTTTCTTTTTAATGAATGAACATCGCATCTCCAAAACTAAAGAAACGATATTTTTCTTCAATTGCCTTTTCATAAGCATTCAATACATTTTCTCTACCTGCCAATGCAGATACAAGCATGACAAGTGTTGATTCCGGCAAATGGAAATTGGTGATCAATGCATCTAACACTTTGAACTGATACCCCGGATAGATAAAGATTTCCGTATTATCGCAGCCTGCCTGAACATACCCCGTCTCTTTAGCTGCGCTCTCTACTGTTCGACAGCTCGTCGTTCCTACACAAATGACTCTGCCGCCATTTTTCTTTGTGTCATTGATCAGACTGGCTGCCTCTTCGGACACTTGGTAATATTCCGAATGCATATGATGTTCCAAAATGTTGTCGACCTTTACCGGCCGGAATGTGCCCAAACCAACATGAAGTGTTACATAAGCAATTTTGACACCTTTTTTTTCTATTTTTTCCAACAATTCTTTTGTAAAATGAAGTCCTGCTGTAGGTGCCGCCGCCGATCCTTCATATTTTGCATAAACAGTCTGATAACGATTCTTATCCTGCAATTTATGCGTAATGTAAGGTGGAAGTGGCATTTCGCCAAGCTTATCCAATACTTCTTCAAAAATTCCATCATAAGTAAATTGAATGAGACGATTACCTTCTTCTACTGTCTCTAACACTTCCGCTTTTAACAGACCATCCCCAAATACAAGGTGCGTTCCGGGTTTTGCCTTTTTACCGGGTTTTACGAGTGTTTCCCACACATCATTTTCCCGTCTTTTTAACAAAAGTACTTCTACCGCTGCTCCGGTATCTTCTTTACAACCCAAAAGCCTTGCCGGAATGACTTTTGTATTGTTCAAGACAAGGCAGTCACCTTCATTCAAATAATCAATAATTTCTTTAAAAATATGATGTTCTATTTCTCCAGTCTTTTTATCAAGTATCAAAAGTCTTGAACTGGAACGATCTTCCAGAGGATCCTGTGCGATCAATTTCTCCGGAAGGTCAAAGTAAAAATCGGATTTTTTTAATTCTGTCATAAAAATTCCTCACAAATTACAGACTAGCATGATTCAGGAAAGCCACATAACCTCGTTTTGTTTCATAAACATCCGCCTTGCTTGTTGCTTCCCATGGTGCATGCATATTGAGAACTGCTACACCACTGTCAATCACATTCATTCCATAGAGTGCAAGAATATAAGCGATCGTTCCGCCGCCTCCAACATCTACTTTACCAAGCTCTGCCGTCTGAAAATTAATGTTTTCTTTTTCAAAAATACCACGGATATGTGCCATATATTCTGCATTAGCATCATTGGAACCAGATTTTCCCCTAGCACCGGTAAATTTATTAAATACCATGCCATTTCCCAAAAATGCACAATTTTTCTTTTCAAAACAGGAGGCATAAGATGGATCAAAACCAGCACTTACATCAGAAGACAGCATACAGGAAGCAGCCAGACATCTGCGTACATTCAATTCGCTATATTCTCCAGCCAAATCCATCACTTCCGCCAACGTATTTTCGAAAAATCTGGATTGCATTCCAGTAGCACCAACACTGCCTATTTCTTCTTTGTCCACTAAAATACAACATGCCGTTCTGTCTGTCTTTGTTATTTCCAACATCGCCTTTACAGAAGTGAATGCACAAACTCTATCATCCTGTCCATAAGCCAAGATCATGCTTCGGTCAATACCTGCTTCTCTTGCTCTTCCTGCCGGAACAACTTCTAATTCTGCAGAGATAAAATCTTCCTCCTCCACATCGTACATTTCCTTCAAAATAGCAAGAACACCTTTTTTTACCGCTTCTTTTCCATCATTTTTCTTTTTCTTCTTTTCGTCCTCTTTTTTAATAACAAGCGGTTTATTTCCAACGATCAGATCCAGAGCTTCGCCTTCAATCACTTTTGCAGCTTTTTTATCCATCTGCTCACCTGCCAGATGAATCAACAGGTCTGAAATAAAAAATACTGGATCGTCCTCTTCTTCACCAATGTTTATTTCCACACAAGTGCCGTCTTTTTTTACCATGACACCGTGAAGTGCCAGTGGGATAGTTACCCACTGATATTTCTTCACCCCACCATAGTAATGAGTGTCTAAATAAGCAAAACCTCCATCTTCATACAGTGGATTCTGCTTAACATCTAAACGTGGAGAATCGATATGTGCCCCTAAAATATTTATACCTTCCGCAAAAGACTTGCTTCCGATCTGGAACATAACAACCGCTTTATTCATACAAACAGCGTAAACTTTATCGCCCTTTTTCAGCTGTTTACCTTCTTTTCTCAAAACTTCCAGCTCTTTATAGCCTTCTTTTTCAATCATATTGACAATCGTATCAACGCATTCTCTCTCCGTTTTTCCATTGTCCAAAAAATCCATATATTCCTTAGAAAGCACTTCTACTTCTTCCAATTGCTTTTCATCAAACAATTCCCAAGTATTCTTATTCTCCAAGCCTTACACCTACTTTCTTTTTAAGCAATTAAGCTCTCAACTCTATTCCCATACTCTCTAATCCATTAAGAATCTTCTTCATTGCAGCCGTTACATCTGCCTCTTCCAATGTTCTATCCTTTGCTCTAAAGGAAATAGAATATGCAACAGACTTATATCCTTCCTTAATCTGTGCTCCTTCATAAACGTCAAACAGAGAATAGGATTCCAAAATCTTTCCACCGCGCTGCTCAATCATGCTCTCAATCTGACCTACCAGGATCTCTTTTGGTACGACCATACTGATATCACGAGTTACCGCAGGATATTTTGCAATACCTTCGTATTTACGGTCAAAGGAAGCTAATCTTACAACTTCCGGCATATCCAAAACTGCTACATAAACTTTAGTTCCAATATTGTAATTATCCAAAACTTCAGGATGTACTTCTCCAAGATAACCAACAACGACTCCATCATAGGAAATAGACGCCTGACGTCCCGGATGCAAATATACCTTTCCGGCATTTGGATCATAAACAGCTTTCTTTCGCATACCAAGGCTGTCAAAAAATTCTTCTACTACCCCTTTCATCGTAAAGAAATCGCCATCTCCATACATACCGAGTGTAAACTGCATTCTTTCTTCTGGAAGCTCTGTTACTGGTACTTGCTTTGGTAAATATACATTTCCTAATTCGTAAAGACGTACATTTTTGTTTCTTCTATTGTAGTTCGTAGCAAGACTTGTCAACATACCATTTAAGGATAACGTTCTCATAATAGAGAAATCTTCCCCTAAAGGATTGGCAATCTTTACCGTCTTTCTATATTCACTGTCTTCTGGAAGCATTAATTTATCAAATACCTTCGGACTTTCAAAAGAGTAAGTCATTCCCTGCGAAAATCCACAAAATTCAGCAATTTCTCTTGCTTTTTCTTCTACTCTCATTTTAAAGGACAGCTTTCCTGTTGTAGCTTCCCCACTTGGAAGAGAAACCGGAATCTTATCATAACCATAAAATCTAGCTACTTCTTCTGCTACATCAGCAAAACAATTTACGTCCTGACGGAAAGATGGTGCCTTAATCTCATTTGTTTCTTCATTATATTCTAACTCTAACATTTTGAAAATATTAAGCATATCTTCTTTAGCAATATCTGTACCAAGGAATTTGTTGATCTTTTCTGGTTCAAATTTGATTGCTGGGTTTTCTTTGATCGGTTCGCATACGTCTGCTGTACCGCCTACAACTTCACCACAGCCTAATTCCTGGATCAACTGACATGCTCTGTCGATAGCTGCCTTTGCATTAACTGGATCCAGACCTTTTTCAAATTTACCAGAAGCATCCGTACGAAGTCCTAATCTCTTTGCAGATTTACGGATATTTGGTCCATTAAAAGTAGCTGCTTCAAAAAGAACTGTCTTTACATTATCTGTAATTTTGGAGTTTTCTCCACCCATGATACCTGCAATACCGATTTCTTTTTCTGCATCACAGATCATTAAAATATCAGAATCCAATTTTCTCATCTGTCCATCTAAAGTCTGGAATTCTTCTCCATCCATGGCACGGCGGACAATGATCTTATTTCCCGCAATCGTATCCAAATCGAATGCATGCATCGGCTGACCATATTCTTCCATTACATAGTTTGTAATATCAACTAAATTGTTGATCGGACGGATTCCACTTGCTGCCAGTCTTCTCTGCATCCATTTTGGTGAAGGACCGATTTTAATATTTTTACATACTCTTGCACAATATCTTGTACAAAGTTCTTTGTCTTCTACTTCTACAGAAATATAATCATTTACATCTTCTCCATTTTCTTTCACTTCCACAACTGGAGGAACAAATGGTTTTTTAAATGTTGCTGCAGCTTCTCTTGCAATACCTAAAATGCTGTAGCAATCTACACGATTTGATGTAATTTCATATTCAAACACGGTATCATGAAGTCCTAATGCTTCAATAGCATCGCTTCCTACTTCCACATCGTCACCAAAAATGTAAATACCTTCTTCTGGTGCTTCCGGGTACATATCTCTATTGGAACCCAACTCTTCAATGGAACACATCATACCATTTGAAGGTACTCCGCGAAGTTTTCCTGCTTTAATTTTAATGCCATCCTCTGGAAGAGGTCCACCGTCATGACCTCCTGCAACTTTACCGCCATCCAGTACAACCGGAACTTTGTCACCTTCTTTTACATTAGGTGCTCCCGTAACGATCTGAATTGTTTCATTTCCAATATTTACCTGACAGATAATAAGCTTGTCAGCATCTGGATGTCTTTCAATCTTTTCAATCTGTCCTACTACGATTTTTTCCAGATTTTTGTCTAATCTTTCAAATCCCTCTACTTTTGTTCCCGTAAGAGTCATTTTATCAAAATATTCCTGATCTTCGCATTGAAGTTCAGGTACATATGCTTTAATCCATGATAATGCTGTATTCATCTTTAATTTGCTCCTTCCAAGTTTCCTTTATTCATTATTTATATTTTTTAAGTCATTTGCTTTATAATATTAGAATTGCTTTAAGAAACGGATATCGTTTTCATATAAAAGTCTCATATCATCAATTTCATATTTCAAAAGAGCAATTCTTTCCAAACCTACACCAAAAGCAAAGCCTGAATACTCTTCCGGATCGATTCCACTCATGTTCAAAACATTCGGGTGAACCATACCACAGCCTAAAATTTCAATCCATCCGCTTCCCTTACAGAAACGGCATCCACTTCCGCCACATTTAAAGCATGTTACATCCATTTCCGCACTAGGCTCTGTGAATGGGAAATGATGCGGTCTGAATTTAACTTTTGTTTCTTCACCAAACAACTCTCTTGCAAATTCAGCAAGTGTTCCTTTTAAATCAGCAAAAGTAATGTTCTTGTCAATGACAAGTCCTTCGATCTGGTGGAAAGATGGGGAATGTGTTGCATCTACTTCATCAGAACGGAATACTCTTCCCGGTGCGATCATACGGATAGGAAGTTTTCCTTTTTCCATTTCACGAACCTGAACTGGAGAAGTCTGTGTACGAAGTACAATATCTTCTGTAATATAGAAAGTATCCTGCTCATCTCTTGCCGGATGGTCTTTTGGAATATTTAATGCTTCAAAGTTGTAATAATCCTTTTCTACTTCCGGTCCTTCTACTACTTCGTAACCCATACCGATAAAAATACGTTCTACTTCCTCTAAAGCAATCGTATTTGGATGACGATGTCCTACATTATTTTTCTTTGCTGGCAATGTAACGTCAATTACTTCTGTTTTCATTTTTGCTTCGCGAAGAGCTTTTTCCATCTGAGAAATATGTTTTTCCAGAACCTTTTCGATTTCTTCTCTCGTCTCATTTACCATCTGACCAACTTTTGGACGTTCTTCTGGCGCAACATCTTTCATACTTTTCAAAACTGCTGTAAGCTCACCTTTTTTGCCAAGAAAGTTTACACGAATCTCATTCAATTTTTCCAGCGTATCACTGTTTTCAATTTTACTAAGTGCGTCTGCCTTAATTTGTTCTAACTTTTCTTTCATTTTTATTCTGTCCTCTCTGTTTTATTTTCAAGGTGAAATAGCAAAAAGAAAGTCCCTTGCAAAATGCAAGGGACGAAATTTTCCGCGGTACCACCCAAATTCCTAATAGTATCTATCAGGCTCTTAGCAGCGTAACGTGCTGTAAACGTCTTAAACTACTGGCGCATCATATCTCTTCGCGTTCATATAAGAAGCTCCGGTGGGAAATTCAATTATCATCTGAACTTAAGGAAGCTTGCAGCCGGTGGCTTCCTCTCTCTGTAAGAAAATGATTCTCTACTAACACCTTCATTGCCTTTATCTTTACTGATTATTAATTGTAGTGAAAAAACAAGTTCTTGTCAAGCCTCCTGTTTCGATTCTTTATCAAAATCACTCGGTTTCTCCTCCACTTTTAATTCTTCCCACTGCTGTTTCACACTGCCATTTTCCCTTAAATAACTGTTTATGTATGCACCGACCATAATAATGTATATACAAAAATATAAATACAGCATAACAATTACAATGGTTGCCAGACTTCCATATGTACCAAAGCCTCCGTATTGATCCACGTACACAGAAAAGCACCATGAAAAAATACTCCATACTACAGCGGCAAACATACCACCTGTCATTTGATCCCAAAAGCGCATTTTTTTATTTGGTACATAAGCATAGATCATAGTAAACACAATCGTTAAGACCAACCATGAAAATATAAATCGAAAATTCATTAATATTTCAAACAAAAGCCGTGTCTGCGGAAATTCCTTTAAAAGCAGATTCACTAATACATTCCCAAATACCATTACTAACAAAGATAAAATAATGACTATTATCATGATCAGTGTATAAAATGAGGACACCGCTCTCAATACAAAATAATTACGATTTTCTTCTACATCATTAATTGCATTTAAGCCTCTGATCAAGGCAAGCATTCCTTTTCCTGCTGACCAAAGCAGACCAATAATCGCAACCGATAAAACTCCCGCTGATTTTAAATATACATCTTCAACGATCGCACCGACTATCGGATTAAGAGAAGCCGGCACATACTCTACGATTACACTAAGCAGGTTTTCCTCTGTTAAAGAAGTATATGGCAATATCGCACAGATCACTGCCAGCATTGGCACCAATGATAAAAACAAGAAAAACGCGGTACTTGCAGAAAATGCACTAATATTTTTCCTCGACATACTCATTGTAAAATCCTGCATATTTTTTGCAATTTTACGAAACATCTTTTTCCCTCAATTTCTTAAAACTTTCTTTATTGTATTGCACTGACCATGCTCCCATCATAGAAAAAGTTCAGAATATCCTCATAATTCCAGCCTTGTTCTGCCATAGCCTTTGCACCATTTTGGGACATGCCCACACCATGACCATAGCCACCACCCAATATGCTATAGCCTATCACATTCTCGCCATCTTTGACAACCGAAAGCATAAAAAATGCACTTGGCAAAAGATTTGGCGAAGCAATTTCACTGCCATCCTGTCTTTCAATCTTTGCCTCTCCATTGTTTAAAACATAACGAATATTATGTTCCGTGATCACTTTTATCTGCGCATTTTCTGCTACGATCACGAGTTCATCAATCACACCGCCCGGATTTCTTTTTTCAACATAAATATCCTTGATCTGTCCAATATTTTTAATCTTTTTGCTTTCATATTCTCCATTTTTATTAAGAGTCAGTACAAGCTTATCATTTGCTTCATATCGTTTCTGCAGCATTTCTTCTATTTTTTTACAGTCTATTTCTTCCACGGTATAGTTCCAACGATACCATCCTTCTTCACATTCAAAATAAGAATCGTCCGTATCCTGTATGAAATTTGCAAAAGTCTCTTCATCCATCAGACTTTCTGCTGTATAACGATTCTGCCCGCCCGCAATTGCTTTTGCCTGCAAATAGGGTACATCTGTATTTCCGCTTTTCCATACCTCTGCTGTTGTTCCAAAACCACAGGAGGTAGAATAATAATATGCTCCTACCAGCTCTTCTTCATAAGTCAGCAGCATTCCAGCCGTTTCTTTGACCGCCTTTGTCGTTTCTGCTTTTTCGGCAATATTATTATAGACCTGATACGAAGTACTATCGTCTACGTGTGCCCCATACCAGGCAAGCGGTGAATGCAGCATTTTCGCATAAGCATACGTTCTTGCACATACTGCCTGCGCCTTCAATGCTTCCGCTGGATACGAGGAAGGCATTTCACTTGGTACTACAGAATATAAATACTCCTCCAAAAGAACCTCATTTATTACATAAATATTTCCGTCTTCCAAAGATAACTCTATTTTACCGCGATATTCCGGCGTACCCTGGTTACGCTGCAAATGCAGCAGCTTAATCTTACCTGTTAGCACATCCGGTTCAATATAAATTCTCTGACCAGTAAAATAATCGCTGTTTTTATCAATTATGATCGTATCGCCTGCTTTATGGTGTTCTGTTTGCATTTCTTCTAAAATACCATACGTTATTGTAAAATCCGAATCACAGCTCAGCGTTACTTCTTCATGATTCAATCCGGAATAATCCGAATTTTTCAGAAGAACTCTGATTGTTGACATTTCCTCTTTTTTGACAACAAGCCCTGCACAGATCTTTCCATTTTCTATCACAAAATCTGTAAAATCATAGCCTACGATCAAATCGCTTTTTTCAATTTCTTCTAAAGTTCCATAAAGTCGGTACGCTTTAAAATTATCAGCGACCTCAAACTCTCCCTTTCCTTCCAGTGTGATGATGTTATCTTTCATGCTCAGGATCTTTCCATTTATCTTATCACTTTTAGAACATCCATCTGTCAATATTCCTTTTTCAAAAATAAGATCCGCTATTTGTTCTCTACCAATCTTCTC
>JAGKTQ010000043.1 GCA_021153325.1 Lachnospiraceae bacterium | reverse complement strand
ATATGCTAACAATGCGATATTTCTGAAAATATAAGGATTTGTATATAATATTTAATCTATTCAAAAAAGAAATCGGAAAGGGAGGATTTAACATGAGTAGTGTTCAACTTTTGGACAAGACAAGAAAGATTGGAAAGTTACTTCATAACAATAGTTCCAGTAAAGTAGTGTTCAATGATATTTGTAAGGTAATGCGCGAAATTCTTGCTTCCAACGTCTTAGTGATCAGTAAAAAAGGTAAGGTACTTGGTGTTGGAAAGTCGGATGGGATTCCATCTATTCATGAGTTGCTTGTAGATGAAAAAGTTGGTGGTTTTGTAGATCCAATGCTGAATGAAAGATTGTTAAGCGTTTTATCCACAAAGGAAAACGTGAATTTAGAAACACTCGGTTTTGAAAATCACGATGTACAGAAATTTCAGGCGATCATTACTCCGATCGAGATTGCCGGTGAGAGATTAGGAACACTGTTTATTTATAAATGTGATGAGCAGTATGATATTGATGACATCATTTTGAGTGAATATGGAACTACAGTTGTAGGACTTGAAATGCTGCGGGCGGTGAATGAAGAAAGTGCAGAAGAGAGCAGAAAGATCGCGGTTGTTAAGTCAGCGATCAGTACTCTTTCCTTTTCAGAATTGGAAGCGATCACACATATCTTTGATGAATTAAATGGTATGGAAGGTATTTTAGTAGCAAGCAAAATTGCGGATAGAGTAGGAATTACCCGTTCGGTCATCGTAAATGCACTCAGAAAATTTGAGAGTGCCGGAGTTATTGAATCCCGTTCTTCTGGTATGAAGGGTACTTATATTAAAGTATTAAATGATGTAGTTTTTGAAGAAATTGAAAAATTAAAAAAACAAAATGAAAAATAATTTATTAAAAAAGCCCTGTTATTCAATATGACAGGGCTTTTTTATCGTGAAATTATTTTATTTATCAAAAAAATCTTGTGTTTTTCTACAAATAATTTATAATAGAATAAGATAAAAATTGTAACTTAATGTAAGTTGATGATTTTATGCTCGGATACAAGATATTGTGGTAAGAGGAGGAAGCTTAATGATAAATAGTAATGTATATGATTATGTTGATCTGTTGGATAAAGCAGCGGATGCTTCTTGGCTTCGCAACGATGCTATTTCCAATAATATTGCGAATGCAGATACACCGGGGTATAAGAGACAGGATGTTGCTTTTGAGTCCGAATTGGAAAAAGCATTATCCAGCGTGAAATATTCTACAATGGATGATAAGGTCGCAAATCTTTCTACAGATAAATTGCAGCCGAGAACTTATACAGATTATGCAAGCTATTCCTATCGTCTGGATGGAAATAATGTAGATATAGAAACAG
Organism: Lachnospiraceae bacterium; assembly: GCA_021153325.1. Taxonomy (GTDB): domain Bacteria; phylum Bacillota; class Clostridia; order Lachnospirales; family Lachnospiraceae; genus RGIG3002. The sequence continues at coordinate 10,670 of JAGKTQ010000043.1, read as the reverse complement.
AAAATGTTGTTCTGGCAAAAAACCAGATCAAATATCAGGGACTTGTGCAGAGTATTACACAGGAGTTCCAGAACCTTCAAAGTGTGATGAAGTAGAGGGGGAATAGTTTATGAGTATGTTTTCATCTTTTGATATCAACGCATCCGGAATGACAGCAGAACGTTTCCGTATGGACACTATTTCTGAAAATGTTGCGAATGCACAGACAACAAGAACAGAAGATGGTACTCCTTATAGAAGAAAGGTAGTAACATTTGCACAAAAAGGAGATCAAACATCGTTTAGCAGAGTGCTGAACAAAGCAACAGACAGCTATTCGGGACAGGGCGTAAAGGTCAGCGGCGTATATGAAGATACATGGACGGAAACAAAGCTTGTATATGATCCGTCTCATCCTGATGCAAATGAAGCTGGATACGTAGAATATCCAAACGTTAATATTGTGACAGAGATGACGAACCTGATCGATGCAAGCCGTGCGTATGAAGCAAATGCAACGGCATTTGAGGCTACAAAATCAATGGCTCTGAAAGGGCTACAGATAGGACAAAGCTAAGCGGGAGCTTTTCGTATTGCTAATATAAGATATATATAAAGGGAGAAAAAATCATGGATATTACATCATTATACAGTGTCAGCTCCGGGGTGATTAAAGAGGCGCTGACAACGAGTAAAAACGGTGTTGCCAGTACGGAAAATGAAGGGAACGTATTCGATTCTATGCTGAGTGCAGCAATCGATAATATAAACACAACGAACAGTTATTTGTCTGATGCAGAAAATGAAGAAGTGAAATTTATGTTGGGTGAGACAGAAAATGCACATGATCTGACCATTGCACTTGAAAAAGCTTCTACAGCTCTTCAGTATACCGTTGCAGTGCGTGATAAATTTTTAGATGCATACAAGGAAATTATGCAGATTCAAATTTAAGCAAAAGGTGAGGAGAGCTACAAATGGCAGATAAAGCGAAAGAGCTTTTAGATAAAGTGAAAGAATGGTGGAATAAATTCACCTCGAAACAAAAGACAATTATTATTGGAGTCGCAGCGTCAGTAATTTTGGCGTTTGTGATTCTTTATACGGTATTATCAAAGACCGAATATGTTTTATTAAAAAACTGTGAAACACAAAAAGAAGCATCTGAAATTGTAGATTTGCTTGAAACAGCAGGCGTACCTTATCAGGTTTCAGATGACGGACTTCGCATACAAGTAGATGAAGAACAGGAATCAACAGCAAATCTGTTGCTTGGCGCAAACGGATACATGGCAGAAGGCTATGATATTGAAAATGTTACAGATGGCGGATTTAGTTCTACAGAATCTGACAAGCAGAAGAAATATAAATTGTATTTGGAACAGTATATTGCAAATGATTTTATTAGTATGTTCTCTTCTGTAAAAAATGCAAAAGTACAGTTGCATTTACCAGAAAATGATGGAACGATGATTTCCAAAAATGAAGAGTCTTATGCAGCTATTGTATTGGAAATTGATGGTGAATTTACAACAGATAATGCAGCCTTTTTAGCAAAAGCGGTTGCGACGATCCTTGGTAATGATACAACGAATAATATTACGATTATGGATACCAATGGTAATCTTCTTTATTCAGGAGAGGATGAATATTCGGTAGGTGGCGCTGCAAGCAATCAGTTCAGTGTGAAAAAACAGGCAGAAGATCAGTTTGCATCAGAAGTTAAGAAAGTACTTGCAGCAACAAATGAGTTCAGCATGATTGAAGTTTCTCCTAATTTGGATATTGACTTCTCTTCCACAGACCAGACGACTCATAATTATTCCGCACCGGAAGGACGTACGGAAGGAATGCTTGCAAGTGAAAGCATATATAGTGCAGAATCAGAAAATGGTTCTGACGGAGTGCCGGGTACAGATTCTAATACAGAGACAACTTATGTATTGCCGGATTCTGCAACTTCTTCTTCTACTACGACAGAAGAAAATCGTGACTATCTTCCAAATGAAGAACTTACTTCAAAATCACAGCCGGCTGGAAGTATTTTGTATGAAAATTCATCTATTTCTGTTACAGGAACGGAATATGTGATTATAAAAGAAGAAGATGCCAAAAAACAAGGCTTGTTAGATGGTGTTACTTGGGATGAATACAAATTAGCAAATGCTGAAAGAACAAGAGTAGAGGTGGACGAAGAATTATACTCTGTTGTTGCTAATGCTACAGGTATTCCACTTGAAAATATTACGATAGTAAAATACAGCGAGAATTATTTCGTTGATAGTGAAGGACTTGGCATCAGTGCATCTGATGTTGTTCAGATTATTCTTATTGTTATCATTCTTGCACTGCTCGGCTTTGTAGTACTTAGAAGTATGGCTAGCAAGAAAGAAGAAGTACAGGAAGAGGAATTGTCTGTGGAAACATTATTACAGTCCACACCTGCTAATGAATTAGAAGACATTGAAGTAGAACCGAAATCAGAGACGCGTAAGATGATTGACAAATTCGTGGAAGAAAATCCAGAAGCAGCAGCAAACTTGCTGCGTAACTGGTTGAACGAAGATTGGGGGTAGACAGCTGTGTCTAGGAGCGGAGAAGAAAAGTTAAACGGATTACAAAAGGCTGCGGTATTGCTTATATCCCTTGGACCTGAGAAATCTGCTAATATTTTTAAACATTTAAAAGAAGAAGAAATAGAGGAGCTGACACTGGAAATTGCAAATACAAGAAGTGTTACTCCACAAGTAAAAGAAAGCGTTATTAATGAATTTTATGAAGTTTGTCTGGCACAGCAGTATATCGCAGAAGGTGGTATCGGCTATGCAAAAGAACTTTTGGAAAAAGCGCTTGGTGCTGACAAGGCAATGGATGTTATCGGCAAGCTGACTGCATCTTTACAGGTAAAACCATTCGAGTTTATAAGAAAAACAGATGCATCACAGCTTCTTAACTTTATTCAGGATGAACATCCACAGACAATTGCACTTATCTTGTCTTATTTGTCGGCAGGTCAGGCAGCGCTCATTGTATCAGCATTGCCACCTGACAGACAGGCAGATGTTGCAAAACGTATTGCAGTAATGGATCGTACAAGTCCAGATGTCATCAAGGAGGTCGAAAAAGTGTTGGAATCCAAGCTTGCTTCTTTGGTAAATCAGGATTACACCATTATCGGTGGTGTGGATGCGGTTGTTGAAATTCTTAATACCGTTGATCGTGGAACAGAAAAACATATTATGGAAACTCTTGAAATTGAAGAGCCTGAATTGGCAGATGAAATCCGTAAGAAGATGTTCGTATTCGAAGATATTCTTCTTCTTGATGACAGAGCAATTCAAAGAGTGCTTCGTGATGTGGATAATAATGACCTTGCTGTTGCACTTAAGGGTGCTAACGAACAAGTACAGAATGCAATCTTCAACAACATGTCAAAGCGTCTTGCTGTAATGATAAAAGAAGATATGGATTTCATGGGACCTGTTCGTATGAAAGACGTAGAAGAAGCACAGCAGAAGATTGTAAACATTATCAGGAAATTGGAAGACTCTGCAGAAATTGTTATTTCCAGAGGCGGAGGTGACGAGATAATTGTTTAAGGGGAATCTGCTGAAAGCAGGCTGGAATACAATAAATGAACAGGAAGTCAAGGTTATTGATTCCAACGCTTTGCTGGAGCAAAAAATTAAGGAAGCAAGTGCAGCACTGCATGTACATAATTCGGAAGAAATTCCAGTAGATATGGTAGATGGAATGGATGCGTTTACCGTAGCAAATCTGCTTGAGGACGAAGAAGCGGTAGAAGGTGCTGAAACGACGATGCCAGAAGAAACAACGTCTACAGAGGAAGCTGCTTTTCGTCCTGGAATCATTAAAGCAGCACCGGTATATGAAGCGCCATCTTTTAGTGAAGTAGAAAAAGAAATCGAAGAGAAATATAAAGCTGCAGAATTAGAGACTGCTCGTATTATTGCTGAAGCAGAAGAAAAGGCGGAAAGTATCCGCATGACAGCACATGAACAGGGAAAAAAAGCAGGATACGATGATGGCTATGCCAGTGGTCTTGCACAGATGATGGAAAAAGAGCAGGCACTTAAAAATAAAGAAGCACAGCTTGAAGTGCAATATCAGAAAAAGATTGAGGAGCTTGAACCACAGTTCGTTGATGCTTTAACAGGTATATATGAGCATATTTTCAATGTGGATTTAAAGAGCCATAGAGAGATTATTGTGCATTTGCTAGCAGCAACGGTACGAAAAATCGAGGGGAATAAAGATTTTATCGTGCATGTTTCCAGAGAAGATTATCCTTATGTGAGCATGCAGAAAAAGCAGATTCAGGCAAGTGCTACGTCGCCAAATTCTTCTGTAGAAATCATTGAAGATCTTACGCTGTCAAAAAGCGATTGCATGATTGAGACTGGTGGAGGAATTTTCGATTGCGGGCTTGGTACCGAGTTAAGGGAGCTATCGGCGAAGTTAAAGCTTTTGTCTTATGAAAAGAAAGAGCAGAAACAATAGGTGGAATGACTTTTGGAAAGCAAAAAAATTGATTTTGATAAATATAAAAAAGTAATAAATATGCCGCTGTTTTTAAAAATGGGAAAAGTGGTGAATGTAGTCGGTCTGACGATTGAATCAGCAGGACCGGATGCGCGTCTTGGAGATGTATGTGAAATATTTCCAGATGATGAAGAATCTAGTCCGATTTTAGCAGAGGTAGTAGGATTTAAAGATAAGAAAACATTGTTGATGCCTTATGAAAATGTGGATGGCATAGGTCTTGGGTGCGTTGTACAAAATACAGGACAGCCACTTACTGTACAAGTTTATGATGAATTACTTGGACAGGTATTAGATGGACTTGGCAGACCGGCAGACCACCAAATGAAAAAAGGTACAAGTTATCCGGTAGTTGCACCACCACCGGATGCGATGAGCAGAGCGATTATTGATGAAGTACTGCCGCTTGGTGTAAAGGCAGTAGATGGACTTATAACAGTAGGAAAAGGACAACGAATTGGTATTTTTGCAGGCTCTGGTGTAGGGAAATCTACTTTGATGGGAATGTTTGCGAGAAATACAAGAGCGGACATCAATGTGATCGCGTTGATTGGTGAACGTGGTCGTGAGGTGCGTGAGTTTATTGAACGTGATCTTGGCGAAGAGGGTATGAAACGTTCTGTAGTTATCGTAGCTACTTCAGATAAACCGGCACTGGAAAGAAATAAAGCAGCAAAAACAGCAACGGCTGTTGCAGAGTATTTTAGAGATCAGGGGAAAGATGTGCTCTTGATGATGGACTCTCTGACACGTTTTTCCATGGCGCAAAGAGAGATTGGACTTGCCAGTGGAGAACCGCCTGTTTCCAGAGGATATCCACCAAGTGTATATTCAGAAATGCCAAAGCTTCTGGAAAGAGCAGGAAGGGCAGCAAAGGGCTCTATTACCGGCTTGTATACAGTATTGGTAGATGGTGATGATTTTAATGAACCGATTACGGATACGGCTAGAAGTATTTTGGACGGACATATTATGTTAAGCAGAAAGCTTGGACATAAAAACCATTATCCGGCAATTGACATTTTACAGAGTATTTCAAGATGTATGAGTCAGATTGCTGCAAAAGATCATAAGGCTGCTGCAGGAAAATTAAAAAATGTACTGGCAACCTATAATGAAGCAGAAGATTTGATCAATATTGGTGCTTATAAGAGGGGAAGCAATCCTAATATTGATTATGCAATAGATAAGATAGACGCAGTTAACAACTTTTTAAAGCAGGATGTAGAAGAAAAATTTACTTTTGAAGAGTCTGTTGCGATGTTAGAAGAGTTATTTCAGGATTAGAGGCTTAAATGGCTAAGTTTGTATATCGAATGCAGAGCATTCTTAATATTAAAATGAAATTGGAAACACAAGCGAGAATGCAGTTCGCATCAGCCAAGCGGATTTTAGATGAAGAAGAGGAAAAATTGGAGCATCTGAAAGAACGCAGAGAAATGTATTTGGAAGAAGCGAGAAAAAGCAGAAATAATGTTTTGAATGTACAACAGCTGCGTGACAGCAAAGTGGCGATTCAGACAATGGATGATTTTATTGCAGAACAGCAGAAAAGAGTGGCTTTGGCAGCAGAAAAGTTGGAAGAAGCAAGAGAACAGCTTCAGGAAGTCATGAAAGAAAGAAAAACGCAGGAAAAATTGCGTGAAAAAGCATTCGATGAATTTATGATGGAAGAAAATCATAAAGAAGGCAAAGAGATAGATGAACTGACAAGTTATACCTATGGTCAGAAAAAGAAAAAAGGGTAAGCGAGTAAGGAGCAAAAGGCATTTGAAGCCGGGTGAAGGAATATGGATACAACATTAGACACAAAAGCGGAAAAGAAAAAACTGAATGAAGAGCGTAAAAAGATCAAAGCAGAGCAGAAGGCGCAGCGGAAAGAAGCAAAACAGCGTGCAAAAGAAATTGCACAACAGGAAGCAGCGTTGACTGATGATGAAGAATCCGGTGGATTTTCCGTAGTTCTTGTTACGATATTGATTGTTATTATTTGGCTTGCTATTTTGGCTTTGCTTATCAAATTGGATGTGGGAGGCTTTGGATCTGGAGTTTTAAAACCTGTATTAAAGGATGTTCCGGTCATTAATAAGATCTTACCGGGGGATACCGTAACGGAAACGAATGATGAAGAGGCTTATGGCGGTTATTCAAGCTTACAGGAAGCAGTTGATACGATCAAAGAGCTGGAGCTTGAACTGGAAAGAGCACAGTCACAAAATCAGTCAGATAGTACGACGATTGCGGAATTGCAGGCAGAAATTGAGAGATTAAAAACTTTTGAAGAAAAACAGGTAGAGTTTGAACGAATAAAAAATGAATTTTATGAAGAAGTGATCTATGCTGAAAATGGTCCGGGAGCAGAGGAGTATCGCGAGTATTATGAAAGTATTGACCCGACTACTGCAGAGTATTTGTATAAGCAGGTAGTACAGCAGTTGGAAGAGGATGCGGAAATTCAGGACTATGCACAAGCGTATGCAGAAATGAAGCCGAAGCAGGCGGCAGCCATATTTGAAGAGATGACAAACAATCTTGATCTGGTTGCGAGAATACTTAGCGTCATGGATGCAGATACAAGAGGAGAAATTCTTGGAGCAATGGATCCGGAAGTTGCTGCAAAAATTACAAAAATCATGGATCCGGAGTCATAAGCTGACCCTTTTAAGTCGATATATATAACAGGAAACTGTTTTATATATAAATCAGCAAGGAAGAACAGAATGAACCTTGACAATTTCATAAGAAAGGAGGAAAAAAATGACGAGCAAATCAGTAACAAACATGGATGGCGTGATGGCCGGTTTTGTTGCATCCGGAACAGGAAAAGTGGCAAATGTTTCCACTGTGACAGAAAGTTTTTCTTCAGTAATGCAGAAAACAACAAATCAGAATACAGAGTGGGACAGCACAGAATTTATGTCTGCAAATTCTAAAAAAACAGAAGTACCAACCAGTACTAATGTAGTGAAAGAAAATACGCAGACAGCAAAACAACCAGAAAAGGATGTGCAGACCGGTACAGAACGTCCGACAGAAGAAGCAGTAGAAAATGCAAAAGATGCAGTTCAGGAAACAGCCGAGAAAGTTGTAAAAAAAGTGGCAGACACACTTGGAATCTCAGAAGAAGAGGTAGAACAAGCGATGGAAACACTTGGTCTTACGGCGATCAACTTATTGGACAGCGCAAATCTTACACAATTAATGCTTAATTTGAGCGGGGAAACCGACATGATAGCACTTACAACTAATGAGACATTATACATGGGTATAAAAGACATTATGCAGTTTGTGCAGGAAGAATTAGCAGCAATTCAGGAGATGAGCGGTCTGAATGAAGCACAGATGAATGGCTGTATGGAAGCATTAAATGCAGAAGAAATGCAGCAGTTGTTTGAAGAAACAGCGGAGACTGATGTAACAGAAACAACACCAGTATTTGATATGCGGGAAACTGGAGTAGAGATGACAGAACAGCCGGAAGAAGCAGTGGTAACATTGCCAAAAAACGGTGAAGAAGTGCAGGTAACTTTAGAAACAGATACGAAAACAGGTGTATCAACTATTACACAGGAATCAGCACCACTGACAAATACAGATGAGAATTTGCCAGAAAGTAGTCAAGATAGTGGACAGGAAGAATCAGCAGGTGATGAAACTTTCCAAAATGGTAATGCAATCTTGCAGGATCTGACGAAAAATCAAAGTGCAACTACAAGTGTAAATAACACACAGGCAGCTTTTACAGAAACACAGGTACAGGATATCATGGACCAGATCATGGATTATATGAAGGTTCAGGTAAAGGCGGATACTACAAAGTTAGAAATGCAGCTTCATCCGGAAAGTCTTGGAACTTTGAATATTCATATTTCGTCTAAAGACGGAGTGCTTACAGCACAATTTACCACACAGAACGAAGTGGTAAAAAGTATGATCGAGAGTCAGCTTATTACTTTACAGCAGAGCTTGAATGAGCAGGGCGTAAAAGTGGAAGCAGTAGAAGTAAATGTTGCAACACAGCAATTTGATAGAAATCTGAATCAAGGTCAGGGAAATGAAGAAAAACAGGCTGCAGAAGTAAAAAAGAAAGGCCCGCGCCGAATCAATCTGAATGACTTGGCTGCTTTAGAGGAAGAAGAATTAGAAGAGGCAGATAAAGTAACAGCAGATATGATGGCAAGAAACGGTAATACCGTAGATTATTTAGCATAGCGCTTAGGCGCAGAAAGGGGAGAAAAAATGGCATTAATAGCAGCGGTAGAAAATGGTCAGGTTGTTGAGACACAGTCTCAGACTTCATTGGCTAACTCAACAGAAAAAAGTAATTCTACATTGGATAAAGATGCGTTTTTGCAGTTACTTGTGGCTCAGATGAAATATCAGGATCCATTGGAACCTACATCAAACACAGAGTATATATCACAGTATGCAACCTTCTCTGAATTAGAGCAGATGCAAAATATGGCATCTTCCGTTGATCTGTCAAGAGCTTCCGAACTTGTTGGAAAGACAGTATATATGAAGACAACTACTTCTTCAGGAGAGACAGGTTATGTGGAAGGCAAGGTTGACTATGTTTACTATGAAAACGGAAAAGCGTACTTATCTATTAATGAGTCATTGTATTCATTAGATGATTTAGACACAGTTGTAGATAATAGTTATTATGATGCTTACAATCAGGCAATGTCTTTGGCAGTATCAATTAATAAACTTCCATCTGTTAGAAACCTTACTTTAGGGGAAAAAGATGCAGTAGAAGAGATTTATACAACGTATAATAGCATGACTGATTATGAGAAAACTTTCGTGGCTTCTGATTACAAAACATTGATCACACAGTATTACGAAAGAATGCAGGAACTCATTAAGGCAGCTGAAAGCAATGCGGAAAGTTCTGACAGCACAGGCGAGACAGAAGATGCAAATGAAAGCAGCACAGAAACAGAATAAGCACAAGGATGTGCGGGAGTAAAATGAGACTCAAGGAGGAGAAGCTATGAAAATTACAAACGGACAGTTTCTTTCGATTGAGCAGCTGCAGGACCAGTACTTAAACCAAAATAAAAAGACGCAGAGTACGGAGACAAGCCAAGTATCTTTCCAGGAGATATTAGAAAGAACCGCTGAAAAAACAGATGGTTCGGGTTTGAAATTTTCCAAACATGCGGCAAACCGATTGGCAGATCGTAAAATTGAACTTACAGACAGCCAACTGGAACGTTTAAGTGAAGGCACGGCGAAAGCCAGTGAGAAAGGAATCAAAGAGTCCCTTGTTCTTATGGACGAGCTGGCATTCATTGTGAATATACCGAATAATACGGTAATAACTGCAATGAGTCAGGGAGAGACAAATGAAAATGTATATACCAACATAGATGGAGCCGTAATTATATAGCCGGACCTTTATGGGGGCTTATGTTCCTGAATGACAGATGGAACGAGACGGCATGTTGGTAAAAATAAGGAGGTCATTTCATTATGATGAGATCATTATACTCTGGTGTATCGGGATTAAAAACACACCAGACAAAGATGGATGTTATTGGTAATAATATTGCAAATGTTAATACGGTTGCATATAAATCACAGTCTATTACATTCAGTGACTTGATGTATCAGACAACACAGAGCGCTTCTGGACCGAATGCAACAACCGGAGCCGGTGGTATTAATGCAAGACAGATTGGTCTTGGTGTTAAATCAGCAGCAATCAACACTTCAATCACAACAGCTGGTTCAACGCAGACAACAGGAAATCCATTTGATATTAAGATCAATGGTGATGCATTCTTTATTGTAAACAATGGTACAGAGAACTATTTTACAAGAGATGGTTCTTTCTATGTAGATGCAGCTGGTAACCTTGCGATGACAAGTAATGGTTATAATGTTATGGGCTGGCAGGTAGATGATACAACTGGAATGGTAAAACAGGATACCGTATCTGCACTTCGTATTATGAGCGAAGCAAATATGACATATCCACCAGAAGCTACAACAGAAGCTTATATTTCAGGTCTTTGCGATAAGAATGATACAGATATTAACAGTACTTCTGGTAAAGCAATGAACTTGAACTTCTATGATACTTTAGGATATAGCTATACCGCAAAATTGAGTGTACA
>JAGKTQ010000018.1 GCA_021153325.1 Lachnospiraceae bacterium | reverse complement strand
GCCTGTGTTCCCGCAATAGCGGAGGTCCTCCCGGAAGTGCTGGTAAATCCTTATCCTCATTTACATTCACATAGGCAGAATAAAATACTCGCTTCAGCTCAAATTTGCGATACAATCCTTCGGCTACGGACATAATCTGAAAATCATTTTCTGCCGTAGCACCAACGATCAACTGACTGGATTGCCCACCACTTACAAACCTTGGACTGCTTTTGTAAAGGGCAAGTTCATTTTTACTTTGTGTAATCCCTGTCTGTATCTGCCGCATTGGTGTCAGTATCGTTTTTCTGTTTTTATTGGGTGCCAATTTATTTAAGCCTTCTGCTGTGGGCAACTCTAAATTAATGCTCATCCTGTCAACGAGAAACCCTGTCTTTTGTATGATTTCTGGTGCTGCTCCCGGAATTGCCTTCACATGAATGTATCCCTGAAAATTGTGCATAGCCCGCAGTTTATAAACAGTCTGATAAATAAGTTCCATCGTAAAGTTAGGATTGTACAAAATTCCAGAACTTAAAAATAATCCTTCTATATAATTACGCCGATAAAACTCCATTGTAAGGGTACATACTTCATCCGGTGTAAAGGAAGCTCTTGGAATATCATTGGATTTTCGATTCAAACAGTATTTGCAGTCATAAATACACTCATTTGTAAATAAAATCTTCAAAAGGGAAATGCATCTTCCATCACTGCTAAAACTGTGACAAATACCTGCTTTTCTCGCATTGCCAAGCCCAGTACCATCATTATTTCGCTCTACACCGCTGCTTGTACACGCAACATCATATTTTGCTGCATCAGCAAGAATTACCAGTTTTTCCTCTAATGACTTTTCTTCGTCTATTTTAAAATTCATACAATCAGCCCCTTTGTATCCGAACATCTGTTTGTTATATACTACCATACATATGTTCGTTTTTCAAGAAGTTTCTAATTTTTTTTGTATAACAAAATTTTTCTACAAAAGAGGATTTTTCTTGCAATTATGTCTTGCAATCTAGCATCAAAAGAGGTTAAATAGTAGTTGGTAAAAATGTTTCAAATATTATCTTTTAAATAAATCGACTGCTATCAGTCATGTGAAAGGAAAAGAAAACTATGAGTAATTTAATGATTCCCCAAAATTATCAGTCTGCATTAAATCTTCATGATACACAGATTGCAATAAAAACTGTAAAGGACTTTTTTCAGTCACTGCTTGCAGAACGCCTGAACTTATCACGTGTTTCGGCTCCTCTTTTTGTCGATCCCAATTCAGGCCTTAACGATAACTTAAATGGTGTAGAACGTCCGGTCTCTTTTGGCATCAAAGAACAGGATGAAAAAGAAGCTGAAATCGTTCATTCCCTTGCAAAATGGAAACGTTATGCTTTGAAAAAATACGGATTTTCTACAGGAGAGGGACTTTACACTGACATGAATGCGATTCGTCGTGACGAAGATACCGATAACATTCATTCTATTTTTGTAGACCAGTGGGACTGGGAAAAGATTATTGATAAGAAAGACCGTACGATAGAAACCTTACAGGATGTAGTCCGTACGGTTTACAAGGTTCTGCGTAAAACAGAAAAATATATGTCCATTCAATATGATTATATTGAGGAAATTCTTCCACATGACATTTTCTTTATTACTACACACGAGTTGGAAGAAATGTTCCCTGACTATTCCGCAAAGGAACGCGAATATTACATAGCAAAAGCAAAAGGTGCTGTATGCATTATGCAGATAGGTGACAAGCTCTCCTCCGGCGAACCACATGACGGAAGAGCTCCTGACTATGATGACTGGTCTTTAAATGCAGATATTGTAGTATATTATCCGGTGCTTGACATTGCTCTCGAACTTTCATCCATGGGTATTCGTGTTGATAAAACTGCCCTCTTGAGGCAATTGGAAAAAGCTGGATGCCCAGAAAGAGCAGAACTTCCTTTCCAAAAAGCCATTATCAACGAAGAACTTCCTTTTACGATCGGTGGCGGTATCGGTCAGTCCCGTATTTGTATGTTCTTTTTACGAAAAGCACATATCGGCGAAGTACAATGTTCTCTCTGGCCTGAGGAAACCATGCAACAGGCACAAAAAGCCGGCATTCAATTACTTTAAAATATTACAGAGGCGAGATACGCTTTGCGAATCTCGCCTCTGATTAATGGTCGTCAAATGTCTATTCGTGCAAGCACGATGTCCATTTTGTTCTAAATCTTATTCGATAGAGTCTTTCAACTCACTTGCCAATCGATGAATGCTCTCCAGAATCTCTTTACATTTATCCATATCACTCACGGTCAACTCGGAAGTTCTGACTCCTTCTGACGAGGATGCTGCTACTTCTTGGCTGGTAGCGGATAAATGGGAAATATTGTCGGAAATAACACTTGTAGAATCCAAAATCTCTTTCATAATATGCTCTGTATTCACAATAAGACCAGAAAGAGCGCTTACTTCTTCATCTACTTTCTTAAATTTCTCTCTTGTATTTTCAATCAACTCATTCTGTTTTTCAACAGATAAAACAGAATTTTCAATGCTTTCATTCGCACGCTTTGTATCTTCATTCAACTCTGCAATAATGTTTGTAATGTTATTAGATGCTTCTTTTGTCTGCTCTGAAAGCTGTCTGATCTCTTCTGCAACTACTGCAAATCCTCTTCCTGCCTCTCCAGCTCTTGCTGCCTCAATGGAAGCATTTAAAGCTAACAGATTCGTCTGGTTGGAAATGCTTAAGATAGAACCAACAAAGCTCTGTACTTCTTCTACCTTTGTTGTAAGTCTTTCAATCACTTCTACCGTAACACTACTTGCTGCCTCCACATTTTCTGCCTGTGCTTTCAATTCATTTACTACATCGGAACCTTCTTCTACCATTTCATTTGTGCGTTTTGATGCATCGATCATGGCTCTTGTTCCCTGTTCTGCCATATCCGTATTCTTTTGAATTTCCGCACACATCTCTGCCTGTTTCTGGATTGCCTCTGCAGTGCTTTCTGTACTTTCCGCAATATTTTCCATTGCCATATTGCTTGTATCAATACTGCTCTTTAAATTATCTAACATGCTCATTGCAGAACCAAAATGTTTCATAATGTTCTCCGCAACAAGCGCCATCTTTTTATTACTGTCTTCCTGTTTTGAAGCGGATTCCATGATCACGTCCATATTTTGCTTATTAAATGTGATCAAAAATCTTGTAATTTTTGTAGAAGCAAAAGCCGCCAATGCAACCGTAAACAATGCTACTACATTATATGTAAGTGTCGGATCACTATATCCACTATAATTTACGATCAGATGTAGTACATTTCCTACAAATACCCATATATTACCGAACATAATGACTTTCCTATCCAAATAAGCCATCGCCGCAAATAAAATTGGGAATGCATATGCATAGGTTCCCTGCGCGGTATTTACCCAGCAAACTACCATATATGCCACCGCTGCACTACACAAAAGAATCATCGCTCCTGTTTTCGATTCTTTTTTTGTAACATATCCTACAATCGTTGCAATAAAAGCTACAACATAAGTAATGAGCTGCAACCATGTTTTCCATGTTGAAGCGTTCTCATTTGCTAATAAAAATGCCACGATTGAAAAACTTAGGTATCCTAATATAATTGCAATAACCGGAAAAACTGCCCCATTTGCCTTTCTATATTGTTCTTTTGTCATACCTCTTTTCCTCCTTTTCCACGTTGAAAACGAATACCATATAACACAATTATATCACTCATTTTTATAAATTAAATATATTTTCATTATTTTTTGTATTTTTTTTCGTTTTTTTGTCTTTATTGCTTTTTTATATGAATTGTCAGTTGATTTAACATGGAACACTATAGATGCTAAAAAAAGTATCCCAATAGCAAACTATCAGAATACTTTTTTCCATACTATATCAAACTGCTTTTTACTGTACTACTAAATTTGAATATCCCATCAAGCTCTCGTCCACTTCTCTTGCAGCTTCCCTGCCTTCTCGGATCGCCCAGACAACTAAAGACTGTCCTCTGTGCATATCTCCTGTAGTAAATACATTTTTCACGTTGGTTGCATATTTTCCTGCTTCGGTCTTTACGTTTGTCCGTTCATTTACTGCTACCTTAAAAGCATCTGTCACATATTTTTCACTGCCTAAAAATCCAGCTGCGATCAATACGATCTCTGCCTCTAAAGTCTTTTCGCTTCCCGGTACTTCTTTCATATTCATGCGACCAGTTTCTTTGTCTTTCTCCCAGGAAAGTTTTACAATCTTTACTGCCTTTAAGTTTCCATTTTTATCTTTTACAAACTCTTTTACTGTAGATTCGTAAATTCTTGGATCAGCGCCAAATACAGCAATCGCTTCTTCCTGACCGTAATCTGTCTTGCAGATTTTCGGCCATTCCGGCCATGGGTTGTTCTCTGCTCTTTGATCTGGTGCTTTTGGCATCATTTCGATCTGTGTAACCGATTTTGCACCGTGACGGATCGCTGTGCCCACACAGTCGTTTCCCGTATCACCGCCACCGATAATGACTACATTTTTACCTTTTGTATTCACATAATTTCCATCTTCAAAATTGGAATCCAAAAGACTCTTTGTATTTGCTTTTAAAAAGTCTACTGCAAAGTAAATTCCTTTTGCATCTCTTCCCGGCGCATTAATGTCTCTCGGATTAGAAGCGCCACAGGCAAGCACTACACGGTCAAAATCTGTGAGAAGCTTTGATGCTTTTACCTCTTTTCCAATGTTGGCATTCGTTACGAATTTCACGCCTTCCTCTTCCATGATCTTAATCTTTCTGTCAATCACATGCTTTTCCAATTTCATATTTGGAATACCATACATCAACAGTCCGCCCACACGATCAGAACGCTCAAATACCGTTACGGAATGTCCTCTTTTATTGAGCTGGTCTGCTACAGCCAGTCCAGATGGTCCACTGCCTACGACTGCTACTTTCTTTCCGGTGCGTACCTTTGGTGGCTGTGCTGCTGCATAGCCTTCCTTATAGGCATTTTCAATGATCGCATATTCATTTTCTTTGGTCGATACCGGATCTCCGTTCAGACCACATGTACAAGCTGCTTCACAGAGTGCCGGACACACTCTGGAAGTAAATTCTGGAAAACTGTTCGTCTTTTTCAAACGTTTGTATGCCTGTTCCCAGTTTCCTGTATATACCAGATCGTTCCACTCTGGTATTAAATTGTGCAGCGGGCAGCCACTTGTCATACCACAAATATTCATTCCTGCCTGACAAAATGGTACACCACACTCCATACAGCGTGCGCCCTGAAGCTGCTGCTCTTCTTTTGACAAATGCTCATGGAACTCATTAAAGTTTTTAATTCTTTTCTTTGGTTCTACTGCTTTGGATGTTACTCTTTTATAATCCATAAATCCTGTTGGTTTTCCCATAATTACCTCACAATCTGTCGCTTAGACGGCTTATCAATCCAATAAACTGATGCCTATTTTGTCTTCATATTTGCATAAAATGCTTCAATCTGTGCCTGTTCAGCACTTAAGCCTTTTTCTTCCATCTGCACGATCGTTTTTAACATACGTTCGTAATCGTGTGGAATGATCTTTTTAAATTTCGGCAAATATTCACCAAAGTTGTCAAGGATTTCTTTACCTTTTACAGAATTGGTAAGCGCTACATGCTCTTTAATCATTTCTTTTAATTCCAAAACATCATATTTTGAAGTAATTTCATGTGAAGAAATCATTTCTTTGTTCAGTTTTGTATATAAATCGTTATCTTCATCCAAAACGTAAGCAATACCGCCGCTCATACCAGCTGCAAAGTTTTTACCTGTTTTTCCTAATACAACAACGCGTCCACCTGTCATATATTCACAGCCATGGTCACCAACACCTTCTACTACTGCAGTAGCACCGGAATTTCTTACACAGAAACGTTCTCCTGCTACACCATTGATGAAGGCTTTACCGCTTGTTGCACCATAAAGAGCTACGTTACCGATAATGATATTTTCATCCTGTTTGAACTTACTTCCTTGTGGAGGATAAACAACCAGTTTACCACCGGAAAGTCCTTTTCCAAAATAGTCGTTACTATCGCCAATAAGCTCCAAAGTAAGTCCTTTTGGAATAAATGCTCCAAAACTCTGTCCACCGGAACCATTACAAAGTACACGGTAAGTATCTTCTTCCACATTATCACCAAGACGTTTTGTAATTTCAGAACCTAAAATAGTACCAAAGGCTCTGTCCGTATTTGTTACATCTACTTCAATGCTTCTCTTCTGTCCTGCTGCCATTGCTTTATCAAGCTGTTTCAAAAGCACTTTTTCATCTAATGTTTTCTCTAACTGGAAGTCATAAACCTGTTTCGGATCAAAAGTGATCTTCTCCTTCATTTCGGAATAAGGATTAGAAAGGATCAGGCTTAAGTCTACCTTCTTGTTCTGTTCGGATAAGTTTTCTTTTACTTTTAACAGATCGGTACGTCCCACTAATTCATCTACTGTGCGAACACCTAATTTTGCCATATATTCACGAAGCTCTTCTGCAATAAAGCGCATGAAATTGATAACATATTCCGGTTTACCTTTAAAGTTCTTACGAAGTTCTGGATTCTGTGTTGCAACACCGACCGGACAAGTATCCAGATTGCAGACACGCATCATAACACAACCCATTGTTACGAGCGGTGCGGTAGCAAAACCAAATTCTTCTGCTCCTAAAATGGCTGCAATAGCAACATCACGACCACTCATTAATTTGCCATCTGTTTCAATTCTTACTTTATTACGCAGCCCATTCATGATCAAAGTCTGGTGTGTTTCTGCAAGTCCAAGCTCCCATGGAAGTCCGGCATTGTGAATGGAGTTACGAGGTGCTGCACCAGTTCCTCCGTCGTATCCGGATACTAAAATAACCTGTGCTCCTGCCTTTGCAACACCTGCTGCAACAGTACCAACACCTGCCTCAGAAACAAGCTTTACAGAGATTCTTGCATCTTTATTTGCATTTTTCAAATCGTAAATAAGCTGTGCCAAGTCTTCAATAGAATAAATATCATGATGAGGTGGCGGAGAAATCAGCCCTACACCTGGTGTTGAATGTCTGGTCTTTGCTACCCAAGGATAAACCTTTCCACCTGGTAAGTGACCACCTTCACCCGGTTTTGCACCCTGTGCCATCTTGATCTGAATTTCCTGTGCGCTTACAAGGTAACGACTCGTTACACCGAAACGTCCTGATGCTACCTGTTTGATCGCGGAGCATCTGTTCAATCCATCCGGTCCTAACGTCAATCTTTCTAAATCCTCACCGCCTTCACCGGAATTGGATTTACCATGCAAGGTATTCATAGCAATTGCCAGTGTTTCATGCGCTTCTTTAGAAATAGAACCATAAGACATCGCACCTGTTTTAAATCTTGTTACAATAGAATCTACGCTTTCCACTTCTTCCAGTGGCACACCAGCCTTCGGGAAGTTGAAATCCATTAAACCACGCAGATTTTTTATGCTGTTTTCATCATTTACCAGTGCTGTGTATTCCTTAAACATCTGATAATCGCCACGTTTTGTAGACTCTTGAAGCAAATGGATCGTTGCAGGATTGTAAAGATGCTCATCTGCACCACTTCTCATTTTGTGGTGTCCCGGACTATCCAATGTCAAGTCTGTACTTAACTCAAGCGGGTCAAATGCCATAGAATGCAGTTCATCTACCTGTTTTTCAATATCTTTTAAAGTGATTCCACCTACGCGACATACTGTTTTTGTAAAATATTTATTGATCACGTCATAGTCAATACCGATCGCTTCAAAAATCTGTGAACCCTGATAAGACTGAATGGTTGAAATACCCATTTTGGAAGCGATTTTAACAATACCATGAAGCACTGCATTATTATAATCATTTACAGCTGCATAATAATCTTTATCGAGCATTCTGTTTTCGATCAGCTCTTTAATAGATTCCTGTGCCAAATAAGGATTGATCGCACATGCACCATAACCTAACAGAGTTGCAAAATGATGTACCTCTCTTGGTTCACCAGACTCTAAAATAAGAGCCACTCTTGTTCTCTTTTTCGTTTTAACCAAATACTGGTTCAAAGCAGATACCGCAAGGAGTGACGGAATTGCCACATGGTTCTCGTCTACACCTCTATCGGAAAGGATCAAAATATTCACACCTTCCCTATAAGCTCTGTCTACTTCTACATAAAGGCGGTCAATCGCACGCTCTAAGCTTGTATTTTTGTAATAAGTGATCGGAATCACTTCTACCTTAAAGCCTTCTGCCTTCATGTTCTTGATCTTCATTAAATCGGTATTCGTAAGAATCGGATTATTTACTCTCAAAAGATTGCAGTTTTCCGGTGTTTCTTCCAATACATTTCCTTCTTTTCCTACATATACCGTTGTAGAAGTTACCACTTCTTCACGAATGGCATCAATAGGTGGGTTGGTTACCTGTGCAAAAATCTGTTTAAAGTAGTGGAACAATGGATGATGTGTTTTGCTAAGTACTGGAAGTGGTGTGTCTACACCCATTGCTGCAATCGCTTCGCCACCTGTTTTTGCCATTGGTAAAATACTTGTTTTTAATTCATCGTAACTATAACCAAATGCCTTTTGCATTCTCTGTCTTTCTTCATAAGTAAATTCAGGAACACGTTCATTCGGGATCTTTAAATCCTTCAATTCGATCATATTGTTATCCAACCACTCACCATAAGGACGTCTGGTTGCATATTCTTCTTTCAAATGTGCATCATCAACAACTTCACCTTTTACCGTATCTACCAGCAGCATTTTACCTGGACGAAGTCTCTCTTTTACTACGATCTTCGTAGGGTCGATATCCAATACACCCACTTCTGAGGAAAGGATCAACTGGTCATCATCTGTGATCATATAACGGGATGGACGAAGTCCGTTACGGTCAAGTACAGCACCCATAATATCACCATCAGAGAAAAGAATGGATGCCGGGCCATCCCATGGCTCCATCATCGTTGCATAATATTGATAAAAGTCTTTTTTGTTCTGAGACATGGTCTTATTATTTTCCCATGGTTCCGGAATTGTGATCATCACTGCATGCGGCAGTTCCATACCACTCATAACTAAAAATTCCAATGTATTATCCAGCATAGCAGAGTCAGAACCGGTCTTGTTGATTGCCGGAAGTACTTTGTGAAGAAGTCCGTGCAAATGCTCGGATTCCATATTTTCCTCTCTTGCCAGCATCTTATCTGCATTACCGCGGATCGTATTAATCTCACCGTTATGTACAATAAAACGGTTTGGATGTGCTCTCTCCCAGCTTGGATTTGTGTTCGTTGAGAAACGGGAATGCACCATGGCAATTGCGGATTCAAAATCCTTATCCTGTAAATCTGCAAAGAACGTACGAAGCTGTCCTACGAGGAACATCCCTTTATATACGATCGTTCTACTGGAAAAAGAAACTACATAGGTGTTGTCTGTTGACTGTTCAAATACACGACGTGCCACATAAAGTCTGCGGTCGAACTCTAATCCTTTTTCCACATTCTTTGGTTTTTTTACAAATCCCTGCATAATGCAAGGCATACATTCTACTGCTTTGTGTCCTAACACATTTGGATAGGTAGGAACCTCTCTCCAGCCTAAGAATTCCAGTCCTTCTTTTTCTACAATAATCTCAAACATCTTTTTGGACTGATTTCTCTGCAATTCTGCCTGTGGGAAGAAAAACATGGCGATACCATACTCTCTTTCTTCTCCGATTTCAATACCTAATGCTTTTGTAGCTTTTTTGAAAAATTTATGAGGAATCTGTGTCAAAATACCAACACCGTCACCAGTTTTACCTTCTGCATCCTTACCTGCTCTATGCTCAAGATTCTCCACAATCTTAAGTGCATTTTCTACTGTTTCGCGGCTTTTCTGTCCTTTAATGTTTACACAAGCACCGATACCACAATTATCATGTTCAAATTCTTCACGATAAAGCGGTGCTTTAGGAACCGTCATTTTTGCATCAAACATAGCTTTCTCCTTCCAAACATATAAATACATAAAAAAAGTCGCAAAGTGCCCTGTGCGGCGCTCCTTTGCGACTTACTAGGTCTAATATACAACAATTTTTTTGGTTTGTAAACATCTTTTTTCTTTAAATTGTCTGATTATTTGTCAATTCTATTAATTGTGCATAAATTGTTTGTTTTGTTTTCGAATTGTTTTTGCCCGTCTTTTTTACATGATTAATGACTTTTCCTTGAATTTATCTTCTTTTTTCTTACTTTTCTTCCCCACCACCGCTAGATTTTATGACAAAGAAAAAGAACTAGAAAAATCTAGTTCTTTTGTATTTTTTGAAGTAAAACATTCCAAAAATCCAAATTGTCAAAAAAACCGCACAATTTAGTGGTGTAAAAATTCCGCTTTTTTCTCCCGGAACAGAAGTCAATAACCAGGAACAAATATTCACGATTCCATGGAACAATACAGGAACATACCATCTTCCATATATATCATAAAGCCATACCATGACCATTCCCAAAAGAAAGCCAAATAATCCTTGTACTAAATTTCCGTGATAAATTCCAAAAAAGAATGCCGACAAGAGCATCGACCAAAGCTTTGGAAAATACAATTTCATCCGGTTATATAACAGTCCTCGAAACAGCGTCTCCTCTGTCATTGGTGATACAATACCGTATAGTATAATTCCCACTCCCATAGCAACGGTATTTTGTGCTTGTGCAACTGCACTGTACTGCTCAGACATATCTACAATATGAAAGAGCTGAAATGCAATGTTTAATCCAAGGGAAGCACTGATCGCCGTTATGACAAAAACAATCGCTGTTCTGATCTTCTTTGCCCAAACTAACTTTCCATTTTCCGGTGTCTCCAAGCTTATTGTCTTTCTATCCTCTGTAAATGTATTCAGAAAAAAATCCCACTTTGCCATCGGAAACAATGCCGCCATCGTAACAAGTAATGCAACGATTACAAGAACCGCATTCACCGTTGTGGCATTTGCTAACATACTCTCATAAAAACTGCCTCCGATCTTTGCTCCGATGGAAGGCACTACTATAGAAAGAAAAATACCGACAACATCATAAACTACAAAATAAATAAGCATCGGAAGTAAAATATCCAGTGATTTATGAAAAGAGCTTTGACCCGCTTTTATTTTGCGTTCCAGCTGTCTTCTTTCTACTTCCTCCTGCTGTTTTTTCTTTTTTTTTATTTTCTCATAGTCTTTCATGCGCTCTTCATCTGCGTCTTTGCTTCCCCGCAAAAGAAGGCTGTGCAGCTCTTCCACTGTGCGTACAATATAATCTGCCTTTGCTTCCTTTAATTCACCTTCTTCCGGAAACCCATATTCCACACCGATCGTAACCAGTCCGTATGCTTTTCCACCTTCTACATCAAAGCGCCTGTCGCCTATCATTGCCGTCTTTTCACATTCTTCTTTAGATAATGTAACTTTCTGCCCTTTTTCCTTCGCAAACAGCTGGCGAAGTGCCTCTTCCACTACTTCTGCCTTCGTACCAAGACTCCCATCCAGTCCGCTTCCAACAATGACCTCAAAATACTGCTCCACATTAAAATGCTTCAAAATCTGGCGTACAAACACTTCTGGCTTGCTGGATGCTACTGCAAGATGTTTGCCTCTTTTTTTCATATCCTTTAAAAGTGCTGCTATCCCCGGATATAAGGCATTTTCAAATTTGCCCACCTTATTATATCGTTCTCTATATTTTCCAATGACAAATTTTATCTGTTCTTCTTCCAAATGGTAAAACTCTCTGAGACTACAATCAAGCGGCGGACCGACAAATCTGCGAAGCTCCTCTAAGTCCTCTACTTCTATTCCTACACTTTTCAAGCCATATTGTACGGATTTCGTAATTCCCTCTCCAGAATCTGTAAGAGTTCCATCCAGGTCAAATAATAAATATTCCAGCATGCTTTTGTCCTTTCTGCTCCTTTTTCTGATTCCTTCCAGTTTACTATAACCTTGAAGCAGTTGCAAGTCTGCCGCTACAAACTCCCCTCACTTTTGTCTCTACTTTGACACAACAACGCGTCCGCTCTTTACCACCATCCTGATATCCAGCTTCTCATCAAGTACAACAAAATCCGCACATTTCCCTTCCTTGATGCTGCCACAATCCTTGTCTATTCCTAACGACTGCGCGGGTGTCAGTGTACACGCCCTTACCGCATCTTCTAATGGAATATCCATTTGCAGCACTGCCACCTTCAGGCAATCATACAGATTCGATGCTGATCCTGCTATCGTTCCATCCTTTAATGTTGCAAGCTTACCTACTACCTTTACATCCTGCCCGCCAAGCGTATAATCTCCATCTTCCATTCCGGTCGCCATCATGCTGTCACTGATCATACAGATTCGCTCCGGTCCAAAGAGTGAAAATGCTACACGCACCATTGCCGGATGGATATGCACACCATCGCATATCATTTCTACAAAAGTATTCTCACTATCAAAGGCAGCCCCAATGACTGCCGGATCACGATGATGAAATGATGACATGCCATTAAACATATGCGTCACATGGTTCGCGCCTTTTTCAAATGCCATTTTTGCTGTACTATAATCTGCTGTAGTATGTGCTACAGAAACTACCGTTTCTTTTGCTGCTTCTTGTATAAATGCGTAATCTTGATCTTCCTCCGGTGCTACTGCCACCTGCTTGATCATTCCACCGGACAACTCCTGCATCTGTCTGAAAAACTCCATGTCCGGTTTATGAATATAGGCTCCATTTTGCGCGCCTTTTTTTGCCGCAGATATGAAAGGACCCTCCATGTTGATTCCCCGAATGGTACTTCCCTGCGTTTGCTCATATTTTCCTGCCGCTTCAAAAATCTTTGCTAGCGCTTCTCTGGAAAGTGTCATAGTAGCAGGAACGATGCTTGTTACTCCGTTTTCCATTTCATATTGTGTGATCACATCCATCGCCTGAAAAGTACCATCGCAAAAATCTACACCGCGACAGCCATGGAAATGAATATCCACAAGCCCTGGGATCACATACATTCCCTTCGCGTCAATGCTCTCTTTTTCTGCATCATCCTGTGAAATATTTCCCCAAACGACTTTACTGATCTTGTCGTCTTTTATTTCAATGCTGCCACTTTGAAAGACTCCATCCTCCGAAAAGATTTTTTCACCCTTAATGATCATATTCTACCTCACTATATCAAATCCATGATTTTAGAAAATGCCTGCGTATCTCCTACTACAGTTACATCTCGATGCAGCTGTAAAATGGATGCCGGTACCCATGGTGTAATTCCACCGAAAAATGCTTTTTCTACAATCTCTGCCTTGTCCACACCGCTTACAACGACCAAAATTCTTTTGGCATTCATGATCGTTTGTATTCCCATCGTATATGCCTGCGTAGGAACTTCCTCAATAGAATCAAAAAATCTTGAATTTGCTTCTATTGTTGTCTGAGATAAATGAACACAATGCGTTCCTTTTGCGAATACCTCATCCGGCTCGTTAAAACCAATATGCCCATTGTGTCCGATGCCTAAAAGCTGTAAATCAACACCGCCTGTTCCACGTATGATCTCATCATATTTCTTACAAGCCTCCACTTCGTCTACAATGGTTCCATCTGGAACGAAAGTTCTTTCAGGATTTATGTTAACCTTACTAAATAAGTTTTTATGCATAAAATAATAGTAGCTCTGCTCGTTATCATGAGAAAGCCCTCTATATTCGTCCAGATTCACACTTGTGACCTGAGCAAAATCCAAATCTCCTTTATCATACCAATGCGCCAGGCACTTATATGCTCCCAGTGGAGAAGAACCTGTTGCCAGTCCAAGAACGGAATCCGGTTTTACAATAATCTGAGCACTAATGATATTGGCAGCTTTTCTGCTCATATCGTCATAATCTCTCGCATGTACAAATCTTATCATATTCCTTCCATCCTTTCTATAAATTCTACTTGTTCAAAAAAGATTTGGGGCACTGCTCATGGCGCCCCGCCATGAGCAGTGCCCCGCCTCATTCAAAGGGATTAAATATTGTATTTACTATTTACATAGTTTCTTAAATTCATCAGCAACAAACTGAACTTTTGTACCAACAACTACCTGTACAGAATTTTTACCAGGTCTGACAACACCGGATACACCAGCAGATTTGATCTTCTTCTCGTCTACTAATGTATAATCCTTGATTTCCAGACGAAGTCTTGTGATACAATTATCAATACTTGTTACATTATCTTTTCCACCAATACCTTCTAATATTACAGAAGCTACTTCTGTGTAGTTATCATTGGAAAGAACTGCTTTCTTCTCTTCTTCCTCGTCATCATCTTCTCTACCCGGAGTCTTCAGATCAAACTTCGTAATTGCAAACCTAAATACTACATAGAATACGATAAACGCTGCAATACCTAACGGAATGATCATCCAAGTGTTTTGTGCTGCCGGAAGCGATGCAGAGAACAGAAGGTCTGTAGCACCAGCTGAGAAACAGAAGCCTGCACGGAAACCAACCAATACAGTAATTACAGTGAAGATACCATATAATGCTGCATAAATTAAATATAATCCAGGAGCAAGGAACATAAATCCAAATTCAAAAGGTTCTGTAACACCACATACGAAGGAGCAAAGTGCTGCGGAAGCTACCAGACCGATTGCAACTTTTTTCTTGTTACTCTTAGCACAATGAATCATCGCCAATGCGGCACCCGGAATACCAAACATCATACAAGGGAAGAAACCGGACATATACATACCAAGATCCCATGTTACATCTGCAGATGTTTCGCCTGCCCAGAAGTGTCCTAAATCACCAAGACCAATCGTATCGAACCAGAATACGTTGTTCAATGCATGGTGCAATCCAGTCGGAATCAACAAACGATTCAGGAAAGCATAAATACCTGCACCAACAGCACCCATACCTGCGATTGCCTGACCGAGAGAAATCAGTCCACCGAAGATCAACGGCCATACAAACAGAAGAACTACGGATACTAAAATGGAAACAACACCTGCTACGATTGCAACACAACGTTTTCCACTAAAGAAGGATAACCAATCTGGTAATTTTGTATTTTTAAATTTGTTGTAACAGGTTGCACCAATAATACCTGCAAGAATACCGATAAATGGATTTGCGATTTTATTAAATGCAATAACGGAATTCTCATTTTCTGCAATACTTGGCATAATGGTGGTAACGAAACTGGTACTTAACAAAGTCGTCATCATTAACCAGGATGCTAATGCAGCTACACCACCAGTACCGTCATTGTCTTCAGACATTCCGACACCAACACCAATAACGAACAGGAGTGCCATGTTATCAATTAATGCACCACCGGCTTTTACTAAGAAAAGTCCAATCAATGGTACAACGCCTGTAATTTCACCACCCTGCATAGTAGCCGGACAAAGCAGATAACCGATACCCATTAACAAACCACATAGCGGCAAACATGCCACAGGTAACATTAAAGATTTTCCCAATTTTTGTAAAAACTTCATACCTTTCCCTCCTTCTTATCTAATCCCTTTTTATTTTGAACCGCACACAAACGGTTTAAAATACTGCTTATTTTATGGTAATGCTTATTACCTCATCACCTTGTTCCACTTCCGATAGATTACTTGCTTCCACCGCTTCATAATCATCGGTATTACAAACTACAACAGGCGTTATTGTCTCATAGCCGGCTGCCTTAACTGCCTCCAAGTCTACGGTCAGTAATAAGTCGCCTTTTTTTACTTCATCTCCTGTTGCGACATGACCAGTAAAACCTTCGCCTTTCAGCTTCACCGTATCAAGTCCTACATGGATCAGAAGCTCCACACCCTCTTTTGTCGTCATACTGACGGCATGTAATGTATCAAACATAAGACCGATTTCCCCATCAGCAGGTGCATATATCTTTCCTTCCTTGGGGATGATTGCCACTCCCTTTCCTAGCATACACTCACTAAAAGTTGGATCATTCACCTTATCCAGACCAACCGCTGTTCCCTTGACCGGAGATGCAATGACAATTTTTGCATTCTCCTTCTTTTTAAATATTTGAAACATTCTGCACCTCCTTCTATGGCAGCTCACGGATAATCTTACGGAGCTTCAAAATGGAGGAAGGTGCAACGGAAAGCTCGTCAATTCCCATATTAACAAAGGTTTCTGTTAATTCCGGATCAGCTCCCAGTTCTCCGCAGATTCCTATCCATTTTCCTTCCTTATGTGCATTATCCGTTGCTATTTGAATCATTTTTAAAATAGCCTTATGATGCGGATTATAAAACAGATCCAGATTCTCATTCTGTCTGTCGATCGCCAGCGTATACTGCGTCAGGTCATTTGTTCCTATACTGAAGAAATCGACCATTTTTGCCAGTTCGTCACTGATCATTACTGCTGCCGGCGTCTCGATCATGATTCCCTCTTCTACATCTTTGTAAGGTACATTTTCTTCTGCAAGCTCTTTTTTTACTTCCGCTGAGATTTTCTTAATCTGTTCCACTTCTTCCGTCGAAATGATCATTGGATACATAATGGAAATATTTCCATAGGCTGCTGCACGATACAATGCGCGAAGCTGTGTTTTAAAAATATCCGTCTTTGTCAGGCAAATACGAATGGCACGATAGCCTAATGCCGGATTTTCTTCTTTTCCAAGCTGTAAGTAATCTGCCTGCTTATCTGCTCCAATATCCAGTGTACGAATGATCACTTTTTTTCCTGCCATATTTTGGGCTGCCTGCTTATAAATACGGAACTGTTCCTCCTCACTTGGGAGTGCATCTTTTCCTATATAAAGAAATTCACTTCGAAACAACCCTACGCCGCCAGCATCATTTTCCAATGCATATCCTAGATCACTAATACTTCCAATATTGGCAAAAAGTTTTATTTTCTTCCCGCTCTTCGTTACGTTCTCTTTGCCTTTTAACTGGTGAAGCAATGCCTGTTTCTCTTTTTCCTTTTCCATTGCTTTTGTAGCATCTGCTTTCACTTCCTCAGAAGGTTCTAAAAGAAACACTCCTTTGAAGCCGTCTACTAAAGCTTCCATTCCAGAATGTAATTCTTCCAGATCCATCTCTGCGCCGATCAAAGCTGGAATATTCATTGTTCTTGCCAAAATCGCTGTATGGGAATTGGTAGAACCATGGACCGTCACGAACGCTAAAATTTTTTCTTTATCTAAAGAAACGGTCTCACTTGGTGCTAAATCATCTGCTACTATAATGACCGGTTCATCAAAATCCGTACTCTGCTCTTCTCCCCCAAAAAGACATCTCACGATTCTTTCTGAAATATCCTTGACATCTGCGGAACGAGCCTGCATATATTCGTCGTCCATACAAGCAAACATTTCAGAAAAATTGTCTCCCGTCACTGCCACCGCATACTCAGCATTTACTTGCTGGGTACGAATGATATTTTCAATGGATTCTACATAATCATCATCTTCTAACATCATTTGATGTACTTCAAAAATTGCTGCACTGCTTTCCCCTACTTCTTTCACCGCTTTTTCATACAAATTCTGAAGCTGACCGGATGCCATTTCCTTTGCCTGATGCATTCTTTTTATTTCTTCCTCAGGAT
Organism: Lachnospiraceae bacterium; assembly: GCA_021153325.1. Taxonomy (GTDB): domain Bacteria; phylum Bacillota; class Clostridia; order Lachnospirales; family Lachnospiraceae; genus RGIG3002. The sequence continues at coordinate 52,252 of JAGKTQ010000018.1, read as the reverse complement.
TGTCGATCTTCGTTCTTTTCACGGTATAATCATTTTTGCGCAGTACATAAATCCGTCCAAGTGCAATTCCTTTATATACTGCTTTCGCTTTGACACTCTTCATACGAATCCCTCTTTTCTGTGACGCCTAAAGATTATTCTCGAAAAAGCTCTGTATTCCGTTCAAAGCGGCTTCTTCATCCTCTCCCTCTACCGTAACAGTAACGGTCTGTCCACATTTTACCCCCATACTCATTACTGCCATTAATTTAGATGCATCCGCCTTTTTCAATCCGTTGTCAATAGTAATGGTGCTCTGGAAATTTTTAGCTTCCTTAACAAGCATTCCCGCCGGTCTTGCATGAATTCCCAGTTCATCTTTTATGACATAAGTAAAGCTCTTCATGTTCCTTCTCCTTTCCTGTTGTAAAGTTTATGCCACGAGCTGTCTTTCAATGTGGATTTGTTATGTGCATTCTTCGATAAAAAAACACGAATCCATTCGTCATCTAACTCTTTCTTAAAAACAATAACGAATAATTCATGCCTTCATCTCCAATAACAAATCCCCCAAAATCTTTAACTAAATTCCGTATATCTTGTTTATTATTTTCTGTCAATTTACACTTTCAACACTTTTATTGCGTCAATTTTATCTGTTTTGCACAAATGTTTTGTTAAATTTTATACAAATTCGTGTTTTTTTCACTACAAAATTGATTTTATAAATAACGCCAAAATATAAGGAAGAATACAACGGTTTTTGCTTGACATTTCCTTTCAAAAAAAGTATATTATGTGGGAACAAAATAAACGAAACGCTAGGGGAGCTAATTGCTGAGATTGAGCCTTTCAGGTTCTAACCCTCACTACTTGAACCGGGTAATACCGGCGTAAGGAAGCACGCATATAAATGTGACTATTAAGGGCGATTGCCCTGTTTCTATTAACCAACATACCTTCTAACATGAAAGGTCACATTTATACATGTGAATCATCCCCTCCTGCGTAATCTTAGGAGGATTTTTTTATGTCAAAAAGTAAATTTTCAACAAAGCAACTCGTTTTCTGTGCTATGGCTATTGCACTTGCAACCGTCATTTCCACAGTCGTTAAACTACCTTCTTTACCTAACGGCGGTTCCATTACTTTGTTTTCCATGTTGATCATCTGTCTTGTTGGTTACTGGTATGGACCAGTCATCGGACTGATCACTGCTTTTGCTTATGGAATTTTGCAGTTCATCGTAGGACCTTATGTTGTCCATCCTGCACAGGTACTTTTGGATTATCCGTTAGCTTTCGGTGCTTTAGGTCTTTCCGGATTTTTCAGCAACAAAAAACACGGTCTGTTGATCGGCTATATTGTGGGAGTTACGGGACGATTTGTGTTTCATATGATTTCTGGGTTGATTTTTTATACAGAGTATGCGGGAGATGTACTCGGAAATATTCAAGCGATTATTGCTTCTACGGGATATAACTTGAGCTACATTCTGCCGGAGATGATCGCAACTATTATTTTGATCGCACTTCCACCAGTTGCAAAGGCGTTGGCGAAGGTAAAGGGAATGGCTACGGCTGAATAATATTGCACAAAAAAGCGGTAGGCTGTTTAAAGCCTGCCGCTTTTACTTTGCATTTTTATTCAGAACGTAATGCTACGACCGGATCTTTCTTAGCTGCACTCTTGGATGGTATCAATCCTGAGAAAAGTGTTAAAGCCACACTGATCAGTACCAGAATGATCGCTACCGGGATCGGCAGATATGCATTCAAATTATTAATTCCTGTCAGATTGTGTATGATCGCATTGATCGGTATACATAAGAGATACGTCATTCCAACGCCGATCAGACCGGAAATAAATCCAATGATGATCGTTTCCGCATTGAACATACTGGATACATCATGCTTGGATGCACCCATTGCTCTTAAAATACCAATTTCTTTTGTACGTTCCTGTACGGAGATCAGGGTAATGACTCCAATCATAATAGAAGAAACGATCAAGGAAATTGCTACGAATGCAATCAAAACATAAGTAATAACATTGATAATAGTTGTAATAGAGGACATCATCAATCCCACATAATCGGTATATTTAATCTGGGAAATATCATCCACTGTGTCATTGTATGCTTCAATAGCATCTTCAATCACATCTTTATTTTCAAAAGTAGATGCATAAAGGTTAATACTTGCCGGATCATCTAAATCTACAAACCCTAGCTCTTTTAAGTTGTTTTCATAAGTAGAATCCGAAAATTCCAGAACATTTTCATAGTAATCTGCACACTGTTCTGTGGTAAAGCCTTCTACTGCCATATCCAGTGTTGCTGCCAATTGCTGTTTGCTCAAAACGGACAATTGCTGTTCTACCTGTGCTGCATACTGTGCTTTTACCTGCTCTGTTATCATCTGGGTAAAGAGTTCTGTCATATCTTCATCACTCATAGAAACAAGGTAAGACTGTACATCTTCCGCACTCATTCCCATCTGCTGTGTCAGTGCCTGCAGCATCAGTTCTTCCATCGCAGCTCTGTCCATGCCCTCCATAGACTGTCCTACTGCTGCATTTACCTGTTCTTCAGTAGGAATAGACATGATTTTCACATAAACGTCTGCTTTGCTGTTTTCATCCAGTCCTTCCACATATGCACGGAACTCATTTTCTTTTTCTTCATCTGTCATATTGCCTGCATTTTCTTTAAATGGCAGATTGGTGAAAATATCTACTGTTTCATCTTCTAATTGTGCCTGAATGGCATCCGATTCCTTGGAATGCTCAATCACATATTCTGTAAGTTCGCTTGTGTAACCAATGGAACCTGTCAGCATGGCACTTTCCACATCCTCATTAGGGCGGATAATACCGGATACTTTCAGTGAAATTCCGTTGTCATATAAATATTTAAGACTGGCTTCGGTTTCTCTTAAATCCGTTTTCTTCGTAAGACCATGATTTATCGCTAGGTGCAAGTTCTGTTTTATTAACCGCTGCATCCATAATGGCATCGATCGTTTCCTGAGACTCCAGACCGAGTGCATACAAGGTCATATCATCCAGCTCGTTATTCTCATCCAGAACAAGTACGATTTCATCATAGCTGGTAGGCCAGCTTCCGTATACTACATCATACTGTTTTTCCAACAGATCATTTACCATTTTTCCGTTGTCGCCTGGAAGCATTTCCTGCCACAAATTCATGCCACTGTTTGCCATAAACATAGAGGACATGGAAGAATCCATCATCGTGGAAGCAGAATCACTCATTTGAGACACGGCAGAGGAATCCATTCCCATATATTCTACCAGCATTTCTCTCAAAAGTTCTTCTGTATCCGATGCAACAATCGTATCATCCACATTTTTGGTATATACCTGTAAATCTATGTCATATGTATACTGAATACCGTTTATCGCCTCATGCAGACTATTTTCATTGTCTTCACTGTCTTCTTTTGCATATTCTTCTTCCATATATGTTTTAAAGGATTTCAAATCATTTTCGGTAGTTTCTAGATTGCTCATGGCATCCAGAATATCATAAACAACCGGTTTCGTATACACAGCGTCTTTTTCATGTTCCACTTCACTGTTTGCAAGCCCCATAAAGGTTTCCAACAGCGTACTTGCATCAATATTGGTCGATTCTATAGTCAAGGGATAGGAAGATAATGTATTTTCCTGCACCATATCAATATAGTTCGTGAATCCTTGCGAAACGGCATAGATCAAGGCAATACCAATAATACCGATACTTCCTGCAAAAGAGGTAAGTGCAGTCCTTCCTTTTTTAGAAATCAGATTTTTTAAAGAAAGCACAAATGCTGTTCCAAAGGACATCGATGGTTTCTTTTCTTTTTTCTTTCCACTGTTTGCAGCCTTCTCTTCTGCACGTTCTAACTGCTGCTCTTTTTCCGTAAGCGGCATGGAATCTTCTTTTAATTCTCCATCCAGCATACGGATAATTCTTGTGGAATATTTTTCTGCAAGCTCTGGATTGTGTGTAACCATAATGATCAATTTATCTTTGGAAATCTCTTTTAATATTTCCATGACCTGTACACTAGTCTCTGTATCCAATGCACCCGTCGGCTCATCTGCCAAGATAATATCCGGGTTGTTTACAAGGGCTCTGGCAATTGCCACCCTCTGCATCTGGCCACCAGACATCTGACTAGGACGTTTTTTCAACTGATTTCCAAGTCCTACCTGCTCTAAGGCTTTCTTTGCTCTTTCTCGTCTTTCCGCTTTGGACACACCGGTAAGCGTCAATGCCAGTTCTACATTTTGCAACACCGTCTGATGTGGGATCAGATTATAGCTCTGAAAAACAAATCCAATGGAATGGTTACGATAGGTATCCCAGTCTCTGCTCTTAAAGTCTTTCGTTGACTTTCCGTTGATGATCAGATCACCAGATGTATAATAATCCAGACCCCCGATAATATTCAACATGGTCGTCTTTCCACAACCGGACGGACCAAGTATGGACACAAACTCATTCCTGCGGAATTGCAGGCTGATTCCCTTTAGTGCATGGACCGTGCCATCCCCTGCCGGGTAATCCTTTTTAATATTTTTAAGTTCAAGCATTACTGCGTTCCTCCTTTTAGGCTTTTGCTGTTACGCACTTTATCCTAAAAGGTAAACCTCAATTTTATCTCAACCCAAAATAAAACTTTGCCAAAATTTCTTTATAAAATAGGAAGCGTCACAATAAATACGGAACCCACTCCCGGCGTACTTTCCACATGAATCTCCCCATTGCAGCGCTTTATGATCTCCTTACACAGTGCCAGTCCAAGTCCATTTCCCTCGGAACGCCTTGCCGTATCTCCCTGATAAAATTTATCAAAAATATGCTTTTGCGTTTCTTCGGTCATGCCCATGCCGTTATCACTGATGATCACCTGCACACCACCGTCCTGTTGTTTTAAATATACCGCTATATTTCCTCCTGCCTCTGTATATTTTATGGCATTCCCGATCATATTGGTCCATACTTGAAACAATAAGGTTCTATATCCACAATACAAGATCTGTGGCAACTCCAACTCAAATTCTATCTTCTTTTTGCTCCATTTGGATTCCAAAAATACAATGGCTTCGCGTATTTGTTCATCCAGTCTGTAACTGGCCGGCTCTTCCATAAACTGCTGATGCTCTAACTTCGACAAATGCAATATGTTTGCGGTCAAATCGTTTAGCTTTTCAATATTAAAAAATATCTTTTTGATATATTCCTTTTTTTCTTCTTCGGACAATTCTGGGTCCTGTAAAAAGGTGGCATACCCGGAAATCGCTGAAAGTGGTGTTTTAAATTCATGGGAAACGTCTGCAATAAAATCGTTTCGCATGATTTCTACGGAATTGAGTTCTCTTACCATTCTATTAAAATTTTCAATGGTGCTTTCCAGCTCCTCCAAATCTCCATCATAAGACAATTATACCGAAAAATCTCCCTCTGCCACCTTTCCCGCTGCTTTGCTGATCTGTTCTAATGGTGTAAATACCGTCCTCATCACATGGAAAGCCGCCACCGAAGACAGAATGAAACAGAGCACCCCTACTACAAAGATCACCGAGCTTGGATTTTTCAAATATTCTACTTCCAATCCAAGTTTTTTCGCTATGAGGATAAAAAGAAATAAGTCAATCATAAACACAAAGACAACAATAAAAAACCGCAATGCGATTCGATTTCTCAACTTATCCATTTTTGCTATATGCTCATGAAATTGCCTACTTTTCGTTCTTTTCATTTTTTATCACTGCCCTATATCCTAATCCACGGATCGTTACGATCTCAAAATCCTCGCTGTCTTTAAAACGCTCCCGTAGTCTGCTTATGTGTACATCCAGAGTATGGGAATCCTCATACCCATCCGGTCCCCAAATATCATCCAAAATCTGTTGTCTCGTAAAGATCTGCCCCGGATAGGACAATAGCTTATAAAGAAGCTGAAATTCCTTCTGCGGTAAAATCTGGCTTCCCCGTGTATCATTTACCGTCCATGTATCATACAAAAGCTCTGTTTCCCCTACCGTAAGCTTTCTATCGTTGACACTTTTTGCCCGCCTTAGGAGTGCCTGCACCCGAAGCAGCATTTCCTGAATGTCCACCGGTTTTACCATATAATCGTCTGCACCTGCTGTAAATCCGATCTGTTTATCTAAAATATCGCCTTTTGCCGTAATGAGCAATATAGGAATATCCAGTCCCGCCTCACGCAGCTGTCGTACCAATTCAAATCCATTCATTCCCGGCATCATTACGTCGGATATGATCAGGTCTACATTTTCCTTTTCCAGGAGTGCCAAAGCCGCTTCCGCTTCCATTGCCGGAAGCGCCTGATAACCGCTTCTTTGCAACGTCCTACAAAATAACTGACATAAGTCGCTGTCGTCTTCCACAACAAGTATTTTAAACATAATCTTACACGACTCCTTTACTCTACCCTAATCTCTTTTCCCAGATAAAAGGCATATATCACTTTCTCCTTTACGCTCTTTCCGGTCAGCGTTTCCAATGCCTCCGCATAATAATCCAACTGTACCTTGTAGCGTTGTACCAACTCTTCTTCCCGTTCTACTACATCCGTTTTGTAATCCGCAACTACAAGGCTTCCATTCTCTTCAAAATAGACGTCAATAATTCCCTGTACGAGCACCGTTTCCTCTTTTGGGAATTTTTCATTTAAGCGATTGGCATGAATACCATAAACAAATGGTGATTCCCGATAGAGCTGTCCCTTTTTCTGTGCCTCCTTCATCCGTCTGCACAGATCAGACTGCAAAAATGCCGCCACTTTGTCTACCCGGATTGCTTCTTTAAATTCTTCGCTCAGTCTGCCCTCTTTCCATTCCTCTTCCATAGTTTTTCGCACACCCGCTTTGTCCGTAACGATTTCAAAGTCCAAAAGCTCCATGATCTTATGCATGGCACTTCCTCGTGTTGTACCGGAAACCTCCTCCTTTTCTTTCATAAAAGCAGGGATATAGGGTACAATCTCCTCTTCCGGGATCAAATGGAAGGAAAAATCCAGTTCCTCATTTTGTCCAGCTTTTTTCAGTTCTGAAACGGTTGTTTTTGTGTACAGATCCGTCAAATTTTCATAGGGATATACGAAAGAAAAACGCTCCTTTAGCTTCTCATATAAAGCTTCATCCAAATAAGGCGTCTGCTCAGGCAGTTTAGAAAACAGCCTTAACTGTTCTCGCTTTCCTTCCAAAGTGATCTGTTCCTCTACCTCTGCTCTTACCAGATCCTGCGTGCCGATAATCTGTATTTTTAATGGTGCTTCCTCGATAATATCCACATTTCCTGTTTCACAATCCAACCCATTTTCTTTCAAAATTTCCTGCATTGCCGGATGACGGATACAAGCTGCTAAAATAAAATCCATATAGCTTCCGGCAGAAGCAAGGACAGAATAAGGCAGCCGTGTTTCTTTGTGCATCAAAAGATAAGAAAGCGCGCCAATCTTCTCTACCGGTTTATCGACTACTCCGGTCAATATCAATTTTTCTTTTGCTCTTGTCAAGGCAACATACAAAATACGCAGTTCTTCTGCTATGTTATCTAACCGCATTTTCCCTGCCATTACATTTTTCCGTAAAGTCTTGTTCCGAATACGCATCTGTGGATCAATAAAATCCGTACCAATTCCCATATCCACATCGGTAATGAGCGGTTTCGTTGTATCCTGCATATTAAATTTCTTGGAAAGTCCTGCTACAAAACAGATAGGAAATTCCAGACCTTTGCTCTTATGGATGCTCATAATACGCACTACATCTGCCTCTTCTTCCAGAGTACCAGCCTCCCCATAATCTACATCATATTTTTCCATCTGCTCTATGTAACGGATAAAATGAAACAATCCATGATAACTGGTCTGCTCAAAAGCTGCCGCTTTTTCCAAAAGCATTTCCACATTTGCCTTCCTCTGTTCTCCCGCCGGCATTGCTGCCACATAAAGAAGGTAATGATTCTCAGTCAAAATCGTCTGCAACAGCTCATGGATCGGTTTGTATGCCACCATTTTGCGGTAATATTCCAGTTTTTCAAGGAACTGACACACCTTCTTTATTAGCAATTCATCTATGTCATTCATTTCTGACACATCTGTCATTTCTTCTAAATTTTTTAATCGGTCATAAAAAAGGGCATCCTTTTTTACTTTTTCCTCGGTCATGATCTTTATCCGTGCTGTTTCTTCTTCACTGAACTGACCAAACACACTATGTAAAACTCCAAACAGAGGGATATCCTGTCTAGGGTTATCCAACACTCTCAAGAATTGCAAAAGCGTCTGTATCTCTGTAGTCTGGAAATAGCCAGTTTTAGATGTAATATAGGCAGGAATCCCTTCTTCACTGAAAACTTTTTTAAATTCTTCATCCCAACCGCTATTTGTACGAAGCAGAATGACAATGTCTTTGTATGTCACGCGTCGCAGCTCTCCGGTTTCCTTGTCCGTGACTCTATTTTCCTTTAACAATTCCTTGATCCGCTTAGCAATTGCATAAGCTTCGCTTTCCTTTGTGGAAAGCTCTGTATCCTTGTCCGGTTTTCCCACGAGCAAAAGCTCCGTGTCATCATCCCACTCTCGATCTTCAGGAAGCTTTGGCAAAAAAGAAGCTCCAAAATAAAGTGCTGCCCTATCATCATAATCAATTCCACCGAGTTCTTTTCCCATCGTCTGATAAAAAATATAATTGGCGCTGTCTACTACCTGTTTACGGCTACGAAAGTTCTGATGCAGGTCTATCCTCTGTTTGTCACTGTCCGTCTGCGTATATTCATGATATTTTTCCATAAAGATTTCCGGACGCGCAAGACGGAATTTGTAAATGCTCTGCTTTACATCACCTACCATGAACCGATTATAATTTCCGTCATCCTCTCCCGAAATACTTTGCAGCAAATACTCTTGAACCAAGTTAGAATCCTGATACTCGTCAATCATGATCTCTTTAAAATAGGCACGATAATCCAACGCCGTTTTGGTAGGGACAATGCTGCCGTCTTCTTTTCTCTCCAACAAGATATTTAAAGCAAAATGCTCCATATCAGAAAAGTCAATGATATTTTTTTCCCGTTTCTTTTCATCTAACTTCTGTTTAAATAAAATAGTCAACCGTAAAAGCTCGCCTACCGCACGTTCACATGCACTGCACTGCTCCACACTCTTTTCTAACGACTGGAAAAAATATTTTTCTTTTATATCCTGAATCGTATCTTTCACTTTTGCCCGTATACTCTTCACATTTTCTCGCTTTGCCGGGCTGACAGAGTCATCCTTTTTGGAAGGAAGTCTTCCAAACGTTATCTTCTCAATGGCTGTTTCCATTTCTGAAAGTGTTTCTACCTTGGACAGCTTTTCTAACATTTCCTTTTCTGCCTCTAAAAGCTCACCATACATGTAAGGTCCATCCGGCTGCTCACACACACGGATTGCCTGTTCCATCATTTCCAGACAGTCTTTTATCGCACGACTGTTTGCCTCTGCCGCTGCCTTTCCCCAATCTGATGCCTCCAATTGATCTACACTTTCCATATGGTAATCCAAAGTTCTCTCCTTTAACCATTCCTCCGGCCATGGATAACTCATAGAAAACTCATAAAGCTTCTTTATATTTTCCTCTAAGATCGTTTCGCTATTACCGGTACTATAACAATCCACACAAAACAAAAAGTCCTCGGATGCTTTTGCAAACTCTTCCTCCAAAAGGGCATCCAAAACATCCTGCTTCATCAGCTTCAGTTCCCCTTCATCTGCAATACGAAACCCGGGATCTAATCCTATGTCATTAAAATTATTACGGATAACAAAAAGACAAAAACTGTCAATGGTCGTGATCTGGGCATTATGAATCAGAGCTACCTGCTTTTGCAGATGCTCATTTTCCGGCTCCTCCTCCAGACATTCCATGATCTTCATACGAATGCGTTCCCGCATTTCTGCTGCTGCCGCATTGGTGAAAGTCACGATCAAAAGTCGGTCAATATCAATTTTTTCTTCTTTGCTCTTCAGTCTGTCCACAATTCTCTCTGTAAGAACCGCAGTCTTTCCACTTCCCGCTGCTGCTGATACTAAAATGTTGCGGTTTCGCAGACTGATTACCTTTTGTTGATCCTCTGTATATTGAAAGCCCATTTTCCTTCTGCCCTTCTTTTATTTCGTTTCCTCTACGATTCGCTCCATAGCTTCATCCTTTGACATGCCATCCAGCTTTCTCTTTTTATAACCCGGAATCTTGCCATCAAAACCGCACACGGACTTGTAGGCACAATAAGTACAAGCATCTGTCTGTCCTTTTTCATAAGGATTGATTGAAATATCCCCATGCAAGATCTGCGTTCCTATCTGGTAGACTTTCTGGTTAACATAATTAGAAACTTTTTGAAGCTCCTCTCCACTCATCACACTTGAGCGTGCGGAAAGACTTCCGTCCTTTTTCCGCTCTACTGGAATGACCTCCGATTTTGTTTCGAAGGTTCTATCCAACATATTTACGATTCTATCTTCCTCATTGACGACACCATTCATCTGTAAGGAAGCCAATATTTTTGCCTGAATTTCCTCTTTAGACATTTCTTTTTCCGGTGTTACCATCGGGTCATACACATGATAATACAAAATCGCTGCCGGAACGACCTCTTTTTCCGGATGCTCCTTTTTCTGTTGCTCCATCGCTGCATTCAAATAAACAACTAACTGCAGCTGCAAACCATAATAAAGTGCCACCAGATCAAACTGTTTATTTCCCGACTTATAATCAATGACTTTCACATAAACTGCTTTGTCATCTTCGTAAGTATCCACACGGTCAATCCTGCCCTTTAACTTCATTTTTTCTTCTTCTGACAGCGCAATATTCAGGCTGGAAATATCCTCCATCTGCGAAAAGGACATTTCAAATTGATTGGGAAGAAACAATCCTTTTTTCAACTGCTCTTTTAATGAAAATACAGTTCGGAGCATAATCCTCCTGATCCGGCTTATCATATAAGTATTTCGCGCATTGGCAAACAAAATCGTTTCCCCATACTCTGCAACGTAAGACTCTATTGCTTCTTCTACATATTGTTTTCCTACTTCTTCCGGGAAATCAAGGAAGCTGTAACCTCCCGCCTTTAATTTTTCTGAGAACAATTGCAAAACACCATGATATACATTTCCAAGATCCGATGCCTCAAAGCTGTACTCCCCTCGTTCCTTTAACAACAGTCCATACTTTAAAAAATGGGAATAGGCACATGCCGCATAAGTCTCCAACCTGCTTACACTATTTTCCAACAATGTGCCATACAGAGCTTTTGCTACCGCCCTTGCAAGTGGTTTCGCTTTATAAGATAAAAATGCCGTATCCGCCACTTGTTCTGTCATTTCTTTCCACGCAGCGTCCTCAGAAAACAGTGCAAACAACGTAAGGAAACGCTTTTCTTCCGCTTCATCCAATACATCATCTGCAAATTTTCGCATGCCGGCAACAAGGAAATCCGCACTATCCTTTCTTGTGGAAAGCTGTTCCTCCACTGCCTGCCCCTGCATTTTTTTTACGTTTACTGACGGAAACAGCTTTTTACATGTTCCAATCAGGTAGGAAGGACGCAGTGCCTTTCCATCGTTTCCTGTTTTTGCAAAAGATAAGACCAGTTTTTCCGTAGGCTTTGTCATATTCATATACAAATACAATTGCTGAATATACATCTGTTGTCTTGGAGTAGGTGCAAGCTCAAATTCCGATTCCTGTAAAAATTCCCTGTCTATATCCGAAATAATACCGCCTTTTGCACCGCTTTTTGGTATATTTCCATCATTGACTCCGACAAAAAATAATACTTTGATCTGATTGAGTCTGGTTCTCTCCATATCCCCCACAACAACTCGGTCTACATTTTGCGGAATGGTTCCGACCTGAATTTCCAAAAAGCCTGCATCCAAAATATCTGCAAACTCTTTTAATTCCATCGTTTCCTCCCCTAAAAGACCGATGATCTGCTCTAGCAAGTCCATAACGAGCCGATAGATCTGTCCATATTCTTTTGCTTTGGAAAGCTCTCCCTCCTGCAAAAATAAATTTTCATATTGTACTAATTTTTTCTGTATCTGGTTTTGCTCAATAAAAGCATATACGGAAAGCACTTGCTCTTTAGCCGTTTTCATTTCCGTAAAAAGCGGCGCAATCTGCTCCATCATACGCTCCCGCATTTCATTCAGTTCTTCCAACTCTTCTGCATCATAGCCTTTTGGCATACGGACGAACATTTTGCTATAATTGCTTTTTCCTCGTATACCAAGTGCAAGTACATAATTTTCCAGCTTATCAATCTGCTCCATAGAAAAATCTGTCAGACCACTTCTCAAATAATGAAAGACGGTTTCATAAGAAAAGTCATGGATCAGCATAGATAATGCACTTTTTATATATTCAATAAAGGGATTTAACACAATCCCCCTTGTCCGGTCAACAAAACAAGGAATACCAAATTTTTCAAATTCCAGATCCACATGGGGCGCATAGGCATTCAGATCACCGCTGACCACTGCAATGTCACGATAAGCATATCCCTCTTTCCGTACCAGTTCTTTAATGAGCGCTGCAGTCTGCCGCACTTCTTCTTTTGGATTGGTCGCTTCAAAAATTTGAATGCTCTTATTTTCCTTATCATACGGCACCATTGGGTATCGAAACAGTTGCTTTTCCAAATGAGCCATTTCCGGATTATGAGAAAAACGAGGGACTGGACTTTCTTTTAGGTATACATCTTCCTTTCGCGGAATGTGATTTTCCACTGCCATTTGATGAAGCTTTCCTGCTGTCTTTTTACTCAAATGGAACAATTTCTGCTCTCCATCTTCTTCAAATGGAGCATCGTTTCCATCCATAATGATCGTTACGATCACTTCTTTTGCCTGCTTCATCAGCTCCAGGATAACTCGGTTCTGTATCGGTGTAAAACCGGTAAATCCATCAAAAACAATAACACTTCGACGGATCAATCTTGATTTTCCAAGAGCCTTGCAAAGCAGATCCAACGTTTCCTCCGTCGTAATGAACTGTCCATTGATATAATCCATAAATTCCCGGTACAAAATATGCAGATCTTTCAGTTTATACTGCAGAGCACCTCTTTGACTGGAACAATCTATCATCTGTTTTAACTCAGCTTCACCAATTCCATATTGCATAAATTCAGAAATGACTGATTTTACTTCATGAATATACCCCTGCTTTTGCAGATTCTTTCCAATGACAGATAACTGTCCTGCTGCTTTTGCTGCAACCTTCCTTAAGATCAGACTTTTTCCGGTATCATCCAGTACTGGCTTCTCATTTCCTCCGGTTTCTTCAAAAATGCGGTGTGCCAGTCTACTGAAGCTAAGCACATCAATATTTCTGATGCCGCCTCTCCCATTCTCATTTTCTACCAGATCTTTTTGCGTCTGCATCGTAAACTGATCCGGCACAATAAATAAAAAATCCGTATCCGGTTCCTGCAAGGACCGTATTGTGATCTCATCTTGTAATTTCCGGCTTTTTCCAGCACCTGAACCTCCGAAGTAAAACTGTAATGACATACTGTCTCTCCCATTTTGCGTAATCTGTTAAAATAATTATGTTAATCCATACTATCTACGGTTCCAATAAATAACGGAATATTGGTCTGATCTTCTATGATCGCATAGACGAACGGACGATCCAAGTATACGTTGTAACTCATTTCCAGCGACATTTCACATGCTACCTCCACCGCTGTTGCAGCCCCTGCCTCAGTCCCTTTCTCATCTACAGAAATATAAGTTTTATGCAGCACACGGTTTACATAAAGATTCCCCTCTTCGGATACGCCCAGACTACTAAGATCTGCTTTTTCTTCATCAAAAACAGCACGCATACCAAGCTCTTTTAAAATATCACTTAACTGAATTTCATATTCTGCTTCAAACTTCGGTATCGCGGTCTGCACATTCGTTGTTTCCTGTCCGTCTATCAGCTTTTGAAATTGCTCGCCATCCAAAGAAGCTATATATTCTGCCGGAGTCATTCCCTCCTTTGGCAAAATGGCTACAAAACTATAGCCCTCCTTGTAAGGCTTGATAAATCCGTTGGCATTGTCATCCTGTATATAAATGCTTTCCTCCCCGTACATAAAGGAAACCGTCTGTTCTTCTCCATCCGCCGTACAGAATATGCCATCCTGTATTTGATTTTCAAAATAAATTTCCTGCCATTCTGCATCAAAAGCCAGCGCATTGATTAAATACATCACTGCCTCATCCGGTACTTTATCCAAAATATCCGTTACTCTTCCTTCTGTTTTGTCAGATACCCAGTTATTGATGTCGGCAAGCGTACTTTCATCAAAAGGCGCTTTATAAATATCTGCCTGATAATAAGCTGCATTTTTCTGTAAAAATTCTTCCTGCACCTGAATCTGTTCTTCCTCATCCTTGAACCAGATAGAATTTGCAATTTTTAATGCTGTATCTTCCGTATTAACTAAGCCATCCGTCCAGGCTTTCATATTCTGATTCATCTGGTCTAATGTCTGGTTTTCCCCTATCACTTGCTGCATTTGTGACAGCGTTTCTCCCTCTGCGCCATTTGCCGTCATGGCAAGCGCCGTCAATACGGAAACCGGTGAGACCATAACATTGGTTTCTCCTGAGGCTACATTTTCCTGAAGAAGTTCTATAGAAAAATCAATCGTGTCTGCACAAAACACATCCATGTTCTCTACTTCCTCATTGGCATCGCTGCCTTCAGCCACACCACTCTTGTCTATATTTTCCATCAGGTTCACAACACTACCGTTGTTTGTTCCTGTTTGCTTCTCATTTTCCTGTGCTGCATTCTCTCCACATCCAACCAGCCCGCAGGAAATTCCTGCTATCAGTAAGCTCACTATGAATTTTCTTTTCATCCACTCACCGTACCTTTCTAAATACTGTGTTTTATTTCCTATACAGTATAACACAGAATCCTTGCAGTTTGCATTTTTCTATGCTACACTTTTTGCAGAAAATAAAGGTAAGTTATTGGCATAGTTTTACAGGCTATGAAGAAATGGAGACTGGATTTTATGAGCTTACAAAATAAGAAATTATTTTTATTTGATATAGATGGTACTCTTGCTTTAGGAGACACTTTATTTGAAGGAAGCCGCGAGCTCCTTTCCCACATTGCTTCCATTGGTGGGAAATCTTATTTTATAACGAACAACTCCACAAAAAGCGGAGCAGATTATGTGAAAAAATTTCGCAATGCCTTTCAATTAGAAACTACGGAAGACTTGTTTATTACATCCGGTTTTATGACAATACGTTTTTTAAAGGAAAATTTTGCTGATAAGAAAATTTATTGTCTCGGCACTCATTCTTTTGTGGAAGAATTGCGTCGAAACGGATTACACATCACCGAAAATGTAGAACCGGATATTGCTTGTGCTTTAGTCGGCTTCGATAATGAACTGAACTATCGTAAATTAGAAATTATATGTGAAATTCTGTCTACTACAGAAATTCCTTTCTATGCCACCAACCCCGATCTTTGCTGTCCAGTTCCTTTTGGTTTCGTACCGGACTGTGGTTCCATTTGTGGCATGATCGAAAATTCCACCGGAAAACATCCTATCTATCTCGGAAAACCAAATGCTCTCGTAGTGGATCTGTGCCAAAAAGCCTCCGGTTTCTCCAAAGAAGAAACTTTAGTCGTAGGTGACAGACTGTATACAGATATTGCCTGCGGTATTAATGCCGGCGTAGATACTTGTGTGCTCTTTACCGGAGAAGCAAAAAAGACGGACTTGGAAACCACTTCCTATCCGCCTTCATACCATTTTGATACCGTATCCGATCTACTTGCCGCACTGCGCTAAATTATAAAATTTCCTGATATACCCGCAGCACATTCTCTTTCAATATCTTATCGCACTCCGATGGTTTAAAACCTGCTGCCAAAAATGCTTCTTCCAGTTTTGGCATGCAGGAATAATTCGGTATTCCTTCATTCGTATCAATGCCATCGAAATCGCTTCCCAATCCGACACATTCTATGCCACCCACATTTACCATATGTTTTGCATGCTGCACGACTGCTTCCATAGTGCCCGGATTCGGTGTTCCCATGGGAACTTCTGTCAGAAAATCCGCACAGAAATTCAAACCTGCCACACCGCCTCGCTCTGCCAAAGCACGGAGCATCTCATCTGTCAGATTTCGCACCCAGCCACTCACTTTTCTTGCATTGGAATGACTTGCCACGAACGGCTTTTTCGTAACCTTTACGACATCCCAAAATCCGGCATCAGACAAATGAGAAACATCCACGATCATGCCAAGCTCTTCCATTCTTTCTACCACTTCTATCCCAAATTCTGTTAATCCGTGCTCTATATCCGGCTTTTTATGATCCCATACAAAACCAGACTTTTCCGCCTCCTCTTTGGAAACCTTTGGTAAATTCGGATGCCCGATCTCGTTTTGATAATTCCAGGTAAGTGTCATCATCCGTACACCAAGATCATAAAATGCATCCAGATTTTTCAGTTTTCCTAAACATGCCGCTCCCTCTTCTATCGTTAAAAGTGCAGACATTTTCCCATTTTTCTCATTCTCCAAAATTTCCTCATAAGTCCTGACCGGTGCAATGATATCTTTATGCTTATCCATCTCCTCATAAAAAATATCCACCATTTTCAGCACCTCTTCTTTGGGATCATCACACTTTTTCCATTGTACGAACATGGCAAAATTTTGTAACAGTGCATTGCCTTCTTTAAGTTTACATAAATCAATATGTCCTTCATTTTTATATAAGGAATATGGTTTTCCCTGCTTTTTCTTCTGTAGCAACTCATAAAGCGTGTCACAATGCATATCCACATATCTCATCACGATTCGCTACATCCTTCCTGTTCCATTTTCCAATGGTATCTTTAATTCAAATGCTTCAAAAGGTATGGTAATTTTCTGAAATCCTGCCGCATAACTGGAAATAAAATAGGGTTCATAATAAAATACGATTCCTTCTTCTGACAGATAAAAGGAGGAATCATAGCCTGCGTTTTCCTCTACCATTTCCATCGCATTTTCCCAAAATTCTTCTGGATTCTTATTAATATATTCTGCCACATATGTGGTAATGATCTCTTTTAACTCTTCTTCCTCATTTTCAACGATATCTTTTAATCCCAGCAGTTCCCCAGTCTGCAGATCAAAAGCATAACCCGTACGATACGACAAGCCATGTGCGCCGCCTTCATAAGCTTCTTCTTCTTGATAAAAGCTGAAATACTTTCCATCAAAATATGTTATTTCTGAAACCGCACTCATAACCCAATGGCCTGCATATGCGTAATAGGAATCTTCTAGCGAAAGCGAACTTTCCTGCAAGCCCTGCTCTCCTAGGGCAGCACTTTCTTCTCCATAGGCAATGATGGAAGCCTCCTTGTCTTTCAAAAACTGATTGATCTTTGCTGCTCCCGGAAACGTTTCATCTACTACAAGCCGCTCCGTTTGAATCTTCATTAATTCCACATCCGGCTGGCTGTCACTGAAAATTCTCTCCAAATCCCTTTCTGTCGTTCCTACTTCCCCAATTCTACTGTCATAAAAAGCCGGTGTCAGAACCTTTGCATTTTCTATATCGCTTAAGCTTCTGCTCATGATATACATAGCATAATCTTCATCATCTGCATAATAAAACTTACCTTGTTCTGCTGAAAAATCCAGCATTCCGTACTCAAAAGCAAAATACCTTCTTCCTCCACCGCCATTAGCGTCCAGACTAAACAGTCTCTCTGTTTCACCACTCTCAATCGCAATTCTCTCTACTGCAAAATCTTCCACGCCATCTACGATTTCCTCTGTATATCCATAATATATATAGGTATTGTCCATCCCAAGAATAATAGGTGTTGTATCACCAGCAAAAGGAAGCTCGCATTTTCGTTCTAACGTCTTGGCATCCAATACAAAATATACACTCGTATCACCCTGATATTCTCTGAAAAGTAACCAGTTCTCACTCAGGCTCTCCAGCCAGTTTGCTTCTATAGGCGTAGTACTGCCGCTTTCCTCCATTTTTACCATCTGAAAAGTGTCAACCGTATCAACAGCGATCATATAGCCATATCTTTCCATGCTTTCTGCTGCTGACAAATACTGTCTTCCGTTATTTACATAATATTCAAGTCGATATCCTTCCGGTACTTGCGTGTAAGTACCTGCCTCCTGCTTTTCCAGACTGCCATCTTCTAATAATCTATAGCAAAATTCTCCTTCATAATTCGCAATATACAACAGATCTTCCTGCAAAAAAAGGGTAGCATTTCCCAAGGATATATCCGTTATTAACGTTTGATAATCGCTGCCATCTGTATAGATCATTGACAAAACATACTCTACATTATCGGTAGCACTGTCTATTTTTTCTTCTATAAAATAAAGTTTATCTCCAACTAACAGTGCCGTTCCATAATCGAACAAGGATGCCTTTTCCTTATAATCATCCTGCTCCCACAAGACTTCCGCCTCGCCACTTTCTTTGTCTATTTTATAAATGCGGTAATAACTGCATATGTATTGGTAATCTTCATCCTCTTTTACCTGTCCTCCATGTCGTTCTTCCAAGGTCATCTCTATTCCCAGCTCCTCTGTCTGCGCAGATTTCTCTGTCTCCTCCGTTTCTGACATATCTGTCATTTCTTCCGACACTTCCGTCAATTTCTCAGGAATTACTGTATTTTCCTGCTCTTTCTCCGTACAGCCTGTCAACATTCCCGCCAACAGTATCACCAACAATCCTATTTTTTTCTTTCTCATTTTCCCCTCCTACTTCTTGTATAAGCACTTTTAAAAGTCATAATTTTATTATATGGTAAGCTCTATAAAAGGTCAAATACTGCTACGTTAAGAATTGCAAACTGTCCAAAAAACAGGTACACTATATTTAACTTTACGCTACATTCAGCGACAAAATTCCCAAAAGAAATGAGGCAATATTGTGAAAGAAAAGTTATATACCATTCCTTTAAATGATGCAGTCAATGCCGGGGACGAGTGCCCTTTTTGCTTTATTGAACGAAACATTGAACAGGATCTCTTAGACTTCTGTTTAGGTTCCGGTTCTTCTTACATGGAAAGTGATATAAGAGAAGCTACCGACAAAGAAGGGTTCTGCCGTATGCATTTCAAAAAAATGTTTGATTATGGCAATGCTCTTGGCAACGCATGGATCTTGAAGACCCACTATAAAAAAATGAATGCGGAATTAAAAGCCGTTACTTCTTCTTATTCTCCAACCAAAACATCTTTGATGGGAAAATTGAAAAAGAATACCGACTCTGCAAATCCTATCGGTGTCTGGGTTCGTGAAAAAGAAAAATCCTGCTATATCTGTAACAGTTATAAAGAAACTTATGCAAGATATTTAGATACCTTTTTTGTGATGTACAAAAAAGAGGAAGAATTTCGCAATAAGATTGCCGCCGGCAAAGGTTTCTGCCTCTCCCATTTTGGGGATTTATGTGAGGAGGCTGAAAAGCAGCTAAATGATAAGGAAAAAGCCGAATTTTTCCCCTTGGTATCCAATTTAATGTGTGAAAATATGAACCGTCTGTTGGAAGATGTTTCCTGGATGGTAGAGAAGTTTGATTACCGCAATCAGGATGCCGATTGGAAAAATTCCAAAGATGCCATCCAGCGCGGTATGCAGAAATTAAAAGGCGGTTATCCTTCTGACCCGCCTTACAAGATGAAAAAGTAGCTTACTCTTTTTGAGCAAGCTTTCTTACCATTTCTAAGTATGCAAGGATTTCCTGATAGAGCATTTCAGCATGGAAAGAACCTTCCCTGAAATGCTCTGTCATCAAACCCTGTATCGTCAGATCTATCATCTTATGAAGTTTCGTAATATCCAAGCCTTCTTTTAATGCCGCATAATCAATCTGCTTGCGGATGTTCTCATAATGATCCTCAAGCAGCCGTTTCTTCTCTTCAATGGCTAGCATGGCTTCGCTCACATCTTCATAATTTGCCCGATATAAAAACTCCTGCATATAAGGATAATTTTTTAACACTTGCATTTTGGCTGTTTCCATCTGCTTGTAGACTTCAAAAAAGTCTGTTTCTTTCTGATCGACCTCTGTAGTCAATTCCAAGATCATATATCTGGCACTATAATCATATATAAAAGTGTATAAGCCTATTTTATTTGTAAAATAGTGAAATAGCAGTCCCTTGCTGATTCCTGCTTCTTTCACAATATCATCCGTACTCGCACCCTTATATCCATTTAATGCGAACACCTTCAATGCCGCATTGATCATACGATCCTGCTTTTCCTTCCCAAGATCAAAAAATTTACTATTCATCTATACTAAACCTCTAATTCAACCTAAAAAATCCTGCTGTTAACACATTTGTCATGTACTTGAAACTATATCATAATTTCTTGCTTCATTCAAGAATATCATCGGAATGCGCTTTATTGCACTTCCATAATCTTCCATGGCGGAAAATAAAAAAATTTAATGAAGATTTAATACATATTCCTCTTTTCATTTTCCAAAAATAGTATTAATATACTTTTATACTATAGTTTTGAAAGGAGTACGGATATGGCAAAGAAAAAATTCGGCAAGGTCCTTCTTTTCAGTGCTGCTGTAGGAGCCGTTGCAGCAGGAGCTTATTATTATCTTCAAAATAAGAACGTAGTTTCCAAGGACGATTTTGATGACGATGATGATTTCGACGATTTCAGTGAAGACCTGGATAATGACAACAGCGATGATTCCAATGCAGCTGATCGCTCTTATGTATCGCTTGATTTTGACACAAATACAGAAGATTCCACTGAAAAAGCTTCCAATGAAACAGCTTCTTCTGAATCAGAAACTGCAAAAGAGGCTTTATCAAGCTTAGAAAAAGCAGCAGAATCTGCAAAAGCAGAAGTGGAAGAATTCTTTGATGAGGATGAGGAAGATTTATCCGAAACAGAATAAATTTCATTGCATAAAAGGCACAGTCTGGTTTTATACAGACCATGCCTTTTTCAATTTGTCCATTCCTTTTTTAATCTTCTCTTCGCTAAGTCCCCCATACCCTAAAATGACCGTATTTGTCTCCGGTCTTTCTTTCGTAATATAACCATCCGACAGTCCATAAACTTTTATGTCATAGGCTGCTGCACATTCTATCAGTTCTTTTTCTGTCTTTCCCGTTTTGCTCTTTAATAAAATGTGAAGCCCTGCATTTTCACCTGATAAGACAAATTGCTCTTCCAATTCCCGACACCCTGCAACAATCAGGTCATGCTTTGCCTTATATACCTTACGCATCTTATTCAAATATCTCTCAAAATAACCATCCCGGATAAACTCGTTTAAGATCGTCTGGTCAATACGCGATACTGTAGACGAATAGAAGGACAGGTTTTCCTTATAAAATTTTAAAAGCTTTTTGGGTAGTACCATAAAACTGATACGAATTGCCGGAGCAATTGCCTTTGAAAACGTTCCAATGTAAATGACCTTCTCCATCTTGTCTGATGCTTTCAAGGATGGAATCGGTTTCCCTTTATAACGAAATTCACTATCATAGTCATCTTCGATAATATAACGCTCTTCTTTTTCATATGCCCATTTTAGCAGCTGCGTTCGGCGTCCAATTGGCATCACATTTCCGGTTGGGTACTGGTGAGAAGGCATGACATAAACTGCGGATACCTCTTCCCTTTCCAGTTCTTCTACTACCATTCCATCCCGATCCTGCAAAATAGGATGGATATCATAGGCAAAGGAATCAAAAATACGATATGCACGTTTATAAGTTTTGGCTTCCATACCGATCTTCACATGACGTCCTAGGATTTTTTCCAATAATAAAAGTAAAAAATCATTTCCCGCCCCTACAATAATCTGCTCCGGAGAACAGTAAACACCACGGGAGCTATACAAATACTTTGCAATCGTTGTACGAAGCTCCAGATCACCCTGTGGCGAACCAAGCGCAAACATTTCGCTCCGGTCATCAATCAAAGTATTTTTTGAAATCCGCTTCCACGTTCCAAATGGAAAATACTCCATCTCAATACCATTCGGTGAAAAATCAATTTCATATACTGTTTTCTGCTCGGACTTTTCGCTTTCGCTTTCCTCTGTCTCCATATTAATATGGTACAGTTCCTCCATACGACAGACAAAATAGCCCTTATATGGTATGGATTCTATATATCCTTCGGATAAAAGCTGCTCATAAGCAAGTTCCACTGTACTCCTTGCCACTTGCAAAAAAGCCGCCAAAGCGCGAGTTGAGGGAAGCTTCTCTCCCTGAAGAAGCTTCCCTTCCCTGATTTCTTTCCGTATATATTCGTAAATCTGCTCATATAAGCATTTTCCGTTTTCTGTACTTAATTCAATCGTCAACTCATTCATATCTGCACTACATTCTCTACTTTTTCGGTGCGTTATTTTTCTCTTTGATCTTCTGGAGCAAGATTTCTTTCAAATCTCTTGCCTTGTCTTTCATACGCGGACTAGCTGTATTGGAGGCAAGGATCGTAGCGATCAACTTGGATGCCACATCATACTGTTCAAATTGAACTGCCATAACAGAGATCAAATAATCTACTGTCTGTTCGTCCATACCACACATTGGGAATGGCTCTGATTGTCTTGCTGCAAGAAATCCTTCAAAAGCATTTTTCAAATATTCATTTTCCTGCTCTTTCAGTTCTGCCTTCTTTGTGCTGTAATTTTCTGCACTTTCATCCAGACTCTCTGCATAACCACGCAATAACCATGCTGATTTCAAACAAATATATGCTTTTTCACTAACACGAGCCTGCTTAACGATAGCGTTAGCAAGTGTGAGCTGGTAGCGTTCTAATGCCTCATCATAAGTGATTACATCACCCTTTGGCTCGTTTCCTTTATAACTTGCGGAAATATTCTGTTTGATCAGTTTTGCCTGACCACTTGTCATATATTTGTAATATCTGCTCAATGCTGCATATCCACATTTAGGGCAGGCAATAACATCATATTTTAACAGGTCTATATGCTCGTATTTCGGGCGAAGATCCATATCGGTTCCTTTTAATCTTGCTCTACCGATCTTTACAGTTTTTGCCCTGAACTCATGATCGCATACTGGGCAAGTATACGTTTTTTCAAACAGGAAATCCTGCTCCTGCACCACTGGTGCTGCTGCCCCTTCTGCAGTAGCCTTTGCGCTCTTTTTGGAATCCTCATAGAGCTCTGCGTCCTTCAAATTACCAAGCCCTAATTTTTCTAATCCTGATAAAATCCCTGCCATTGTTATTTTCCTCCACTCCGCTTAACTTTTGTCTATCTCTTTAAAAAGCAATCTTATTGCTCTGCTCCTATTTATTTAGGTAATACATAAGAACTCTTTAATGAAACAATACGGTTAAATACAAGAGCACCTTCCTTGGAATCTTTCGCATCAACACAGAAAAATCCCTGTCTTACAAACTGGAAGCTGTCATATGCTTTTGCATCAGCCAAAGCCGGTTCTACATAGCAGTCTTTTAATACCGTTAAAGAATTCGGATTCAGATTCAGGCTGCCATCTTCGTTGTATACCCCTTTTTCCTCATCAATAATATTTTCATACAAACGTACTTCTGCTTTTACTGCCTGTGCAGCCGGTACCCAGTGAATCGTTCCCTTTACTTTTCTTCCTGTAAATCCGGTTCCACATTTCGTTTCAGGATCATAAGTACAATGTACTTCTGTCACTTTACCATTTTCATCTTTTACAAAGCTTGTACAAGTTACAAAATAAGCATTCATCAGACGTACTTCATTACCCGGGAAAAGACGGAAGTATTTTTTCGGTGGTTCTTCCATAAAGTCCTCTCTGTCAATATAAAGCTCTCTGCCAAATGGAACCTGTCTTGTTCCAAGCTCTTCGTTTTCCAAGTTATTGGAAACATCAAGCATCTCTACCTGACCTTCCGGATAGTTGTCGATAACCAATTTAATTGGATCAAGTACTGCCATCATACGAGGTCTGGAAAGTTTTAAATCCTCACGGATACAATACTCTAACATTGCATAATCTACAGAAGAATTGCTCTTTGAAACACCGCAAAGCTCTACGAATTTCTGAATAGAGCTTGGAGTGAAACCTCTTCTTCTCAATGCTGCAATAGATACAAGACGTGGATCATCCCAGCCGTCTACAATGCCTTCTTCTACTAATTTCTTAATATAACGTTTTCCGGTAACCACATTAGTCAAATATAATTTTGCAAATTCAATCTGCTTTGGTGGATGTGGATATTCCAATTCTCTTACAACCCAGTCATAAAGAGGTCTATGATCTTCAAATTCCAAAGTACAAATAGAATGTGTAATGCCTTCGATGGCATCTTCGATCGGATGTGCAAAATCATACATCGGGTAAATACACCATGTATCTCCGGTATTGTGATGCGTCATATGTGCCACACGGTAGATAACCGGATCTCTCATATTAATATTGGGTGATGCCATGTCAATTCTTGCACGTAATACTTTCTCACCATCCTGATATACACCGTTTTTCATATCCTCGAACAGCTTCAGGTTTTCTTCTACGCTACGGTTACAGCTAGGGTCATCTTTACCCGGCTCTGTCAAAGTTCCTCTATATTCACGGATCTGCTCTGCAGACAAATCGGATACATATGCTTTTCCTTTTTTGATCAGCTTCACAGCTGCTTCATACATCTGTCCAAAATAATTAGACGCAAAGAAAAGTCTGTCCTCCCAATCTGCGCCAAGCCATTTAATATCTTCCTTGATAGACTCTACAAATTCCACTCTTTCTTTGGTCGGATTCGTATCATCAAATCGCATATTAAATTTTCCGCCGTATTCTTTTGCAAGTCCATAATTTAAAAGAATACTTTTGGCATGTCCAATATGAAGATATCCGTTCGGTTCTGGTGGAAATCTTGTGTGGACTGTATCATAAACACCCTCTGCTAAGTCTTTGTCAATGATCTGTTCAATAAAATTTTTGGATACGACCTCCGTATCCTTTTCTGTTAAGTTTTCATTTTCGCTCATAATAACGGCTCCTCGGTCTAAAATTACTATTCCTATTTTAGCATAATAAATATGGAATGTCACGCCTTGCCAGCCATTCTTCTGCGAAAAAAATAAGAAAGAGAAGAAAGCCTGCATTTTTCATATAAAAATGCAGACTTTCTTTTACCACTCTACGATGACCTTAAATAAATCCCCATCCGTATCCACTCGAAACGTTCCTCCTTGCAGTTCTGTAAAACTCTTCGCAATGGCAAGTCCCAGTCCGCTTCCTTCCGTGTTTCTGGAAGCATCCCCTCTTACAAATCGTTCGGTCAGATCCTGCGGATTGATCGTAATTTCCTGTGCAGACATATTTTTGATTTCAATATGAATTCCATTTTCGCCACGTTTCTCGGCATTGACATATACCCTTGTTCCACTCATGGCATATTTCATGACATTCACATACAAATTTTCAAAAATACGATATGTCTTCTGACTGTCTAACTGTAAAATAACCTTTTCCTCCGGCATGCTAAAACGCACATCAAAGTCTTTCTGCTTCATTTGCTCTTCGTGCTCTAAATATACTTGTCTTAACAGGTTGCAAATATCAACAGGAACAAGATTGAGCTGTACATCTCCACTGTTTGCCTTACTGACTTCAAACAAGTCCTCTATTAACACTTTCAGCCGCAGTGATTTTCGCTCCAATGTAGCCAAATATTCTTTTCGCTGTTCCTCCGTGACATTTTCTTCTTTCAATAGTTCAATGTAAGTAATGATGGCAGTCAATGGTGTTTTTAAGTCATGAGATACATTCGTGATCAGCTCGGTCCGCATCTTCTGACTTTTCACTTCTTCATCTACTGCCTTCCTGAAACCTCCCTGCACCTTATAAAGTTCTTCTTTATAAGATTCAAAGACACCAAAATCTTCTTCAAACGTATGATTTAAGTTCCCTTCTGCTATGGAATTTGTCGCCTCTAACAAATTGGCATACTGTTCCTGCATTTTGCAAAGATATTTTTTTAATACTACATACAAAATAATCGAGTAAACTATTAATATAAAAATACCCATTCCCCAAAAACAGCAAATAATTGCTAAAATGACAAAATTCAAAATGACGATCTTGCCAAGGAGCTTTTTATTATCCTCTCCCAAATCTGCATGTATCACTTCTTCTTTAAAACTGTAATAACTTCTTTTCACAAAAGCCCAGATTTCTTTCCACTTCCTGCAGATAAAACTACGTTCCTTTATAAAAGTACCTACACCATTTATGATATCTTTTACCTGATAAATGCACCAGTACCATATTCCAAAGAATACCGCAATAATGCAGAAATGGATCATATACTCAACGATCATATAACTGAGGCTTCCTGCTCGAAAAGAAACAGGCAAAAAATCGTTCAACCAGTTTACATAATAGTCCTGACTACTGTTTGAGACCGCCCTGATTGCCATCTCGCTTCCCCAACCAAATGCAAATATTGCAGCCACGATAAGCACTTCCAAAGGCACTTTCTTTTGTATCGTTTCTTCTACTGCATTCCGTCTGTATTTTGCATAAATGAGCACAAAAATAGCTATTCCTATGCAAAACAGCATAAATACTCTTCCCACGCCCGCCATATAAAATGCATCCTCACGGCTTATATCCCCAAAATTTTCCGTCAAATAGTCGCTTTCATACACACTCGTGTCAAAGAACTGTTCCTTTTGTTCTGCTGTCATCGCATAGACAAACGTTACAGACTCTGGTTTCTTTTGTGTAAAAATCAACTCCTTCTCTACCGTATCCGTCTCAACGTCTACAACAGCATATTTTTCACTCTGTTCACGGCATTTTAAAAATACAGCTTCACTGTTATTTGCTACAATCTGCACTTCTTTTAAAAACTTCTCTGCATTTTGTCCTTTTACAGTAACATTTACCACTCTTCCTCTCTCGTCATACTTTAAAATGACATAATACGCATAAGGATTTTCCCATTCTTTCTCCCCTCTTGCCAGCTTTTCAATAGACTGCGACGTATTTTTCAAAACTGTGCCTGTCGTATGATCCAACACACAATAATCCATTCTTTTAGCAATACCATTCACATATAATTCCCGGTTTTCTTCTACCTGCTGTTCCAGCTGATCTATGTAAAGCTCCTTCACATTTTCCACAGAAGCTTGCAGCAGTTCCCCATCACCTTCATACGCATCCGTGTATACCTGTTCTGTTATCTCTTCCTCTATATCTACATACAAACTCCCCTGTGTATAGACTACACCGCCCTGATCTTTTACATCCTTGTATAAAACATAGTTACTTTCCAAAAGAATATTTATAAAATCACTGTTTTCAAATGCATTCGTATTGTTGTTCGTATAATAATCTTCTACCTTTTTTTCAAATTGCGGACATAATGCATGAAATAATATCGTTGCAATTACTACAACCACAACTCCAATAATCCTATCTTTTCTACTGTTTTTCAATTTTATATCCAACTCCCCACACCACCTTTAAATATTTCGGTTCTTTCGGATTGATCTCTATCTTTTCCCGAATCTTTCTTATATGTACCATGATTGTGTCTGTATTGATCGCCTGTTCATTCCATACTCTTTCATAAATTTCCTCCGCACTGAATACACGCCCCGGATTTTTGATCAAAAGAAGTAATATTTTGAACTCAAGCGGTGTCAGCTTTACCGCATTTCCATCAACAAACACCTCTACCGTATCCTCGTTCACTTCTAATCCACCAACGGTATAAACTCTGTCCTGTTCTGTCTTTTCCTCTACCACCTCCAAATACTTCTTATAGCGCCTGAGCTGTGAATTAACCCTCGCCAAAAGCTCCATTGTTGTAAAAGGTTTTGTCACATAATCATCAGCTCCCATATTTAAGCCCATGATCTTATCCACCTCTTCTGATTTTGCAGAGAGCATGATAACCGGAAAATCATATCCTTTTTCTCTTACCTTAATCATCATTGTAATTCCATCCATGCGTGGCATCATAATATCTACAATTGCTAAATGAATGTCCTCCGATTCGATTTTTTCGAATCCCTCAATACCGTCAGCTGCCTGTGATACCTGATACCCTTGATTTTTTAAATATATTTCGATTCCTTCCCGGATTTCCTTATCGTCTTCTACAATGAGAATATGAAATGCTTCCATCCGATTTCCTCCTGCCTCATTTTTTAAATCTAGTATAGCATAAAACATAAATCCAAAGAGATTCCGGTTATAAATCTAAAGTTTTTCTTAAGACCGGTGTTTTGTTCAAAAAAAAGGAATGCCTCCAGACCTTAGCCTGAAAGCATTCCTTTTTCTTTATCTTATATTCGCTTTTTATGTACGATTTATTTAGCTTTTTTTCTTGTTCTAATATCGAATGCAACTGCAACGATGAAAATGATACCTTTTACGATATACTGATAAGAAATATCTACACCCATCAAGTTCATGCCGTTTGTCAAAGACATAATAACAAGCGCACCAATGATTGTATTTGTTACTTTACCAATACCACCACTTACTGCAACACCACCGATGTAAGATGATGCAATCGCATCCATTTCAAATGCATTACCTGCAGCCGGTGTAGCGGACTGAAGTCTGGAAGTATAAAGGATACCAGCTAAAGCTGCCAAAACACTCATAGAGCAGAATGCAAATAAAGTTACTTTTTTAACATCAACACCGGAAAGTTCTGCTGCCTGATCATTTCCACCAATACCATAAATATAACGTCCAAGACATGTTTTATTCAGCATGAAGTTATATCCAAGTAAAACAACACCAACAATAACTGCTGTCCAAGGAATACCCTGGTATTTAGCAAGAACTGTGATAATCACCATAACCACTACAGAAATAAATATAAGCTCTGTAACAAATACCGGTGTAGAAGTTACTTTGAAGTCATATTTCATTTTGTTTTTACGAGATTTGATCTGTCCCATAACAACAAGTACAACTGCAACAACACCAATTAACATTGTTAAAATATGAATGCTGCCATTTCCGATCGGTAAATCTGGAATGAACCCATTTGATAATGCATTAAAAGTTTTATCAGAGATAATAATTGTTCCTGTTTCCTGAAGGGTCAATGCAAGAAGTCCTCTAAAGATGAACATACCTGCAAGAGTTGTAACGAATGCCGGAACTCCTACTCTTGTTACTAATGTACCTTGATAAAAACCGATCAGTAAACCGATAACCAGTACGATAAAAATTGTAAGCCATACATTTAAACCATATTTTGTAAGAAGTATAGCAGCAATCGCACCAGAGAAACCTGCTACATAACCAACAGACAAATCGATATGTTTCAAGATCAAGATAATCGTCATACCGATTGCCAATACAGCAACATATCCTGCCTGATTGATCAAGTTTGAAATGTTACGTGCCTGAATAAATGCACCACCTGTTTTAATTGTAAAGAATATCATAATGACTACTAATGCAATATACATCATGTATTCTCTGACATTTGATTTTAATAATGATACGACTTCAGCTCCCAGTCCAACTTTAGCTGAATCATTTTTATTTTCACCCATTTTAATATCCTCCTGTCATACTTTCTATGACTGAACAGCCATAGCCATAACTTTCTGTTCTGTTGCTTCTTCTGCTGATAATTCACCCATAATCTTACCTTCGGACATAACGTACAGTCTGTCACTCATTCCAAGTACTTCAGGAAGTTCGGATGAAATCATGATAATACTCATTCCCTGTTCTACCAGCTCATTCATGATCGTATAAATTTCATATTTTGCACCAACATCAATACCTCTTGTCGGTTCATCCAAAATCAATACCTGTGGCTTTGCAAAAAGCCATTTTGCAATCTGTACTTTCTGCTGATTACCACCACTCAGATTTCCTACCTTCTGCTCAATAGAAGGAGCTTTAATATTGATGCTCTGCTTATATTCATTCGCAATCTTAATCTCTTCATTTTCATTGATTGCTAATCCATTTTTCAAAGATTTTATATTGGCAAGAGAAATATTGTATTTAATATCCTGCAATAATACAAGTCCATTTCCTTTTCTATCTTCTGATACATAAGCAATACCGGCATGGATCGCTTCACTCGGATTTTTAAAATGAACTGTTTTACCATTCAATTCAATTTCGCCATTTGTAATCTTATATCCTGGTGTATTTCCAAATACGCTCAATGCAAATTCTGTTCTTCCGGCACCCATCAGACCTTGTATACCAATGATCTCGCCTTTTCTAACATTTAAGCTTACATCGTGAAGAATCTCTCTTCCCTTCACCTGATCATATACACTCCAGTTTTTGGCTTCAAAACAAATTTCTCCAAATTCTTTCTTTTCACGTTTCGGATAAATATTATCAATCTCACGTCCAACCATGTGTTTGATAATTTCATGTTCTTCTATCTTACGTTCTGTTACATCTAAGGAACAAATCGTAGCACCATCGCGTAATACGGTAATCGTATCTGCTATTGCAATGATCTCTTTTAATTTATGAGAAATCATAATACAAGTAACGCCCTGATTTTTAAGTTCCTTGATCAAATCCAAAAGGTTCTGGCTGTCATCTTCATTCAAAGATGCAGTCGGCTCATCAAGAATCAATAATTTAACATTTTTGCTGAGTGCTTTTGCAATTTCTATAAGCTGCTGTTTACCTACACCCAATTCTTTTACTTTCATCGAAGGATCTACATCCAATTTTACTTTTTTCAGCATTTCGGATGCTTTTACAATCGTTTCATTCCAATCAATCGTTCTACCACGTTTAATTTCGTGTCCAAAATAAATATTTTCATATACGGTAAGTTCCGGAATTAATGCAAGTTCCTGATAAATAATTGCAATTCCTTTTGCTTCACTGTCTGCAATGCCTTTAAATTTCTGAACTTCTCCTTCGTACACGATATCACCGGTATAAGAACCGTGTGGATGTACTCCAGATAAAACTTTCATCAAGGTGGATTTACCTGCACCGTTTTCACCGACGAGGCAATGGATTTCTCCTTTTTTAACTTTAAAATTAACATTACTTAAGGCCTTAACACCCGGAAACACCTTTGTAATATCTCTCATTTCGAGTATGTTCTCACCCATAATCTATGTTTCCTTTCCTTCCCAAGAGCTTCTGCCCATCAATACTTGTTCATACTGCCTTTCTTATAGAGATGGACTTTACAATAATTTGCAAAGTCCATCCTAATCACTAAATCATTTACTTGTCATATAGGTTTTATAATCTATTGCTTATTGAAACCTGTAACTTATTCTAATCCTGTAAATTCAGATGCTTCATAGTATCCTGAATCAATTAATGCTGCCTGTACATTTTCCTGAGTAACTACAACGATATCTGTCTGTTTTGCAGGTACGTCGATTACTTCGTTGTTGTATGTTGTATCTGTTGCAGGTGTTTCACCATTTAAGATAGAAACTGCCATTGCTACAGAGTCAGCTGCAAGTGTACGTGTATCTTTGAATACTGTCATGGACTGTTTTCCATCAATTACATACTGTACAGAAGCTTTTTCTGAATCCTGACCTGTTACAACATAGCTTGTAATATCTGTATCAGCTGCAAATACGTCTGCGATTGAACGAGCTGTACCATCGTTAGGAGCTAAGATACGAACATCACCTTTCATATCTGCGCTAGCTGCTGTTAAGTGTGCTTCTGCTTTAGATTTAGCTACGTTGAAATCCCAATCTGTTGTGATCTGTCCAATGATTGTAGCCATTTCATCACGTGTAAGTTCTGCTTTGTCCTGTAATGCAACTGCTTCAGAAGAGTTAGCGATTACGAATGTACCATCAGCAATCTTTGGCTGAAGAACGCTCCAAGCACCTTCGAAGAAGATGAATGCGTTATTATCTGTTGCTGCGCCTGCATATAAGTAAAGAGGTACGCCTGTTCCTGTTGTGTTATCGATAAGATACTGTCCCTGTGCAACACCAACTGCGAAACTATCGAATGTTACATAGTAGTCAACTGCGTCTGTTCCTGTGATCAATCTATCGTAAGCGATAACAGTAACACCAGCATCTTTTGCTTCTTCAACTGCTGCTGCAGCTGCTGCACCATCCTGTGCACAAATAATAAGAACATCAATACCCTGTGAAATCAAAGATTCTACGTTTGTTTTTTCAGTTGCAGATGAACCCTGGCTGAAAAGTACCTGATTTGTGAAACCTGCGTCACCAAGAATCTGCTCGAACTGTGCCTGATCCTGTAACCATCTTGGTTCATCCTTTGTAGGAAGAACGATACCTACCTGAAGATCTCCGTCTGCGCTAGAAGTAGTTGTGTCACCAGCTTCTTCCTTTGTTGTAGTATCAGCTGAACTTTCTGTACTAGAGCTTCCGCATCCTACTAAAAGAGATGCAACCATAGTTGCTGCTAAGATAATACTGAGTAATTTCTTTTTCATTAAAAAAACCCTCCCTTGAATTTTTTTCCGTTGCACTTTGCTGCAATCGGTTCCTTGTTACATAAATTACTATACCACTAACATTTCTGTAGATGCTTGCAAAAAATAGTACATTTTTATGTTTTGGATCTTCAAATTCAAGAAAGGGTAGCACTTTTTTGTTTTATTTTATTTCCATGTCTATTTTTTACTACCAAAATTTTACTCTTTTATGTTGTCTGTCTCTTCTTCGGTAGAAGGCATGACGTTTCGTATATTGATATACACATCCTCTTTTAAGTGAAATCCCTGCCCAATAATGACGTCATCTATGTTTTCTTTTGTTACTGCCTCCGGCGTTAATTTAATATAAGGCACATCATAGGTTCCATCATTTATCATCTCTTCACAGACGATTTCTTCTCCTTTTGCAAGAGCCACCGCCATATGAGCTGCCTCTTCTGCAAGCAGATTTACTGGTTTATAAACGGTCATGAACTGGGTGCCTTCCACAATTCTCTGGCATGCATCCAGATCCGCGTCTTGTCCTACTACAAGGATTTCTCCAGCAAGCCTGTTTTCAGACAGCGCAAAGATGACTTGTGAAGCAAGATTATCATTTCCACACATGATTCCCTGCACATCTTCTTTTATACTATCTATATTTTCTTCCATATATTCATAGGCAAGCTCGGGTCTCCACTCATCCATATATGCAATATCCACGACCTGAATGCCAGCTTTTTCCATTTCTTCCATAAAACCGGCATTGACCTGACTTACATTTCCGTCTGTAAGAGGTCCACTGATCATAATGACTTTATCCCCTACAGTCATCTGTTTTCCCATGCTTTTTCCCATACAGCGTCCCACTGCTTCATTGTCAAAAGATATGTACAGATCTACATCTGCATTGTTCGCAAGTCTATCATAGGAAATCACTTTGATTCCCTCATCCTTTGCCTTTCCGATCACCTCAGACAAAGAATCTGCGTCAATCGGAACCACCACGATCACATCCACCTTTTTATCAATAAAGTATTCCAATTGACGAATCTGTTCTTCCACATTTCCATTCGGGTTCTGCACATTGACTTCTGCTCCCAATTCATTCGCCGTAGCAACAAAAATATCCCGATCCCTTTGCCAGCGTTCCACAACAAAGGTGTCAAAACTCATTCCTATCTCAATCTTTTCTTCCGCTTCTTCCTGTGCTATTTCCACTTCTTCCTGCTTTTGTCCACATGCGAAAATTCCTGTTGCCGCAATCAAAAAAGCCATGGCAGCCACAAATCCCCTCTTTTTAAACCTCATTCTCCAGTTTTCCCTCCCGATATTCCGTCGGTGTCACTCCTACATTCTTTTTAAACGTTCTGCTAAAATAATTCGGATCCGCATATCCTACCGCAATACAGATCTCTTTCATACTTAAATTCTTTTCTGACAACAGTTGCTTTGCTTTATCCATTCTGATTTCTGTCAGATAATCAATAAAATTTCTTCCCTCTTCTTCTTTAAAAAGCTTGCTGAAATAGTAAGGACTGATGTTTACTTTCTTAGAAACTTCATCCAAAGAAAGATCCTTTGCATAATTTTCCTGCATATATTCCTTTGCTTTTTCCACAATACTCAAAGAAGATTCCTGTTTTTTGCTCTTAATATTTCTGCAGGCATCTGTTATCTTATCCAAAAACCAGGAGCGCAGCTCCTCGTAGTCTGTCATAGAATTGATTGCTCCCAGATAATCATGACGTGCCGTAAAACGATATAGCATACCACCAGCCTCGTAAGCTATTTTTTCTGCCCACAGAACAAATTCCAAGGTTTTCAAACGGATATCCATATCCTGCTCATGGTAATTTTCTACCATCCAGTCAAAAAATCTTCTTGCCTCCAGTCCTGCTCCATTCACATCTCCGTCTTCAATTCTTTCAAAAAACTTCTTTTCCGTTTCAATCGGATAGTCCTTTTCATAGAAATAAACATCGATCTTCTGTCGTAACAGACGTACCATCTTTCTTGTATTTTCAATGAGTTCGATACGCTCTTCATACTCGGTATCCACAGATGGTACTTGAGATGGAATGAACACGATCACTTTATTCGCCATAATGGAGCCAACCGCAGATACGGGGAAAAATTCTTTTATGATCGACCGCAGTTCCTGATAAAAAGACTGCACCTTTACACCCGAACCAATGGGGTTAGTAAAATGACCATTCTGGCTGCTCTCACCACATTCTATGACCATCATAAACCCACTGTCTTCTTCGATGCCGAGCAGACTCTTATAATTGTCCGTATCTTCGGCATAGTTTTCCTGAAAGAGCACGGAGTAAATAAATCCCGTTTCAATAACCGGAACGACAATCTCCAGTTTTTCCCGGATACGCAAGTCGTTGCTTCTTCTTTCTCTTTCTTTATCTACCATTTTCATGGCTCTTTTTAAGATTTCAACAATCTTATTCTGCTCAATCGGTTTATTGACATATTCCAACACTCCAAGGTTGATTGCCTCTTTTGCATAATCAAATTTGTCGTATGCACTGATGACAACAAAAATAATATTCGTATTTTCCTTGCGGATTTCTTTCATAGCTTCAATACCGTTAATGCCCGGCATTTGAATATCCATCAGTGCAATATCCGGACGGAACTTTTCAGCAAGTTCAATCACGCTTCTTCCAGTCTTGGCTGATTCTATCATACAGGTATCTCCAAAATTTTTCTGAATGATGAACCGCAGTGCATCAATAACAATTCCTTCGTCATCTGCAATCATAATTTTATACATGGCGTCTCCTTTGTACTCTTCTGTACTTATTTACGACTTTTCTTCTATAGGAATAAATACTGCTACCTCTGTCCCCATATTTTCCCCATTGCTCGTAATCTCCATGACATTTTCTACATGATAGAATAATTGCAATCGGCTGATCACATTATTTAATCCTATTCCGTTTGAATCCTTATCCGCATCATCAGATTCTGCCCTATCTTCTAATATTTCCAGAATTTTTTCCTTCGTGATACCGATTCCATTATCACAAATGGAAATACATATGTTTTCTCCTTCTTTCGAAACTTTCAACTGGATCTTCTTTTCCCATGAAATGTTCCGCAAACCGTGATTTACACAGTTTTCTACGATTGGCTGTAAGATCATGACAGGAACCTGCATCTTTAACAGGCTTTCGTCAATATCTTTATCATAATGTATGTCATTGGAAAAACGAACATTCAAAATATACATATAACTGTCTACTAATTCAATTTCATCTCCAAGTGTCACCACATCATTATCCTTTTTAATATTGTAACGATAAAAATCTGCCACATTCTGTACATATGTATAGGTACGCTCTGCTCCTTCCATCATAGCGAGCTGCGCTCCTGCATTCAACGTATTGAACAAAAAGTGAGGATTAATCTGCGCCTGCAGATATTTTAATTTTGCATCCTTTAAATGAGATTCCATCAAGATTTCTCTTTTCTTTAACTCATTTTCTTTTTCCATACTTTCTCGCAGACGCTCAATGTATATTTTCAGACTCTTGACCATCTGATTAAACGCCCCGGTAAGGACACTTACTTCGTCACCACTGTTGTTTTCTATAAACTCCAGTTCCAAATTGCCCCCTGCTACTTCATGTGCAGATCTTGCAAGTTTTTTCAATGGTTCAATAATGCTGGTAGTTAACATAATAACAAGCAGTATGTTTAAAATTCCCACCAGTATCATGATCACCATTGTAATCGTTTCGGAGTAACGAAGCGTTTCTAACATTTTTTCATAATGGGTCGCATTACTCTGAAACTGCTTGTTATTCAAGCTGTAAATATAAGTAGTAATGTATTCATATACCTTTTCTGATTCCTCATACAGCTCATTACATTTGGCAATATTTCTTCCTCTTTTTGCCTCCACGGTATCTGCTACCAGCTCCAAGTATTTTTCTGACATACTCCGGATATTTTTTTCCATAATACTGTTGCTGTTATCATATACCTTATCATTTAACCCTCCGACAAGATCTCTATATTTCTGTTCACTGATATAATAATCTTCCATCGTGTCAGAGCTTTTGGTATTGAGATATCCTATCATATTGCTTCTGACGCTTCCCAATGCATTTTGCAGTTCTGTCAGCTCTGCATTGGAATTATAAATGCCGTCAATCTTGATAATCATCTTGTTGATTTCACCGAACATAAAAAGGTTCACAAAAAAAACGATCAAGGTCGTAAACAGAAAGACAATTATCAGCTTTGTACGAATAGACATCTGCACACTATTCTGCTTTTTCTTCATCTTCTAAATACTCCCTGATATTATTTTTACTTACTACTTCTGCTTCCAGTGTAATATAATCATTCACATAGCCGGTCTCCCGGTATTCATTTAATGCCTGCGCCGCCGTCCATCCCATTTCTTCTGCATCAAAAACAATGGTTGATGTAATGACTTCTTTGTCTATTGCACTTAATATCGTATCCGATGAATAGTATCCTATGATCTTCACCTGACCAACCATATTATAATCTACAATGACCTGATAAGCATTCATAGTATTGATCTCATTCAAGCAGATAATGATATCCGGCAATACACTTTCTTCCAGAACGATCTCTCGGATCGTTTCCTGTACCGCAAAAGAATCTTCACTATTGACCGTCATCATCTCTATAGCAAGCTCAAGATGATTGCCTTCATTATAAATCGTATCCGAGAAGCCATTCATGATCAACGTCTGTGCCTGACCTTCGTATATTTTATCCCCCAGGATCAACACCCTTTTCGTATCCGGCGTCGCGATCCGGATCACTTCTCTTGCATATTCCCTACCTAAATTATAATTACCTACTCCGACAAAGGTCTGCCGCAGACTTCCATAATTATCATTCAACATGGTAACGACCGGAATACCAGCCTCCACCGCTTTATCAATCATTTCCTTTTGTACACTGCTTTCATCACCTTCTAAAAGAATACCGTCAACACCTGCATAAATTGCAATTTCCATCAATTCTTCCTTGGAATAATTTACGGCAAGTTCGTCACCCATTCTTTCAATATAGGCATCATTTTCTTCTCCATAGGCACAAGCGCCCTCATATACATGATCCCAAAAGGTACTGTTCCCTTTATCGGATATCAGTACATAATGATAGGTGTATTGTGTATCTTCCTGCGTATCCTGATTCGTCTGCTGCAGAACACGTGCCCTCCAATAAATTACAACCCCCAGCAATACAAGCATGATTACTATAAGTGCCGTCAGCATCACGACAGCAACTTTGTTCTTATCCTTCAAAGATTATCCTTCCTTCTCTGCTATTTATCCTCATAACGTTCATAGGCTATGCCAAATACATCCTGCTCAACAATATAAATATCGTGCATATCATCGCAACGTACTGCCAGATAATCGCCCTCTTTTCCGACCATATATTTATCCGTATCTCCTGTAGAAAATACTTTCACCATACAATCTATTGGTTTGGCATAAATACTTGTTTTTTCTATCGGCATGCAGGTCGCAGCATGATTCGTTAAGGACTGGACACTTCCATCCAACCGATTCTTTATCGTTGGCGCATACTCACTGTTCAAGGCAAATGCCTGCATGTCATATGGCGCATCCAACACTTGATAGGACTGTTCGAACTTATCCTTTCGGATAGGATAGACCTCGCCTTTGACACCGATCATAATATACAGATCCGGTTCCACCGTCATATCCACATCCCCATCCAAAGTACGGATCGTAATTGGTGTTCCTATAGCAAGTACTTCTTCAGCCTTTACAAAACCTACCGGAATCTTCTTATTAATATATTTACCCATATCGGTTATATCTACTTCATATTCGTCTGCATATATAATCTGTGTGCTATCAAAATACTCATTCATTTTTTCACTGAAATACGCTTCCGAGTGCAGTGTTGGATAATATTCTTCATAAAGTTTTTTACTAATAAATCCACCCGCTTTTTCAATATGCCCTCCACCGGAGCCTATTTTTTCTGTTACATAAGCTGCAAGCTCACTTGCATT
Organism: Lachnospiraceae bacterium; assembly: GCA_021153325.1. Taxonomy (GTDB): domain Bacteria; phylum Bacillota; class Clostridia; order Lachnospirales; family Lachnospiraceae; genus RGIG3002. Next base: position 13,704 of record JAGKTQ010000018.1, on the reverse strand, counting down.
GACTTCTTTTACACAGCTACGCACAGAAAGTTTATAACCGTCATTAATTTCATTATAAACGATACATGTGAAGACTTCATCCACCTGTATGAGAAAATCACTGATAATACCAAGAATATTCGGATCACAAGGTTGTGCCTTAATAATGGCATAATGATGGTCACTATTGTAAATATATCGAATCAACGCAACTCCTGCTAACTCTAATTCTTTTAGTGTCAGGTTGGAATTACGGAATAATCTTATTAAATTTGTATCATATGTAATACTGTCTCTTAAGTCCCTATCTAACGGATTGCTGATTTCCGCGAACTGATTCGTGTCGGAATACAATCCATAGTACAAAGCTGTACCTAAAATACTGTCTTCTTCTACCGGATAATCTGCTTCCTTCATCATACTCCATACAAGTGTGGAACAACTGCCAAGTGTAGAACGTATTTCCTGCAGTTCCAGATTTTGAATTTCCACCTGATGATGGTCGATCACCGCTACTTTATCTGCCTGAAGCTGTGTCACATTTCCAGCTCCATACTGGCAGTCCACTGTGATAAGCAGTCCTTCCACAGGCTGCTTGGCATGTTTTATGTAAGTAATAGGAATTTCCAGTTTTTCTACCATCAGCCTTAAATTTGCCTTGTGAATCCTGTTTTTTCCACTATAGATCAGATTTACTTCTTTCCCCTTACTTTTAAAATAAGTATACAACCCAAAACCAGCACCGATCGAATCCGCGTCCGGATTATCATGACACTGTATCGTAATAGGATCATATGCTTCCAAATCAATTAATCTCATGAATTCCTCCAATCACTGAAATCAAAATCCCGCGCAGTCTGCGCGGGATTTCCAAAGTTTCCTTATTAATGATGGAACAGACGAATTCCCGTAAACGCCATTACCATATCATATTTATTACAGCATTCAATTACAAGGTCATCCCTTACAGAACCACCTGGCTGTGCAATATATTTCACACCACTCTTATGTGCTCTTTCAATATTATCTGCAAATGGGAAGAATGCATCAGAACCTAAAGTTACATCCTGCATTTTATCTAACCATGCTCTCTTTTCTTCTCTTGTGAATACTGGAGGTTTTACTTTGAAGATTCCTTCCCATGCACCATCAGCCAGTACATCCATATATTCCTCTCCAATATAAACATCAATTGCATTGTCTCTGTTTGCACGTCCAAGTCCGTCTACGAACTGCAGACCAAGTACTTGTGGAGACTGACGTAAAAACCAGTTGTCTGCTTTCTGTCCTGCCAAACGTGTACAGTGAACACGAGACTGCTGTCCTGCACCGATACCGATTGCCTGACCATCTTTTACGAAACATACAGAGTTGGACTGTGTATATTTTAAAGTGATCAAAGAAATCTTCATATCGATCAGTGCTGCTTCTGGAATCTCTTTATTTTCTGTAACAATATTGGATAAAAGGTCACCATTGATATCCAGTTCATTTCTTCCCTGTTCAAAAGTAATACCATAGACCTGTTTCTTTTCCAATTCTGCTGGAACATAATTTTCATCAATCTGAATGACGTTATAATTTCCATTCTTCTTTGCCTTTAAAAGCTCCAACGCTTCCTCTGTATATCCAGGAGCGATCACACCGTCAGAAACTTCTCTTTTGATCAATTTTGCTGTGCAGGCATCACATACATCCGATAATGCAATAAAATCACCAAAAGAAGACATTCTGTCTGCACCTCTTGCTCTTGCATAGGCACATGCCAATGGAGAAAGCTCTCCCAAATCGTCTACCCAGTAGATTTTTGCAAGTGTATCAGAAAGCGGAAGTCCAACTGCTGCGCCTGCTGGAGAAACATGTTTAAAGGAAGTTGCTGCCGGAAGTCCTGTTGCTTCTTTTAATTCTTTTACAAGCTGCCATCCGTTAAAAGCATCCAAAAAGTTAATATAACCTGGTTTACCGTTTAAAACCGTAACCGGTAAGTCACTGCCATCTTCCATAAAAATACGAGAAGGTTTCTGATTTGGATTACATCCATATTTTAATTCGATTTCGTTCATTTTTATCCTCCATTTATTCTAATTTTGCAAGATTTCTTGCATTTTACTTATTTTTATTTATAATTTTTGTTTCGTATTCGCCGGTTGCTATATCAATAAATCTTACAAATAAAGATACTTTATTTTCTTCATTTAAGCTTTCCCACAGCATATTTGCGAACTCTTCCATATCATTTGGAATGGCTACTAACTTTGGTTCTCCTTCAAAACTTGGTAACGGATTTCCGTCATGCATATAGGTATGAATGAAATGTCCTTCACCTGCTTTTGGATTTTCATAAGCAAAAGTATATCGATTGCAGGAAGATGGATCGCCATTGTTGCTCTTTAAGATAGACATTGCATAATTGTATGTGCCATCTTCAATATGCATAACACCAGAAATACGAGGTGTGTAGTTTGGGCCGTCCGGTTCAAATTCACGGCTTCTTAAAGACTGTTCAAAAGTAAGCTGTTTGTCCATTCCTTCGTAAATAGTATCGGTCTGGTCTCCGTTTGTAACAATTGTTTTATTGCCAAGTACTCTAACTGGTGCATAAATGATCAAGCTTGGGTCTTCTAACTTAGAAGGATCAAAAGCCTCTGTACGGATACCCTGTCCCTCTTCTACAAAAACACGGTTTCTACTGTTGGAGCTTCTTCCCATGATGAAATATGCAGTAACAGCTTTTGTACCGTCTTCTGTCTTTCCGATCACGATTCCTCTTCCCGGATAAGCATTGTTTTTCAGTTCCTGTTCCAGTGATAACATGTTCATTTTTATTTCCTCCTAAAAAATAACCGCCCGGACGGGCACTATAAATAAGTGTTCGCCCAGGCGGTCGGCATTCGTTCCTGTTACATTCCCTCGTGGTTTCTACCCACACAGCCAGTGCTGTTTTCCGCCAGTCATGCAACCTCTTGTTTCATATTACACAATCTGGCATTTTTTTGCAACCTAAAATGCTGTTATTGACAGTATTTTTCTTCAAACAGCTCCTGTTTCATAGGACGTCCGAAATAATATCCTTGTACCATTCGCACTTTCATGCCCTCTAACACTTTATACTGCGCCTTAGTTTCAATTCCTTCCACACAAATACTAACACCAATCGTATCTGCAAGCTCACTGACCATTTTTATGAAGGACTGCGAATAGGTATCCTCTGCCAGTCCTTTCACAAAGCTCTGGTCTACTTTGATCACATCAAAAGGAATCTCTCTTATGTGATTTAAAGAAGAATATCCTGTTCCGAAATCATCCAGCGCAATTCTGACTCCAAGCTTTTTGATATTACCCAGTATTTCTTTCATACGGTTCATATCATTGATTGCAAGACTCTCCGTTACTTCCAAAGTCAGGTTTTTAGGATCAATACCTGTTTCTGTGATCGTCTGTGCCACACTGTCTACAATATCTGGCTGCAGCAGCTGAATCACAGAAAGATTCACATTGACCTTATATTCTGGGTAACCATTGTCATTCCATGCCTTACAGGCACTGCAGGCTGTTTTCAATGCATAATTCCCTATTGGATTAATGAGTCCCAAATATTCTGCCAATGGAATAAATTCGGACGGTGCAACCAATCCCATCTTGGAGCTGTTCCAGCGAAGAAGTGCCTCGGCTCCTGTACACGGTGTTCCCGGTTTTTGAATATCGATGATTGGCTGAAAATACACTTCAAATTCTTCACAGCCATTTACCGTCGCTGCCCGCATACCTCTTTCCATATCCAGACGTTTATTCGTGCTTATATTGAACTCTTCACTAAAAGTTTCCACACGATTCTTTCCGCTTCTCTTTGCCTCATACATGGCAATATCTGATTTTGCGATCAAATCCTGTACACCCTCGCCATCCTCTGGATATTTAACAACTCCCATGCTCATAGTACAATAATAATCCGCATTTTTTAAATACCACGGCTTACTGAAAATCCGTTTGATTTCTGTCAGAATGCTGTTTAACTTCGGATAATTTTCTGATGTAATGATAATAACAAATTCGTCTCCACCTACACGATAACAATTATTGCCGACTCCATCAATCTCTTTTAAGTTATTGGATATCGCCTTCAATAAAATGTCACCATATTGATGTCCCAAACCATCATTGATATGCTTGAAATCATCCAGATCCAAATAGAGAACAGCCCCGGTTTCCTTCTTTTTCTTTGCATTGTCAACATGCTTTGCCATATCTCTTTCACAGCACATTCTGTTATAAAGACCGGTCAGCATATCTGTGTATGCCTGTTGCTCCATTTTTCTCTGATAAATTTTACGGTCAGTAATATCATAAAGGCAAAATAGCTCTGCTTCTCTTCCATCCGTCCAAACTGTCTCAGTATATAAAAGGTCATACCACTGATCCAGTTCTTTGTAATACAGCTCCAGATTATCGCTTGCACGATGTACCGGCATACTCTGCTCTAATAATTCATTCAATGTTCCCTTAAAAAGCTCTGTAGCAAATACTTCTTTTAAATTTTTATTGGCAAAAAGTACTTCTTTTGATTTTGCATCTCGTATATAAACACCACTATGCATTTTATCCAAAATAGCATCTAAGGCATCATACGATTTCGTCAGTGCATTCTGCTGCACATGTCTGTATATAATACTTTGCAATATTTTAGACAGATTGCCGATAAATTTAATATCTTCTACCTGCCACATTCTCGTTGGACTATTATCCATCAGACCCAGATACATTTCCTTTTCACCCTGTACCTGAATCGGAAATACAATCAGTGCTTTCATACCACATTCTGAGAGGCGTTCTCCCGCATCCGTACTTTCAAAAGAATCTGCTGAAAGTACCAGTGGCTTGTCCATATTAAAAAAAGAAAATGCTTTTATCCCTTTTGTCTTATCAAAAACAGGAATGACTCCTTCTCGTCGCCACTGGGCAATGACATCCATCGTATTATTTTCCCTATGGAATTGATAAAACTGTGCGCTGCTGACTTCCAAATGTTCTCCAATGATCCTTAACGCATCGGTAATTACTTTTTCTATTTTTTCATCGCTATCCAAAAGCTGTACAATTTTGGCAGATGCTTCAATCCGTTTTGAAGAACGCTCTGCCTCACTTTCGGAATTACGGCTTCTTACGCTTTCTGCTCTTGCGTTCGCCATGGATATTTTATTTTCCAACGCTGCATAACTACTGTCTCTTAGCAAATCCAATACATGATAAAAAAGAGGTTCTGTGATCTTCGCCGTAACGTCTTGTATAAAAGGAATGCCAATCTCTTCTTTCTGCTCCTCCAGTACACCATAAATGATCCATGTCAAAATATGCCTTTTTTCTATATGTATAGCAATGGCTGCCGCCATCATATTTCCATATTTAGTCTGTTCTACAACCTGTTCTTCCAAAGAACCTATTTTTACTCTCTCAGCCAGCTCCGCAGCCTGTTCTTTATCCAAATAGCCTGCCATTTTATCCGTATCACTTTTCTGTCCGGAAAGTCTGGTAATCTGCTCTCCATCCTCATTCACAGCGTAAGCAAATACATTCGTTGCCACACAAAACCGGTCAGCCAATCTTTGAATCTGTCCGGAATCGATAATTTCTTCCATTGAAAAATGGTTATCAATCATTTGTGTCGTTCCCCCTTAATTTAAAAAAGGATTCTAAAAAGGACGGTACTACTTTATCACTGTACCGTCCTAATCATATACTTATTTTATCACTTTTTATTCATCTACGCTATAGTTTGGTGCTTCTTTTGTAATATGAATATCATGCGGGTGACTTTCTTTTAAGGAAGCCGCAGATATTTTTACGAAGCGTCCATTCTGTTTTAACTCATCAATTGTCTGTGTTCCACAATAACCCATACCTGCACGTAAACCGCCCATTAACTGGAATACCGTATCTTCTACAGTTCCTTTATAGGCAACTCGTCCTTCTACACCTTCTGGTACAAGTTTCTTTGCATCAGACTGGAAATAACGGTCTTTGCTTCCATTTTCCATAGCAGCAATAGAACCCATTCCACGATAAACTTTATATTTTCTTCCCTGGAATAATTCAAAAGTTCCCGGACTTTCATCACAGCCTGCAAAGATGCTACCCATCATGCAGACATTACCACCTGCTGCGATTGCTTTAGTCATATCACCGGAATATTTAATACCACCATCTGCAATAACTGGCACACCGTATTCTTTTGCTACTGCATAAGCATCCATAATAGCAGAAATCTGTGGTACACCAATACCAGCAACAACACGAGTTGTACAAATAGAACCAGGACCAATACCAACTTTTACAGCATCTGCTCCTGCCTCGATTAAGGCTTTTGTGCCTTCACCTGTTGCAACATTTCCTGCAATAACCTGAAGATCCGGATAATTTTCTTTGATCATTCTTACGCAACGAAGTACATTTTCAGAATGTCCATGTGCGGAATCTAATACGATAACATCAACCTTTGCATCCACAAGTGCTGCCACACGGTCTAATACGTTTGCTGTAATACCAACAGCAGCACCACACAAAAGACGACCCTGCTCATCCTTGGCTGCAAGTGGATATTTGATTGTCTTTTCAATATCTTTAATTGTGATAAGACCTTTCAAGTTAAAATCTTTATCTACAATTGGAAGTTTTTCTTTTCTTGCTTTTCCTAAAATTTCTTTTGCTTCTTCTATTGTAATGCCTTCCTGCGCTGTAATTAATCCTTCAGAAGTCATGCATTCTTTAATTTTCTTTGTGTAGTCTGTCTCGAATTTGAGATCACGATTTGTAATAATACCTACCAATTTCTTTCCTTCTGTAATTGGTACACCAGAAATTCTAAATTTTGCCATTAAAGAATCTGCGTCAGCAAGTGTATGATCTGGGGATAAGGAAAAAGGATCTGTAATGACACCATTTTCTGAACGTTTTACCTTATCTACTTCCTCTGCCTGTGCTTCAATAGACATATTTTTATGGATAATACCGATACCACCCTGTCTTGCCATAGCAATTGCCATTCTGTACTCGGTAACTGTATCCATTCCTGCACTCATCATCGGAATGTTAAGTTTGATCTTTTTGGTCAGCCATGTAGTTAAATCTACCTGATTTGGTATTACCTGAGAATAACTTGGTACTAACAGTACGTCATCAAATGTGATGCCTTCGCCAATAATCTGTCCCATTTTCTTTCCTCCTAATTAATTCTTTGGCAGGAATGACGATTTCTCTGCCTCGCTAAAGTATTGTAAAAGATGCGCCAGCAAGCGCATTTAGAAAAAACACTGCCAGTATATTTTACTGGCAGTAATCTCGTTTGAAAAAGTTTACCATTGTTAAACTTTGATGTCAATGGTTAAATTTTATTAAATATTAATCTGTAAACACTTTTCTTGGTGCAACATTTTGAACTGCTTTTATAAATGCTTCACTTGGCTCAAGAATTACCTTCTGTCCACCCTCATAATAAAATGCATATCTTGCTTCCGGCTCTTTTGCTTTTCCGCTGCTAAAATCAACGACCTGCACCTGTCTGTTTTTATAATTATCAAAATGATGAGAATTCAGCGGCGCAAAAACTTCCATACGCTCCAGATCAAAACTTCCAACTCTTTTTCTTTTGCTTTTATTTAAAATCTTGTCTACTTTGATCTCATGATCCAAATACAAATATTCGTATTCTGTGTCTGTATGCATGTAGACGAACCATGTTGTAAATCCAAAAATTAATGCCAGAAAAAGAGGAAATATATATCCCATTAATCCAAGAACTCCAAAACCAACTGTAAATAAAACAAGCAGGATACGCAAAAACTGTGCTCCCGTTGAAATTCCTTTTGCTACTAAACACTCTACATATGTCTCGTTCATATAAAATTCCTTCCCTTATGTAAACTAAAAAACAATCACCATTTTGTCTCAGTGCTTGTTTCCATAATATAAATAATATAATAATTTCCCCAAATGTTCAAGGCTGCCCCTTTAGTTTCTATAACTTTCATAAAACTTTATAAAATTTTTATAAGCTGCCACAATAACGTGACAGCTTATATTTTAAGATAATAATTCTTTCAATAATTTGTTTACCATTCCTGGATCTGCTTTTCCCTGCATTGCCTTCATCGTCTGACCAACTAAAAATCCGATGGCTTTTTCTTTTCCGTTATGATAATCTTCTACGGACTGTGGGTTATCTGCAATGACCTTTTCCACAGTAGTACGAAGTGCACCTTCGTCATTCACTGTCTTTAATCCCTTTTCTTCCACATATTTTTCCGGGTCAGTATCATTTGCAAACATTACCTCAAAAACTTCTTTTGCTACAGTACTGTTGATTTCTTTTTTATCTGCCATCATAATCAGCTTAGCCAGATTTTCCGGTGAGAAACAAATGTCTTCCGGTTCCATTTCTTTTTCCTTCAAAAGACGCATCGTCTCTACCATCAGCCAGTTGGAAACTTTTTTCGGCTGCTTACAGATTGCTGTAGTTGCTTCAAAAATATCTGCAAGATGTTTAGAGCCTGTGATGATTTCGATATCATAATCAGGAATTTCAAATTCTTCTTTATAGCGTTTCATTTTTTCTGTACGGAATTCAGGCTGTCTCTCTCTTATCTGATCAAGCCATTCGTCACTAATAACGATCGGTACTAAATCCGGTTCTGGGAAGTAGCGGTAATCCTGTGCATCCTCTTTGCTTCTCATAGCATAAGAGCATTCTTTTGTATCATCCCAGCGTCTTGTTTCCTGTAAGACTTCTTCTCCGGCTTCCAATAGATCAATCTGACGTTCTCTTTCTCCTTCAATCGCTCTTGCAATTGCCTTGAAAGAGTTTAAGTTTTTCATTTCTGTTCTTGTGCCGAACTTTTCTGCACCTACTTCTCTGACAGAAAGGTTTACATCCGCGCGCATAGAACCTTCCTGCAATTTACAATCAGAAGCACCAAGATATTGAATGATCAAACGAAGCTTCTCCAAATAAGCAATGACTTCATCTGCACTTCGCATATCCGGCTCGGATACGATTTCAATAAGAGGCACACCGGAACGGTTATAATCTACCAACGAGCAGTCATTCCATTCATCATGAATCAGTTTTCCTGCATCCTCTTCCATATGAATTTCATGAATACCGATTGTCTTTGTTCCCTCTTCTGTTTCAATTTCTACCCCACCATTACGGCAGATTGGTAAATACAACTGGGAAATCTGATAATTCTGTGGATTATCTGGATAAAAATAATTTTTTCTGTCAAATTTGCAGTACTGTGTAATGTCGCAATTTGTTGCCAGACCTACTGCAATCGCATATTCTACTACCTGTTTATTTAACACTGGAAGGGAACCCGGCATACCGGTGCAGACCGGACACGTATGGGTATTGGCTTCTCCACCAAATGCAGTGGAACACCCACAGAAGATTTTTGTTTTTGTTGCAAGCTCTACATGGACTTCCAGACCGATGACTGTTTCATATTGTTTTGCCATTATTTTCGTCCTCCTTCCATGCTGTCTGCAGGTTTCTTAAATTCGCCTCTGATTTTTTCATAAGTATAGGCTGTCTGTATTAACTTCTTTTCCTGGAAGCAGTCTCCAATCAACTGTAAACCGATCGGTAATCCTTTTTTATCCACTCCACATGGAATGCTGATTCCCGGAAGTCCTGCAAGGTTTACAGAGATCGTATAAATATCACCCAAATACATTTTTAATGGGTCGGAAAGACTCTTTCCAAGCTCCGGTGCTGTTGTTGGCGCTACCGGTCCTAAAATCACATCATATTTTGCAAATGCCTCATCAAAAGCTTTCTTGATCAATGCTTTTGTACGCAGTGCTTTCAAATAGTAAGCATCATAATAGCCAGAACTTAATACAAAAGAGCCTAACATAATACGTCTTTTTACTTCTGCTCCAAAACCTTCCGAACGAGTCTTTTTGTACATATTATGAAGTCCTTCGTACTCTTCTGTACGATAGCCATATTTTACACCATCAAAACGCTCTAAGTTTGAACTTGCCTCTGCGGAAGCAATAGTATAATAAGCAGGAATCGCATATTCTACAAGACTCAAGTCAAATTCCTCTACAATAGCACCTTTTTCTTCCAAGGCTTTGGCAGCTGCAAGTACAGCTTCTTTTACTTCACTATCCAAGCCCTCTCCAAAATAATCTCTTGGAATACCAATTTTCATTCCTTTAACATCTTCTATTAACGCAGAAGTAAAATCGGTGTCCTCTCTTTTTACAGAAGTGGAATCTTTGAGATCATGTGAAGCGATCACTTCCATAACGGTTGCACAATCTTCCACATTTTTTGTTAATGGTCCAATTTGGTCTAAAGAAGAACCATACGCGATCAGACCATAACGGGATACCGTTCCGTATGTTGGCTTCATTCCCACTACACCACAAAAAGAAGCTGGCTGACGAATAGAACCACCCGTATCGGAACCAAGAGCAAAGAAACATTCCTCTGCTGCGACTGCCGCTGCACTTCCGCCGGAAGAACCACCCGGCACATGCTTTTCATTCCAAGGGTTTCTGGTTTCTCCAAACGCAGATGTTTCCGTTGTAGAACCCATAGCGAACTCATCCATATTGGTTTTTCCGATAATGACTACTCCAGCTTTTTTCAGATTCAGAACAGCTTCCGAGCTGAAAGTTGGAATAAAATTTCCTAAAATTTTAGAAGAACAGGTCGTCAACATACCTTCGGTACACATGTTGTCTTTAATAGCAACTGGAACACCCGCAAGAGCTCCTGTAAGTGTACCATCATCAATCTTTTTCTGTACTTCTTCTGCCTGTTTCAAGGCACCTTCTTTATCTAAAGTCACATAACAATTCAACACTTTTTCTTTTTCTTCCATACGTGCAAAGACCGCTTCTACCGCTTCTTTTACAGTAACTTCCTTTGCTTTTATTTTGGCTGCAAGCTCTACAGCGCTCAATGAAAGTATATCCATTTTAAATCATACCTTTCTTCCAATCTTACTCTACGGTTTTCGGAACCTCATACATATTGTCTCTTTCCGCCGGTGCATTTTTCAGCATATTCTCACTGTCATCACCATTTGTTACTACGTCTTCACGGAAAACGTTCTGAACCGGAAATACATGAGACATTGGTTCGACTCCTGTTGTATCCAATTCATTCAATTTATCAATATAATCAAGCATTCTTCCCATATCACTCTTTGCTTCCTCTTTTTCCGCATCAGAAAGCTCGAGCTTCGCAAGAATACCTACATATTCTATTGTTTCATCACTAATCACATTAGCCATAGCGTAATTTCCCTTTCTTATTTATTCAACCTACCGTGCGCCAGCCTTTCCCTATTCACGCACTTTGATGTGCACTTCACGCAACTGCTGTTCGGTTACGGTATTAGGTGCTCCACACATTAAATCCTGAGCATTTCCGTTCATTGGGAATGGAATGATTTCACGGATGCTTTCTTCATTTTTCAAAAGCATGATCATACGATCAACACCTGGTGCCATACCTGCGTGTGGTGGTGCTCCATATTGGAATGCATTGTAAAGTGCTCCGAATTTTTCTTTCAGATCTTCCTCCGTATATCCTGCAATCTCAAATGCCTTTACCATAATATCCAGATTATGATTTCGAACTGCACCGCTTGATAATTCCACACCATTGCATACAATATCATACTGGTATGCCAGAATTTCTAATGGGTCTTTTTCATTCAATGCTTCCAAGCCTCCCTGTGGCATAGAGAATGGATTATGTGTAAAGTTTATTTTCTTTTCATCACTGTCATACTCAAACATTGGGAAGTCATTTACATAACAAAAACGATATGCATTCTTTTCAATTAAATCAAGTCTTTCTCCAAGAGCAGTACGAATCTGACCAGCATATAAGTTTGCTCTCTCTTCTTTATCTGCAATGAAGAAAATCGTATCGCCCGGCTGTAATCCGGCAAGCTCTGCCATCTCTGCCTTCATATCATCTGGAATGAATTTATCAATTGGTCCTTTATAGCTCATATCTTCTGCAACTTCCAAATAACCAAGTCCACCCATTCCAATAGACTGTGCAAAAGCTAACAACTTTTCATGGAAACCTTTTGACATATCTGCATGCACTTTAATGGCACGAACGCATTTTTTCAGGAACGGTTTGAAAGTACACCTCTGGAAAAATTCAGTTACATCCATAATGCGAAGAGGATTTCTCAAATCTGGCTTATCCGTTCCAAATTCAAGCATAGCCTGTTTATAACTGATAATTGGAAAAGGAGCTTTCGTCACTTCATATCCTTCCGGTGCAAACTTCTCAAAAGTTGCGGAAAGTACTTCTTCTCCTACTTCAAAAACATCTTCCTGTGTTGCAAAACTCATCTCAAAATCCAACTGATAAAATTCTCCTGGTGAACGATCCGCTCTTGCATCCTCGTCACGGAAGCAAGGGGCAATCTGGAAATACTTATCAAAACCGGATACCATCAGAAGCTGTTTGTACTGCTGTGGTGCTTGTGGAAGTGCATAAAATTTTCCTTTGTATTTACGAGAAGGTACAATATAATCTCTTGCTCCTTCCGGTGAAGATGCACATAAAATTGGTGTTTGAATTTCTAAAAATCCCATTTCTGTCATCTTCTGTCTTAAAAAGCTTATTACCTGCGAACGGAAAATCATATTATCTTTTACTTTTTTATTTCTCAAATCCAGATAACGATATTTTAATCTTAAATCTTCTCTTGTTTCTTTTGAGGTCATAACTTCAAATGGAAGCTGCTGGTATACTTTTCCCAAAACCTCTACTTTCTGTGCCTCTAATTCAATGGTTCCTGTAGGAATTTTCGGATTATAAGTTTCTTCATCACGTTTTTCGATCAAGCCTTCGATGGAAAGACAATCTTCTTTGTTGATACCTTCCAAAAGGCTTGTGTCTCTCATAACTACTTGCATTACGCCATACATATCTCTCAAATCAATAAAAGAGACGCCGCCGTGGTCTCGTATATTCTCTACCCAGCCTGCAATTTTTATAGTAGTTCCTACGTCACTTTCGCTCAATTTGTCTAATGTCGTGCTGCGGTAAATATTTTCTGTGTTCATAATCCTTACTCCTCTTTTCTATGATTTTTCCAAATGCAGAAAACCCCGGAACATAGTTTCCTATGTTCCGGGGCGAATAAACAATCGTATCCGCGGTACCACCCGCTTTGAGAAATCTCTTTCTCCACTCTGTACACTTAACGCGTGCCAACGTCCTGCCCTAACATGATAAATACCATGCTCAGACAAGCTGCTCCAGAGCGTTCCCTTCGTTACTTCCTGCAAACGGTGCTCTCAGTCGGTGACACCGTATTCCTGTCGCTCTCCATAACAAGAGTCTCTTTCACTGCATTTTATTAAAGTAGATATTAGCACATGTTTTTTTTTAATGCAATAATATTTTTCGATTTTTTTTGAATTTTATTACGCATTTTTTCTTCTTTTATTTATCATAATTACTTTCCACCCTTGCGAAGCTGTGCCAGTTCTTTTCTGAGCTTCTCCAATTCTTCGTCCTTCTGCGTTAACTGCCTTGTCTGCTTGCTCAGCTGTTCTTTCTGCTGACTTAACTGTTCTTCCTGCTGACTCAGCTTCTCCTTTTGCTGTGTTAACTCCTCTTCCTGCTGACTCAGTTTCTCCTTTTGCTGTGTTAACTCCTCTTTCTGCTGACTCAGTTTC
>JAGKTQ010000079.1 GCA_021153325.1 Lachnospiraceae bacterium | reverse complement strand
ATAAATATGTGCGGGTAACATTGAAACATATGATTCGATTGTCGAATTTGTTTTCATATCGGCCATAATCTCGAAATACATTTTCCATAAGGGCTTATTTATTTTGTTTCTATGTTAAATTAGCAGACTTATAATTTTACAAGAAAGCAAGTCATTGGATAACAATAAATTATCCTATGCTTGCATATGTCAGGAAATTCACTTACCTTAGTGCTGCCAAAAACTCAAATAAAGAATATCTGACATATGGCAAAGGTAAACATAAAATCTGAGAAGATCACTCCTTTCGGAGGGATTTATTACGCAAGCAAGGCTTTTTATGCACTTTCACTTGACAAAGTCATCAACGGCGCTCTTGGTGTCCGCAGCTACACCTACAACGGCTACCAGTGGGACGAGATAATATCAGCCATGTCTGACGTGTTCCTCTGTGGCGGCGACTGCGTGGAAGATGCCAACAGAAGCGAGTGCCATCTGCGGGAATCACCAGAAGTCAGGATACCGACGAGCCACATAATCGGGCGTGCCATAAACCCCAAACGGTCATTAGGCCGTTAAAAGTATTATTTTATGACTGCTTGCGGTCTTATGTCTTTTATAAGGCGTCTTTTGCTTGTTTCTGGTTCGTAATAGCTCGCTATTACTCATTAAAAGCCAAACAAAATCCACTCTTCTAAAATACTAAAATCCAAGCAATCCCTAATGCCGATTTGGGATAATAGCTTAAGCGATATTTTTTGATGTGTATATCTAACATCCCGGACACACATACTAGTTAATCGTTTTGCACATCAATAGTCATGGTCGTGATAATGATGGCGGCGGTGGTTTCTCGCAATAAAGTCAATGGTTCGTGTAAATATCTTATTGCCAGATTCGCTTGGATCGTTGAAGCTGATGTCACCATCTTGTAGCATATTGTTCTCAAGGAGATAATTGAGCAGTTCCGGATGTGTGTATTCGATGTTGATCACCGCATCCATGGTTTCCTGCAGCATTGTTTTGGCATCACATTTCCCATAGTATGGATTATCCTTGCATTTGATGGCATGAATTATATTTGGTGAAAATATGAGACCAGCCTTCTTGGATATGAATCCAACTTGCGCTCCGTCAGGTAGCTGACCGTACATATCAGAAAAATCCACTTCCGGAGAGATTTCTTTCAGCCATTCTTTCATTTGTTCTGTTTTCTCAAAAAAAGCCAAACGCTTTCCCTTTGTACGTTCAATATACGTGGTATAGGCATGCTCGTAAGACTTTTTCAGCGTTTCGTAGCGTTCGTGCATTTTGTCGAAAATATCTTTACTCGTCTTGAACATGACACCGTTTATTTCCCAATAATTGTCAGCATACTTCACGAGCGCTGTGCAGATGTATGAACCCTTGCGAAACATGTTGGGATTTATATTCTTCAGCTTGTATGTTTCGTCCGTAGATCTTTTCAACACGACAAATTCTTCGTCTTCCTCAATCACTTCAAAAGCATCCTGCTCACAGTATTCCAGGTTCATTAACCTTTTCGCCTTCTGGGGCAAATCGTTTTCATAATACATGTCTGCCAGCCACAGATGAGGCTTTACTGCCATGGGGCCGATTTCGGTGGTAGTTGAGAAGGTTGTTTCGGCGTAATAGATGGATTCGCTCTTGTTGAACTGCATTGAGTAGTTGTATTTCAGTTCGTTGAACTTTTCTTCTGACAATGGTGAGCTAAGCAGATATGAACGGCGAAGCCACATTAATACAGGCTTTATCTTGAAATAGTCGTCAGCCTTGTCAGAGTTGTATATAAAGTTATACAATTCTTCGTTTACATCCACTTCGTCATCTTCGGTCAGTACCTCCATGATGCTACGTGCCGTATCCTCTGCCATAACAATGGGGTTAAGGAAGCGGTCGTTGAAATTTCTTGATATTACTATCCATATCAGCAATTCCACCTCTTTAGCGTTTACGTCATCATTTTCCAAAGAGCCACAATCATCAAAAAAAGGCAATTTGTGCGAATAGGCAAGCAAGTGTTTAGCAACGAAAGCGTTCCATAGTTGTATGCCAGACATTTTGTCCTCATAATAGATAGCCACATTTATGGCAATCTGTTTTTTTAGTTCGTCAGCGTCTGGCAGGGGTAAGACAACATCCTTGATTCGGTGGTAAATCCGATTCGCAATATCGATATACATAGGGCATGGTTGGATTCCTATAGGATAGTATGTAGAGAAATCAATGGGAAATATTGTTTGTTTCATATTTTAAGAATATTATGGTTTGATGTTGCAAATTTAGATAAAATTTTCGAATTATAAGCCAGTTGGGATAAAAAACAGAAATGAATATCTCCGAGTGCTCGCTGCTTGCGTTGAAATGTCAAGACCGACATACCTAAAATCTTGCATCAACGTGCTCTAAGTCACAAATTATATTTATTTTTGGGAAGATTTAAACCCCAAATATGCAAGCCTATGAAAGCAGTATGCGGTCTTGACGTGCACAAAGATAGCGTTTATCTTTGTATTTTGAGTGAGTTTGGAGAACTTATTG
>JAGKTQ010000017.1 GCA_021153325.1 Lachnospiraceae bacterium | reverse complement strand
TAAGAATGATACAGATATTAACAGTACTTCTGGTAAAGCAATGAACTTGAACTTCTATGATACTTTAGGATATAGCTATACCGCAAAATTGAGTGTACACAGTTCGGATACCGATGGGGAATATTATGTGCAGCTGGATGATATTCTGGATTCGAAAACAGGAGAATCTCTGGTAGATGTATATGGGGTCAGAGATATTTCGGATATTGCAACTTTCGGGGGGACTTCTACTACAACCAAAACAGAATTGATGCAGCTTGTAACCGGTGCAAGCTATGTATCCGCTGATAAGAAATTTTATCAGAATGTAGCACTGGAAGAAGCCTTTTCAGATTTTGCCGCCAACAAAATCAGTGGAGTAACCTATGAACCAAAATCAGCAATAACAACGGTTAATGCAGGTGATACAGTTACAATGACAGGTACAGGAACTGTTACAAGAAAAGTGTTGGAAGATGTGTATGGTCTTGTTTATGTACAACCGACAGACGGCAGTACCCCATATTATTATCAGAAAGATGAAATAACAGGTACCGGACAAAAAGTGGATTCCGATACAGTCTGGAAAACGGTATTAGGCATTAACAGTCTGACAGGCACAACGGCGCCTGACGGGGATGGTAATATCACGATTACGGTAGAACAGGACTTTACGGTAGGTATTACAACAGGAACCTATGATACCGCTTCCAAAACTTTCAAAGCGGAGATTACAGCAGAAGAGGCTTACGGTGTAGATACAACAGACCAGAGTAAGACCTATTCCTTTGATGTAGCTCCAGACGGTCAGGCACAGGTTACAACAACAACAAAACATTATGGAAATCTGTTAAAATATAATACAGAAAATGGAAATTTCATATCCATTAACAATGCGAAAAGCGCATTGCTTGACTTTAATGCTTCTGCAACAACATTAAGTGGTAAGCAGATAACATTGGGCAACTTCTCTGATATTAATGTTGATTTCTCTGGTACAACACAGCAGAACAACGGAGGTACATCCACTCTTGGAGCAAATGCCGGAACATTAGAGAGCAATGGTTCTCTTGGATGTGGACGTAAGCTTGGTGAAATGTCCGGTGTATCTATTGCACAGAATGGTGAGATTTATGCAAGCTATGATAATGGTATGTCCAAGCTTTTAGGCCAGATTGCAGTCGCAACTTTCGCCAATGCTTCAGGTCTTGAAAAACAAGGAGATAACTTATATTCTGCAACACAGAACTCTGGCGAATTTGACGGAATCGGACAGGATATTACTGCAGATGGTACAGGATCTCTTACTACTGGTGCATTGGAAATGAGTAATGTCGATTTATCATCTGAGTTTACAGAAATGATCACGACACAAAGAGGTTTCCAGGCTAATAGTAGAATTATCACTGTTTCGGATACTCTTTTAGAGGAATTGATCAACCTGAAACGTTAGTGATTTATTAGTTAAAAATACATAAAGGGAACTGTTATAGGTTCCCTTTATGTATTTCTATGGAAAAGGAAAGGTTGACGGCATGATAGAGGTTACGAAGATAAATGGCGTCAAAGTCTTGATAAATCCCGATTTAATGGAATTTGTCGAAGAAACGCCGGATACTGTCATTTCTTTTACAACAGGGAGAAAAATAATTGTAAAAGAAAGTAGACAAGACATAAAAAATCTAGTAAAATCGTATAGAAAGGATATTTTTGCCGAATAAAGCAAATAAAAGTGGGTGAGCGGAGTGGATATAGCATCAATTTTAGGCTTGATAATATGTTTTGGAATGGTTCTTCTTGGAATCATTACCAGTGGTGGTATTTCAACAATAGGTAACTTTATTGATGTACCTTCTATTGCTATTACTTTCGGTGGTGCTTTTTGTTGTGTATTAGCATCCATGCAGTTGAAGCAGTTTGTTGATGGATTGAAAAGCTTTGCGTTAATTCTGAAGGTTCATGATTATAATACAGGGGAAATAATTCAGAAAATTATTGATTTATCCAATGTGGCTAGAAAGGAAGGTCTGCTTTCTTTGGAAGAAGCTGCAGGAGATTTGGATGATGAGTTCCTGAAAAAAGGAATTCTTCTTATCGTAGATGGTACTGATCCTGAACTTGTAAGAGCTATTATGGAAACAGAACTTGCTAGTTTGGATGATCGTCATAAAGAAAAAATTTCATTTTGGGAGAATGTTGCTGCCATGGGACCTGCTTGGGGTATGATTGGTACTCTTGTAGGTTTGGTTAACATGCTCCAAAACATGTCTGATCCTTCTTCAATTGGTCCGTCTATGGCTACAGCGCTTATTACGACATTATATGGTTCTTTGCTTGCAAACTGGATCGCAACTCCGGTTGCTACGAAGTTAAAAGCTAACAACGCAGCAGAGATTACATTAAAGGAAATTATGATCGAAGGTCTGCTTTCTATTCAGGCAGGAGAAAACCCGAGAGTAATTGAAGAAAAACTGAAATCATTCCTGGCACCAAAAGATAGAGTGAGTGCAGAAGATGCTGGAGGTGAGGTGGATGGCTAAAAAGCGTAAACCGGATGAAGCTCCACCGCCAGCCCTATGGAAAGATACTTTTGCTGACTTGATGAACTTGCTGTTGTGCTTCTTCGTATTGCTTTTTTCCATGTCAACTGTAGAACAGGAAAAATTTGAACAGGTAGCACAGTCTTTGAATTCCGCTTTCAGCATATTTGATGGAGGCGCCAAGGCTATTGGTGATGGTATTTTACAAAGCAATGGTATGAGCCAGTTGAATGAACTGGATAAATACATAAACAGCACTGGAAAAATGGCAGAAAATGATGAAAGTGCTGATGAATTCGATGAAATGCAGAACAAGGTCGAAGAGGCGCAGATGGAAGCTTCAGAAGAACTTGCAGAGCAGATTTCAGAGGCAGTCAGAGAAAATAATCTATCCGAAGAAATTGATATCGAATTTACTTCCCAATACGTGCAGCTTACGCTCAGTGGTTCTATATTATTCGATTCAGGAAGTGTAGAATTAAAAGATGAGGCGTTGCCGGTATTGGATAAAGTAGGACTTATTTTGGAGGCATATGGATCCAGTGTGATTGAAATAGAAGGTCATACAGATAATGTGCCGATGTCTGGTGCGAAATATTCTAACAATGATGAACTGAGTAGTGGTCGTGCATTGTCTGTTTTTAAATATTTGATTGAAAATACAAATTTAGATCCGGCAATGGTAAAACATGCTGGTAGGGGCGAATATGTTCCAATCGCGGATAATTCCACACCGGAAGGCAGAACAAAGAATAGAAGAGTAGAAATTCGAATCTATAATTCATTGAGTTCTTATCAATGATAGAAATAGAGTTCCAAAAATAAAAGGAGTAGGAGATATAATATGAAAAAGAATTTGTTGTCCGTTATTATCCTTGCACTTTTAATTGTAAATATTATATTGACATCTATTATGATGTTCAGTGTAATGAACACTTCAAAGAAAACAGCATCATTGGTAAACGACATTGCAAGTGTTTTGGATTTGGAATTAGAAGCAAGTAACGCAGATAATGGTGATGGAGAAATTGTGGTAGCTATGGAAGATATGGCTGTACATGATATTTCAGAACAACTTACCATTCCATGCAAAAAAGATGAAGATGGAACAGATCATTACTTTATTACAAATGTTTCTTTGTCATTGAATACAAAAGATGATGGATACAAGAAATATTCAGAAACACTTTCTGAAAAAGAAAGTCTTATTAAAAGTGAAATTTACGAGGTATTCAGCAACCACACGCTGGATGAGGTGTTAGCAGATACAGATGGTATTAAAGCAGAAATCTTAGATAGAATCCAGAAACTTTTTGATTCTGAATTTGTTTATAAAGTATCATTTAGCAACACATTATATCAATAACCTCTTAAAAAAATTAGAAAAGGGGAGGTGAACTTCGTGGGTGAGGTATTATCTCAAAGTGAGATAGACAATTTGCTGGCAGCATTAAGTACCGGTGAATTGGATGTGGACCAAATGCAGGAGTCCAAAGAAAAGCAGGTTAAGAATTATGACTTCAAGCGTCCAGCTAAATTTTCAAAAGAACACTTGCGTACACTGGAGATTATATTTGAACATTATGGAAGACTATTATCCACGAACTTACCGGTATATTTCAGAAAAAATATTCAGGTGAATGTAGTCAGCTCCGAAGCGGTAACTTTTTCGGAATTTACAAATGCGTTATCCAATCCGGTCATTCTCGGAATTGTAAATTTCCAGCCGTTAGGAGGAAATATTATTATAGAATTGGCAACAAATTTAGGATTTGCGATGATTGACCGTATGCTTGGAGGCTCAGGAACACCGCTTGAGAAGAATAGAGATTTTTCCGAAATTGAGTTGACAATAGTAGAAAAAATTATGATTGTTTGTATGCAGCTATTGCGTGAACCGTGGAAAAATGTAGTGGACATTAACCCGGTTATGGAGCGTATAGAAACGAATTCACAGTTCGCACAGATCATCGCTCCGAGTGATATGATTGCGATTGTAACACTTAACGTAAAGATTGGTGATGTAGAAGGGTTCATGAATGTATGTCTTCCTTACTTTACTTTGGAAGATATAATGGACAAGCTGAATACGAAGTACTGGTTCTCTACTATGCAGGAAAACAATGATGAAGATTATGAAGAGCATATTGAGGCTCTGATTAAGAGGGTTGAGGTTCCTGTAAAAGCAGTACTTGGAAAAAGCAGCGTGTCAGTAAATGATTTTGTCAATCTTCAGGTTGGTGATATAATAAGATTAGATTCCAGAATAGATGAAGAATTGTTAGTCTATGTAGGAAATATTAAAAAATTTACCGCTTTGCCGGGTTCGAATAAAGATAAATATGCAGCCCGAATTACATCGGTAATTAGAGAGGGGGAATAGAAACATGGATGGAATGTTATCCCAAGATGAGATTAACGCACTTCTGAATGGCATGGGTTCAGATAGCGCTACAGATAATAAACAGGATGATGATACTGTTACAGTTGGAACACATCAAAGACCGGAAGTGGAGGCACCAGAAATAGATGAATCACTACTTAGCGATGAAGAAAAAGATGCTATTGGTGAAGTAGCCAATATCAGCATGGGTTCATCTGCCACTACGTTGTATTCCTTAGTAAGCAGAAAGGTTAATATTACAACACCAGTAGTAACGCTGGCAAACTGGAAGACAGTTATTGATGATTATGAGAAACCATGTGTATTTATTCAGATCCGATATACATTGGGATTAGATGGAACTAATATTTTAGTATTAAAAGAGCATGATGTTAAGGTTATCACAGACCTTATGATGGGTGGTGATGGTACTAATACGGATGTTGAGCTTGGTGAGTTACACTTAAGCGCAATTTCCGAGGCGATGAACCAGATGATGGGAGCCTCTGCAACATCACTTTCTACAATGCTTGGAAAAATGATCGATATCAGCCCGCCAGAAGCAACATTGGTTGATCTTACAGAATTTGCTTCCGGAGGAGATATAGCAACATTTCTTAGTGGAACTTTTGCAAAGATTTCATTTAGAATGCAAATTGATGATTTAGTAGACAGTACGATTATGCAGCTGTATCCAATTGACTTTGCTAAATCGCTTTATGATACCTTTATTGGAACAACCGCTGAAGAAGCAGCACCACAGCAGGCAGCACCTGCTCCAACACCTGCTCCAGCACCTGCTCCAGTGGCACCTGAAATGCCGGCACAGACAGCAGCTCCGGTGCAGCAGCCAATGGACAATGTAGGCGCACAGCAAATGGCTATGCCGCAGATGGGAATGAATCCAAATGCACAGATGTACATGGGTATGCCACAAATGAATATGGGAATGCCGCAAATGATGGGTTCAGTACCGCAAATGCAGAATATGAACATACAGCCGGCACAGTTCCAAACTTTTTCAAACGATTTCAATCCATTACAAGGTCAGGAAAATATGAATTTAATCATGGATGTTCCGCTTGAAGTTACGGTTGAACTTGGTAGAACTCGCAAAAATATTGCTGACATTTTGGATTTTGCACCTGGAACGATTATTGAACTTGATAAAATTGCTGGAGAACCAATTGATGTACTTGTAAATGGCAAGTTTGTTGCCAAAGGTGAAGTAGTAGTAATTGAAGAAAGCTTTGGTGTCAGGGTAACTGAAATTATAAAATAAAAGAAAACAGGAGTGATTAAACATGGCGAAAAATATTTTGATTTGTGACGATGCAGCTTTTATGCGAATGATGATTAAGGATATTTTAACAAAGAATGGTTATAACGTTGCAGGGGAAGCAGAAAATGGTGCAAAGGCTGTTGAAAAGTACAATGAAGTAAAACCTGATTTAGTACTTATGGATATCACAATGCCAGAAATGGATGGTATTCAGGCACTTAAAAAGATTAAAGAAAATGATCCTTCTGCATTAGTTATTATGTGTTCTGCAATGGGACAGCAGGCAATGGTTATTGAATCGATTCAGGCAGGAGCAAAGGACTTTATCGTTAAGCCATTCCAGGCAGACCGTGTACTGGAAGCTGTTCAGAAAGTAGTTGGATAATAATGTTACTTACCAATACAAGTAGTATTGATACAGTTGCCCAATTCTTTACGGTAGTTATTATATTTATTCTTGTTTTGGGTCTGACTTATTTTACAACAAAGTGGATCGCAAACTATCAAAAGGGAAGAAATGTAAATAACAACATTGAGATTATTGAAGTATCAAAACTTACTGCAAACAAATATATCGAAATTGTCAAATGCGGTGATAAGTATTTGGCAATTGCGGTATGTAAAGATACGGTGACAATGCTTTGCGAGTTATCGGAAGAACAACTCAATTTGGAAAAGAATGATTCTGATAATATGGGATTCAAAGAAATACTTGCAAAAGCAAAATCCGTTGATATTCTGGAAAAAGCAAAAGACCTGAAAAATAATAAATAGGCGGTTGGAGACTTATGAAAAATATTTTTTCCGGAAAGAAAATTGTGATGATAGTATGCCTGCTGCTTACAGTAGGCATATTGTGTATTTGTAACACAAAAGTTGCTTATGCAGCAAACTATGATTCCAATTTGACCGGCGATACAGAGAACAGAACTTATATTAATGAAGCGGGTTCTGCGGAATCTGCCGAAGATTTACAGGAACTTAATATCGGAAATACAGTGACAGTTACATATAACGATGGAAACGGACAGGTAAACGGAACGCTTCGTATATTGCTTACATTAACGTTGATCGCACTAGCGCCAACATTGATCATCATGTTGACCTGTTTTACAAGAATTATTATTGTTCTCCATTTTACAAGGTCTGCACTGGGTACACAGACTGCGCCGCCTAATCAAATTTTGATTGGGTTAGCTTTGTTTTTAACCTTTTTCATTATGAATCCGGTTATAACAGAAATTAATACAAATGCAATCGTGCCATTTGAAGCAGGAGAAATTACGCAGGAAGAAGCATTTGAAAATGCTTTACAGCCTATCCGTGAATTTATGTATGGGCAGACAGATATTAAAGATGTACAACTGTTTTTAGAAATAGATGGAACAGAATGGGATGGGGAAAATTTAGATGATATTCCGACAAGAGTATTAATCCCAGCATTTATTATAGGAGAACTAAGGGCAGCCTTTATTATAGGATTCCTTATTTATATACCATTTATTGTTATCGATATGGTTGTGGCATCCACACTTATGAGTATGGGTATGATGATGCTCCCGCCAACGACAATTTCACTGCCGTTTAAAATCTTATTATTTGTTTTGGCAGATGGATGGAATCTTGTAATAGGAAGTTTGGTTAAAACGTTCTACTGATGGAAATTGAAAGGAGTAGATTAGTAGTATGACAATTGATGACGTAACAGCCATTGCTGGGCAAGCGCTGTATTTAATTATTAAAGTGTCAGCACCAGTGCTTCTAGTATCCTTAGTTATAGGTCTGATTATTAGTATTTTTCAGACGGTTACTTCCATTCAGGAACAGACACTTACTTTTGTACCTAAGATTATTAGTGTTTTTGTTGCACTTATGGTT
This sequence comes from Lachnospiraceae bacterium, assembly GCA_021153325.1. GTDB lineage: Bacteria > Bacillota > Clostridia > Lachnospirales > Lachnospiraceae > RGIG3002. The sequence goes on along the minus strand of JAGKTQ010000017.1, from coordinate 45,443 downwards.
TTAGGAAACTGGATGTTAAATAGTATGACAGAATATATGGTAGAGCTGTGGTCAAACTTCAGTCTTTACATAAGGTAGAGGATTATGATTGATTACTCATTTTCCATAGCAGAATTAGAATATTTTCTGTTAATTTTTACTAGAATAACCTGCTTTATATATAGCGCTCCCTTTTTTGGGATGAACAATACCCCGAAAAGAGTAAAAATCGGACTCGGCTTTTTCATTTCTTTATTAGTTGATTCTATGTTAAGCCCACATGAAACGATTGTATATCATACGGTTGAAGGGTATGCAATGATCGTATTAAAGGAAGCGTTAACTGGATTACTAATAGGATTTGGAGCTAACATTTGTATGTCTATTACATCTTTGGCTGGACAGATTATTGATATGGATATTGGTCTTTCTATGGCAACGATCTTTGATCCGACAACAAATGAGCAGACAAGTATTACTGGGGCATTTTATCAGTATATTATTACGCTTATGATGATCGTAAGCGGTATGTATCGTTATTTACTGCAGGCATTAGTTGATACTTATGAGTTAATACCGGTCAATGGTGCTGTGTTCAGAGAAGATGCATTGATGAACTCCATGCTTAAATTTATGGCAGACTATATTATTATAGGCTTCCGTATATGCCTGCCGGTCTTTATTGTTATATTGATTTTGAATGTTGTACTTGGAGTGCTTGCAAAAGTGTCTCCGCAGTTGAATATGTTTTCTGTTGGTATTCAGCTTAAAATTATTGTAGGATTTGCCGTTATGTTTTTAACAGTAGGTATGCTGCCAAGTGCGGCAGATTTCATTTTTACAGAGATGAAAAAAATGATAGTTGCTTTTGTGGAGGGCATGATGTGATATTAAGATATAATTTACAGTTCTTCGCGGAAGGAATGGGCGGAGAAAAGACAGAACCCGCTACAGAGAAAAAATTATCAGATGCCAGAAAAGAAGGACAGGTTGCAAAGAGCCGTGAAGTGGCAAATGGTTTAGGCCTGCTTTCGATGTTTTTAGTTCTGAAGTTTTGGGTCGGACATATGGGTACTGAATTTTTACAAGTGTTCTCAGGAGTTTACAGTAAAATTCCGGAAGCAGTAAAAATGTACAATGGTCTAGTACCAGAAGAAAATTTTAGAGCGATTCTCCGTTATATGGTAGTGCGTCTGCTAATTATTATTGCACCAATATTTTTGGTAGGTTTTTTGGTAGCTTTTCTAAGCGATGTTATTCAGGTGAAGTGGCAGATAACAGGAAAGCCATTACAGCCTAAATTTAGTAAATTGAGTCCAGTCAGTGGAGTGAAACGTATTTTTTCCGTGAATTCCATTGTTGAATTAATAAAGTCCATTGCAAAAATAGGATTGGTTGTTTATGTAGCATATTCCTATTTGAAGGACGAAAAAGAAAATCTTTTTATTTTATATGATATACCGCTTATGCAGGCGATTCAGCTGTGCGGCGAACTTGTTATTGATCTTGGATTACGGATCGCACTTGTATATATGGTCATTGCTTTAGCTGATTTTGCATATCAGAAGTTTAAATTTGCAAAGGATATGCGTATGACAAAGCAGGAGATCAAAGAAGAATATAAACAGCAAGAAGGTGATCCCCAGGTCAAAGGTAAGATCAAGCAGAGAATGCGTGAAGCATCGCAAAGAAGAATGATGCAGGATTTGCCAAAGGCGGATGTAGTTATTACGAACCCGACTCATTATGCGGTTGCGATCAAGTATGATCCGGAGCAATATGATGCACCGATTGTACTTGCCAAGGGGGAGGATTTCCTTGCACAGAAGATTAAAGAGGTAGCCAAGGAAAATCATATTGAGATTGTAGAGAACAAACCTCTTGCGAGAATGCTCTATGCGAATGTAGATGTAGGGCAGGCAATTCCACCGGAGTTATATCAGGCGGTTGCAGAAGTACTCGCATTTGTTTATCACTTACAGGGAAAAGTATAGATTTTTAGTAAAGTAGGAGGCACTAAGGATGAAGAAAGCCGATGTTGGCGTAGCACTATATATATTGTCTGCTTTTGCCATGATGATTATTTCCATTCCTTCCTGGTTGTTGGATGTTTTGCTTGCATTTAATATAGCAATAGCATTTACGATTTTGTTTGGTTGTATGTTTTCAAAAGAGGTTCTGGATATGTCGTATTATCCAACGATTCTTTTGTTTACAACCATTTTCCGTATTTCACTTAATATATCATCTACAAAATTGATTCTGACTACCGGTGATCCAGGTAATGTAGTAGAAACCTTCGGCGAATATGTCGGTGGTGGCGATCTGATCGTTGGTTGTATCGTATTTGTCATTTTGATCTTGGTTCAGTTTTTAGTAATCAACAAAGGTTCCGAACGTGTAGCAGAAGTAACAGCAAGATTTACCTTGGATGCTATGCCGGGTAAACAGATGGCGATTGATGCTGACTTAAACACCGGAGCGATTACAGATGCAGAAGCTAAAAAACGTCGTGATAAAATACAGCAGGAGGCATCTTTCTTTGGTTCCATGGATGGTGCTGTAAAGTATGTGAAAGGAGATGCTGTTGCAGGTCTTATTATTACCGTTGTTAATATTGTTGGCGGTATTGTGATGGGTGTGACACGTCAGGGAATGGACATGAGTTCAGCCCTTGATAAATATACGATCCTGACGATCGGTGATGGCTTGGTAAGCCAGATCCCCTCTCTGCTGATTTCTTTGTCAACTGGTATTCTCGTGACAAAAGGTTCCAAGGATGCCGATTTCGGAACTGTTTTAGTAGGGCAGTTATTTGGAATTCCTAAAGTTTTGTATTTAGTAGGTGGAACTTTGATGATATTGGGAATTGTAACACCGCTGAATACGCTTTTGTTCATTGGAATGGGACTTGTGTTTATCATTGCTGGAAGAAATATGGCTGGTACGATAGAAACAGCCAATATAGAGGCTGAAGTCGATATGGATGAAGTGGCTGCAGATGAGATCAGGCAGCCTGAAAATGTAACAAGTCTGTTGCAGGTCGACCCGATCGAATTGGAATTTGGTTATGGTATCATTCCACTTGCGGATGCAAATCAAGGTGGTGACTTATTAGACCGAGTTGTTATGATCAGAAGGCAGATCGCGCTGGAACTTGGTACGGTTGTGCCAATCATCCGTTTACGTGATAATATTCAGCTGAATCCGAACCAGTACATAATTAAGATAAAAGGAATTCAGGTCAGCGAAGGTGAGATTTTGTTTGATCATTATATGGCAATGAATCCAGGATATGTGGAGGATGAAATTACAGGTATTCCTACCTTTGAACCATCTTTCCATCTCCCAGCTATCTGGATTACGGAAAGCCAGAGAGAACGTGCGGAAAGTCTTGGATATACGGTAGTAGATCCACCTTCTATTATTGCGACACATTTGACAGAGATCATAAGACAACATATCGCAGAACTTTTGACGAGACAGGATGTAAATCAGCTCGTAAACAATTTGAAAGAAAGCAATCCTTCTTTGATAGAGGAACTTACACCAAAGCTATTAGGACTTGGTGAAATTCAAAAGGTTCTTCAAAATCTTTTGAAGGAAGGAATTTCTATCAGGGATTTGTTAACTATTTTTGAAACACTTGCAGACTATGCTCCTACAACGAGAGATACGGATATTCTGACAGAATATGTGCGACAGAGTTTGAAACGTGCGATTTCCAGTAAGTATTTCGGTGGCAATGAAACAACCAGTGTAGTAACATTAGATCCGAAGATTGAACAGGAAATTATGAGCAGTGTAAAGCAGACGGAGCAGGGAGCTTATTTAAATTTGGATCCGGAAAGAACAAAGGCGATCGTGTCGTCTGTGGGCAGTGAGGTTCAGAAATTGGAGAACCTCGGAAAGAATCCGATTATCATAACGTCTCCGATTGTACGAATGTACTTTAGACGGTTGACAGAAGATTATTATAAAGATTTGATTGTTGTTTCTTATAATGAAATCGAGTCTAATGTTGAATTACAATCTGTAGGGATGGTGACAGCTTAATGATTATCAAAAAATTTACAGGAAAAACAGAAGCGGAGGCACTTGCAGAGGCTAAAAAAGAGCTTGGCGACGGCGTAGTGTTGATGAATGTAAAAAATGTAAAAAAGGGTGGTTTTCTTGGTCTTATGCAAAAGCAGATGACAGAGATTACTGTTGCATTAGAAGAGCCAAGTGAAAAAAAAGCAGCAGCTTTGGCAAGTGAAGCAGCTATGAAGGAAGCCGTTTCGGCAGTAGCACAGGTAGCTGCAAAGGTTACAGAATCAGAAAAGAATGCGAAAGAGTCGAAAACGGTTATGCCACAGGAGACAAAAGCGCAGAAGAACAGATTCGCAGAGACCATTGACTATATTGAGCGCAATGAAAATGCGGTAATTCAGGAAAAACTGGATAGCTTACAATCTTTGTTAGAGCAAAAATTAAAACCGGAAGAAGAAATAGAAGAGCCGGAACAGGAAAATGAAATGATGGTATTTATGAAACTGCTTTATAATACCATGCTGGATAATGAAGTAAAAGAAGCTTATGCAAATCAGATCATTGAAGAGGCGGATAAAGTAAACAAACCGAATACACCTGTGGATGCTATTTTGGCTACCGTATACCAGAAAATGATCTTAAAACTTGGCAAGTCGGAGGGGATTACACCAGCTAAGACGAACCCTAAATTTGTATTTTTTATTGGACCGACCGGTGTTGGAAAAACAACAACAATTGCTAAGATTGCTTCAAAATTCTGTTTGGACGAAAAGAAAAAGATCGCTATGCTGACAGGAGATACTTACCGTATAGCAGCAGCAGAGCAGTTGCGGACTTATGCTAATATTTTGGAAATTCCTTTCCAGATCATTTATACGGTAGAGGAAATGCAGCAGGCTGCTGTACAGTTCAAAGATTACGATTATGTTTTTGTCGATACAGCAGGACATTCTTACCAAAATGAAGAGCAGCGGGAGGCAGTAAAGGAGTTCGTGCATTCCGTAGAGGGTTTGGCAGAAACAGAAACATATTTGGTAGTAAGTGCAACGACAAAGTATCGCGATTTAGAAAAAATTGCAGATTCTTATAAAACAGTTGCGGATTATAAACTGATCTTTACAAAATTAGATGAAACAACTTCTTTGGGAAGTATGTTTAACTTACATCTTCATACAGGAGCACCTTTGTCCTATGTAACCTGCGGACAAAATGTCCCAGATGATATTGAAAAGTTTAATCCGCAAAAGACAGTGAAAAATCTTCTTGGAGGAAAGCGTTAATGGATCAGGCCGAGCAGTTAAGAAATATTATTAAAGCGAAGAATCAGCTGCATGAAAAGCCTGCTGCAAGGGTCATTACAGTAACAAGCGGTAAAGGAGGAGTAGGAAAATCCAATACTGCGATTAATTTGGCAGTGCAGTTAAAAAAAGAAGGGAAAAAGGTTGTTATTTTAGACGCTGATTTTGGACTTGCTAATATTGAAATTATGTTTGGGGCAGTACCAAAGTATAATTTGGGAGATTTAATAAATAAGGGGAAAAATATCAAGGAAATTATTACATGGGGTCCTATGGAAGTAGGCTTCATTTCAGGCGGTTCTGGAATTTCAGGGCTTGCTAATATGGATAAAGACAGCTTGAATTATATTATAAAAAATTTAGCGGAATTGGATGCGATAGCAGATGTTATTATTATTGATACCGGAGCTGGAATATCGGATTCTGTTATGGAATTTTTAGTAGCAAGCGGTGAGATATTATTAGTCACAACTCCCGAACCTACATCGATCACGGATTCTTATTCATTAATAAAAGCGTTAAGTATGCATCCTCGTTATTCGAAAGAAGAAAGCAAAGTGAAAGTGATCGCGAATCGAGTAGATAAAGAAGCAGAAGGAATTGTGCTTTTTCAAAAGTTAAATTGCGTTGTAGAGAAATATCTGGATGTGCCGATTTCCTATTTGGGCGCAGTTCCACAGGATGGACAGCTTGTGGATGCTGTTATGCAGCAGATGCCCGTGTCTATCCAGAATCCAAAGGCAAAATCAGCACTGGCATATGAAAGAATCGTAGCTAGACTTTTGGATAAGGACGAGAACAAATTGACAAAAAGGCGCGGTATGGCAGCTTTTTTTTCACATATTGTTTCGGGAAAAAGAATGGAATTGAGGTAGGGGCTTATGTTATCTAATATTGTAAAACCCGGGGATAAGTTAGAACTTCAAAAAGTAGAGCGTATTAAGGAGAATGGTGGAGAGCTGGTCAGAAAGATATATCACAGTTCGGTATGTGAAATTCTGAGTGAAGACCGTTTGGAAATTACTATGCCAATGGAAAAGGGAAAACTGATACTTTTGCAGGTGGATAGTGAATACGAGTTGTACTTTTATACAGAAAATGGGTTATACCAGTGTTTGGCAAGAATAGTGGATCGTTATAAAACGGACAACATTTACATGATCTTGGTAGAATTGACAAGTAATTTGAGAAAACAGCAAAGAAGAGAATATTTCCGTTTCAGTTGTGCACTTGAAATGAATGCAAGAGGGGTAAGTGAAGAAGAACTAAAAGTGTCCTTGCAGAGTGGAGAAAAACTTAGTGTATCGGCAGAAAAATTAAGCAAGGGAATCATTGTAGATATTAGTGGCGGTGGTCTACGTTTTGTAATTGACCAAATGTATGAGGTAGATAGCCTTGTTAATTGCGTATATCACCTTTTAGTGGAAGGTAAGAGCAAAGAGTATAATCTGGTTGGTAAAGTACTTAGTGTGAAAGAATTAAGTAACCGTCCGGGAGTTTTTGAACATAGAGTACAGTATGTGAATATCAATGTGGATGAAAGGGAAGAAATTATTCGTTATATTTTTCAGGAGGAAAGGAAGCACCGGAAAAAAGAACTTGGTCTGTAAGGAATGATCCGGTAATGCGATAAGCAGGAGGAGAAAAGAATGAAAAAAATTCTCGTTGTTGATGACTCTGCACTTATGAGAAGAGTCCTTTGTGATATAATTAATAGCGATAAGAGATTCCAAGTAGAAGATAAGGCAAATAATGGCGAAGAAGCGCTGGAACTTTTAATGAAAAAGTCCTATGACGCGGTTGTATTAGACGTAAATATGCCTAAAATGAATGGGCTTGAGCTTTTAAGACAATTGCAAACAAGGAAAATTCCTGTAAGAGTCATGATGGCGAGTACAGATACAAGAGAAGGTGCGAAAACAACGTTAGATGCTTTGGAACTGGGAGCACTCGATTTCATACATAAACCGACAAATGCAATTGATTGCCGTAATAATGAATTTCAAACAAAAATGCTTGAAACTCTTGGAACCGTGGCAGATAGCAGAGTCCCTTCCTTTACTACAAGCAAAGCTTTTAGTTTAGACGAAATGAAAACTTCCAAAAAAATGATTGAGATCGTCCGTAAAAGTACAACAAGAATTGTAGGAAATAAGATTGTAGCAATTGCGAGTTCTACAGGAGGACCAAAAGCATTGCAGGCAGTCATCCCTAAGCTACCGGGGAATTTAAAAGCACCGGTGTTGATTGTACAGCATATGCCAAAAGGATTTACAGCATCATTGGCGGAAAGATTAAATTCCTTAAGTGAGCTTTCTGTAAAAGAAGCGGAAGAAGGAGATGTACTGGAAGCGGGACATGCATATCTTGCGATGGGTGGCAAGCATATGAATGTTGTAACAAGCGGTGGCAGGGCAACGATTCATTATTCAGATGAACCGAACAGAGAAGGTGTAAAGCCGTGTGCCAATTATATGTATGAATCCCTTATGAACAGCCAATATGATGAGATCATATGTCCGGTGCTTACGGGAATGGGTGCAGATGGTACGAAAGGAATCCAAAATTTAAAAACAAATAAAAAAACACATGTTATTGCGCAGGAAGAAAGTACTTGTGCCGTGTATGGAATGCCGAAAAGTGTTGTAAAAGCAGGAATTGCAGACCAAGTCGTACCGCTAGAAAATATTGCGCAAGAAATTATTTTAAACGTGGGGGTAATGTAGTATGGATGTAAGTCAATATCTTGAAATTTTCCTTGATGAAACAAAAGAGCATTTGCAGAACTTGAATACCCAGATTCTGGAACTGGAGCAGGAACCGGAAAATATGGATACGATCAATGAAATTTTCCGTGCAGCGCATTCTTTGAAGGGTATGGCAGGAACCATGGGATATAAGAGAATGCAGACACTTACCCATGATATGGAAAATGTTTTTTCAGAAGTTCGCAATGGCAACATTAAAGTACGCGGAAATATGATAGATATTTTATTCCAGTGTTTGGATGCTTTGGAGGAATATCTTTCTAACATTCAGGAAACTGCAGATGAGGGGACAAATGATAATGAGCCTTTAATTAAAGCACTGAATGATATCTTAAAAGGAAATGATGGGGAAGCAGAAAAAGCAGAAGCATCAAAAGAAGAAAGTAAACCGGTAAGTGAAGAAAAGGCAAGCGATAATACGGCTGAAAAATGGCGTGATATCAAGCTTGATAGTACGGACAATAAAGTCATTAGAGAAGCGTATGCACAAAAGAAGAACGTATTTGGTCTGACAGTAAAGGTGCAGGAAACTTGTATTTTAAAAGCAGCAAGAGCATTCCTTGTATTTAAAGCATTAGAAGAAATTGGTGAGATCATTGTATCCAATCCGTCAACACAGGATATTGAGGATGAAAGATTTGAATTTGATTTCAGTCTTGTTTTCATTACAGACAAGGATTTGAAAGCAGTAATTGCAGCTGCAGGAAATGTTTCAGAAATTGAATCTGTTACAGGTGGAGTCATTGAAGCTGCTCCAGATGAGGAAAAAGAAGAAGAGGAAGCTACTAAAGTAGAAAAGACAGAAAAAGCAGCAGGACAGTCAGCAGCATCAACAGCAGCCCCTGCAAAAGCAGCTGATAAGAAACCGGTGGCAAAACCAGTTGTAAACAGAACAGTACGTGTAGATATCGAGAAATTGGATGTATTGATGAATTTGGTTAGTGAGCTTATCATCGCCAAAAACTCTCTTGTATCCGTAGCCAGTGCAGAAGGCAGCACGAACAGCAGCTTTAATGAGCAGATCGAATACATTGAAAGTGTTACCACGAACCTTCATGAATCTGTTATGAAAGTACGAATGGTACCAATTGAAAGTACTGTAAATAAATTCCCACGTATGATTCGTGACTTGTCTAAGAAACTTGGCAAGAAAATGGAATTATATATGTCTGGTGAAGAGACAGAATTAGACCGTACGGTTGTAGATGAAATTGGTGATCCTCTTATGCATTTGCTTCGTAACTCCGCTGACCATGGTCTGGAATCAGCAGAAGTTCGTAAGGAAAGAGGTAAGCCAGAAGTAGGTTCCATTTATTTGGATGCTTACCAGGATGGAAATAACGTTGTTATCGAGGTAAGAGATGATGGTAACGGTATTGATGTAGAAGCTGTAAAGAATAAAGCAATCGATCGTAACGTTATTACTGTTGAACAGGCAGCCAATATGAGCGATAAAGAGATTATCGATCTGTTATTCCATGCTGGATTCTCTACTGCAAAGACGGTATCCGATGTATCCGGAAGAGGTGTAGGTCTTGATGTTGTTAAATCAAAGATCGAGGCTTTGAGCGGTGAGGTCGAAGTAAAGAGTAAGCTTGGTGTAGGAAGTACATGGACAATCAGACTTCCACTTACCCTTGCTATTATTCAGGCACTTATGGTTGATGTCGGTGGAGAAAAATATGCAATTTCTTTAGGCTCTATTCAGACAATTGAAGATATTAGCAAAGATGAGATCAAATTTGTTCAGGCAAAAGAAGTGATTAACTTAAGAGGAACCGTTATTCCTTTGATCCGTTTAAGTGATGTTTTGGATATTGAATCCAAAAAGAGCGCGGATGATGACCTTTTAGTTGTTATTGTTAAGAAAGGGGACAAGCTTGCAGGTCTCGTAGTAGATGAACTGATGGGACAGCAGGAGATCGTTATCAAGTCTATGGGCAAATACATTAATAAATGTAAATTTATCAGTGGTGCTACGATTCTTGGTGATGGTGAAGTTGCTCTTATTCTTGATGCAAATGCACTTATATAAGAGGGAGGGATAACAGATGGAAGAATTAGAATTAAAAACAGGATTTGATACAACACAATATATTGTAATAAAGATTGGCGAAGAGCAATATGGAATTGATATTAAATATATTGATAATATTGTTCGTATGCAGCACATAACAAGAGTTCCTAAAGTAGCACCTTATTTAAAAGGGGTAATCAATCTTCGTGGTGAGGTTATTCCCGTTATGAGTCTTAGACTTAAAATGGATCTTCCGGAAGATGTGATCACTAAGACTACAAGAATTATCATCCTGAAAGTAGAGCAGGAAGGAATGATCGGAGTTATCGTTGATGAAGTAAGAGAAGTTGTAACATTAGATAATTCCCAAATTGAAAAAGTCTCATATGACAACAAAGAAGAAAAAGCAAATTATATTAACGGAATTGGCAAATATGAGGGCGGACTGATTTCACTTTTGGACTTAGGTACAGTGACTTTGGAAAAAGAAAACGCATAAAAAGGAATGAGCCAATATGGACGAAATCAATGTAGAAAGAATGTCACAAGAATATTTTGATGTTCTGAAAGAGCTTGGAAATATTGGAGCGGGCAATGCAACTACTGCATTAGCCCAGCTGCTCCAATGTAAAGTAGATATGAAAGTTCCGCAGGTCAAGCTTTTAGAGTTTCAGGATGTAGGAGCTACCATTGGCGGGGAAGAAAAGCTTATGACCGGTGTATATCTTGGAGTGGAAGGTGATATAACCGGAAGCATTATGTTCTTAATGGAACAGAGTACAGCAAGACATCTGGTATCCAAAATGATGATGGGGATGGAAAGCGGCGGTGAAAATTTCAATGAAATGGAACTGTCTGCACTTAAGGAAGTTGGTAATATTATAACGGGTTCCTATCTGAATTCCTTGTCGGATCTAACAAGATTGACAATATATCCGACTATACCTTCTATTGCGTCAGATATGGCAGGTGCGATTTTGAGCGTGCCAGCTATAGAATTTGGTGTATATGGAGATAAAATACTGTTGATTCAGACACAGTTTTCTGATGAGGTTGAACTAAACGGATATTTTATTTTAGTTCCTGATGTAGATTCTTACACGAAGATATTATCTTCATTAGGCCTTATCAGCGAGTAGTCTATCGTAAAATTTGAGCAGGATAGAAGGATATGATATGGGTGATATAATAAAGGTTGGGATGGCCGATTTAAAAGTAGTAAAAAGTCCTGATGGGGTTACCACGCTTGGTCTTGGGTCTTGTGTTGGAATTGCAATAAGAGATCCAGTTACAAAAATAGGTGGCTTGGCACATATTATGCTGCCGGATAGTACTGCGATACGAAATAATTCCAATATTCCGAAATTTGCGGATACTGGAATTGAAGAATTGGTCAAGCAGATCGTTGCTTTGGGGGCAAGCCGGACAAGACTTGTTGCCAAAATAGCAGGCGGTGCACAGATGTTCAGCTTTTCAAGTAAAAGCGATATGATCCGTGTAGGAGAAAGAAATGTTGCTGCTTCTAAACAGAAGCTTGCAGAGCTCAAGATTCCTATTTTAGCGGAAGATACGGGCGATTCTTATGGTAGAACTGTTATTTTTTATCCAGAAACAGGCGATTTTGTGATCAGAGCAGTAGGAAAAAGTGAAACAGTTATTTAGAAGACGGGGGATTGGCTTGAAATGAAGAGAAAATTATTGCCACCGTTTATTATGCTGACTGCCGGTTTGATAACAAGTATCAGAACCTTTTGTTTAGATTATGATGCAAAAAGTTCTTTGATCATTTTGCTGGTAGTTTTAGTTGTTTTTTATGGTCTCGGTAGTCTTTTGAAATATGTATTAGATGTATTTGATAAAGAGAACGAGCGGAGGGCATTAGACGAAGGGGAAGTTATTGCAAAGGCTGCAGAAGAAGAAACGGAACCGGAGGACGAGGCGGAGAAGTCCGTTACTAAGGAGTAAAAGGAATAATAAATACTGTAGTTGGAGGTCTTTATGGACGAAGCGGGCAGAAAAAAACTATGGGATGAATATTCAAGGACGAAATCTCCTGAAGTGAGGGAAAAGATTATACTGGAGTACGCGCCACTTGTAAAAGTAGTGGCAGGGCGACTTAGTATGTATCTTGGATATAATGTTGAGTATGACGATTTGGTAGGATATGGAATTTTCGGTCTGATCGATGCAATTGATAAATTTGATTATTTAAAAGAGGTCAAATTTGAAACTTATGCAAGTTTAAGAATCAGAGGGGCAATATTAGATCAGATCCGGAAAATGGATTGGATTCCGAGAACGATACGACAGAAGCAAAAAAAGATCGATGCAGTAATGAAGGCAGTTGAGGCTGAAAAGGGTAGAAATGCTACAGATGCAGAAATAGCAGAAGGTCTGGGTATTACTGAAGAAGAGTATGTAGACTGGCAGACTCAAATGAAAGTTACGAATATTGTATCTTTGAATGAATTTTTGGAACAAGGAAGTGAAGGTTCTGTTGAGTATAGTCATACATCAAAATTTGATGGTCCAGAAGAAGTTTTAGAAAAAGACGAATTGAAGAAAATGTTGGATGAGGCACTGGAACTTTTGACAGAGAAAGAAAGAAAAGTGATTGTGCTTTATTATTATGAGGAACTTACATTAAAAGAAATCAGCAATATTCTGGAAGTATCTGAATCAAGAATTTCGCAGCTTCATACAAGAGGCTTGCAGAAAATGAAAACAAAAATGGGAAAATATATCGGAATTTTAACAGAGATGTAGGGTGTGGAGAGAATACGAGGTAATGCAGATGAAAAATGGATATTTTCAACTGATTTGTAAAAACAATGTAGCAAAATTGAAGCTTGTTCCGCCAACAGATGGTGGGAAAGGTATTGAAATCAGTGAGGTTATAGGATATTTACAACAAAAAAATATACTCTATGACCTTTCTGCGTTGAATCATGCGATCCAAAATTTGGAAGAAACAACAGTTGTAAGTCTTAATGCGGAAAATGTTCACACGGAAAGAGAGTGTTGTAAGATAGAAATAGCACCGGACAAAATGTCGGTGACGGCACGTTTTTACGCACCTTCTGAGGGCGGAGAACTTATGACAAAAGAGGAGTTCTTAAATGACCTTGCACATAAAAAAATCGTGCAGGGCATTGATGAAGCTGCAATAGACAGCTTTTTTGCAGATAGACATTATTGTACGGATATCATCGTTGCCAAAGGAACAGAACCAAGGCACGGAACAGATGCACGTATTGAATATTTTTTTAATACTGACTTAAAAGTGAAACCTACATTGAAGGAAGATGGTAGTGTTGACTTCTTTCATTTAAATACGATCAATCACTGTAACAAGGGTGATTTGCTGGCACGGCTTATACCTGAGGATTTGGGCGAGCCGGGAATGGATGTTTTTGGAGAAAAAATCAAGTCTAGAGATGTGCATCGTGCATATCTGAAATTTGGTAAAAATATAAAGCTTGGAGACGATAATCTGGAAATCTTTTCCGATGTAAATGGGCATGTTACTTTAGTAGAGGATAAGGTATTTGTATCGGATGTATTCGAAGTTGAAAATGTAGATAACAGCACTGGTGATATCGAATATGAAGGAAGCGTGCAGATTAATGGAAATATTTGTGAGAATTTTTCTGTAAAAGCGAAAGGCAATGTAGAGATCAGGGGCGTTGTAGAAGGCGCTTACGTAGAAGCAGGCGGAGATATCATTATTGCACGTGGTATGAATGGTATGGGAAAGGGAACTTTGAAAGCTGGTGGTAATATTGTTTCCAAGTTCCTTGAAAATGTAAAATCCGTAATTGCAGATGGTTATGTTTCTACAGAATCCATTTTACATAGTACAGTTATGGCAAGAACGGAAGTAACGGTTGATGGCAGGCGAGGATTCATTACCGGTGGAAGGGTATGTGCCGGTAATCTTATCAATGTAAAAACGCTTGGTTCTCCGATGGGTGCAGATACTATCGTTGAAGTAGGAACAGACCCGGGAGTGAAACTGCGTTTTCAGGAACTGCAAAAGTCTATTATGGAAATCAATAAGATTTTACGTTCTATTCAGCCGATCATTGAAGCAGGAAATTTAAAAATTGCAAAAGGTATCCGATTGGAGCCGGATCAGTTAAAATATGTGTTATCGCTTATGAAATTAAGAGAAAATAAGACGGCACAGCTACAGAAGGAAAGCGAAGAATTGAATGAGCTTCAGGTTGAACTTGGACTTATGGCAAATGGGCATGTTGTTGTGAATGGAGAGGTATATCCAGGAACAAAGATCTGCATAGGGGATACTTCTATGGTAGTCAAAACCACAACGCATTATTGCCGTTTTGTGAAAGAAGAAGGCGACGTTAAAATGATTGGTATGGCATAGAGACAAGGATGAGGGACGACAGTTTAGTAGGCGCGGAAAGAGGAAGAGTATGGCAATTGGTTCAATATCATTACAAGGGCAAATTTCAAGGGCACAGGATTTTTCTACAATAAAGCAGAATGAAGATAATAAAGTCAATGTAGATCAGGGAAACTTCCAAACACATTTTAAAAAGGAAGTGGATCAGAATTTGAATCGCGTACGCCAAAGCGATGATGCGGAAAATCAAGGCAAAAAATATGATGCCAAGGAAAAAGGAAATGGTGAGTACAGTGGCGATGGCGGAAAGCGGAGAAAAGAGCAAGGGAAAGAAGAAAGTGTGCAAAAGCATATACCGATGCAGCACGGCTTTGATATAAGGATTTAGGAGATACAGTAAGGATGGACATGTTGGAAATTGGTTTATTAATTATAGGCGGTGTTATTTTCATTTTAAGTTTTGTTCTTCCGAAGAAAAAAGAGGAATTGGATGAAGACACAAAGAAACTTGCCGGAGAGCAGATAAGAGACATTCTGGATAAAGAAATTGCCGGAGTACAGTCCAAGATCGAAGATGTAGTATCGGAAACAATCGAAGAATCTTCTTCTGAGACAGAACGCGCTCTTGAAAAAATGACAAATGAAAAAATCATGGCAATTAATGAATATTCGGATACTGTCATTGATGATATTAATAAAAACCATAAAGAAGTTCTGTTTTTGTATGATATGCTGAATGATAAGCATGTAACTATAAGAAATACTGTTACAGAAGTTGAAAAAACGGTTGGTGAAGTAACGCAGACTGCAAAGGATATTGAGATTTCAGCGAAAGAAACGGCAAAAGATTTAAAGAGTTCTGAAGAAGCGGTAAAACGGGCAACAGACATTACAAATCGTGCAGAAAAGGCAGCAGAATTGACGGCACAAAATATCGAATTGGATGTACGCCGCATTGTAGAAGACATGATCCGCGGCAGAGTGGAAGAAACTTTGGAAAAAACGGCAGCTCCAATGATTCAAGAAAAAGTGGATGAAATTTTAAGTGATGCTTCTGTTTATATGGATATGGAGAAACAGCCTAAGATCGTAGTGGACAACGAGATAGAAAAACAGATGGCTGAGACTGTGGAAAGTGATACAACTTTGACCGGACAGGTAGCAGAAGAGAAAGAAAGTAATGCAGTGGATGCCCAGCCGGAAGCAGACTTTGTGCAAGGAATTACAGCCAAAGCGCCGAAAATTGTTTTAGAAAATGAAAATGATGAAAATCCACAGTATTATGTACTTGAGCCACAAGAGGATATTTTAGAGAAAACAGAGATGGAAATGGTGGATCTGGATGATTCTTCTTCTGTAAAAGAGGAAGAGAAGGAGAACCGAAACAGTAATGAAAAAATATTGTCTCTTCATAAAGCAGGTATGTCTAATGTAGCAATAGCAAAAGAGCTGGGGCTTGGTGTTGGAGAAGTAAAACTTGTAATTGATTTATTTGAAGGGATGTCAAGATAGCATATGAAACTGAAAATATATTTACGCGGACTTGGAATAGGAATCATTGTAACGGCTCTCATTATGGGAATTTCTCTTGGTGGCAAAGAGGAAATGACGGATGAAGAGGTCATTGCAAGGGCAAGAGAGCTTGGTATGGTAGAAAGTGAAGCTGACAAAGGGTTGTATGCAGCGGTGGAAGAATCTCGTACAGAAGAGCAGCAGGAAACAATAAGGGAATCCGAAAGCGAGACAGAGACCGAGCTACAAACAGAAAGTCAGTCGGAAACCGAAACGGAATCGGAAACAGAGTCAGAATCGGAAACAGAGTCAGAATCGGAAACAACGAAAGAGACGGAAACGGAGACACAGTCTGGGGAAG
The DNA here is from genome assembly GCA_021153325.1 of Lachnospiraceae bacterium. Classification (GTDB taxonomy): domain Bacteria; phylum Bacillota; class Clostridia; order Lachnospirales; family Lachnospiraceae; genus RGIG3002. The sequence continues at coordinate 29,107 of JAGKTQ010000017.1, read as the reverse complement.
AGGTAGTGTCTGGACAAGTCGTTTCCATTACGATTGTGAGCGGAGATGATTCTGCTCTTGTAAGTCGGAAACTGGAGGAAGCAGGATTAGTAGTTTCGGCTACTTCTTATAACAAATTTTTATGCGAGAATGGATATGAGAGAAAGCTCTCACCGGGAACTTATGAAATCGCAATTGGTTCCAGTGAAGAAACGATCGCAAAAATTATTACAAAAACAAAATAAAACTGGAAGAAATAGTGAAAAAGCCTCTTGCAAAGGGGCTTTTCTTATGATACAATGCAGATGTTGTGACTATAAAACACGTAGGTCTATTCGTCGCCGGTGCTCATAAACGCTGGGGTGGCTGACGGAGTAATGTTTGATTTAACATGTAAGGATTTACGGAAGCAAATGAACCAAATGGAGGTAAAGACATGAGCGTTATTTCAATGAAACAGTTATTAGAAGCAGGTGTTCACTTCGGACATCAGACAAGAAGATGGAATCCTAAAATGGCTCCATATATCTTCACAGAAAGAAATGGTATCCACATCATCGACTTACAGAAATCTGTAGGTAAAGTAGATGAAGCTTACAAAGCAATTTCTGATATTGCTGCTGAAGGTGGTACAATTCTTTTCGTTGGTACAAAGAAACAGGCTCAGGACGCTGTTAAAACAGAAGCTGAACGTTGTGGAATGTACTATGTAAATGAAAGATGGTTAGGTGGTATGCTTACAAACTTCAAGACCATCCAGTCCAGAATTGCAAGATTAAAAGCAATCGAAACAATGTCAGAAGACGGAACATTTGATGTTCTTCCTAAAAAAGAAGTAATTGAATTAAAGAAAGAATGGGAAAAACTTGAGAAGAACCTTGGCGGAATCAAAGAAATGAAAAAGATTCCAGATGCTATCTTCGTAGTAGATCCTAAAAAAGAAAGAATCTGTGTTCAGGAAGCACATGCACTTGGTATTACATTGATCGGTATCGGTGATACAAACTGTGATCCTGAAGAACTTGACTATATCATTCCTGGTAACGATGATGCTATCAGAGCTGTAAAATTAATCGTTGCTAAAATGGCAGATGCTGTTATCGAAGCTAATCAGGGTGAAGCAGCATATGTAGAAGAAGCTTTTGAAGAAGCAGCTGGCGAAGCTACAGACATCGAAGAAGTTGCAGAAGAAGCTTAAGAAAAGTATAAGTTGAAACTTGCAAAGGGACGCGGATTTTACGTCCCTTTGTGTTGATTAAATTCAAACAAAGTATGGAGGATATAACGATGGCTATCACAGCAGCAATGGTAAAAGAATTGAGAGAACTGACTGGTGCAGGTATGATGGACTGTAAAAAAGCTCTTAATGAGACAGATGGTGACATGGATGCAGCAGTTGAATATTTAAGAAAGAATGGACAGGCTAAAGCGGAGAAAAAAGCTGGTAGAGTTGCAGCAGAAGGTCTTTGCAAGGTTGTTCTTAAAGATGATAAGACAGCAGCAGTTGTAGAAGTTAACTCTGAAACAGACTTCGTTGCTAAAAATGAAGATTTCCAGGCATATGTTGCAGCAGTTGCAGAGCAGGCAGTTAATTCTGACGCAAAAGATATGGATGCTTTCTTAGCAGAAAGCTGGAATGCAGATGCTTCCAAGACTGTAAAAGATGCATTAGTTGACAAGATCGCAGTAATCGGTGAAAACTTAAGCATCAGAAGATTTGAAAAAGTAGTTGCAGAAAACGGATGTGTTGTTTCTTATACTCACGGCGGCGGAAGAATCGGTGTTATCGTAGAAGCTGAAACAGATGTTGTTAACGATGCAGTAAAAGAAGCTCTTACAAACGTAGCTATGCAGATTGCAGCTTTAAATCCAAAATATGTTTCTACAGATGAAGTTTCTGAAGAATACAAAGCACATGAAAAAGAAATCTTAATGGCTCAGATCGCTAACGATCCTAAGATGGCTGGTAAACCTGAAAAAGTTATCGAAGGTGCAGTTATCGGACGTTTAAACAAAGAATTAAAAGAAGTTTGCTTATTAGAGCAGCCTTATGTAAAAGCAGAAGATGGCAAACAGCCAGTTGCTAAATACATCGAAGAAGTAGCTAAAGCAAACGGTGCTAAATTAAGCATCAAGAAATTCGTTCGTTTTGAAACAGGCGAAGGTATTGAAAAGAAAGAAGAAAACTTCGCAGAAGAAGTTGCAAAACAGATGGGAATGTAAGCGTTTAGCACAAGCGCGATAGATATAAAAAAGAACTGATTCAAGTTTACTTGAAATCGGTTCTTTTTTTATGTCTATCGGGCGACGCACGGATATCGAGACGAAACGAAGTGGAGTCGAGATATCGCGCTTGTGCAAACAAGAGATATCGCGCTTGTGCAAACAAGGGAGCTGCGCTTGTGTAGAAACCGCTAAGAAACCACCATACATGTTGATTTCTTCCTTTCAAGAGCATACAATAGCGCATAAGAACAACGGAGTTCGCATTGGCTAAATGCCATCGCGGCTCCTTTTTTTGTTCTTAAAAGGGAACTCAAAACATGTGTAAAAGGAGGAATTATTATGAATGCAGGAGACATTGGTTTTATTCTCATCTGTGCAGCTTTGGTATTTTTTATGACACCGGGCTTAGCTTGTTTTTACGGAGGACTGGTACGAAAGAAAAATGTTGTCAACACAATGATGACTTCTATTTTCATCATTGGAACAGGAATTGTAATGTGGGTATTATTTGGTTATTCCCTATCCTTTGCACCAACAGGGAATGGCATTATTGGTGATTTCAGATGGTTGGGTCTGGAAGGGGTATCACTGGAAGCAGGATATACGGAGAGTGCTGCTATTCCTAATATGGTATTTTGTGCATTTCAGATGATGTTCGCGATCATCACCCCAGCATTGATCACAGGTGCAGTAGCCGGAAGAATGAAATTTAAGTCTTTGTTTGTATTTATTATTTTCTGGACTATCCTTGTTTATTATCCGCTGGCACATATGGTATGGGCACAGGGCGGTCTGCTTGGCGTAGAAGGCTTGGGAGCGCTTGATTTTGCAGGAGGAGATGTCGTACATATTAGTTCCGGTATATCGGCATTAGTGCTTTGTATACTTCTTGGCAAGAGAAGGGATTATGAGCATGCGGCTTATAGGATTCACAACATACCTACAGTTGTCATTGGTGCATCAATTTTAATGTTTGGCTGGTTTGGCTTTAATGCCGGTTCAGCACTTGCGGCAAATGGTCTTGCTGCTCACGCATTTATGACAACAGCAGCTTCTGGTGCAGCAGCATTATTGTCATGGATGGCATGTGATATTGTGAAAAATGGAAAACCAACGTTAATTGGTGCTTGTACAGGTATGGTCGCCGGTTTAGTCGGAATCACGCCGGGAGCTGGATTTGTACCGGTTTGGGCGGCAGTTATCATAGGTCTTACTACAAGCCCGGTCTGTTATCTTATGATTTCCTATGGAAAGAAAAAGTTCGGATTCGATGATGCTTTGGATGCATTCAGCTGTCATGGAACAGGCGGTGTTTGGGGTGGTTTGATGACTGGTATTTTTGCAAAAGAATCAGTTGGTGGATATAATGGACTTCTTTATGGTGATGCCACACAGCTTGGTGCACAGATACTTGGAATGGTAGTGACCATTTTAATCGCGGTCGCAGGAACCTTTATCTGTTATGGTTTAACAAGGCTTCTGACAGGAGACATCCGTGTAGAAGCAAAAGATGAAATCATTGGTCTTGATATTTCGCAGCATGGTGAATCAGCTTATCCATCCTTCAATGGACTGGAATAATGGGGAGGTCTTAATATGGCAGAGAATAACGGTACGATCATTAAAATTGAAGCAATTGTAAGAGAAGAAAAATATGAGGAAGTGAAAAAAGCACTTGCAGAAATTGGTGTAAATGGAATTACGGTCTATCAGGTAGTAGGATGCGGAGTACAGCGAGGTTTAGCGGAATATGTAAGAGGACAGAAAATTGATGTGCAGGTTATTCCTAAAATAAAATTTGAAATTGTAGTGTCTTCCGAGGAATGGGAAGAAAAAACAATTGATGTGATCAAGAAAACAGCGTTCACTGGAAATCCTGGAGATGGAAAGATTTTCAGCTATTACATTCATCAGGCGGTAAAGATTCGTACAGGGGAAACTGGATATGATGCAATACAATCGCCGGAGGAATAAAATTTTGTATAAAAGATCATATGATATAAAAGAAATGTTCTCTTCTTTTCTTTATTTTAGGGAAAAATTGTTATAAAATAGTATTTAACTCTCCTATGGAGAAGTATGCTGGTGAGCTGCCTACTATATATGCAGGTACAAAAGCCGCGCTACTTTATATGGTGCTCATGAATGGATTGCCTTCTATTATACTTGTGCTTCCAGTGCTGGTCTACGGCATAGGAATTGGAGTCATGGGTGTATTTTCGAGTCAGCGTATGTTACGGAAAAAGCTTGTCAGATTGGGAATGCTCGCTGTTGCTACTAGTGTTTGGAGTCTTTTGGAATCGAGAGTGATACAGCTGTTATGGGGAGATATGGTAATCATTTCCTATTTGTTTTTCACTTGTTTTTATTTGATTCCGGTATTGGCGGTCAGTTTTCTTTTGACATTTGTAACCTTAAGAAAGAGAAAGTACGTAAGGGGTTTGTTTTGGATAACGTCTGCCTTTTTTGTGATTGTACAGCTTTTACAAATAACGAGTACCGTCTATTACATTCAAATGGTTTCGGTGGCGCATGTACTATTTATACTTATTATTCTAAGTGTAGTGGCAAGTTATTTTGAATCGTGGTGGAAAAAGGAAACCATTCCAGATAAATCTATTTATAGGGCAATGATCTTATTGGGAATTTTCTGTATCGCCGATATTGTGGATTATTATGCAAGACCTACAGTCTTAGTGGGAAGATTCAGTAAAATAGGCTTTCTACTGTTCTTTGCCTATTTAGGGCATTATGCGATCAGACAATTTAGTAGGATGGAAATTCAGGATGCAGAAAAGAGAGTTTATCAAAAGTTAGCCTATGTGGATATGATGACCGATCTTTCTAATAGAACAGCTTTTGAGGAGCAATTGGAGCAATATAGAAAAGAGCCTTGGGAAGAGAAAACAATTTTATTGATCAGTGATATGAACTGGTTGAAGTATATCAATGATAATTATGGACATGAACAAGGGGATAAAGCACTGATTCGAATTGCAAATCTTTTGAAAGAGAATTTCAAAGAAGGATGCACCTGTTATCGTATTGGAGGAGATGAGTTTGCTGTAATCAGCAGAGGAATTTCGGAAAGCAAATTTGCAGACATGTGTGCGTCATTCCAGAAGGATGTGTCCAGCAGTCCACAGGAGGCAGATTGGGAGCTTTCTGTATCTTGCGGATATTATGTGGTAGATGACAGTGGCATTGACGAAAGCTATAAAAAAGCGGATGCCAACATGTATAAAGAAAAAATGGAATTTAGACAGAGAATGAAGGAAGAATCTGTGAATAAATAAGAGCGCAAAAAACTTTACTCTGCATAAAATAGAGTAAACCATACTTATAAGGATATGCAGAGTAATGAACGATGATTCACCCATTGGTTCTGATTTTAAGGCAAGAGATAGTTTTATAACAACATCCTTAGAAACACATTTATTTTTTGGAAGGATTATGAAGGAACATTCTTTCTTTTTGACAGCGGCTTTTCTACCGCCAGATAGTTCCTGGATGAAAAAAGCAGATTGGTATAGAATGCAATTTGAAGATCTGCTATGGAATACGGTAGAGATGAGTGATGGAATTGTTTCCAATGAAGTACTCTCTTCAGGAGAAGTTGTAACAGAGTTTACGATGGAGGCAGAGCGGATTACAAGCAGATTTACAGGAATTCCTATTGAAATTCGGATCACACAGGCAGAGCAAAGACTCCGGGCAGGGTGTTTTGTCGGAGATATGGTACGAATGGTACGGAGAGTAAGAGCCTTGAATGAAAGAGCTTTGGAACTGGTAAAAGGATTGATCGCCTTCAAGGAAGAGCTCCTTTGTGAAGTGAAGGAGTGCAGGATATTTACAACAAACTATCCGCTTCTTATTCAACATATTTTACGGGAAGCCAGATTATACTGCAATTTGATCGAGCAGCTGCAGGAGAACGAATGCATTTCAAGGGATACGATCTTGGAAACGGAGTGTTTTTGGAATCAGATCATGATGGAGCATGCTTTGTTTATACGTGGACTTTTAGATCCGACGGAGGAAGAGCTGATCATGGCAGCAGACGGCTTTGCACGAAATTTTAATGAATTATTATGTGAGGCGCGGTCAAGAGATTGTGAGGCTACGGTGGCGCTTACAGAGCGGACGAAAAGAGAAACTGAGAAATATCGCGATTTTAAAGCGGCAGGTACAAAAGGAATTGTGTGCTGTGAGGTCTCATCCATCATTTTACCACTTTTAGCAGACCATGTTTTGCGTGAGGCAAATCATTATTTGAGAATATTAGAGTAATCATAAAAGAGGGCAGAATTGTCAATATGTACAAATTCTGCTCTTTTTTTTTGTAATTGGTTACGCGTTTAACCTATTGAAAAATATACCTTTGTGAAATATTCTATTTATAGAAGGAAGTAGAAATACAAAAAAGATAAAATAGAAAGGCATGAATAGTTGTATGGAAAAAAGTGTATTTCAGGATAGAAAATCATTTCATGAAAGTTTAATTAAAATTGCAGTACCAGTGACGTTGCAGAGTCTTTTGCAGTCTTCGTTCAGTGTTGTGGATCAGGTGATGACCGGACAGCTTGGAAGTACGAGCATTGCAGGAATCGGATTGGGGAGTAAATTCTATTCCTTATATTCGGTACTTGTTTCGGCAATAGCAGCTGTGGCAGGTATCATGATCGCCCAATACATAGGAAAAGAGGATAAGAAAGAAGTAGGACGGAGTTTTTATGTGAATCTGATCATGGCATTTGGATTGGCTATTATATTTACCTGTATCAGTGCCCTGTTTCCGAATCAGATCATGTCGATGTATACGGAAGATATGGCAACGAAGGAAGTGGCAGCCGGATATTTACGAATACTTTCGGTATCTTACATTCCCATTGCGGCAGGAAGTATATTATCTACGTTGTTACGTTGTAAAGAAGCGGCAAAGATTCCTTTGTTTTCCAGCATTCTATCAGCCATTGTAAACACAGGACTAAACTATGTCCTGATCTTTGGAAAATTTGGTTTTCCAATGCTGGGTACAAAAGGAGCAGCGTTGGCGACGGTGATATCACAAATTTTTGGATTTGTATTAACATTGCTCTTATTTTTGTGGGAATATAAAAAGCAGGAATGGACGCTTCCTTTTGTTGTTCGCATGGGGAAGGAGAAGACAATACAGTATTTGGGAATTTTGCTTCCGATCATTTTATGCGAATTTCTCTGGAGTCTTGGAGAAAATGTATATGCTTCCATTTATGGTCATATCGGTACAGGGGAATGTGCAGCAATGACTTTAACGACACCGACACAAGTTCTGATGATAGGAGCATTGAGTGGATTATCGCAGGCAGCAGGTATTATGATAGGAAAATCATTGGGACAGAATGATTCTAAGAAGGCTTATTGGGAAGCAAAGCAATTGATGCTTTACGGGCTTATTGGAGCACTGATATTTTCCACACTTATTATTATACTCAGTCCATTTTATGTAAGGATCTATCAGGTAGAAGATAGTGTAAGAGAGGTGGCAAGGCTTTTGCTCATTGCTTTTGCCATTGTAGCACCAGTAAAAGTATTGAATATGATTTTGGGCGGAGGAATTATCCGCAGTGGTGGAATGACAAAATATGTCATGGTAATTGATATTATCGGTACATGGGGATTTGGTGTTCCGTTAGGATATTTGGCAGCTTTTGTTCTGGAATGGCCAATTTATTTGGTATATTTTCTGCTCTCCATGGAGGAATGTGTACGCTTATTGATCTCTCTTGTGGTATTTAAGAAAAAGAAATGGATGCAAAGACTTTAACGGAATCCGAATTGACAGGTTTGGCTTTGGGTTGGATAATAATAGTACAGTTATAAAATAAAAAGAATAATATAGAAACAACCTTGTATAATAAAGTTAAACTGTAAAAGGAGGAATCAAAAATGAAAAAATTTGATTATGTTATAACAGATCCGGTCGGACTTCATGCTAGACCGGCAGGACTGTTCGTAAAAGAAGTTACACAGTATCAGAGTGTTGTTACTCTTTATAAAGGGGAGAAAAGTGCAGATGGAAAGAAGATTATTGCATTGATGGCACTTGGTGTAAATAAAGGGGACTGTGTGACGATAACGGTAGATGGTCCGGATGAGGAAGAAGCTGCAGAACAGATCGAAGCTTTTATGAAAGAAAATTTATAAGGTAAAAGAAAAATAAGCCCGGGAATCCGGGCTTATTTTCACAAAGGGGAGATATGAAAAAGTTATATCTATAGAAAGCTGGGAGATGCTTGCTTTCTATGGTTATTATAATACCCTGAAATTGTGATAAAAATGCGGTCAAAGTGTCAAAAAAATGTGAACAGTCTTATAGGAATATGGTATAATTTAAAAAGATACAAAAGAAAGAGAGGCTAAGCGAATGGGGTTAATGAAAAGTAAATCAAGTCTTATTGATTCAGTTGCGGAGTTGAAGGAGGCGGATTACTCCAAAAATCCAAAATTGGGAGACATTTATCAGAGACTGTTAAAGGGAAGAGAACAGTTTGAAGGGGTAATGGATAAAGATATCCAGGCGGTTATGGAGATCAGTGCACTTGAATTGGCATTGGATCAGCACACGGATAGATTGATTGATATATCCAGTGCTGTGGCAGATGAAACGACGATCATACATAAAGCTGCAGAAGAATCTTCCATGGTGGCAGCACAGGTAAATGGTCAGCATGAAGATTTAACCAAAACGATCGTAAGTGCGGCAGAAGACACGAATGAAGTTCATCAAAAAATTGAGTCGGGACAAAATGAACTTTCTGCGATCAAAGATCTTTCAACACGTATGATTCAGGAATCCAAAGAAATGCAGGAGGATATGAATACCTTGCTTGAAATTATCAGTCATATGAATGAAGTAATTTCAGGTATTAATTCGATTTCGTCGCAGACAAATCTCCTGGCATTAAATGCTTCTATTGAGGCAGCAAGAGCTGGGGAAGCAGGCAGAGGATTTGCAGTGGTAGCAGATGAGATCCGTCAGTTGGCAGAAGAAACACAGAAACTGACAGCCAATATGGGAGATTTTGTTGATAAGATTAAAACTGCTTCGCAGAAGAGCTCCGAAAGCGTAACAAGTACGATTGATTCTTTAGGAACGGTAACAGAGAAAATTCAAAGTGTATGGGAAATCAATGATGAGAACCAGAAACATGTATCAAGGGTCAATGAATCCATCAGTTCTCTTGCTGCTGTCAGTGAAGAAATCTGCAGTTCCATGGCAGAGATGGAAAGCCAGACTGTGAATATCAAAGAACAGTGTATGTATTTAGAGGAGAATACACATCAGGTACGTGTGATCAGTAAACGGTTAAAGGAAACAACTGCTCCGGTTGCTAAAATTGAAACCGTATTGGATGAAGCTGCAAAACAGATGGGTGATATGACAGATGATGCATTTTATCGTATGGAATATACAGAATTTATCAAATATATGGATAAAGCAATCAATGCTCATAATGCATGGCTCGACAATCTTAGAAAGATGGTAGAGGAACGGACTATTTTGCCGTTACAATTGGATGCTGCAAAATGTGGATTTGGTCATTTCTATTATTCTATGACACCAAAAACACCGGAAATCCGCAAGGTATGGGAAGGTGTTGCGGAGAAACATAAAAAGTTCCATGAATTTGGAAAGAGCGTAATACAGGCTATTATGAAAGAGGACTTTACTACAGCAGAAAGAAAATGTTTAGAAGCAGAAGAGTATTCAAAAGTATTGATTCACGATCTGCAGGAAATGAAAGATATAGCAGCACAGAAATAAAGAAAAGGTGTACACCGAAAAATTGGTGTACACCTTTTTGGGTATTTCCTATTTATTTTTTTAAGTTTTTCTGCGCTGTGGATAACATCAGTTTAATACGATTCAACTGGTTAACTTCACTGGCACCTGGATCATAGTCAATTGCTACGATATTACTTAATGGATATTGCTTACGCAGTTCCTTGATAACACCTTTACCTACAATATGGTTTGGCAGGCAGGCAAATGGCTGGCAGCATACGATGTTTGGTACATCATTATGAATCAATTCGACCATTTCACCTGTGAGGAACCATCCTTCACCAGTCTGATTACCAATGCTTACAATAGGTTCTGCATATTTTACAATTTTGTAAATACTTGTTGGAGCCTCAAAGTGTTTACTCTTTTCAAATGCTTTTGTAGCACCACCACGAAGCTTTTCAATTGCCCAAATACCAAGCTTTGAAAGGGTAGCGGTCTTTTTCTTTGTACCAAGGTGCTCTGCTTTGTATATCTGATTGTAGAAGCAATAGAGCATAAAGTCTATTAAGTCAGGGCAGACAGCCTCAGCACCTTCCGATTCCAATAATTCCACAAGATAGTTATTAGCAGCAGGTGCGAACTTAACAAGAATCTCACCTACAATACCAACGCGTGGTTTCTTTTCATCCGTAATTGGAATGGCATCAAAGTCTTCAATGATCTGACGGCACATTTTCTGGAAGGTGAAGAAATTCATATGTTTTGCAGAAACAAAGTCCTGACATCTTTTTACCCACTTTTTATGTACGGCGTTGACGCTTCCAGGTTCTTTTTCATACGGACGCATACGATAAACACAACGCATGAAAATATCGCCAAATACAGCACCGTAAGCAGCACGCATTATCATATCTAGATTTAAGTGGAAACCAGGGTTGGTTTCAATACCTCCAAGATTTAAGGAGATGACTGGAATCTGCGGCATTCCTGCTTTTTCCAGAGCACGGCGTATGAAGCCGATGTAGTTTGTAGCACGGCAGCCACCGCCAGTCTGTGTCATAATAACAGCTGTTTTGTTTAAATCATATTTGCCGGAAAGCAAGGCATCCATGATCTGTCCAACCACCATAAGAGAAGGATAACATGCATCGTTGTTTACATATTTTAATCCCACATCTACGGCATGTTTGTTGTCATTAGAAAGCACTTCAAAATTGTAACCGCAGGCATGGAATGCCGGTTCTAAGATCTCAAAGTGGATCGGTGACATCTGTGGGCAGAGAATGGTGTAATCTTTTCTCATTTCTTCTGTAAACTGTACTTTTGTGATTGCAGAAGAGCGAATGGTACGTGTCTGCTTTTTCTGTTCTTTTACACGGAGTGCAGAGAGCAGGGAACGAATACGGATTCTTGCAGCACCCAAGTTGTTTACTTCGTCAATTTTTAAGCATGTATAAATCTTATCGGAGCCAGAAAGGATGTCATTCACCTGATCGGTAGTAACCGCATCCAGACCGCATCCGAAAGAATTTAACTGAATCAGATCCAAATCCTCTCTTGTTTTCACATAGCTTGCTGCAGCGTAAAGTCTGGAATGATACATCCACTGATCAGAAACGATAAGAGGACGTTCCGGAGAAGCTAAATGGGAAACGGAATCTTCTGTCAGTACGGCGATATCGTAGGAATTGATCAATTCTGGAATACCATGGTTAATTTCCGGATCGACGTGGTAAGGACGTCCGGCAAGGACAATACCACGTTTGTGGTTTTCTTCCATCCATTTGATAACTTCTTCGCCTTTGCGTTTCATATCTTCTCTTGCAGCTGCCATTTCCTCCCAGCCTTTTTGTACAGCAGCACGGATTTCGGCAGCAGGAAGTTCTTTAAATTCTTTGATTAACGCATCACTGATCGTGTCAACGCTCAAGAAAGACATAAACGGATTACGGAAAATAACTTCGCCTCTTCCGATTTCTTCTACGTTGTTCTTAATATTTTCGGAATAAGAAGTAACGATCGGACAGTTGTAATGATTGTTTGCATCTTCAAATTCGTTACGTTCATAAAACAGTGCCGGATAGAAAATAAAGTCCGGTTTCTGGTTGATCAGCCATTGTACATGACCATGAGCAAGTTTTGCCGGATAGCATTCGGACTCACTCGGGATGGATTCAATACCAAGTTCATAAATTTTACGATTAGAGCTTGGAGAAAGAATGACACGATAACCAAGTTCTGTGAAGAAGGTATACCAGAACGGGTAGTTCTCGTACATGTTTAAAACTCTCGGAATACCTACAGAACCTCGTTTTGCTTCATCGGCTGGAAGCGGCTCGTAGGAGAAGAGACGTTTTAATTTGTATTCAAACAGGTTTGGAATATTGTTTTCGTTTTTCTGTTTTCCAAGACCACGTTCACAGCGGTTACCAGAAATATACTGACGTCCACCGGAAAATTTGTTAATGGTAAGTCGGCAGTTGTTCGTACAGCCTTTACATTTTGCCATACTTGTTTCAAACTGCAAAGCATTGATCTTATCAATGGAAAGCATGGTAGTCTGATAGTTTTCTTCCATGCCGTAACGTTCTCTTGCAATCAAAGCAGCACCGAAAGCACCCATAATACCGGCAATATCCGGACGGATAGCTTCACAGCCGGCAATTTTTTCAAAACTTCTTAAAACAGCATTGTTGTAAAAAGTTCCACCCTGTACAACAATATTTTTACCAAGCTCAGAAGCATCAGAAACTTTGATTACTTTGAATAACGCATTTTTAATAACAGAGTAAGCAAGTCCGGCTGAAATATCTGCTACTTCAGCACCTTCCTTCTGTGCCTGTTTTACTTTAGAGTTCATAAATACAGTACAGCGAGTTCCAAGGTCGATAGGATGTTTTGCAAAAAGAGCAGCAGAAGCAAAGTCTTCTACGCTGTAATTTAAAGATTTTGCAAAGGTTTCAATAAAAGAACCACAGCCGGAGGAACATGCTTCATTCAGCTGTACACTATCAACGGTCTGATTTTTGATCTTGATGCATTTCATATCCTGACCGCCGATATCCAAAATGCAGTCTACGTCAGGATTAAAGAAAGCTGCAGCATAATAATGAGCTACCGTTTCTACTTCACCATCATCTAAAAGGAAGGCAGCTTTCATTAATGCTTCACCGTAACCGGTAGAGCAGGAGCGTACGATCTTTGCACCTTCCGGAAGCAGAGAATAAATTTCTTTTAAAGAACGAATAACGGTATTTAATGGGCTTCCTTCGTTACTGCTGTAGAAAGAGTAAAGAAGAGAACCATCCTCACCTACGAGAGCTGTTTTGGTAGTCGTACTTCCTGAGTCAATACCAAGGTAACAGTTTCCTTTATATGTACTTAAATCTGCAGTAGCCACATGATGCTTTGCATGGCGTGCTTCAAATTCTTTAAATTCTTCATCGGAAGCAAATAACGGTTCCATTCGTTCTACTTCAAATTCCATTTTGATGTCGGAAGAGAGCTTATTTACCATTTCTTCCATAGTATAGAAGACGTCTTCTTTTGCATTTAGAGCAGAACCGATCGCTGCAAATAAATGAGAATTATCGGTATCGATGATGTGCTCTTCATCTAATTTTAAAGTACGGATAAATGCTTCTTTCAATTCAGAAAGGAAGTGAAGTGGACCACCTAAAAAGGCAACATGTCCGCGAATTGGTTTACCGCAGGCAAGACCGCTGATCGTCTGATTTACGACCGCCTGGAAAATAGAAGCAGCCAGATCTTCCTTTGTAGCCCCTTCATTGATCAATGGCTGGATATCTGTTTTGGCAAATACACCACAACGTGCTGCGATCGTATAAAGGGAATTGTAATTTTTAGCATATTCATTTAAACCGGCAGCATCTGTCTGGATCAAGGATGCCATCTGGTCGATAAAGGAGCCTGTACCACCAGCGCAGATACCATTCATACGCTGTTCTACATTACCGCCTTCAAAGTAAATGATCTTAGCATCTTCACCACCAAGTTCAATGGCAACGTCTGTCTGTGGTGCCAGTTCTTTTAAGGAAGTGGCAACTGCGATTACTTCCTGAACGAACGGTACTTGCAAATGATTTGCAAGAGTCAGACCGCCGGAACCGGTAATCATTGGATGCAGGGTAATGTTACCCAGTTTGTCATAAGCCTTTTGCAGAAGAGAAGAAAGCGTTTCGCGAATGTTGGCGAAATGTCTTTCATAGTCACTGAAAAGAATTGTATTGTTTTCATCTAAAATCGCTATTTTAACGGTAGTTGAACCAATATCAATACCGAGTGTATAGTGTTTTTCCATATGTTCACACCTTTTCTACTTATTTATTATACATGATTTATTGCATGACATTCCTTGACATTATACGACACGTCGAAATAAAATGCAACGCGCGTATCGTGTAAGAAAAGAAAGTTTTAGGGTATTAATTCTAAAATTTTTATAATATTGAATGAATTAAAAATGGGTTTGTTTACTTTTAACGCTTGGAATGTTAGAATATATTCAATTATTTTCCTGCGCATGACATAGCAGAAAAATTTTCCTGTAAGCGCTAAAATATATTTTTTAGCAATAGGAAAATATAGAAAGAAGAGGAGTTTGTTTGAGTATATGAGTAAATTTGAACGAAAATTTGGCAAATATGCTATTAAAAATTTATCATTGATGTTGATCTTATGTTATGCCTGTGGATATTTGATCAATTTTATAAATCCGGCATTTTTACAATATTTAACATTGGATGCCTACCAAATATTGCACGGACAGATATGGAGGCTTGTTACATGGATCATTTGTCCACCTTCTAATGATAATTTCTTTTTTATCTTGATTACTTTATATTTTTATTATTCTTTGGGTACTACACTGGAACGTACATGGGGAACTTATCGATATAATGTTTATATTTTTTCAGGAATCTTATTTACAATAGTCGGCAGCTTTTTGCTGATGGGATACAGCTATTTGTTTCAGAGTGGGGCTATTGCTTATTATAGTGCCGAAATATATTTTGCAACCGTTGCAAACTGCTTTAGTACTTATTTCGTAAATATGTCCATATTCCTTGCTTTTGCTGCAACGTTCCCGGATGTACAAGTACTATTGATGTTTATCATTCCGGTAAAAGTAAAATGGATGGGAATTTTATATGCGGTAATGCTTGTTTATGAATTTCTTATTTACCCATATTATTATAAATTTGCAATTGCAGCATCCCTGTTCAATTTTGTAGTATTTTATTTTACGTCAAGAAAGCGTGTGAGGTTATCACCAAAGCAAATGAAACGTAGACAGGAGTTTAAGCGGGAAACAAAACGGGCAACAGGAATTACAAAGCATAAATGTGCAATCTGTGGACAGACCGAAGAGGATAATCCTGATCTGGAATTCCGTTTCTGTTCTAAATGCAATGGGAATTATGAGTATTGTCAAAATCATCTCTTCACGCATGAACATGTGAAATAGGAGAAAACGTAGAAGCGTGAAGATTTTACGCATGAACATGTGAAATAGGAGAAAACGTAGAAGCGTGAAGATTTTACGCATGAACATGTGAAATAGGAGAAAGAGGCTATGAATAAGGAATTAGAATTTGCAAAAATCCTTCAAAATGTTGTAGAGCAGGCGAAGGATAATGGAAACTGTATTACAAAAGAAGCAGTAGAAGAAGCTTTTGCGTCCCAAAACTTGTCCGAAGAACAGATGGGAATGGTATTGGATTACCTTGTGAAGCATAAAATCGGTATCGGAGAGCCAGTAGATTTAGATGATTATCTAACGGATGAAGATAAAAAATATCTGGATACCTATTTGGAAGAAATAGAAGCATTAGAGAAAGTTAGTGACGGAGAAAAAGAAGCGATTACAATGTCTGCAATGGCAGGAGATCTGGATGCACAGAGGAAGCTGATCGAGATTTATATTCCACAGGTTATTGATGTAGCAAAGTTATATGCCGGACAAGGCGTATTTCTGGAAGATCTGATCGGAGAAGGGAATTTGGCAGTAGCGATGGGTGTAACACAGCTTGGATGTCTGGAACATCCTTCCGAGGCAGAGGGAATGCTCGGAAAGCTCATGATGGATGCCATGGAAGATTATATTACTGAAAATGTTCAGGCAGAAGATCTGGACAAGAAAATTTTGGAACAGGTCAATGATATTTCGGAAAAGGCAAAAGAACTGGCAGAGAGTCTGAATAGAAAGATCACTCCAAAGGAACTTGCAGAAGAAACAGGAATGGGTATAGAAGAAATTTTGGAAGCAATTCGTATGAGTGGAGATAACATTGAGTATATTGAAAAGGAAAGCACTTAAAAGGAGTTTGCATGGGTAATCAGAACGAACAGGAAAACAAAGACTACAAATATGTCATGCAGGATGCAGGCAGTATTTATCTTGGAGGGAAATTTTCCTATGAAGAGATTTTGGATAATGCAGATGTTTCTTTTAAAATAAAAGCGATTATTGAGCATTATCTGACAAAAGAAATTGCTATGGAGACAACATTGGAAAGCCATTTTTATTATATGGAACCAAAAAGTTTTTCAGCACGTACCTATGAACAATTACGAGTAAAAATTAAGGTATGCGAAAAAAAGAAAAAGAAAGGTTTTTTGGGAAAAGAAAAAACCGTGTATGAGGAAACGATATACAAAATGCAGGAATTTTGTGCAATTCCGGTAGAAGAGAAGAAGGAAAGAGGCATCATGATACAGGAAATAACGATTCCCAAAATGGCGTTGCTTATGTTTCCAGTATAAAAAATTATTACTTTTAGGAGAGAAAAATGCAGATAGAAGATTTAAAAAGTTATGAAATAATTGAGAAGAGACGAATTGAAGATTTAAATTCTATGAGTTATCTTTTGCGTCATAAGAAAACGGGAGCGAGAGTAGCGCTTCTTTCCAATGATGATGAAAACAAGGTGTTCTATATTGGATTCCGTACGCCACCGGCAGATAGTACAGGGGTAGCGCACATTTTGGAGCATTCTGTACTTTGCGGTTCCGAAAAATATCCAGTCAAAGATCCTTTTGTGGAATTGGTAAAGGGGTCTTTAAATACCTTTTTAAATGCCATGACTTATCCTGACAAGACCGTATATCCTCTTGCAAGCTGCAATGATACCGATTTTCAGAATTTATGTCATGTATATCTGGATGCAGTTTTTCATCCGAATATTTATAAAGAAAAGAAGATTTTTATGCAGGAAGGCTGGCACTATGAGATGGAAGATGAGAAGGATGATCTTACTTTAAATGGTGTCGTTTATAATGAGATGAAGGGAGCTTTCTCTTCTCCAGATGATGTGCTTTATCGCCAGATCATGAATTCACTCTATCCTGACAACACATACAGCACGGAATCCGGTGGAGACCCGAAAAATATTCCAGATTTGACTTATGAGCAGTTTTTGGAATTTCACAGCCGTTATTATCATCCGAGCAACAGCTATATTTATTTGTATGGTAATATGGATATGGCAGAAAAACTGGATTTTATTGATAAAGAATATTTGTCAAAATATGACTATTTAGAAATTGATTCTTCCATTCAGACACAGAGCATGTTCGACAGCATGAGAGAAATGGAGTGCACATATCCGATAACCGAGGAAGAGTCTGAAAAAGATAACACCTATCTTTCTTATAATATTATGTTAAAAGATAGTCTGGACAAAGAGCTTTCAGTTGCATTTAACGTATTGGATTATGCAATCTGTTCTGCGCCAGGAGCACCATTAAAACAGGCGTTGATCGATAAGTGCATTGGAAAGGATGTTTACAGTCTGTATGAGGATGGGATTAAACAGCCATATTTTAGTGTGATTGCCAAAAATGCAAATGTAGAGCAGAAGGAAGAGTTCATAAAGACGATTCAGGAAGTGCTGCAGGATTTAGCGGATCATGGACTGGATAAAAAAGCATTGCGTGCAGGCTTGAATTATTATGAGTTCAAATATAGAGAAGCGGATTATGGTTCTTATCCAAAGGGACTTATGTATGGACTTCGTATGTTGGACAGCTGGCTGTATGATGACAGTAAGCCATTTATCCATATTGAGGCAAATGATACCTATAAGGCAGTAAAAGACAAAATTGATACCGATTATTTTGAGCAGTTGATCCGCACTTACCTAATTGAGAATTCTCATAAATCCATGCTTATCTTAAAACCGGAAAAAGGTCTGGGAGCAAAAGAGGATGAGGCGCTTGCAAAGAAACTTGCCGAATATAAAGCATCTTTGGGAAGCGAGCAGATTCAGCAAATTATAAAAGAAACAGAGGAATTGAAGGCGTATCAGGAAGCGGAAGAAAATCCGGAAGACTTGGCGAAAATCCCACTTTTAAAGAGAGAGGATTTAAAGAAAGAGGCAGAATTGCCTGTCAATGATGTGCGAAGCAGTGAAGGTACGACCATTTTGTTCCACAATATTTTCACGAATCATATTGGTTATTTGCGCTTGCTCTTTGATCTGGAAAATGTACCGGCAAAATTATTCCCTTATGTTGGAATATTAAAAGCGGTACTTGGACTGATGGATACAGAACATTACAGCTATGGTGACTTATATAATGAAATGAATATGCAGACTGGTGGAATGGCAGTTGTCAGCAATATATATACGAACAGTCTGGATACAGACAAACAGAAGGTAATGCTGGAAGTCAAAGCAAAAGTATTGTATGAAAATTTAGAGAAAGCATTTGCGCTGGCAGAAGAAATTATAACAGGAACAAAATTTGCGGATGAGAAACGTCTTTTGGAAATTATGGCAGAATTAAATTCCAAAAATCAGGCATCCGTGATGAGTGCAGGACATTCTTTTGCTATGGGAAGGGCAATGTCATACCAGTCAAGATCTGCAGCCATTTCAGAAGTGATCAGTGGTATGGATTTCAATCGTCTTGTGGAAAAGATCGCTTATCATTTTGAAGAAGAAAAAGAAGAGTTGATCGCAAACCTGACGGAGCTTACCAAATGTATTTTCCGTCCGGAAAATTTGATGGTCGACTATACCGCAACAGAAGAAGGCTATGAAAAACTGCCGGCACTGGTACAAAATTTAAAGAAAACATTGTTTACTTGTCCGGTAGAGACAGGAACTTTTGAGCCTGAGCTTTCTGTAAAAAATGAAGGCTTTACGTCCTCGTCACAGGTTCAGTATGTATGCCGTGCCGGAAATTACCGTAAAAATGGTTTACAGCCTACAGGAGCCTTAAAAGTATTAAAGGTCATGATGGGTTATGAATATTTGTGGGTCAATGTGCGTGTCAAAGGTGGAGCCTATGGCTGTATGTCAGGCTTTGGCAGGACAGGAGACAGCTATTTTGTTTCGTATCGTGACCCGAACCTTACGAAAACGGTAGAAATATACGAAAAAGCAGCAGAGTATATTGCAAATTTCGAAGCAGATGAGCGGACGATGACACAGTTTGTTATCGGTGCGATCAGTGATATGGACGTTCCACTGACTCCGGCGGCAAAAGGAATATTTTCATTAGGTGCATATTTGACAGAATTAAGCGATGTGGCAATCCAAAAAGAAAGAGAGGAACTGCTTTGTACAGGGGTGGAAGATATCCGAAAACTTTCTGATTATATCAAAGCATTTATGGAGGATGACTGCTTCTGCGTTATCGGTAACGAAGAAAAGATCAAAGAATGTGCGGATATTTTTGGAACAGTGGAGCCTTTGTTCCGATAAAGATAATAGGTTTCAGTTCGCACTTGTGCGAAAATGAGGGAGGATGAAATGAACGAAAAATTTAAATCAGGCTTTGTAACGCTGATAGGAAGACCAAACGTAGGAAAATCCACATTGATGAATTGTCTGATCGGGCAGAAAATAGCGATCACATCCAATAAGCCGCAGACGACAAGAAACCGCATTCAGACAGTTTATACTTCCGAGGAAGGCCAGATTGTCTTTGTGGACACACCAGGTATCCACAAGGCAAAAAACAAACTTGGCGATTATATGGTGAATATTGCAGAGCGTACATTAGCTGAAGTGGACGTGATTTTGTGGCTGGTAGAGCCAACTACTTTTATTGGAGCTGGCGAAAAACACATTATTGAACAGTTAAAGAAAACAAAAACACCTGTTATTTTAGTAATTAATAAAATTGATACTGTGAAAAGAGAAGAAATCCTGCTCTTTATTGATACTTATCGGAAAGAAATGGATTTCGCAGAGATCGTACCGGTATCCGCTTTAAAAGCAGATAATACAGAAGAACTTATTTCCTGTATCATGAAATATCTTCCCTATGGTCCTGCCTTTTATGATGAAGATACGATCACGGATCAGCCGGAAAGACAGATTGTTGCAGAGTTGATCCGGGAAAAAGCACTCCGCTTATTAAATGATGAGATTCCTCACGGCGTGGCAGTCAGCATTGAAAGCATGAAATTCCGTAAAAATATATGTGATATTGATGCGACTATTGTGTGTGAAAGAGATTCTCACAAAGGAATTATCATTGGAAAGCAGGGAAGCATGTTAAAGAAGATCGGCAGTCAGGCACGAGTGGAAATTGAGAACATGCTGGAAGCAAAAGTAAATTTGCAGCTCTGGGTAAAAGTGAAAAAGGACTGGAGAGACAGTGACTTTTTACTCAAAAATTTTGGTTATGATAAAAAGGAAACAGAAACTTTTTAGCTCAAGGGATTTTAAGAATAGAAATAAGAAAAAAGCGAACCCTAATAGTACAATACGATTAGGGGGCATAGGATGAAAACATTAAATTACTGGCAGCAATTTTGTAAAACAGGAAATCCGAAAGACTATCTTTGCTATAAGGAAAATGAGCAGAATTTACAAGAAAGAACAGTCGGGAAAGCAGGCAGTTATGCAGGAAGCGATAATCTTAACAGGAATCATATTGAAGACAGTGCCTATCGGGGATTACGATAGGCGCGTTGTTTTGTTAACGAAAGAACGTGGAAAAATCTCAGCCTTTGCAAAAGGTTCAAGACGGCAGACAAGCAGGCTTTTGGCAGCTACCAATCCGTTTTGTTTTGGAGAATTTAAATTGTATGAAGGGAAGACTTCCTATAATATTATGGAAGCTTCCATATCCAATTATTTTGAAAGTCTGCGGGAAGATTTTGAAGCGGCATATTATGGGATGTATTTTATGGAAATTGCGGATTATTACACGCGGGAAAATAACGATGAAAGACAGATGCTAAAGCTCGTATACCAGTCACTGCGCGCGTTACAGCATCCAAAGCTTTCCAATGAACTGATCCGTTACATATATGAAACAAAGGCTGTTGTTGTCAATGGCGAGTATCCGGGGATTCCGACGGAAAGACAGTTTTCTGAATCTGCCATCTATGCACTTTCTTATATAGAGACCTCACCAATAGAAAAATTATATACCTTTACCGTCACAGACGAAGTGCTTGCAGAACTGAAATTTGCAGCCTCGAAATACAGACAGCGGTTCATGAATTATCCGTTTAAAAGTTTGGAAGTTTTGGAAACAATACAAAATCCATGTTGAAAATCATAAGTAACTCGGATATAATAAAGGACGATACTTGTAGGATGGGCGAAGGAGAGAAAGTTTTATGATAAGCCAAAAAATAAAAACGGTTCTGGTCACAGGAGTGATCGCGCTTGGGTTGTGTGCCTGCGGACAGAACGGTAAGATAGAGGAAACTTCCTTAAAGCTTGAGAAAGATGGCACGGTTGTCAATACGATCGTAGAGGACTTTGATGAAACACTTTACAATGTAGAAGATTTAAAAAGTATGGTTTTAGGCGAAGTTGCCGCTTTTAATTCTACAGCGGGAGCAGACAGTATTTCCGTTGATAAGCTGGAAGCAGAGGATGGGAAGATCGTACTTTCCATGACCTATGCAGGAGCGGGAGAGTATACAGAATTTAACGACAGCATTCTTTTTTCAGGAACGGTGCTGGAAGCCTATGAAGCGGGACTTGATTTTGATATTACACTCACTTCTACGCAGGAAGATGGCGGACAGATAGGAAAAGAAGAAATTTTAAAAATGGGTGATTATGGAATTATTATTTTGGAAGAGCCTGTAAAGGTGGAAACTGCTTCTAAAATATTATATACAAGCGATAATGTGGAAGTTCTGTCAGGGAAAAGTGCAAAAGTAACGGAAACAGAAGAAGCAGCTTATCTCATTATAAAATAGATGAGGCATAACGCGCATTATTGAACATATAACAAAAGGATGGAGAGTAAAGTAATGGAAAAAACAATGGAAAAAATCGTAGCGTTAGCGAAAGCAAGAGGATTCGTATATCCGGGTTCTGAGATTTATGGAGGTCTTGCAAATACATGGGATTACGGTAATCTTGGTGTAGAATTAAAAAATAACGTAAAAAAAGCATGGTGGCAGAAATTCGTTATGGAGAATCCATATAATGTAGGTGTGGATTGTGCTATTTTGATGAATCCGCAGACTTGGGTGGCATCTGGACATTTAGGAGGATTTTCCGATCCTCTTATGGATTGTAAAGAATGTCATGAACGTTTCCGTGCAGATAAATTGATTGAGGATTATGCAGCAGAAAATGGTATTACATTGGAAGAGTCCGTAGATGCATGGAGTCAGGAACAGATGAAACAGTTCGTAGAAGACCACAACATTCCATGTCCTACTTGCGGAAAACATAATTTTACAGATATTCGTCAGTTCAACTTAATGTTCAAAACCTTCCAGGGTGTAACAGAAGATGCAAAAAATACGGTATATTTAAGACCGGAAACAGCACAGGGTATTTTCGTTAACTTTAAGAACGTACAGAGAACTTCTCGTAAGAAAATTCCATTTGGTATTGGACAGATCGGTAAATCATTCCGTAATGAGATTACACCGGGTAACTTCACTTTCCGTACAAGAGAATTTGAGCAGATGGAATTGGAATTTTTCTGTGAGCCGGGTACTGATTTAGAATGGTTCCAGTATTGGAGAGGCTTCTGCCGTGACTGGTTATTATCTCTTGGTATTAAAGAAGATGAAATGCGTTTAAGAGATCATTCTCCAGAAGAACTTTGCTTCTATTCAAAGGGAACAACAGATATTGAATTTTTATTCCCATTTGGCTGGGGCGAACTTTGGGGAATCGCAGATAGAACAGATTATGACTTAACACAGCATCAGAATGTATCTGGTGAAGATATGTCTTACTTTGATGATGAGAAGAAGGAAAAATATGTACCTTACGTTATTGAGCCTTCTCTTGGTGCAGATCGTGTTGTATTGGCATTCCTTTGTGCAGCTTATGATGAAGAAGAAATCGGAGAAGGAGATGTGCGTACTGTGCTTCATTTCCACCCAGCACTTGCTCCGGTCAAGATCGGTGTGCTTCCGCTTTCTAAAAAGTTAAATGAAGGTGCTGAAAAAGTATTTGCACAGTTGTCTAAAAAATATAACTGTGAATTTGATGACAGAGGTAATATTGGTAAGAGATATCGCCGTCAGGACGAAATCGGTACACCGTTCTGTATTACTTATGACTTTGAATCCGAAACAGATCAGTGCGTGACAGTTCGTTTCCGTGATTCTATGGAACAGGAACGTGTGGCAATTGCTGATCTTGAGGCTTATTTTGCAGATAAATTTACGTTTTAAGTAAAGGATAGAAAGGACTTGGAGGAAAATACCATGAAGCCATATGGTGTAAACGAATTACGAAAAATGTATTTGGAGTTCTTCGAAAGCAAAGATCATTTAAAAATGAAGAGCTTCTCTTTGGTACCACACAATGATAACAGTCTTTTGATTATCAATTCTGGTATGGCACCATTAAAACCTTACTTTACAGGACAGGAAATTCCACCTAGAAAAAGAGTGACGACCTGTCAGAAATGTGTTCGTACAGGTGATATTGAAAATGTAGGTAAGACAGCAAGACACCTTACCTTCTTTGAAATGCTCGGAAACTTCTCTTTTGGTGATTACTTTAAGCATGAAGCAATTGCATGGAGCTGGGAATTTTTAACAGAGGTTATCGGAATGGATCCGGATAGATTGTATCCATCTATTTACTGTGAAGATGATGAAGCTTACGATATTTGGACGAAAGAGGTAGGCGTACCGGGAGAAAAGATAACAAGATTTTACCGTGACGAAAATGGAGAGTGTGATAACTTCTGGGAGCACGGTGCAGGTCCTTGCGGTCCTTGTTCTGAAATTTATTATGATAGAGGAATCAAATACGGATGTGGCAGACCGGACTGTAAAGTAGGCTGTGACTGTGACCGTTTTATGGAAGTATGGAACAACGTATTTACACAATTTGATGGTGACGGACACGGCAATTATACTGAGCTTGCACAGAAAAATATTGATACTGGTATGGGGCTGGAAAGACTTGCAGTAGTGGTACAGGATGTAGACAGTGTATTTGATGTGGATACGATGAAAGCAATTCGCGATCGTATTTGTGAGCTTGCAGGTGCAACTTATCAGACGGACGAAGCAAAAGACGTTTCTATCCGTTTGATCACAGATCATATCCGTTCTTCAACCTTTATGATTTCCGATGGTATTATGCCATCCAATGAAGGAAGGGGCTATGTACTTAGAAGATTGATCCGTCGTGCAGCAAGACATGGAAGAAAATTAGGTATTGATGGCGAATTTCTTGCAAACTTAAGTGCAACAGTTATTGCAGAATGTAAAGACGGTTATCCGGAATTAGAAGAAAAGAAAGAGTTTATCTTCAATGTATTAACACAGGAAGAAAATAAATTCAATAAAACAATCGATCAGGGTCTTTCTATTTTGGAAGAAATGGAAGAGGCTATGAGCAAAGAAGGCAAAACACAGCTTTCAGGTGCTGATGCATTCAAATTGTATGATACTTACGGATTCCCATTAGATTTAACGATGGAAATTTTGGAAGAAAAAGGCTTTACGATTGACGAAGAAGGTTTCAAGGCTGCTATGGAAGAGCAGAAGGAAACAGCTAGAAAAGCAAGAAAAGTAACGAATTACATGGGTGCTGATGTAACTGTTTATGAATCCATCGATCCAAGTATTACTTCTACTTTTGTAGGTTATGACAGATTAGAGCATACATCAAAGATTTCCGTACTTACTACAGAAACAGAAATTACAGATGCTTTGACAGACGGACAGACTGGTACAGTCATTGTGGAGGAAACACCATTTTATGCGACTATGGGTGGACAGTGTGCCGATACTGGTGTGATCGTTACGGATAATGGTGAATTTGTCGTACAGGATACCGTAAAATTGCTTGGCGGTAAAGTTGGACATATCGGAAAAATGACAAAGGGTATGTTAAAAACAGGCGATATGGTTACTTTAAAAGTAGAGGAAGAAAGACGTGCAGATACTTGCAAGAACCACAGTGCAACCCACCTTTTACAGAAAGCTTTAAGAACGGTACTTGGTACACACGTAGAGCAGGCAGGTTCTTATGTGGATGGAGAAAGACTTCGTTTCGACTTTAGTCATTTCTCTGCTATGACACAGGAAGAACTGGATAAGGTAGAAAAACTTGTAAATGAAAAAATAGCAGAAAATCTGGCTGTAGTTACAGATGTATGCGACATTGAAGAAGCGAAAAAGTCTGGTGCGATGGCATTGTTCGGTGAAAAATACGGCGAAAAAGTACGTGTTGTTAAAATGGGAGATTTCTCTATCGAGCTTTGTGGTGGTACACATGTTGCAAATACAGGTGTTATCAATGCTTTCAAGATCATATCTGAAAGTGGTGTAGCTGCCGGTGTCAGAAGAATCGAAGCATTGACTGGAAATGGTGTGTTTGCATATTACGCACAGTTAGAGGAAACAATAGAAAAAGCAGCTAAGACTGTAAAAGCCACACCAGCTAATCTGCTTGAAAAATTAGAGCATTTAATGGCTGAAATGAAAGCACTTCAGAGTGAAAATGAATCCTTAAAGAGCAAAGCGGCAAAAGAAGCACTTGGAGATGTTATGGATAAGGTCGTAGAAGTAAAAGGTGTAAAACTTCTTGCGACAAGCGTATCCGGTGTTGATATGAATGGTCTTCGCGATTTGGGAGACCAGCTGAAAGGCAAACTTGGCGAAGGCGTTGTTGTGCTTGCTTCCGATATGGATGGAAAAGTAAATCTGATCGCTATGGCTACCGATGAGGCTATGAGCAAAGGAGCACATGCAGGAAATCTGATCAAAGGCATCGCAGGACTTGTTGGCGGTGGCGGCGGTGGACGTCCGAACATGGCACAGGCGGGCGGTAAAAATCCGGCAGGAATACCGCAGGCAGTGGCAGAAGCTGCAAAAATTTTAGAAGGACAGTTATAATTTCTCAAAAAGTAGTTGACGTATAGGGTTTTTATGATATAATATGATTTGTGCAGATGGGTAATTAATGCTCTGATGCAAATAATTAACCCAATCAGTCGTGTAACTTGAAGGGACTGAAGGGAGGTCAGGTGTAATCATGTCAAACGTAATCGTAAAAGAAAACGAGACTTTAGATAGCGCTTTACGTCGTTTTAAAAGAAGTTGTGCAAAAGCAGGTATCCAGCAGGAAATCCGCAAAAGAGAGCATTACGAAAAACCAAGCGTAAAACGTAAGAAAAAATCTGAAGCAGCAAGAAAACGTAAATATAACTAATTTTAATGACAAATCCTTGGCCATTTGACCAAGGATTTTGTTGTAAAGAGATATGGAAAAGTTATACAAAAGATTTAGGGGAGAGAAAAAAAGTGTGGACAAGGGAATTGTTTGGTACTGATGTATATCATTTGGTATCTGCTTTTATTATCTACAGTATGTTAGGATGGCTTGTAGAATCTATTTATATGTCATTATGTAACAAAAAAATTACGAACAGGGGATTTGCGAAAGGACCGTTCTGTCCAATTTATGGATTTGGAGCGGTGATCGGGTATTTAATGCTCAGACCTTTGCGTGGAAATCTTGTTGCGGTTTATGTAGTTGGAGCGATAGCAGCTACTATTTTTGAATTTGTAGTTGGAAAATTTATGATCAAAGCGCTTGGCGAGCTATGGTGGGATTATAACGATAAGCCATGCAATTACAAAGGAATTATTTGCCTGGAAAGTACAATTGCGTGGGGCTTTTATGCGATCATCATTGTGACATTCTTACATGGTAAGGTCATTGGATTTATTGATACCTATAATTTTCAGCATGGGATTCGTGCGTGTCAGTTCATTTTGCTTTTTGTAGCCATTGACTATGTGTTCCAGTTGTATAAAGTATTACATGTACAAATACAGGAGCAGCGCGAAAAATTAGCGGATAAGTATCAGAGCTTTAAGGCACGCTGGTACTAGAATATAATGGGAAGTCTGAAAACCCTTCCGGGAAGGAATGGTTTCCTACCAAGTAGACAATTAAAAAATAAAACTTTTTCTGCCAGTAGAATATCTACTGGCAGTTTTTATGCCTATAAATAAAACTTTTAGTGAAAAACTTTTAAAATTATGAGACGTTTACCCTATGAAATGTATCTAATTAGTGAATTCAAATAAATCGGCCGAAAAATAGGAGTAAACTCCAGAAAGGAATGAGCGAGGGGACATGAAGAAAGAAGAATTTAGTAAGCAGGTTTTAGATATAGAAGATTCCTTGTATCGTGTGGCAAAGTCCATTCTTCACAATGATGAAGATTGTGCGGATGCAATACAGAATGGAATACTGAAGGCATTTGAAAAGTTAGGAACACTTCGGAACGAAAAATATTTTAAGACGTGGTTAACACGGATTGTCATTAATGAGTGCTATCAAGTGATCAGAAATGCCAAAAAGCATGTAGCGTTGGATGAATATCCGGAGTGGGATGCGGAATCTGTTTGTATGGTGGAGGAGGAAGCTCAAGTTATGAGTGAATTGGTACAGTTAGATGAAAAATATAGAATTCCCATTGTGCTCCATGAGATTGAAGGATATTCCGCAAAGGAGATAGGGAAAATTCTAGACTTGTCTGAGACAAATGTCAGAAACCGGATATTCCGGGGCAAAGCAGTATTAAGAAAACGATTAGAGGGAGTGATGTAAAATGTTAGATAAAAAGATTTTTCCTGAGGTTCCAGAAGTAGTGCATAGTGCCGTATTAAATGCACTTGATTCATTGGAGGAGAATAGTAATTTAGAGAAGCAGGCAGTTTCCATTTCCAGAAAGAAAAAGAGACGCAATACCGTTTACTTACATCGAATTGTGGCAGCCTGCCTCGCGATTTTTTTCATATCCGGTGTCACGGTTTCGGGAATGGAGGCTTTTGATCGATACCGACAACGAATGGAAGAGATGAATGAGCAGTTATTAGATGAATATTATTCTATCGCCATGAATGGTGAAGTAACACAAATGAGCAGAAACCTGACAACGGAAGAGAAGTCCAGGTACGAAAAATTAGCAGAGGAATATGAAAAGAGTGGATTGTTCCCGGAGGGGCAGATTACTTACTTACAAAATACAGACGAATATAGTGGAGAAGGAATTGCACTGGATTCATCCAGTCGAACCCTATATTTACCAGAAGAGACTCTTAGTGATGAGGAGCTTTTAGAGATTATTGATTTTGACCATAAGATGGTCTATAGCATATATGAGGAAAATAAAGAGGTGGTAAATGGGGAAGAATGGACGAGTCGTATGAATGCAATGGATGACGAAGCAGTGGATGAGGTTTATCTGACAATGTTTACGACGGAGTGTGACGTAAGCGGAGCTTATAGCAGAGCTTTGACAGAGGATGAAAACCGTCGTTATGGGGAGCTTAAAAGAAGTTACGAGAAGGAAGGCTTATATGCATCGTCGGAGTTGTCCGTTATTCAGACCCCGGAGGAATATACTGGTGAGGGAGTTGCTATTTGTGTTAAGGACAGCACATTCTATTTCCCTGAAAGCGAGCTTACGGATGAGGAGCTTTTGCAGTTGATCGATATGGAGCATAAGGCAACTTATTGTATCAATCGAATTGCGGAGGAAGTTGACAAGGGACTTCGGGAAGGATATCCGCACCGATAAATAAATATAGAAGTATAAAGAGTGAACGACAGAAGACAAAATGAAAGAAAACAAATTAGAAAGAAGAAGCTGGCAAAGCGCAGAAAAAGAATAAAATTATTC
>JAGKTQ010000078.1 GCA_021153325.1 Lachnospiraceae bacterium | reverse complement strand
CGATACATATTTTAGCTTATCTCCTTTCCGTTGTGGATAATTGGTTTAAAATATATATCGGAATCGGGGTAAGCTATTTTTATGCTTTTCTACAATCCTTTTAAGATCAGGGCTTATGAATTATGAAATTTTCTCGATTAACAAAAAACCAAATACTACTAATATTAATTTTATCATCTTTTTCATACGCTCTCCAATATTAACAGTGTTAAGATGATAGTATTATAAAACACAATCTTAACAGTGTCAAGATTGTGTTTTACTTTACACCCTTAACTTTTCTTTTTTTGTATAACTAATTCCTGGAATTCATCTGATCCGCCACCTGATTTATGTAGCTTTCAGTTATCCCAAATTGTTTCAGTATATTCTTCTGTTTTTTGGTCAATCCATATCTTCTGATATACACATCTTTGCTGTTTTTTACAATTGTTATTTTTTCAAGTTCACTTATTGCAGCCGGAACCGTATAATTCTTTCTGTCCTTTTCTTTTTCACTTACTTTCTTTAATCCCTGAAAGATATAATTACGGACTATGCTTGCTATAAACATCACATAAGTCTTGCTTTCCAAGGAATCCTGACTATGTACCCTGAATGTATCATACTCTAATCCTGTCTTAAGCATCCTAAATATCTTTTCCACGCTGTCCCTTTTTCTGTAAATATCAAGTGCCTCTGATGCACTCATTTCTTTCGATGTTACAATCACAAAGAACCCAAGTTTATCGATCTCTTTCTGTATCTCATTCTCGTTTCTACTGTATGATTCCAGATATCCGTTATTGTCATATTTTAGTTTAAACAGCTTTTTATATGCCACCATATCTTCTTTCCGTCTGATTTTTTCATTCACCTTTTTTTGAAGATGTTCTTCCTTCTTTACCAGCTGCTTCAAATACTCATTCTTTTCCTGGCTTGCCCGGACATTGTCATAGTAAATATGAAAATATCTGACTGTTATGTCATCCCCAATTGTCCCCTGTTTTGTCAGACCATAAACATCATGCTCCGGCAGATAGTACTTCGCCTTTGTAAGTAAAGGAAGTTTTGCTTCCTTCAACATATCCCTCACTAATATACTGCTATTCTTTATCATCATCAAAAAATCGTAACCTTTTGCATCAAAATACCGGATATTCTTTATACTAAAATACCCTCTGTCCAGTATCAGTCCCACATTTTTGTATCCGTATTCTTTCGCTCTGTCTACCATATGTGTACACTGGGTATTATCTATAATACTTCCCGGATACATTTCATAAAACAGCGGTGTTGCATCTTTATGATTCACAGCATAACTGATGTTCACCTGTGGAATATCACTGTCCTCCTTTGCGTGTCCATACTCTGCCATATCAACACCATCTGCTTTTGTGTTCATATTTGTACTGTCATAACTGATGTATATCTCTGAATGCTCCGGCTGTATTTCATTCCACTTTGATACAAACAGTTCTGTCTGTGCATAATCCACCGCATTCTTAAAAAAATCCGATATTTTTGTATCGTCCCATTTCTTTTCCGAGTTTACAAGATGTCCCCACACAAAATCTGAATAATGTTGCATCGTACTTGTTTGCCTGATTATCATATAGCTGACCAGATCCTTTATGAGGTTGGCATCTGTTTCTCCATGAATACTTTCAAGCAGTTCGCTTATCTTTAATTCCTCCATAACCTTAAAGATGAGCGTGGAAGCCCCCACCTGAAGTGCATCAGAAAAAGCAGGTGCTTCTTCATCATTTCCACCAACTATTTCATAGTATTGATAGAAGCTGTCATTCGGATTCATATTTTCGTCATCCACCATTTTTCCAATGCAGACTCTTTTTTCCACAACATACTGCTTATCTTTTTTATACTCACTTCCAGTCACATGATAAACATACTCACAGTTCCTTTGACGATATATTTTCGTCCCCTCCGGACGTTTTACAAGAACATCTTTTCTAATCATTTTTTCACCTCGCGTTTAGTTATGTACATAACTAAATTGTATCACAAAAACACCAATACTGCAAGCAAAAAAGTGCCGATTTCTCGGCACTTTTCTATATCTTTTCTTATTTAGTTACGGTCTTGAAGAAAAGTTAAGGATAACATTAGAATGTGAGGTTTATTGATATGGCAAATCACACTTATTGCATAGAATTAAAGGAAGGAGATCATGACTATTTACTATCTCTTTCGAAAAATAGAACTATTCAAGCACAAGTATGTTTGAGAGCTAAAATACTATTACAAAAAGAAGCTGGAAAGTCCGACAAATGTGTTGCTGATGGACTTTCTATTGACGTAAATACAGTTCGCCTTTGTGTAGATAAATATTTGGAAGGCGGAACAAAGTTGGCATTGTTTGATAAACAACGTAAAGGTCGTCCTTCTGAAATAACCGCAGATGCAATTGCCTGGATTATTGATGTTGCCTACCAGCGTCCATTTGATCTTGGGTATTCGCAAGAATTATGGACGATGAAAAGCCTTCATAAACACATTCAAGAGCATGCTGCTGAAGCTGGTTTTCCTCGACTTGAAACTGTTTCAAAAACAAGAATTCAGCAAATACTGAAAGAACAGGAAAT
>JAGKTQ010000077.1 GCA_021153325.1 Lachnospiraceae bacterium | reverse complement strand
TCCCACACTCTAACGGCTACACGACGGATTCTCCGTCAATTCCACTTAACTTCCGTTCAGGATATATCTTAATTTCTTCGTGCAGGTATGAGTTCGACAAATCTAAATTGAACAAAATCGCTGTGCGATGGCCTGTTAAGGCTGTGGCATAGCGATATTCTATTTTCTAAACAAAAACAGTGGAAAGCAAGTCCTAAAAGTAGTATTGTTAAGTCACCACAACGAAACAATCAAACAGGATCGACCTTCCCACTGCCTATGAAAAGAATACCATCCTTCCGCTTGGTTGGCAAGCGGTTTTACGACTCAAATGCACCTCCGTGTAAAGCAGTGTTTTGATTACTACTGATTTTACATGGAGGATTTTATTATGTATGAAAAATATTTAGAACAGCTTGAGGAAGCTGGAAAAATCCGCAACCTCAAAGAACGTTCCATCAATTGCTATAAAAATTATGTTTCTTACTTTCTGAAATATCAAGCTAAGTCCCCGGAAGAACTTACCTGTCAGGACGTCAGGACTTTTTTGCTTGCCAAAAAAGAGGAAGGACTAAAAGCCACAACTCTGAACCTTTATAATTCGGCTATCCGTTTTTTCTATAGGTATGTCCTGCATATCCTTTGGGATGATATCACAGTTCCACGTATGATTCTGGAACACAAGCTTCCAACAGTACTGACTGTTGATGAAATCGACCGTCTGTTAGAAGCTGTCGATGATATCAAGTATAAAGCCATGTTTGCAACGATGTATTCTTCCGGAATGCGGGTTTCTGAAGTGATTCACCTTCATTATGATGATATTTCTCGCTCAAATATGCAGATTCATGTCCGGGATACGAAGAACAGGATGGATCGCTATACCATTCTTTCTAAACGATGTCTGGATCTCCTTACACAATACTGGTTTGAGAAAGGACGTCCCCGTGGAATCCTGTTTCCGAATCAATTTACTGGCAATTATCTGACAGTCAGTACCCTGGAGCAAGTGATGCGACGGGCAGTATCCGATGCTGAACTTCCAAAAGCAACTCCGCACAGTCTCCGTCATAGCTTTGCAACTCATCTGATGGAGCAGGGAGTAGAACGGCAAAATATTCAGGCACTGCTTGGCCACCGTGACCCAAAATCCACGGAAGTTTATCTTCATGTCAGCAACAAGTCCCTTATGGGAATTCAAAGTCCATTTGACAGGAAAGAAGGTGCTGATTATGAATAAGCCCACCATTCAGGATATTTTCCAGCATTTTTATCCGGCATACCTTGAAAAGTATTCTCCATCTCCGGAACAGGCAAAAGCTGCCCGGAACATCTTGAACTGCAAAACCGGGGCCTATGGTGTAAACGTCAGCGTGTGTGAAGACTGTGGTGCTGTTCAGATTCATTATAATTCCTGCCGTAACCGTTGTTGTCCCATGTGTCAGGCTGTTCCGAAGGAAATATGGATGGATGCCCGCAGAGAGGATGTGCTTGATGCACCCTACTTCCACTTGGTATTTACAGTTCCTGACATTCTGAATCCAATCATTTACAATAATCAGAAACTGCTATATGACACCCTGTATCATGCGGCTTCTGCTACAATCAGTGAACTGACTGCTGACCCAAAGCACCTTGGTGCTGCTGTCGGCTATATCTGCATCCTGCATACATGGGGATCTGAAATGAACTTTCATCCTCATATCCATACAATACTGCTCGGCGGTGGTCTGACACCTAAAAACGAGTGGAAAGACAACGGTACTGAGTTTTTTCTTCCCATATGGGCTATCTCCAAAGTCTTTCGTGGTAAATATATGGATGAATTGAAAAATCTTTGGAATACGGATCAGCTTGAGTTTCATGGAACTGCCGAAAAATACCGTAATTATTATGTATTCAAAGAACTAATGGATTCCTGTTATGATACAGAATGGATTCCTTATTGTAAGAGAACTTTTAACGGCGCACAGTCTGTGATTGACTACCTTGGAAAGTACACCCATAGGATTGCCATCAGCAATCATCGCATCATTTGCATGGACGATAAAAACGTTACTTTTTCTGTAAAAGATTACCGGAACAAAGGACAATGGAAAGAACTGACCCTTTCCGGTGTTGAATTTATACGACGGTTTCTGATGCACGTACCGCCAAAACGTTTTGTCAGAATTCGGCATTATGGTTTGTTATGTTCTCGTACTAAAAGCAAGAAACTTACTTTGTGCCGGAATCTTC
Source organism: Lachnospiraceae bacterium (assembly GCA_021153325.1). Classification (GTDB taxonomy): domain Bacteria; phylum Bacillota; class Clostridia; order Lachnospirales; family Lachnospiraceae; genus RGIG3002. The sequence goes on along the minus strand of JAGKTQ010000077.1, from coordinate 1,896 downwards.
TTGGCTGCCAAAAGTATCTCTCAAAGCTGCGTGGTAAGGAAATGCCGGAAATATTAAAACAACTTTATGAGATAAACATTTGTGTATGTAAATCCTGTGGTGGGCATCTTGGAAAACCACAGCTTAGAGTACCGCAAAGATGTTAATTAGGTCAAATCGAAAATGGTGTAAACGAAGGGGCAGTTCACTGGAATGCCAGAACTGCTTTTTCGTTTACCCCATCATCGATTCTAACCTAAAGAATTTGTCCCTCCGACAAACTGAAATTTTCTGTTGCTTAATAATCAAGCAATCCGCCATAATCGTTCCAATCACCAAACATTTTCCTGCTTCTGACTGCTCAATTAATTTTTCCAAGCATATATCAAAAACAGCTCTATCCTTCTTCTTATCACGCTGAATAGAGTCAATTCTTACTCTCTGATATAATTTGGGGAAAGTCTTGAAATTTTCCCACGCAACCGGATTATCATTAAATGCCTAATATATCTCTGAATCAATCATAAATCCTTCACATTTAAATATCCCGGAGTATGATACTCCGGGATAAAATCAGTTTTCTATAATCTATTTGAAGAAGGGCCTTTATCCTTCGATGGCAATATACTTTTTGTCCTCTATCTGAGCTTTCCTTTCTTCTGGTTTTGGAATGGACAATCTCAAGACACCGCTTTCATATTTAGCATGAATATCTTCCTGCTTGATATCCTCGCCCACATAGAACCATACAGTTTTTTCTGTGCCTTCTTCATTTCTCGATCATCGAATACCGGAAAATCAAAGAAATCATCAAAGAATTCGTCAAATAAATTTTCTCCAAAAATACTAGGTGTTAACATAATCATCGCTCCTTTTTCAAAATAGTTTTTTGAAACTGGGGATGTTTAGGAAGAATCATGAACTTGTGGTTCTTTCTTTCTCCTGTTTCTAATTATGTTATATCACCATTGTTAGCACTCGTCAATATCGAGTGCTATTTTTTCTGTGAACTTTTTGTGTCTTTATAAAATCCTACGTTCTTTTGTTAGCTTCAATAATGTTCACATTTACCTCACTAAACTTCAAATCGCCTGTTACTTTCAAACACACTGGAAGCCTGAAAGTTCACACTCACCTTACAGAAACCCTTCATATAGGTTTATCTTTCATCTTTGTTCCACTCGTTCAGCAATTTGATAATCTCCTGATATTTCTTCGATTTCATCATCGGATTACGTTTCAACTGGCTCAATGCATATGTATACTGTTTGTTGGATTTCTCCATAAATTTTATATGACGCTGCTCCAGTTTCTTTAACCATTCTTCACGTTCAGGTAAACCGCCAAATTCCGGAAGCTGCATATGCTCCCTGATTTTATTGATACGTTCTTCGTTTCTTTCACGCAGACGATTCACTCTGTCTTCCATTTTTTCATGAAGATTCTTGCTCAACACCCTTAGCTCGTTCATATCTGGCACTGGCGTAAACGCAACAATTGCATCGATCCTACGCTCAATACGTTTCATGGTTTCGTTATTCTCAGCCAATGTTTCCAAAAGATCTCGCAGTTCCATCGCTTCGTTAAATGAAATCGTCGTATCGTATGTAAATAAAATAATCAATAATATAGAACATATTTCACATACTGCTCGAGGTATCCTCATAAGTACATCTGCAATTGGCACATGAATAATCTGGACCAATACTACAGATAAGATTCCCCAAAATATCGATACGAACAGACATATGTATCCCTTATAGTTCAAAGGCAATTCACTATAATCCCAGTATTTCACCTGAAATAGTTTTTCCATAACCGGACCAATGACCAGTTCAAATATTGTCGCAGTGAGTGATCCGACAACAAACACTGCTAACTCTTGAGCCCTGATCGGAACTGTCGTTATTAATATAC
>JAGKTQ010000016.1 GCA_021153325.1 Lachnospiraceae bacterium | reverse complement strand
GATAAAAATACTATAACTATACGATTTTGACAAAGAACGACAGAATATGGAGGGCATTCCAATGGAAAAAGAAAAATTTGTTGCTTATGTTTCATCTTATACAATGAAGGATAAACACGGTATTAAAGTTTATGACGTAGATATGAAAAATGGAAGATTCACGGAGAAAAATGAAGTGGAGATTACCAATTCCTCCTATATTACGCTTTCTCACAATTATAAATATTTATATTCTATAACGGACGAAGGTGTTGTCGCTTTTAAAGTTTTACCAGACGGCAATTTGGAACTGATCAATAAAGGTTCTATCAATGGAATGAGAGGCTGCTTCTTATCTACAGACTATGAAGATAAGTTTTTGTTTGTAGGTGGTTATCATGACGGAAAAATTACCGCATTGCGTTTAAGGGAAGATGGTGGAGTTGGAGAGATCACAGAAGAAATTTTCCATAAAGGACTTGGAAGTGTGGCAGAACGTAATTTCCGTCCGCATGTAAACTGTGTGAAAATGACAAGAGATAATAAATTCCTTTGTGCAGCTGACTTGGGCATGGATCATATCAATGTATATTTATTGAACCATGAAACTGGGAAATTAAAACAGGTCGATGTAGTCAGAAGTGAACTGGAATCCGCACCAAGACATTTGACATTCAGCAAAGATGGAAAATACATGTATGTTGTGCATGAATTAAAAAATTTCATTGATGTGTACAGTTATGTAGAAAAAGACAACGATCCGTATTTTGAGAAGATACAGACGATCCCAACCGTAAATGGAGATAATACAGGTGTAGCAGCAAGTGCACTCAGCTTTTCAAGAGACTACAAATACTTATTAAGCTCAAACGCTGGAGATAACAGTGTTGTATTATATGAAGTGAAGGAAGAAACAGGAATGTTGAATACGGTATTGTGTTTGCCGATAAGTGGAGATTATCCAAAGGATGCAGCTCTTTTCCCGGATAACAAACATTTAGTATCTCTGAATCATGAATCCAATACACTTACATTCTTTTCTGTAAATGCAGAAGAAGGTATTATTGTAATGGATGGTAAAGAGATTCCGGTAGAGAGACCGAACTGTGTAGTATTTCATAAGATTGGTTAAGGTAAAAGAAGGGAAGTAAAAAGAAGTGCGGATGAGAAATCCACACTTCTTTTTTGTTTGATTTTATTTATTTATCGGAATAATCATAATAAAATTTCTTAATGTTATCCATTCGTGCTGTCATATTTAGAAGCAGTGCATCAAAAAGTGTAATAGCAGTCATGGATTCCACAACGACAACGGCTCGTGGAACAATAATCGGGTCATGACGTCCTTTGATTTTTAATTCCATATCTTCCAGAGAAGTATTTACGGTTTCCTGTGCAGAAAAAATAGATGGGGTAGGTTTTATGTAAGCACGAAGGATAATGTCATCACCATCACTGATTCCACCAAGGATTCCACCTGCGTGATTGGTTTTCTTTGTCACTTTTCCGGCTGCCATGCGGAAAGCATCATTATTCAAACTACCATTTGTGCATGCTACCTGCACACCATCGCCTATTTCAACAGCTTTTACGGCACCGATGGACATAAGCGCTTTGGCAAGATTTGCATCCAGTTTTTCAAAAACAGGATCACCTACACCAGCCGGCATGTGTTTTACGATACATTCAATGACACCACCTGCAGAATCCATATTTTCTATGCATTCTGCTAAATATTTTTCCGCTTTTTTGGAAGCATCGCGGTCTGGCATACAGGTCGGTGTTTCTAAAATTGCAGTAGGATCAAAATTTTCCGGATTGATTTCGATATCGTGAATAGATTTTGTGTAAGAGACTACTTCAATGCCAAGTTGTTTTAATGCGAGAGAAGCAACTGCTCCGGCAGCTACACGTCCAATTGTTTCACGTCCAGAAGAACGTCCACCACCACGATAGTCACGGAAACCATATTTCATATCAAACGTATAATCTGCATGACCTGGTCGGTAGCAGGATGCGATTTCACTATAATCTTTAGAAATTTGGGAAGTGTTCTTCACCAACATGGAAATCGGTGTTCCGGTCGTGCGTCCTTCAAATACACCGGAAAGAATTTCAACTTCATCCGCCTCTTTACGCTGCGTAGCAATTTTTGTCTGTCCGGGTTTACGTCTGTCCAGAAATTTTTGAATATCTGCTTCGGAAAGTGCAATTCCTGCCGGGCATCCATCAATGACTACACCAAGTCCTTTTCCGTGGGATTCGCCCCAAGTTGTTATTTTAAATATCGTACCAAACGATGAACCTGCCATAGTTATCCTCCAAGTTTCTCATTACAGATTTTAATATCAATTTATTATAAGAGATTACACATATACTGGCAAGTAAGAAATTTCGCGTTTTTTACAAAAAACAGTGTACAATTCAAAGATTTATGCTATTATTTAAACGTAGTTTTTTGGGTTAGTGTGTTAACGTGAGAGAAAAGTACGTGAATATACAATTTTAGATAAAGAGAAAAAAGGATTGCTTTCGTGATGGAAAAATCATTTAGGGAGAAAGTATTATCAAAATTTCGGGAAATTGCAAAAAAACATAAATTTTTAAAAGTTCCGACCGTTGTTTGTGCCACAGTAATACTTGGTGTGTATGATTTTGTTCAATATTTTGCTTCAAACGGAAAGCGTTATGCGTCTCTGGTTGTGCTTATGCTTTTTTTTACAATAAGCAGCAGCTTCTGCTTCCCGGCTTTTGCAAACAGCGATGTACAGACAGTGGAGTATAACTACGATTCACAGGTCGAGCTTGCTATGGATGAAGCCGTTTCTATTAGTGAGATGGATATGCTTGATGACGATATGGATGAAATGTCGGAAGAATATGAATATGAGGATGCCGAACGACAGGGGATGGCAGATGCTGACAAATATACGTTGGATGAAATCTTAGAGGAAAATGATAGTTTTGCACATTTTTCTGAGTCTCAGGCTTCGGCAGGAACAGAAGAATATGTTTTTGATAAGGATGACTGGCGTTTAATTCTTGTGAATAAGCAACATCCTCTTCCGGAAGGATATACGGTAGAATTAGAAACGATAAAAGGCAATATGCAGTGTGATGCCAGAATTATCGGTGATCTGATCGCGATGTTTCAGGCTGCCAGTGAGGATGGTGTCAATCTGATCGTTTGCTCACCATATCGTGATATGAGCAGACAGGAATGGCTGTTTGAACGGAAGATCAAAACATACATGGGAAAAGGAATGTCTTATATGGAGGCATACAGCCTTGCTTCACAAATTGTCATGGTACCTGGAGCAAGTGAGCATCAATTAGGTCTTGCCATTGATATTATCAGCGATAATTATGCAAGCTTAGATGAAGGTTTCGCAAATACTGAGGCAGGGAAATGGCTCGCAGAGCATAGCTATGAATATGGTTTTATACTTCGTTATCCACAAGGAAAAGAATATATAACCGGTGTAGAATATGAGCCGTGGCATTTCCGTTATGTAGGAAAAGAAGCGGCTGCTGTGATTACCAAAGATGGAATATGTTTAGAAGAATTTATTGAAGGGTTATAAAATTATGTATCGATTATTAAAGCAAGAAGGCAGAGCAAAACGTGGAGAATTTCACACCGTGCACGGCGTCATTCAGACGCCGGTTTTTATGAATGTAGGAACTGTAGCTGCAATTAAAGGAGCGGTGTCTACAGAAGATCTGGAAAATATCAAAACGCAGGTAGAATTGTCAAATACCTATCATTTGCATGTTCGTCCCGGTGACAAGATTATTAAACAGATGGGCGGTTTGCACAAGTTTATGTCATGGAATAAGCCGATTTTGACAGATTCTGGCGGATTTCAAGTATTTTCTCTTGCAGGATTGCGAAAGATCAAAGAAGAGGGCGTATATTTTAATTCCCACATTGACGGACGAAAAATTTTCATGGGTCCGGAAGAGAGTATGCAGATTCAGTCGAATCTTGCCTCTACGATTGCTATGGCATTCGATGAATGTCCTTCCAGTGTGGCGGACAGAAGCTATGTTCAGAATTCTGTAGAACGTACGACCAGATGGCTGGAGCGGTGCAAAGCAGAAATGACAAGATTGAATAGCTTGGAAGATACGATCAACAAAAAACAGATGCTGTTTGGTATCAATCAAGGTGCTATTTATGAAGATATCCGTATTGAACATGCAAAGAGAATCAGTGAATTTGATCTGGATGGTTATGCGATCGGTGGACTTGCTGTAGGGGAAAGTCACGAGGATATGTACCGTATCATTGAAGAGACCGTACCATATCTTCCTATCGATAAACCAACTTATTTGATGGGAGTAGGAACTCCTGCAAATATATTGGAAGCAGTCGAGCGAGGCGTTGACTTTTTTGACTGTGTATATCCGACAAGAAATGGTCGACATGGTCATTTGTATACAAATCAGGGTAAGATTAATTTGTTTAATGCAAAATATGAACTGGATGATCGTCCAATCGAAGAGGGATGCGGATGCCCTGCATGTAGAAGATATTCCAGAGCCTACATTCGTCATTTATTAAAAGCAAAAGAAATGCTTGGCATGAGACTTTGTGTTCTGCACAATCTGTATTTTTATAATACGATGATGGAAGAAATCAGAGATGCACTGGATGCCGGAGAGTTTGCCTCTTACAAAAAGAGAAAACTGGAAGGTATGTCACAGGGAAATCAAAAGTAAAAAAAAGATAAAATACAAGGAAATACTTGCCCAAAATGCAAACCTTGTGTATTATATTTTTTAAACGGCCAACCGGCTAATAATCTAGGAGGAAATACGAAATGGGTATTTTATTGACAGCTGAAGCAACAACAGATGCAGCAGCAACAGGTGGTATGGGACTTTTCACCGTTCTTTATATTGTAGTTATCATGGCAATCCTTTATTTCTTCATGATGCGTCCACAGAAAAAGGAGCAGAAGAGACTTTCTGCTATGCTTTCTGCTTTGGAAATTGGAGATTGTGTTTTGACAAGCAGTGGATTTTATGGAATCGTTATTGATATTACAGATGATACCGTTATTGTAGAGTTTGGTAATAATAAGAACTGCCGTATCCCAATGCAGAAATCTGCAATTGTACAGGTTGAAAAGGCAGATGCAGAATAAGAGAACGATGCATGCAAAGAAGAGGGAACCGTCAAAAGCGGTTCCTTTTTGTTGTATACAAGTTAAAAGGTTGAAATTTGTAAGAAAGTGATATATTATAAATAAGACAGTCTTTCATACTGTAATACGTCAAAGAACGAAAAGAAAAGGAAAAGAAGGTTAAAGATTATGGAATTAAAGATTACTTGCATTCCGGGTGACGGAATTGGACCTGAAATTGTAGCGGAAGCGAAAAAAGTTTTAAATAAAACAGTGGAAAAATTTGGACACAGCATTCAATATACAGATATATTAATGGGAGGTGCATCAATTGATGTGCATGGAGTACCGCTTACCGACGAAGCGATTGCAACAGCAAAAAGTGCAGATGCAGTTTTGATGGGCTCTATTGGTGGTGATACAACAACATCTCCTTGGTATAAGTTAGAGCCGAGTTTAAGACCGGAAGCAGGACTTTTAAAAATCCGTAAAGAATTGAATTTATTTGCAAATTTAAGACCTGCTATTCTTTATGATGAATTGGCGGGTGCTTGTCCTCTGAAAGAAGAAATCAGCAAAGCTGGTTTTGATATGATGATCATGAGAGAGTTGACCGGAGGACTTTATTTCGGGGAAAGAAAGACAGTAACGGAAAATGGCGTCAGAAAAGCAATCGATACCCTTACATATAATGAAGAAGAGATCCGACGTATTGCGATAAAAGGTTTTGATATTGCAAGAAAACGTAAGAAAAAAGTAACCAGTGTAGATAAGGCAAATGTACTTGACTCTTCCAGACTTTGGAGAGCTGTCGTAGAAGAAGTTGCAAAAGATTATCCAGATGTTACTTTGGAGCATATGCTCGTTGATAACTGTGCAATGCAGCTTGTAAAAAATCCGGCACAGTTTGATGTGATTTTAACAGAGAATATGTTTGGTGATATCCTTTCTGATGAAGCAAGTATGGTAACCGGTTCTATCGGTATGTTGGCATCTGCAAGCTTAAATGACAGTAAGTTTGGTCTTTATGAGCCAAGTCATGGTTCCGCACCAGATATAGCTGGCAAAAATATTGCAAATCCGATTGCAACGATTTTAAGTGCTGCCATGATGTTGCGATTTACCTTTGATCTGGATAAAGAAGCAGATGCGATAGAAGCAGCTGTGAAACAAGTATTAAAAGAAGGTTATCGTACTGTGGATATTATGTCAGAAGGCTGCACACAGGTAAGCTGTAGTGAAATGGGCGATTTATTAGTAGAAAGAATATAAATGGAGGAAATAAAAATGAGAAGCGATTCCGTAAAAACAGGAACACAGCAGGCTCCGCACAGAAGTCTGTTCAATGCATTAGGTTATACAGAGGAGGAAAGACAAAGACCGATGATCGGTATTGTCAGCTCTTATAATGAAATTGTACCGGGACATATGAATCTCGATAAAATTACAGAAGCCGTTAAAATGGGTGTTGCAATGGCAGGAGGAACGCCAGTAGTATTTCCAGCGATCGCAGTATGTGATGGTATTGCCATGGGACATATCGGTATGAAATATTCTTTGGTTACAAGAGATTTGATCGCCGATTCCACAGAATGTATGGCAATGGCACATGGTTTTGACGGGTTGGTATGTATCCCGAACTGTGATAAGAATGTACCGGGTCTTTTGATGGCGGCAGCAAGACTGAATATTCCGACGATCTTTGTATCCGGTGGTCCTATGCTTGCAGGTAGAGTAAAAGGCGAGAAGAGAAGTCTTTCTTCCATGTTTGAAGCAGTAGGAAGTGTAGCTGCAGGGACTATGACTATGGATGATCTGGCTGAATTTGAAGAAAAGGTATGTCCAACATGTGGTTCCTGTTCTGGTATGTACACAGCAAACTCCATGAACTGTCTGACAGAAGCTCTCGGTATGGGACTTCGCGGCAATGGAACGATTCCGGCAGTATATTCTGAAAGAATCCGTCTGGCAAAACATGCTGGTATGAAAATTATGGAATTAGTCGAAAAAGACATCAAACCAAGAGATATTATGACAGAAAAAGCATTTTTGAATGCATTAACAGTAGATATGGCACTTGGATGTTCTACAAATTCCATGCTTCACCTTCCAGCGATCGCACATGAAGCAGGTGTAGATCTGAATTTGGATATTGCAAATGAATTGTCTGCTAAAACACCAAACCTGTGCCATTTAGCACCAGCAGGTCCTACTTATATGGAAGACTTGAATGAGGCTGGCGGTGTATACGCAGTTATGAATGAATTATCAAAGAAAGATTTATTATATACAGATTTGATGACAGTAACAGGAAAAACAGTAGGTGAGAATATCAAAGGCGCTGTGAATAAAAATCCTGAAGTTATTCGTCCAATTGAAAATCCATATTCTGAAACTGGTGGAATTGCGGTATTGAAAGGTAACCTTGCTCCGGATTCCGGCGTTGTAAAACGTTCTGCAGTTGTACCGGAAATGATGGTACATGAAGGCTCGGCAAGAGTATTTGATTGTGAAGAAGATGCAATTGCGGCAATCAAGGGTGGAAAGATTGTCGCAGGAGATGTTGTTGTTATCCGTTATGAAGGTCCTAAAGGTGGTCCTGGTATGAGAGAAATGCTTAACCCGACTTCTGCAATCGCAGGTATGGGATTAGGCTCCAGCGTAGCTTTAATCACGGATGGTCGTTTCTCAGGTGCTTCCAGAGGTGCTTCTATCGGACACGTATCACCAGAAGCAGCTGTAGGTGGTCCGATTGCCTTAGTGGAAGAGGGCGATATTATCAGCATTAATATCCCGGAAAACAAACTGGAAGTAAAAGTTTCTGATGAGGAAATGGCAGCAAGAAAAGCTAAATGGCAGCCAAGAGAGCCAAAGGTCACAACTGGTTATTTAAGTAGATACAGAGAGCTTGTTACAAGTGGTAATAGAGGTGCTATTTTAGAAGTACCAAAAAAATAAGAGATAAATTTTTAACAGGGAGAGGATGACGAAGATGCAGCTTACAGGGGCAGAAATCGTAATTGAATGTTTAAAAGAGCAGGGAGTTGACACCGTTTTTGGTTATCCGGGTGGAACAATCCTGAATGTTTATGATGCATTATATAAACATAGTGATGAAATCAATCATATATTGACATCCCATGAGCAGGGAGCAGCGCATGCAGCAGATGGTTATGCGAGAGCAACAGGTAAAGTTGGTGTTTGCCTTGCTACAAGTGGTCCTGGTGCGACCAACCTTGTAACGGGAATCGCAACGGCATATATGGACTCCGTTCCATTGGTAGCCATTACAGCAAATGTAAACCTTCCATTGCTTGGAAAAGATACTTTCCAGGAAGTGGATATTGCCGGTGTGACAATGCCGATCACAAAGCATGGTTATATTGTAAAAGATGTTACTATTTTAGCGGATACAATCCGTAAAGCATTTGAGATTGCAAAGAGCGGACGTCCGGGTCCGGTTCTTGTAGATATCACAAAGGATGTTACGGCAAATGTATGTGAATATACACCGATGCAGCCAAACAAACCGGAACGCAAAAAAGCATATACGGAAGAAGACATCGAAAAAGCAGTAGCTTTGATCAAAGAATCGAAAAAACCATACATTTACTTAGGTGGCGGTGCTATTATTTCCGGTGCAGATAAAGAAGTGAGAGAGTTTGCCAAAAAGATTGATGCTCCTGTTTGTGATACACTCATGGGTAAAGGTGCATTTGACGGACATGATGAATTATATACCGGTATGATTGGTATGCACGGAACGAAAACATCCAATTTTGGTGTCAGTGAATGTGATCTGCTCATTGCTTTAGGAGCAAGATTCTCAGACCGTGTTGTCGGTAATCCAAATAAATTTGCAAGCAATGCTAAAATATTACATATTGATATTGATGCAGCAGAAATTAATAAAAATATTAAAACAGATGCATCGGTTGTTGGCGATCTGAAGCTTGTTTTAGAAGAACTTAACCAAAAACTTGAACAGAAAAATAATGCAGAATGGACAACTCATATAAAAGAATTAAAGGCAAAATATCCTTTGAAATATGAGGACAGTCAGTTGTCCTGTCCGTTTATCATGGAAGAGATCGACAGAATAACAGACGGTAAAGCAATCATTACTACTGACGTAGGACAGCATCAGATGTGGGCTGCACAGTATTACAAATATTCAGAACCAAGAACCTTCCTTTCTTCCGGTGGACTTGGCACGATGGGATACGGACTTGGTGCATGTATCGGTGCTAAAATGGGAAGACCGGATAAGATCTGTGTTAATATTGCAGGTGATGGCTGCTTCCGTATGAATATGAATGAACTTGCGACTGCAAGTCGTTATAATATACCGATCATTCAAGTCGTTATCAACAACCATGTGCTTGGCATGGTACGTCAGTGGCAGACACTTTTTTATGACCATAGATATTCACAGACAGTATTAAATGACAGTGTGGATTTCTGTATGGTTGCAAAAGGACTTGGATGTGAAGCGATTCGTGTTACAAAAAAAGAAGAAGTAGCACCGGCTTTTGAAAAAGCTTTATCTCTTGGCAGACCAGTGCTTATTGAATGTATGATCCCAGAAGACGATAAAGTATTCCCGATGGTTCCGGCAGGTGCACCAATCAGTGATGCCTTTGATGGAGATGACTTGAAAGCAAAAGAAAACTAAATGTGCTAAAGTCAGATAGGATATTACCATGAGAAAAAAGATGATTTTAACGATATCCTTTTGCGTTTTGATCTTGTTACTTTTTGCAGGTGGAATTTATTTCGGACTTGCTAAATATTATGCAGGAGGATTTTCCTATGGAACATGGATCAATGGAATCTACTGTACAGGGAAAAGTGTAGAAGAAGTGAATGAAGCGCTTTTGGCACAGTTTACGGTAACAGAAATAGAAATTTCCTTTGGAGATGGTACAATAGAAACGATTGCTCTGGAGGATATTTCCTATTCTGTAGATTACAAGGAACAGCTAGAGGCATATAAAGACAAACAAAATCCGTACTTATGGATGGAAAATCTCTGGAAGGGGAAAAAACATGCAACAGAACTTTTGCCGGATATTTCCTTTGATACAGAGAAATTGTTTTATGAAATTGATCAGCTTACACCTGTGACAAAAGAGGAACAGAAGACAAACAAAAGAGTGGAAATCATCAAAACTAAAAATGGTTATGAACTCATCAACGAAAAAGAACATGTTCTTAATAAAGCACTGCTAAAGGAGCAGATAATAAAAGCGTTAGCAAATGGCGAGTATCAGATAGTCGTCGGAGAAGAATGTTATACTGATCTGTCATTAAATGCAAAGGAAAAAGAAGTCCTTCTTTTATGGGAAAAGGTGCAACAATTCCAAGACTGCAATATCCGGTATGATATGGGTGATACGGTGATTGCGATTGATGCCACCATCGTCTGTGACTGGATCGCTTTAGATGAAGAAGGTAATTTCCTTTTAGATAAAGAAGGTAATTTGGTAACGGACGAAGAAAAAATTGCGGATTTTATTAAAGCATTAGCAGAAGAATATGATACCGTTGACAGGGAAAGAGAATTTCATGCCACCAGAGGAGAGACTGTAACGGTTCCCACTGGTACTTATGGGAATAAGATCAATGTAAAGGCTGAAATTGCTTATCTGACGGAAGCGTTTTATAACAAGGTGAATGAAATACATATACCACAATACACAAAAGAAGCTCTTGTGCGCGGAAAAGATGATATAGGTGATACTTATATCGAAATTGATATGACAGAACAAATGATGTATTACTATGTAGAGGGTGAACTTTATGTAGAAACTCCTATCGTAACAGGGAATACCGGAAGAAGGATGGGAACACCGGAAGGCGTTTATTATGTTTATAATAAACAGAAAAACAGAATACTTCGTGGCGAGAATTACGCATCATTTGTGAATTTTTGGGTTCCAGTCCGAGGAAGCATCGGTATTCATGATGCTCCGTGGAGAGCAGAGTATGGTGGTGAAATATACAAATCGAATGGTTCACATGGGTGTATCAACACACCTTATGATGAGATGAAAAAGATATATGAACACGTAGAAATTGGTACGCCGGTCGTGATGTTTTATTAATATTTTAATAGTGTACCTGACTAAAGTGATTGACGAAAAGGTCATTTGTGGTTACAATGGAGATTATGTATAGAATATAAACTATGAGGAGGAAACGAAAGTGTCCAGAGTATACAATTTTTCAGCAGGTCCTGCAGTTTTACCTGAAGAAGTATTGAAAGAAGCTGCCGATGAGATGTTAGATTATAAAGGAACAGGTATGTCTGTTATGGAAATGAGTCATCGTTCCAAAGCATACGATACCATTATCAAAGAAGCTGAAGCTGATTTAAGAGAGCTTATGAACATACCTGATAATTATAAAGTTCTTTTCTTACAGGGTGGTGCAAGCCAGCAGTTTGCAATGATTCCAATGAACTTAATGAAAAATGGTGTAGCTGATTATATCGTAACAGGTCAGTGGGCTAAGAAAGCATATCAGGAAGCATGTATGTATGGAAAGGCAAATAAAATTGCTTCTTCTGAAGATGAAACCTTTTCTTATATTCCGGACTGTTCCGATCTTCCGATTTCCGAAGATGCAGATTATGTATATATTTGTGAAAATAATACAATTTATGGAACAAAATTCAAAACTTTACCAAATACAAAAGGAAAAACTTTAGTAGCTGATGTTTCTTCCTGTTTCTTATCTGAGCCAGTAGACGTAACAAAATATGGTGTTATTTATGGTGGTGTTCAGAAGAACATTGGACCAGCAGGTGTTGTTATTGTAATTATCCGTGAAGACTTGATTACAGAAGACACACTTCCGGGAACTCCAACTATGTTAAAATACAAAACACATGCAGATGCAGATTCTTTATACAATACACCGCCAGCTTACGGTATTTACATTTGTGGAAAAGTCTTCAAATGGTTAAAGAAAATGGGCGGACTTGAAGTAATGAAACAGCGTAACGAAGAAAAAGCTAAGATTTTATATGATTTCTTGGATGAAAGCAAATTATTTAAGGGAACTGTAAGAAAAGAAGACCGTTCCTTAATGAACGTTCCTTTTGTAACAGGAAGCGATGAATTAGATGCTAAATTCGTAAAAGAAGCTAAAGAAGCTGGATTTGAAAACTTAAAAGGACACAGAAGTGTTGGTGGTATGCGTGCAAGTATTTACAATGCTATGCCAAAAGAAGGCGTTGAGAAACTTGTAGAGTTCATGAAAAAATTTGAAGCAGAAAATGCTTAAATAGTACATAAAGATTATAAAGAAGGATGGAAAATTATGTTTCAGTATCATTGCCTGAATCCGATTGCACAGGTTGGATTGGAGAATTTTACCAATAGTTATGAAAAAACAGAGGATATCAATAAAGCACAGGGTATTCTTGTAAGAAGTGCTTCCATGCATGACATGGAGCTTTCCGATGAGCTTCTTGCTATTGCAAGAGCTGGTGCTGGTGTAAACAATATTCCGCTTGATAAATGTGCAGAAAAAGGAATCGTTGTATTTAATACACCGGGTGCAAATGCAAATGGTGTTAAAGAGCTTGTTTTAGCAGGTATGCTTTTAGCTTCCAGAGATATCGTTGGTGGTATCAACTGGGTGGAAAGCGAAAAAGACAATGCTGACATTGCAAAAGCTGCTGAAAAAGAAAAGAAAAACTTTGCAGGAACAGAAATTCAGGATAAAAAGCTTGGTATCATTGGTTTAGGAGCTATCGGTGTAAAAGTTGCTAACGTAGCAAAACACCTTGGTATGGAAGTATATGGTTATGACCCATATGTATCTGTTGATGCAGCATGGAATCTTAGCCGTGATGTAAAACACGTTCTGAATGTAGATGAAATCTATGCTAATTGTGATATTATTACAATTCATGTACCACTTTTGGATTCTACAAAAGGCATGATCAATAAAGAAGCAATCAGCAAAATGAAAGATGGCGTTATTATTCTTAACTTTGCAAGAGATTTACTTGCAAAGGAAGAAGATGTACTTGCTGGAATCAAAGAAGGAAAGGTTCGTAAATATGTATCTGACTTCCCAAATCCAACAACAGCAGGACAGGAAGGCTGTATTGTTATTCCTCATCTTGGCGCATCCACAGAAGAATCAGAAGACAACTGTGCAAAAATGGCAGTGAAGGAGCTTATGAATTACTTAGAAAATGGTAATATCGTAAACAGCGTAAATTATCCAAACTGCGATATGGGCGTTTGTAATCAGGCTGGAAGAATTGCAATCTTTCACAAAAATGTTGCTAATATGATCACAAAGTTCACAGCTGCTTTTGGTGAAAACAATATCAACATTACAGATATGATGAACAAATCCAGAGGTGAAGTAGCTTATACTATGTTGGATGTTGAATCCAAAGTCACACCGGAAATCATTGAAAAATTACAGAGCATTGATGGTGTTTTCCGTGTTCGTGTTGTGAAATAATATTACAAACGATAAATTGGGGTACATTGGGAATGAAAACAAAGGAAAAAAGAAGCAGAAATTCTGCAGAATTAGATGTGGAGTATTTGGATATGGATATGGCAGAAGAAGATATCCATAGTGAAGAATCTGAACATCACAGAAAGCTTTCCATGTTTTTGCATCTTTTGATGGTAGTGGCAGCAATTATTATTATAGTAGTTGTCGTATCTGTACTAATGCTTAGGAGTAATCCGGTTACGTACAATGATATTGATGCTTCCGGTATTGAAGTATCCGGTGTTTATCAGACCATTGTAGAATGGGAAGAGGATACGGATAAGGACAGCAATGCAGAGCATTATGTCGAGGATAAAGTCTCTATTACCGTATTGACACAGGATTCAGAAGTTCCTTCAATCCTTTTAGAAGGTGTTTTGTCGGAGTTACATGGAATGAAAATTTGTTTTTCAGAAGACAGTAAAAAGGGTTATTACGCAGCTTGCTTTACAAGTGGAGATACTACATACCTTTTAGAATCGGATGAAATTACAAAAAAACAGTTTACGAATGCGGTAGAGCAATTTGTAAAAGACCAATATTAAAATGTTAAAAAAGCGGTTGTCCAATTTAGGATAACCGCTTTTTATAAATTATTATATTAAATTTTCAAATCATCAAAATCAAGATAATCCTTGTTGAAATCGTCCTGCTTTTTAACGCCGGCAGTACTTGCAAGATCCATATATCGAATAAAAACATCTTCTACAGAAGCATTTTGTTCCGCAGCAATTTCTTCCATAATTGGTCTTAACATATCAAGTTGGACAGAAATTCTTGTTTTTTCTGGATTCGTATCCATATCCGCCATGACCTCATCTGCATAAGTACCGATCCGTTCCAAAAAGAGTTTATCGTCTTCTGTCAAATTAAACACTTCCTTTCCTGGAATTTATATATAATTCCGATAGTGTATATTCTAACATTTAGACATGTATCTGTCAAAAAAATTACAGTTTTTTGCTTAGTGCGTTGTATTAAAGAGTGGAATTTGTTAAAATTAAAGAAGGTGTACTCGAAAAATAATAGAATGGAGAAAGGTTATGGCAGAGATAAGACCATTTCAGGCATATCGCCCTAAATGTGGAACAGAAGGAAAAATTGCAGCATTGCCTTATGATGTATATGATAGAAACGAGGCAGAGGAAGAAGTTAAGAAAGAACCACTTTCTTTTTTGAAAATTGACAGAGCAGAAACGAATTTTCCAAAAAACGTAGGAACTTACGATGACTGTGTTTATGCAAAAGCATCGGAACTTCTTAATAATATGATAAGTGAAGGGTATTTTGTACAGGATGAAAAACCATGCTATTATTTATATGAACAGGTTATGGATGGACGTAGCCAGACAGGAATCGTGGCGTGTGCTAGTGCAGAGGATTATCGAAAGCAGATCATAAAAAAACATGAAAATACAAGAGCAGATAAAGAAGAAGATCGTATTCGACATGTGGATGCATGCAGTGCACAGACCGGACCAATTTTCCTTGCATACAGATATGAAGAGCAGATTGGAAAAATTACAGAAGAAGTAAAGAATACAAGACCGGTTTATGATTTTATCTCGGCAGATGGAATTGCTCATAAAGTATGGATTATTGCAGAAGAAGATAAAGTGAAAACAATTACAAAATGCTTTGCAGATATGGACAGCATTTACATTGCAGATGGCCATCATAGATGTGCTTCTGCTGTAAAAGTTGCATGGAA
This sequence comes from Lachnospiraceae bacterium, assembly GCA_021153325.1. GTDB lineage: Bacteria > Bacillota > Clostridia > Lachnospirales > Lachnospiraceae > RGIG3002. Next base: position 83,169 of record JAGKTQ010000016.1, on the reverse strand, counting down.
GCGCAAAGAAGAAAATGCAAATCATACAGGCGATGAAGAGTATAATTATTTCCTTTCTGTATTGTTCCCGGATAAGGAATTAATGATTATGGATTACAATCGTGTAGTAAAAGATCTGAATGGAAAGGCAAAAGAAGATCTTTTAAAGGCAATAGATACAGAGTTTGCTGTAAAAGAAATCGGTAAAGAAGCTTATAAACCACAGGAAAAGGGTAAAATAGGAATGTACCTTGAAGGAAAATGGTATGAGCTTCAATTTAAAGGTACCGTAAGCGAGAATCCAGTAGAGGCACTGGATGTTTCCGTTTTACAAGAGAAAGTCTTGGAGCCTTTATTAGCAATTGATGATCCCAAAACAAATAATCGCATTGAGTTTGTAGGCGGTATCCGAGGCTTAGAGGAATTGAAAAAGCGTGCAGATAATTATGGAGGTGTTGCTTTTGCAATGTATCCTACTGACATTAGCGAACTTTTTGCCGTGGCAGATGCAGGGCTTTTAATGCCACCAAAATCTACATGGTTTGAACCAAAGCTTCGAAGTGGATTATTTATACATAAATTTTAATAATAACCGTATTGTATCATTACAGAGAGGAAAAGGATAAGATGAATAATAAACTTTATAAACTGATGAACTGGCCGGCAATAGAAGAAATTGTTTTTTCAGAATCAGATGATCCCCACAATATTTTAGGACCACATGTTGCAGGAAGTAGTACTTTGGTACAGACTTTTCAACCGGGAGCGAAAAAGATCACTCTTGTTTTACAGGATACGAAACAGAAAATTGAAATGGAAATGGCTGATGAAGAAGGTTTTTTTGCGGCATTAGTTCCAGGTAAAAAAATTGGCAGCTATATGTATGAAATAACAGAAGCAGATGACAGTGTAAAAAAGGTAGCGGATGGTTACCGATTTGAACCACAGATCACAAGACAGGATACGGAGCGTTTTCAGGCAGGTATTCATTATACTGTTTATGAAAAACTTGGAGCACATCCGATGACAATTGATGGAATCGATGGTGTTTATTTTGCAGTATGGGCACCAAATGCGCTTAGAATCAGTGTTGTTGGCGATTTTAACAATTGGGATGGAAGAGCTAATCAGATGCGTAGACTGTGGGATTCCGGAATTTTTGAGGTTTTCATTCCTGGAGTCAAGGCAGGTGAAAATTATAAATTTGAATTAAAAGTAAAAGGCGGACTTACTTATCTGAAAGCTGACCCTTACGCATTCAGACAACAGCTTCGTCCAGATTCCGCTTCTGTTGTTGCAGCAATGGACGAATTTAAATGGGAAGATGAAACATGGCTTGCAAATAGAGAAGATTTTGATATTGCAACAGCTCCTATGAGTGTTTATGAACTGTATCTCGGTTCTTTCAAAAGACCGGAAGATGGAAAAGAATATGATAATTACCGTGATATTGCACCAGCACTTATTAAATACGTCAAAGAAATGGGTTATACCCATGTGGAACTCATGCCGGTCATGGAGCATCCTTTGGATGGGTCATGGGGCTATCAGGTCATTGGATATTATGCACCAACTGCAAGATATGGCACTCCGGAAGATTTCCGTTTCTTTGTAAATGAACTTCATAAAGCTGGAATCGGTGTTATTTTAGACTGGGTACCGGCGCACTTCCCAAGAGATACTTATGGGCTTTCTAACTTTGATGGTACATGTTTATACGAGCACAGTGATCCGAGAAAAGGCTTCCACGCTCATTGGGGAACTTTGATCTATAATTATGGAAGACCAGAAGTGAAAAATTATTTGATCGCAAATGCCCTTTACTGGGTTGAACAGTTCCATGCAGATGGTATTCGTATGGATGCCGTTGCCTCTATGCTTTATTTGGATTACGGAAAAAATGATGGCGAGTGGGTTGCCAATATGTATGGTGGTAACGAAAATTTAGAAGCGATGGAATTTATCAAACATTTAAATTCTATCATACACAAGAGAAATAAAGGTGTCATCACGATTGCGGAGGAATCTACTGCATGGCCAAAGATTACCGGAGATTTGGATGATGACGGTCTTGGATTTGATTTAAAATGGAATATGGGCTGGATGAATGATTTCCTTGGCTATATGTCCTATGATCCATATTTCCGTGCACATCATCATGGAGAGCTTACTTTCAGTATGATCTATAATTATAGTGAAAAATTCATGCTTGTATTGTCTCATGATGAAGTGGTACATGGCAAAGCTACTTTGATAGGTAAAATGCCTGGTGAGAGAAAAGATAAATTTAATAATCTGAAAGCAGCATATGGATTTTTCTTTACACATCCAGGTAAGAAGCTGTTATTCATGGGACAGGATATTGCGGAATTTGACGAATGGAATGAAAAACGCAGTGTACAATGGGAACTTTTAGAAAACCCAGAACATGAAGGCATGCGAAAATTAGTAAAGAAATTAAATGAATTATATGTAAAATATCCATCTCTTCATGAATGGGATCATACTTATAAAGGCTTTGAATGGTTGAACAGCATCGCCTCTGAACAGTGTATGGTCGCTTTTATGAGAAAGAGCCAAAATAGAGAAGATACTCTTTTAGTAGTGGCAAACTTTGCAAATGTAGAGCAGGAATTTAAGTTCGGTGTTCCTTATGAAGGCAGCTACAAAGAAATTTTAAATACGGATGCCGTAGAATTTGGCGGAGAAGGCAGAGTAAATAAGAAAGCCATTTTGACAGAAGAAGAGGACTATGATAACAAACCATTTTCACTTACTGTAAAATCAGCACCTCTTTCTGTTAGCATTTTTGAATATAAGAAAATGATGGTAGATACAAAGAAACCTGCTGCCAAAGAAAAAACTGCAAAAGCAACAAAAACTACTGCCAGAAAAACGACCACACGTACTAAAAAAACAACCGAAAAAAAGTAATAAAAGCAATAAGCAGTTAAAGAGAGGTTTTTAGGTGTTGGATTTATTAAGTATTGCATTACCAGAATTGACCGAAGAAGAAATAGATATTGGACTGATCGAACAGTTTTTTTCGGAGCTGCCGGATAAAGTGTTGCACTTTGGCATCAGAGTTTTATTGGCAATTGTTGTTTTCTTTATTGGCAGTAAGCTTATTAAAGTTGTGCGCAAAATGGTGAAGAAGTCTTTGACAAGAGCCAATGCAGAAAAGGGTGTTGTCCAGTTTTTAGATTCTTTTATTAAAGCAGGATTATATTTTGTGCTCATCCTTCTGATCGCTTCCAGTTTTGGTGTGGATGCGGCAAGTGTAGTGGCACTTCTTGGTTCTGCCGGTGTTGCTGTCGGTCTTGCTATTCAGGGAAGCTTGTCCAATTTGGCTGGAGGTGTATTGATCTTACTTTTACATCCTTTTAAAGTAGGTGATTACATTAAAGAAGATACAAATGGAAATGAAGGAACTGTGGAAGAGATTCAGTTGTTTTATACAAGACTGGTAACACCGGAAAACAAAATTATTATCATGCCAAATGGAACACTTGCTAATTCCAGCCTTACCAACATGACTTTTGCACCGGATAGAAGACTTGATATTCGGGTCGGAATTTCCTATGATGCAGACATTAAGAAGGCAAAAGAAGTAATTAGGGATGTTCTGGAACGTGATATAGCTATCATAAAAGAAAAGGAGCATTGTGTGTATGTGGATGAGCTTGCGGACAGTGCTGTGATATTAGGAGTACGCTGCTGGTTCAAAAATGAAGAGTACTGGGAAGGGAAATGGAGAATTACAGAAAATATCAAATATGCATTGGATGAAAATGAAATTCCAATTCCTTACCCTCAGTTAGACGTACATGTAAATGGGTTGAAAAATTAATATGAAAAAAACAGTTATGATAAAAATAGTGCTTCTTTTTATGTCAATAATTATTACATTTATTTCCTGTGGAACAGAAAATGTGAAAAATAGTGTGAATGAAGCAGACAGTACAGAAAGTTCTGTTGAAGTTTTAGAAAGTTCTGACATCGCACAAGAGGATGTTTCTATAGAAATGACAGCGGAAGAATTTTCAGCACTAAAAGTTGCTGTTATATCTGGTGCGTCCGGAATAGAAGATAACACATTTAATGAGGATATTTATAATGGAATTATTGAATATGTTTCTAGACATCCTGCCAGCAGTGTAACGCCGATAAAAAGTGAATATGTAGATAACGATGAGATACTTTTAGCTTTAAATGATATTGAAGATGAATATGACGTAATCGTATGTGGCGGCGTTGTATTTAATAAAATTACACAATATGCACAACAAAACCCAAATCAAAAATTTGTTTTGATCGATGCCTTTCCGATAGACGAAAATGGAAATGATGTAGAATTGGAAAATGTGTATGGGATGCAGTTTGCAGAACAGGAAAGCGGTTTTCTCGCAGGAATGGCGGCAGCATTGGAAACAAAAACAGGCAAAGTAGCGGTCGTTAATGGAATAGCATATCCTTCTAATATCAACTATCAGTATGGCTTTGAATGTGGTGTGAAATATATAAATGAAACAGAAGGATCTGACGTAGAGATAGTGGAACTGCCGACCTACTCAGGAACGAATAGCGAAGGGCTTCATGTTGGTGGAAATTATATCAATAGTTTTACCGATACAGAAACTGCGAAAAAGATAGGTAAGTTATTAATAAATGAAGGTTGTGACATTATTTTTGTAGCAGCTGGTGGAGCTGGAATGGGTGTGTTTGATGCAGTAAAAGAAGCGGAAGACGTTTATGTGATCGGCTGTGATATTGACCAGTTTGAGCAAGGTATTGATGGTGATGAGAACATTGTTTTAACTTGTGCTTTAAAAAATATGCATCAAAATGTTGAGCAGCAGCTTGAAGAAGTTACAAATGGAACTTTTCAAGGTGGAAATGTAGTGTTGCATGCAGACACAGATTCTGTAGGCTATGTGAAGGATTCGGAAAGATGTCAGCTTTCTGATACGACAATAGAAAAGATGGATACAGCTTATGAGCTTTTGAAAACAGGAGCCATTGTACCAGCTTCTTATAATAATGGAGTGAGACCAGAAAATTTTACAACGCAGACGACAGAAGAAATGAGATAAAAAATAAAACGGATGGTTTTTCCATCCGTTTTTTGTAAGCTGAAAATGGGACTCGAACCCACGACCCCTTCATTACGAGTGAAGTGCTCTACCAACTGAGCTATTTCAGCAGACAATGATTATTATATAGTGAGAATTGTTTTTTTGCAATATAAAATTACAAAAAAATCGAGAAAGAAGGAAGAAAGCAGGAGTTTCTCCTGCCTTCTAAAACCATTTAGTAACTTTTCTTTCTAATAGTTGAATTCCTTGATACAATCCTAAGGCGATGATACATAATAAAACGATGCTCATGATTACCATGTGCAGCTGGAACACTTGTGATCCATAGATGATCAGATAGCCAAGTCCCTGCCTTGCAGCAAGAAATTCACCGATAATAACACCTACTAAGGCTAGACCAATATTTACTTTGATAGTACTGATCACGGTTGGAATACTGCTTGGTAGAACGACTTTCATAAAACTGTCTCGCTTATTGCCACCAAGTGTACGAATCAGCGTCAGTTTGTTTTTATCTACCTCATGAAATCCGGTATAAAGACTGATGATAGAGCCGAATACAGCCACCGAGATACCGGCAACAATAATCGTTTTTATACCAGTTCCAAGCCAGACAATTAAAAGAGGTGCTAATGCCGATTTCGGGAGACTGTTCAAAATGACAAGATAGGGCTCTAAAATCTCAGAAAGTTTATCTGAGTACCAAAGCAGCATAGCAGTAGTAATACCTAGTAGAAAAACTAATAAGAAGCTGATAAGAGTTTCTAACAATGTGACGCCGATATGAACAAAAAGCGAACCATCAAGCATCATACGATATGCACACTGCATAACGAGAGAAGGGCTGCTGAAAAAGAAACTGTCAATGAAGCCAAAATCGGAAGCCAGTTCCCAAACAAGCAGAAAGAAGAGAAACACAAAAAGACGCGAGAAAGAAACAACTCTTTTATGTTGTCTGTGTTTCTTCAAATACAATTCCTGAGCAGAAAGCTCTTGTCTTTTTTTATTTTTCATTGCTTAATGCCTCCCATAATTCATTAAAATATGATGCAAATTCCGGTGCATTTCTGGAAGCGATCAAGGAATCGGATTTTTTAGTAAGTAAGATCGGCAATTCTTTTTTGATAGTTGCAGGACGGCTTGATAGTATGAAGACTTTGTCTGCAAGAGAGATCGCTTCGGATAGATCATGCGTGACTAAAATAGCTGTGATTTTTGATTGATGAATGATTTCTCCAATATCACCGGAAACCTGAAGTCTTGTTTGATAGTCTAATGCGGAAAAGGGTTCATCTAGAAGAAGAATCTGAGGTTTCAGCGCCAAAGTTCGAATGAGAGCAGCACGTTGTTTCATACCACCGGAAAGTTCACTTGGTTTTTTATTTTTAAACTCATAAAGACCATATTCCTTAAGCATCGTATTCACATAATCCAAATTTTCTTTTGTTTTTTTCTTATTTAGTTCTAAGCCTAAAATGACATTATCATAAACCGAGCGCCATTCAAACAAGTAGTCCTTTTGCAGCATATAGCCAATATGAGGATAATGAATGGAGCCATCAGGGTTTTGTATAATAATTGTTCCGTTTTCCGGCTCAATTAGGCGTGCAATTATAGAGAGCAGTGTTGATTTTCCACAGCCACTCGGACCAACAATCGCAATAAATTCCCCTTCCGCCACTTGAAATGATATATCAGATAAGGCAAGTGTTTCTCCCTGAAGACTATGATAAGAATAGCCTATATTTTGAAGAGTAAGAATAGGAGGCTTTGATGTATCTGTTTCCATAGTTATCCTTTCTGTCAAATTACAAGAAAAACTTTATAAAATACTATATGCAGAAAATGACGAAAGGTAATTCATTATGACAATGGAAAACTGTTTTTACGGACATATAAAGCAAAATGTCTTCTGTACAAAGACAAATGTAGTCGTGCCAACGAATTTAGCTATTGAAATGAATTTGAAAGTATGGTAATATCATGTTTAGGTCACATTTTGGCTAAACATAAGAACCGGAGGAACGATCATGGCACAGCTTTGGGGCGGACGTTTTACAAAAGAAACGGATAAACTTGTATATAATTTTAATGCATCCATTTCTTTTGATAAGAAGTTTTATAAACAAGATATAGAAGGAAGTATTGCCCATGTTGTAATGCTTGAAAAGCAGGGGATTCTCACTGCAGAGGAAAAGGATTCTATTATAAAAGGACTTACCTCTATTAGAGAAGATGTAGAAAACGGAACATTGGAAATTACCGACGAATATGAAGATATTCATAGTTTTGTTGAAGCGAATCTGATAGATCGTATCGGTGACGCCGGAAAGAAGCTGCATACTGGCAGAAGTAGAAACGATCAGGTGGCACTTGATATGAGGCTTTATACAAGAGCTGAAGTTTTAGAAGTAGATGCCCTTTTAAAAGAGCTTTTAACCGATCTGCTTTCTATTATGGAAGAAAATTTAGAAACATATATGCCTGGATTTACACATTTGCAAAAGGCACAGCCGGTCACATTAGCTCACCACGTAGGTGCTTATTTTGAAATGTTTAAACGAGACAGATTACGGTTGAAAGATATTTATTTCCGTATGAATTATTGTCCACTTGGTGCAGGCGCATTAGCAGGAACGACCTATCCGCTTGATAGAAACTATACCGCATCTTTACTTGGATTTGAAGGACCTACTTTAAATAGTATGGATTCTGTTTCTGACAGAGATTATCTGATTGAGTTTTTATCTGCAATGTCAACAATTATGATGCATCTTAGCCGTTTCTGTGAAGAGATCATTATATGGAATTCCAACGAATATCGTTTCGTAGAAATTGATGATGCATATTCCACTGGAAGCAGTATTATGCCACAGAAGAAAAATCCAGATATTGCAGAACTTGTAAGAGGAAAGACCGGCAGAGTTTACGGTGCATTGATGTCTTTGCTTACAACGATGAAAGGACTGCCACTTGCATATAACAAGGATATGCAGGAGGACAAAGAACTTACCTTTGATGCAATCGATACGGTAAAGGGTTGTCTTGCTTTGTTTGATGGCATGGTAAAAACGATGAAATTCAACAAAGATATTATGGCAGAAAGTGCTATGAACGGATTTACTAATGCGACCGACGCCGCAGATTATTTAGTAAATCATGGTGTGCCATTTAGAGATGCCCATGGTATTATTGGAAAACTGGTGCTTTATTGTATTGACAAACAGACCAGTATTGATAAATTATCATTGGAAGAATTAAAAGCAATCAGTCCGGTATTTGAAGAAGATATTTATGATGCAGTCAGCTTAAAGACTTGTGTTGAAAAACGTCTTACAATGGGTGCACCTGGTCCGGAAATGATGAAAGAAGTCATTCGCATGGAAAAAGAATATTTAGCCGAAGAATGGCAGGATAAATAACTATTTTGTAAATAACCTTTTCAAAGGTTGTGGACTACAGTCCTATAATAAATTGATAAAGAGGTGTGCAGTTTTGACTTAGGGGAAAACTGCCATGCGCAAAAGAGCGCAGGAGAGGAGAAGTATGAGTGAAAAATTAAAAGTTGGTATTCTTGGTGGAACAGGTATGGTTGGACAGAGATTCATTTCTCTTTTAGAGAATCATCCTTGGTTTGAAGTAACAACCATCGCAGCAAGTCCACGTTCTGCTGGAAAGACTTACGAAGAAGCTGTTGGTGACAGATGGAAAATGACAACACCTATGCCGGAAGCAGTGAAAAAAATCGTTGTTATGAACGTTAATGAAGTAGAAAAAGTTGCTTCTGAAGTTGATTTCGTATTCAGCGCAGTAGATATGACAAAAGAAGAAATCAAAAAAATTGAAGAAGATTATGCAAAAACGGAAACACCAGTTGTTTCTAACAACAGTGCACATAGATGGACACCAGACGTACCGATGGTAGTACCTGAAATCAATCCAGAGCACATGAAAGTAATTGATTTCCAGAAAAAGAGACTTGGAACAACAAGAGGCTTTGTAGCAGTAAAACCAAACTGTTCTATTCAGAGTTATGCTCCAGTTCTTACAGCATGGAAAGAATTTGAACCAGTAGAAGTAGTAGCTACAACATATCAGGCAATTTCTGGTGCAGGTAAAACTTTCAAAGACTGGCCTGAAATGGAAGGAAATATCATTCCATTTATCGGCGGAGAAGAAGAAAAGAGTGAAAAAGAGCCTCTTCGTATTTGGGGCGAGATCAAAGACGGCGTAATCGTACCTGCAACTTCTCCAGTGATTACATGTCAGTGTATCCGTGTACCGGTTTTAAATGGTCATACAGCTGCTGTATTTGTTAAATTTAACAAAAAACCTACAAAAGAGCAGTTAATTGAAAAGCTTCGTGCTTTCAAAGGTGTTCCACAGGAATTAGAACTTCCTAGTGCACCAAAGAACTTCATCCAGTACTTAGAAGATGATAACCGTCCTCAGGTTTCTATGGATGTAGATTATGAAAACGGCATGGGAATCAGTGTTGGACGTTTGAGAGAAGATACTGTTTACGATTTCAAATTTGTTGGTCTTTCTCATAATACAGTACGTGGTGCTGCTGGTGGAGCTGTACTTTGTGCAGAACTCTTAAAAGCACAGGGTTATATTACTAAAAAATAAGAGTAGTATTTAACATACCGATAAAACAGAAATAGTTGGGAGGCACTAATATGGACGAAATGCGCTATCAATTGGATTTATTGACGGCGATCAATCACAGAATGGCAGGGCAGGAAAAAATGTACCGTCTAATCTGTGAATCATCCGTTAGTGCCTTTCTTTATGTTTCTTTTGAGAATAATACCATACAGTGTTTAGGAAACTGGGATAATTATTTTGATTTTAAAGTTACACAATTGAAAGATATATCTTATTTTTTTGATATAGTAGAAGAAAATGATGTTTCCAGACTTCGCAATAATTTATTTTTAGAAAAACGTAAGCTGGAACAGGAAACGATAGAATGCCGCATACGAGAAAAAAAGGTATGGTATCGATTTGATACAAAAGTAATATATGCTGAAGATGGGCAACCATCGGACAAGATCATAACGATCAGTGATATATCTGATATAAAAAAACAGACCGAAGAATTAGTAAATATGGCATACTACGATTTGGCGACGGGGCTTTATAACCGAAATTATTTTGTTATGATGCTCGGACAGTTTTTGCGTAAAGCAGAAGAAGAAAATACGACCGTTAGTGTGCTTTGTATAGATATTGATGATTTCAGAACGATCAATGATGGAATGGGCATGGTCATCGGAGAAAGTTTTTTACAAACATTTGCTAATTATTTGAAACAATTTTCTGATGAGAATACAATCGTGTCACATTTTACAAGTGATCTATTCTGTATTGCCATTTATGATCCATATGGTACTAGAAGCGTGGATCATATATGCAAATCCATAAAAGATAAGATCAGAACAGGAATTGTATTGCCAGATGGACAAAAAATATTAGTAACAGTTAGTATTGGTGTAGCAGAATATCCGGAAGCTGCCACCAATGCATTAGAACTGATCAATTGTGCTGAAATTGTTATGTTTAAAGCAAAGGCATTAGGGAAAAATACTGTAAAATATTTTGATACGCCTATTGTGAATGAATTTTTACAAAATGTGGAAATTGAAAATCAATTAAAAACTGCTGTTTATGACAAAGAATTTGTCATGCATTTTCAACCACAGTACTACATAGAAGATGAAAAACTGCGTGGTGTTGAGGCACTTTTACGCTGGTATGGAAATGGTAATAGAATTGTGAGTCCAAGCGTTTTTATTCCGATTGCAGAGCGTAATGGCACAATAGTCACTCTAGGTAAATGGGTGATGGAAGAAAGTTTAAAAAAATTTGCTGAATGGAAACAGGAGTTCCATTATCCGCTTATCATTTCCATTAATATTTCAGCTATTCAATACAAACAACCGGATTTTGTGGATTATTTAATAAAAACGATGCAGAAATATGACATCGATTCAAACGAAGTAGAATTGGAAATTACAGAGAGTGTGTTGATAGAAGACTTTGAAGAGGTAATCCGTAAACTTCATTCGCTCAGAGATCATGGGATTAAAATTTCTCTGGACGATTTTGGAACGGGATTTTCGTCTCTTTCCTATTTGAAAGGTCTGCCAATAGATACTTTGAAGGTGGACAAGTCTTTTGTAGACACTATCCTGATCGACCATTCTACCAAAATTATAACCGAGTCTATTATCCATATGGTAAAAGAGCTTGGTTATAAGACCATTGCAGAAGGCGTGGAAGAAAAAGAGCAGTACGACTATTTAAAATCTATCGGCTGTGATATGATACAGGGATATTATTTAGGAAAACCAATGTCCTCCGATGATATAAAAAAACTGCTCAGTGATATAAGTTAGGAAGCTATGGGAAAAAAATTATTTATTGCAGAAAAACCAAGTGTGGCAAAAGAATTTGCAAAAGCACTGAAATATAATATGAGTAACCGGGATGGTTATATGGAATCCGCAGAAGCAATTGTCACATGGTGCGTCGGTCATCTTGTTACAATGAGTTATCCGGAAAGTTATGATGAAAAGCTGCGTCGGTGGACTTTTGATACTTTGCCGTTTATTCCAGAAGATTTTAAATATGAAGTGATTGACAGCGTAAAAAAACAATATGGTATTGTCAGCAGTCTTTTAAATAGAGAAGACGTTGATACCATATATGTCTGTACAGACTCTGGGCGAGAAGGAGAATATATTTATCGCCTTGTAGAACAACAGGCAGGCGTGACCGGAAAAATTAGAAAAAGAGTATGGATTGATTCCCAAACGGAAGAAGAAATTCTTCGAGGCATTAAGGAAGCAAAAGATTTGTCAGAATACGATAATCTGTGTGCTGCTGCTTATTTAAGAGCCAAAGAAGACTATCTGATGGGAATCAATTTTTCGCGTGTGCTCACTTTAAAGTATGGAAATTCTATAAAGTCCTATTTGAAAAAGGATCGAGCTGTCATTTCTGTCGGCAGAGTGATGACTTGCGTTCTTGGTATGATCGTAAACAGAGAGCGCGAGATAAGAAATTTTGTAAAGACACCATTTTATCGTGTGTTAGGAAGCTTTACGTTGGCGGACAAGGACTTTGAAGGTGAATGGAGAGCAGTAGAAGGTTCTAAATATTTTCAGTCACCACTTCTTTACAAAGAAAACGGATTTAAAGAAGAAAAGGATGCAAAAGAATTGATTTCTTTCTTACAGGAAGAGCCGGTTGCCAATCCGGTCATTACATCCATAGAAAAGAAAAAGGAAACAAAAAATCCGCCACTTTTATACAATCTTGCAGAGCTTCAAAATGATTGTTCCAAACTTTTTAAGATCAGTCCGGATGAGACACTTCGTATTGTTCAGGAGCTTTATGAAAAGAAGATGGTAACTTATCCAAGAACCGATGCCAGAGTTCTGTCTACCGCAGTTTCAAAAGAAATATATAAAAATATCAGTGGACTTAAAAATTATATTCATACAAGAGAGCTAGCCGCAGAGGTACTTGCCCAAGATGCTTACAAATCCATCGCAAAAACACGTTATGTCAATGATAAGCAGATCACTGACCATTATGCGATTATTCCTACCGGTCAGGGATTAAACAATCTGAATGGATTAAATCCTACCGCAGCATGTGTTTATGAAGTTATTGCAAGACGTTTTTTGAGTATTTTTTATCCGCCTGCGATTTACCAGAAAGTAGCACTGACGACAGAGCAAAAGGGAGAGAAGTTTTTCTCTAACTTCAAAGTGCTTGCCGAGGAAGGGTATCTTAAAGTAATGGAATATTCCTTTAAAAAGAAATCTGCTGAAGCTGGTAATGCCAAAACAAATGGCGAAAAAGAAGAGGAAAAGACCGATAATGGTCAGGAAGAAGATACCAAATGCGATGCAGCATTTATGGAAGTTCTGCAATCCTTAAAAAAAGGGATGGAAATTCCGTTAAAAGAGTTATTTATCAAAGAAGGGGAAACTTCCCCTCCAAAACGTTATAATTCTGGTTCTATTATTTTGACAATGGAGAATGCCGGACAATTTATAGAGGATGAAGAGCTACGTGCCCAAATAAAGGGTAGTGGTATCGGAACCAGTGCAACGAGAGCAGAAATTTTAAAAAAACTGGTCAATATTGATTATTTAAATTTAAATAAAAAGACACAGATACTGACGCCGACCCTAATGGGAGAAATGGTATATGATGTAGTAAACAATTCCATTCGTCCATTGTTAGATCCTGCATTGACAGCAAGCTGGGAAAAGGGACTTACTCTTGTGGCACAGGGAGAGATCACATCCGAAGAATATATGCAGAAACTGAGTGGTTTTGTAACAAGGCGGACAAATAGTGTTAAACAATTAAATAATCAAACAACACTTTACAAGCAATATGATCTGGCGGCAGCCAATTATAAGACTGGAAAATAAATGTGTATTTTTCATTTGTAAAAAACTATGCTATACTAAGTGCAATATTTTATAAGTATGCTGTGATAGTAATCGGTGTACAGAAAGAGGAAAAAGATGGAAGAATTAAAAATAAGTAATTTATACAGTTTGGAAGAAACGATTGCAAAAGAATTGTTTTTAGATGCGGAGTATCCTTGGGAATTATTACCTAAGATCAGCAGTTTTATTGAAAAGCTTGGAAACAGTCTTCCTGCTGACAAATACGATAAAAAAGGGGACAATATATGGATTGCCAAAAGTGCCACCGTTTATCCGACAGCATATATTAATGGTCCCTGTATTATTGATGAAGATGCAGAAGTAAGACATTGTGCTTTTATTCGTGGAAATGCAATTGTAGGAAAGGGCGCTGTTGTAGGAAATTCTACCGAATTAAAAAATGTCATTCTGTTCAATAAAGTACAGGTTCCTCACTACAATTATGTAGGAGATAGTATTTTAGGTTTTAAGGCTCATATGGGAGCTGGTTCTATTACTTCTAATGTAAAAAGTGATAAGACATTGGTCACAATTCAATGTGGAAGTGAAAAAATAGAAACAGGCTTGAAAAAATTTGGTGCCATGCTTGGAGATTGTGTAGAGGTTGGATGTAACAGCGTATTAAATCCTGGAACAGTCATCGGAAAAGAGAGTAATGTATATCCTACATCTTGTGTACGTGGCTTTATTCCGCAAAATAGTATATTTAAAAACCAGAATAATATTGTAAAAAAGAAATAAGTGCGCGAAATATCCGGACTTTTAGCTTTTTCGGTTCGTATTTTGGGTTGACTTATTTTAGGGATTGCGGTATATTTCTAGTTATATGATGCGTCCATGCTTTAAAGTAATAAATTGACATAGAGCGCATACATGATGGGAGGAAAATATAATGAAACGTTTTATCAAAATTTCAATGACAGCAGTTTTAGCTGCTGCAATGTTAGTTGGATGCGGTTCTTCAGATACTGCTTCAACCAATACAGCAGAAACTACAGAGACTTCTACAACAGTAGAAACAACAGTAGAAACAGAAGCTACTACTGATAGTGACAAAGTGTACAAAATTGGTGTTATCCAGTATGTACAGCATGATGCATTAGATGCTGCAAATGAAGGTTTCTTCGCTGCATTAGATGATGCAGGCATTAAATATGAAGTAGATCAGCAGAATGCTTCTGGTGATCAGACAGCTTGCCAGACTATTTCTGAAAAACTTGTAAATGATAATGATGACTTAATTCTTGCTATTGCAACACCTGCTGCACAGTCTGTTGTTGGTGTTACAAGCGATATTCCAGTATTAGTTACTGCAGTTACTGACCCAGCTGAATCTGGTCTTGTAGCTTCCAATGATGCACCAGGCGGAAACGTAACAGGTACATCCGATTTAACACCTGTTAAAGAGCAGATCGAATTATTAACACAGCTTCTTCCTGAAGCAAAAAAAGTAGGTATTCTTTACTGTTCAGCAGAATCTAACTCTAAGATTCAGGGTGACATGGCACTCGAAGCTTGTGAAGCTGCAGGTTTGGAAGCAGAAGTATATACGGTATCAAGCTCTAATGAAATTCAGCAGGTTGTAGAATCTATGGTTGGAAAAGTAGATTGTATCTATGCTCCTACAGATAATGTTATCGCTGCTGGTATGGCAACTGTTGGTATGGTAGCAAATGAAAACAACCTTCCTGTTATTTGTGGTGAATCTGGTATGGTAAGCGAAGGCGGACTTGCTACTTACGGAATTGATTACTATGAATTAGGATATATGACAGGTGAAATGGCAGTTGAAATTCTTGTAAATGGTAAAAACCCTGCTGAAATGCCAATCGGTTATCTTTCCGCAGAACAGTGTGAATTTACAGGAAATGAAGAAACAGCAAATCTTCTCGGAATTGACCTTTCTGTTGTACAGTAATATATTTTTAAATTTTAATTTCAAATAAATGAGCAGAAAGAAAAGAATGCTCTAACAACGAGCATTCTTTTTTCTGTTATTTAGATCAAAACATAACAAAAAAGGTGGAGGTTACAGAAAATGAATGCAATTTTTCTGGCAATGCCAAGCGCAATTTCACAGGGAGTTCTATGGGGAATTATGGTCTTAGGTATTTTTATCACTTATAAAATACTTGATATCGCTGATTTGACTGTAGATGGCAGCTTTGCTCTGGGCGGTTGTGTTTGTGCAATGTTAATCGTACAAAATGGATGGAATCCATGGCTCGCACTTCTTATGGCGGCGGTTGCCGGAATGCTTGCTGGAGCAGTGACCGGTATTCTGCATACAGTTTTTGAAATTCCGGCTATTTTAGCAGGAATCTTGACACAAATTTCACTTTGGTCAGTCAACCTTAAGATCATGGGACAAAGTAATGTTCCGCTTCTCAACTCAGATACTATTTTTACAGGTTTAGTGAATGCGATGGGATTAAAACAATCGAATGCGGCGTTAATAATCGGTATTGTGATCGCTATAATTTTAATTGTAGTATTATACTGGTTCTTTGGAACAGAGCTTGGTTCTGCATTGCGTGCTACCGGAAATAACATTGATATGATCCGTGCTTTAGGTGTAAATACAAAAGTCATGAAAGTACTTGCCTTAATGTTAAGTAATGCTTTAGTTGGTCTGTCTGGTGGGCTTGTATGTCAGAGCCAGAAATATGCGGATATCAATATGGGAACAGGAGCAATCGTTATTGGTCTTGCAGCAATCGTTATCGGTGATGTACTTTTTGGACGTCTTCGTTCCTTTGGAAGCAAACTTACATCTGCAGTATTAGGTTCTGTAGTTTACTTTATCATCCGTGCTATTGTTTTACAACTTGGTATGGATGCAAACTATATGAAACTTTTATCGGCGATCATCGTTGCACTTGCACTTTCTGTTCCGGTTGTTGTGCAGAAGGTAAAAGCGAAAAAAGCATATAGTGCCGAAGGAGGTGCAAAGTAATGTTACAGATTACGAATGTAGAAAAAACCTTCAATAAAGGTACCATTAATGAGAAAAAAGCATTACAGAATTTAAATCTCACGATGAATGAAGGAGATTTTATTACGGTTATTGGTGGAAATGGTGCCGGAAAATCTACCATGCTTAATATGATCGCAGGAGTGTATCCGATTGATGCGGGCACAATTACTTTGGATGGTGTGAATATTTCAAGATGGCCGGAGCACAAAGTTGCAAAATATATTGGACGAGTTTTTCAGGATCCAATGCGCGGAACAGCGGCAGGAATGGAAATTGAAGAAAATCTTGCCCTTGCATATAGACGTGGAAAGAGCCGTACTTTGAAATGGGGCGTAACTTCTGCTGAAAAAGAGTTATACCATGAAAAATTAAAAGTACTTGGTCTTGGACTGGAAGATAGAATGACTTCTAAAGTTGGACTTTTATCCGGCGGACAGAGACAAGCACTTACCCTTTTGATGGCAACCTTACAGCAGCCAAAACTATTACTTTTAGATGAGCATACAGCGGCACTTGACCCCAAAACAGCCAAAACTGTTTTAGAATTAACAGAAAAGATCGTAGAAGAAAATCATCTTACTGCCTTAATGGTCACACATAATATGAAAGATGCTATACGTTTAGGAAATCGTCTTATTATGATGCATGAAGGTCATATTATTTATGATGTAGCAGGAGAAGAGAAGAAAAATCTGCAAGTAGCAGATCTTTTGAAGAAATTCGAAGAAGCTAGCGGCGGAGAATTTGCAAACGATAGAATGATGTTGTCATAATAAAAAGAAGAATCTGGTAGTTTTTAAGATAAATTGATATAAATTTATCAAAACTACTGGATTTTTTTTAATAAATATGCGAAAATAAAAAAAGCGTGTATGACAAAATTTATCAAAGTTTTCATTTTGAATTTTGAAAATTTTGTTTAGCAAATATTTATCTACATATTTGAAAGGAGTTTTCACATGATTTATTCACATGAAGTAGAAAAAATGTGTCCGGTTGCACAGGGCGTTAACCACGGTTGTGCACCAATCCCAGAAGAAGCAAAATGGGTAAAAGCAAAAGAAGTAAAAGATATCTCTGGTTTAACACATGGTATTGGCTGGTGTGCTCCACAGCAGGGTGCATGTAAACTTACCTTAAATGTTAAAGAAGGAATTATACAGGAAGCTTTAGTAGAAACAATCGGTTGCTCAGGTATGACTCACTCAGCAGCTATGGCAGCTGAAATCTTACCAGGCAGAACTATTCTTGAAGCTTTAAATACAGACTTAGTATGTGATGCTATCAACACAGCTATGAGAGAATTATTCTTACAGATTGTATATGGACGTACACAGAGTGCATTCTCTGAAGATGGTCTTCCAATCGGCGCTGGTCTTGAAGACTTAGGAAAAGGATTAAGAAGCCAGGTTGGTACAATGTACGGTACATTAAAGAAAGGTCCTCGTTACCTTGAAATGGCAGAAGGTTATGTAACAGGTATCGCTCTTGACGAAAATGATCAGATTATCGGTTACCAGTTCGTAAGTCTTGGAAAAATGACAGACTTCATCAAAAAAGGTGATGATCCTAACACAGCATATGAAAAAGCTAAAGGTCAGTACGGCCGTGTAGATGATGCAGTTAAGATTATCGATCCTAGAGAAGAATAAGAGGAGGACAATACAAATGGCATTATTTGAATCATATGAAAGAAGAATTGACAAAATCAATGCTGTATTAAACAGCTATGGAATTTCTTCTATTGAAGAAGCAGAAAAAATCACAAAAGATGCTGGACTTGATGTTTACGAGCAGGTTAAGAAAATCCAGCCAATTTGTTTTGAAAATGCATGCTGGGCTTATATCGTAGGTGCAGCTATCGCTATTAAAAAAGATTGCAGAAGAGCAGCTGATGCAGCAGCAGCAATCGGTGAAGGTCTTCAGGCTTTCTGTATTCCAGGTTCCGTTGCAGACACACGTAAAGTAGGTCTTGGACATGGTAACTTAGGAAAAATGTTATTGGAAGAAGATACAGACTGTTTCTGTTTCTTAGCTGGTCACGAATCTTTCGCAGCAGCAGAAGGTGCTATCGGTATCGCTGAAAAAGCTAACAAAGTTCGTCAGAAACCTTTAAGAGTTATTTTGAACGGTCTTGGAAAAGATGCAGCTCAGATTATTTCCAGAATCAACGGATTTACATTTGTTGAAACAGAATATGATCCTTATACAAACACAGTAAAAGAAGTAAATCGTATTTCTTACTCTACAGGACTTCGTTCTAAAGTAAACTGCTACGGTGCTAATGATGTTTGTGAAGGTGTTGCAATCATGCACAAAGAAGGCGTAGACGTATCTATCACAGGTAACTCTACAAACCCTACAAGATTCCAGCATCCTGTTGCAGGTACATACAAAAAAGAATGTATCGAGCAGGGTAAAAAATATTTCTCAGTTGCTTCAGGCGGTGGTACAGGACGTACACTTCACCCAGATAACATGGCTGCAGGTCCTGCTTCCTACGGTATGACAGATACATTAGGACGTATGCACTCTGACGCACAGTTCGCAGGTTCTTCATCTGTACCAGCTCACGTAGAAATGATGGGTCTTATCGGTGCAGGTAACAACCCAATGGTCGGCATGACTGTTGCTGTTGCTGTAAGTATTCAGGAAGCTGCTGACGCAGGTAAATTCTAAATAGAACTGGTCAAATCGTGTAAAAAATTGCTGAGTTTGCTTGAATGTGATTGAGGCAGACTCTACAAAGTAAAAATTAAGGGACTTTCCAAATCCTAATGAGGGTTGGGAAGTCCTTTTTTAATTACATTATAATTGTTTGAAGGATATACTATTGTTAGGTAAGTTTTAATTTGTGAGGTGATTTTGACATAGTTTTGATATTAAGTCAGCCCTTAGATCTTTTCCCGCCCCTGAGAATTACGAAAAACAAGCGGAGTAGTATGAAATTCCTCTTTAAACTTCCGGGTGAAATACGCAGAATCAGAAAAGCCTGTATTCAGTGCAATATCTGTGACCGAAAGATTCGTTTCCTTTAAAAGGACAGCCGCATGTTCAAAGCGTACTCGATTAATATAGCGTGAAAATTCCATTCCAGCAGCTTCTTTGAAAATTCTCAAAAAATGATATTTGCTATAACCGGCTACAGCAGCAGCTTCTTCGGCGCTGATATGTCGGTTATAATTTTGTGCAATAAAATCAATAGCGGCTTTCATAGAATTGTTTCGTTTGGAAGAAACATTTCTGGTGCTGACCGCCGAAAAAGAAAATAACTGGTAAAGGATCTTCAATAGCTCAGATTTTAATAGCAGCTTAAAGTAAGGTTCTTTTTGTTCATAAACCTTAAAAATAATCTCTAATTGTTCTTTCACTTGCTCATATCCTAAAAAAGAAGGTTTCAGAATATTTATGAACTGTTTTTCTTTGTTTGCAAGAGGACTGATAAATTCCATGAAAACATCATCTGTTGTTTTTCCACCAATAAAATCCAAATGAAAAACAACCGCTTTACAATTAAAATCTGAACTTTCATAACGGAAAAAACCATGCACTTCATCTTTATTTATGATCACAATATCCCCTTCAGAAATAATATGAGATTCAAAATTAATGATAGCTTCCGCTTGTCCTTTTAAGACAAAATTAATTTCCAGTTCAGGATGCCAATGAAGATTAATAGAAGGATATGTTTCAACAAGCCAGCTGTCATAATAGGCGCATGGAAACAAAGCAGAACCGTGTGAAATATTTTCTTTTGCAACCTTTTCTTTTACTTCTGATATCGTTAAATTTGACAATGTTTTATGATCCATAAATAATTCCTTTTAGAGTTTTCTTTTTTGGTTATAATTTATTATGTAGCATTTCTGTGTTCTAACTGCAAGTATTTCTTTACAAAATCACAATATAATTATAAAATATAGCAAAATAGCAACAGAAAATTGTTAAAAATAATATAATAATCTTATAATAGATAATACAAAACAGCGGAGGCATTATGAAAGAACAATTAACCGTAAGAACAACAGGACAGATCATTCATATTTCAAATGGAAAAGAAGAAAAAAATATTGAAGTTTTAAACCGAAATTTAGTACGTGTTTATAAAGAGAAGAACAGCGAAGAGCTTGTAAAATTACATTATGAAGATAATAAAGAAGCTGTGGAAGTAAAAACTGACAAAACAGAAACATCTGTTGTTATTTCCTTCGACGACTATCAGATTTTTGCAGATGAAAAATTAAATATTTCTATTCAAAAAGATAATAGACTATATTTTGAAGAATATACCGGTGATACCGCTATTTATGTTGAAGAAAAAGAATTTTCTCTTGCGGCATTAGAAGGACATAAGCATGACGAGTCTTTGGCAAGCTTTAAAACACAGATCAATATTACTCTTTTTGATAAAGAAGACAAAATTTATGGTTTGGGAGATAAAGCGGCTCAGTTAAATAAAAGAGATTATGAATATATCTCATGGAATACCGATGATCCAAGCCAGCACAATGAAACTTATAAATCCCTTTATAAGTCCATTAACTATTTGCTTGTAAACCATCATAAAGACAGCTATTATGGCATCTTTTATCCGTCTTCCTATAAATGTATTTTTAATATCGGAAGATATAGTGATAAATTTATGTATATAGGAAGTGAAAAAGGAGAATATGACTATTTTATTCTTTTAGGCAGCACTCCAATGGAAATTACGAAAATCTATGCAGCCTTAGTAGGACATACCCTTTTTACACCTAGAAAAATGCTTGGATACCACCAGTCCAGATGGTCTTATAATGCAAAAGAAATGGAAGAAATACGCGAGAAATTTGCCCAATATCAGATTCCGATTGATTACATTCATTTAGATATTGATTATATGGAACGCTACAAGGTATATACTGTTAAAAAAGAAGAATTTCCTGATTTGAAAGGAATGGCAGATCGCTTTGAAAAAGAGGGGATTGATTTTATTCCCATTATTGATCCAGGGGTTAAAGTTGAAGAGGGTTATGACTTTTACGAATATTTAAAAGAACACGATGGTTTTGCTACTTTAGAGGGCGAGCAGTATGTAAACCAAGTATGGCCAGGAGACTCTAAATACCCCAATTATTTTAAAACAAAAACAGCACAATATATTACTGACATTACAAAGAAATTTATGGCAGAATACAAAGTTAAGGGCATCTGGTGCGATATGAACGAACCAGCTTCCTTTAATGGTCCATTACCAAATGAAGTAGAATTTCCTTCCGATAGTGCAATGCATTATCATGAAGAAGTTCATAATCTTTACGGTGAATATATGACTCGTGCAATTGCCAAAGCATTTGAAGAAGAAAATAAACGACCAATCGTTATTACAAGAGCTGCCTTTGCTACAACGAGTCCATTTACTACAACATGGAATGGTGATAACCAATCTTTATGGTCCCATTTAGAGGCTTCTTTGCCACAAGTTATGACCATGAATATATGTAACTTTGCTGTAAACGGTGTAGATATCGGTGGTTTTGGAAACGAAACAACAAAAGAACTTCTCATTCGTTGGATGGAAGCGAATATGTTCTCCTTATTCCTTAGAAACCATTCCGCTCTGCATACGAGAAAGCAGGAACCTTATGCTTTTGATGACGAAACCTTGCAGATTTACAAAAAAATGCTTGTACTTCGTTATGAATTTTTACCCTATTTGTATGATTTGTTGGAAAATGCTCATACGACCGGTATTCCAGCGCAAAGACCGTTATTTTTTAACTATCCTGCTGATGAGAGAACAAAGCAGATCAACGATGAAGTGATGATAGGAGATACCATTTTGTTTGCGCCTGTTACACAGCAGGGAAAAACTTCCAGAGCCGTATACTTACCGGAAGGAAAATGGATTCATTATTTTACAAAAGAAGAATACGAAGGCGGAAAAGAATATCTGATCGATATGCCACTGGATTCTACTGGTATTTTCATCAAAGCTGGCGCAATTATTCCAATGTATAAAAATCTTCTTCACATTGATAATCAAAAGCTTGATACTTTGTATTTATATGTAGAAAAAGATGGCGATAGTGAATATATGCATTACGAAGATGACGGTGAAACGCTGAATTATCAAAAGGGTGTTTATAATCGTTATCAGATTACAAAGAAAGGAAATAAATTATCCTTTAAAACAGTAACAGCAAATTATGCTTCAAATTATAAAGAAATCGTCATTCTTTCTAATGGAACAGAAAAGCGTATTCCATTTGCCGAAGAATTTGAATGTGAATTGAATTAAGTAAAAGAAGAAGGGTTCTGAATGATCAGAATCCTTCTTCTGTTTCTTCGGTATTTGTTTCTAATTCCAATGTATCTTCCAAAGTGATTGTTACGTTTTCGCCCTCTGGAATTTCTCCATGCAAAATAGCAACGATATACTGTAAGCGAACATTCGCACGACTATAATATTCAAAAGCAGCATTTGCAACTGCCGCATCATAGGTTTCACTTTCAAACAATTGGTGATATAAGGCAACCGCCTGTGTCATATTTTCTGCTGCTTCATCTGCCAGAGTTTCTACACTTGCGAAGTCTTCAGGAACTTCTAATGCTGCTAGATTGTTAAATTCGACTTCAATGGTATCTAAATATCCAAGCATTTCTTCCTGTGCAGCAGCTTCATCAACAGAAACATCTATGGCATCCATATTCGCATCCAGTTTTGTGATATTATCAAAAAAAGTATTCATCTGCTCCTTATAGCTTTCTAATTCTTTGCTTTTTCCACAGCCGACTAAAAAGAATGTAGAAACAAAAAAGCAGATACAAAGTTTTTTGAATTTATAATTCATCGATTCAACCTCTCATAATAGGAAAATAAAATCTAGTCGAGACCAGATTCACAACATAAAAAATTTATCACAATTTAAGTAGGAAAGCAAGAAACATATTTACCAGTATGATAAAACCGTGATAATATAAAAGTGTCGTCCGAAAAGGAACATTTTATTCCAACGACTATCTTACAGGAAAGGAATCCTAATTGTAATTAGCAAAGTACAATTAGGGAAGAAATGAAATGACAAAAAAAGAATTTAGAGAATGGGCAGCAAACGGATTTTTATTTTTAGATGGAGCAACCGGTTCAAATTTGATGAAAGCCGGAATGCCGGCAGGGGTCTGTCCAGAACAGTGGATATTAGAACATGAAGAAGTTATGGAAAACCTACAGCGGGAATATGTCGCAGCGGGAACGAATATATTGTATGCACCAACTTTTACAGCAAATCGTATCAAATTGGAAGAGTACGGATTAGCGGAAAAAATAGAAGAAATGACAAGCAAACTTGTTGCGATTTCCAAAAGAGCCGCAAATGGAAAGGCAAAGGTAGCCGGTGATATTACTATGACTGGCAGACAGCTAAAACCTATGGGTGATATGGAATTTGAAACATTGATCGAAGTATATAAAGAGCAGATTATTTTGTTGGAAAAAGCCGGTGTAGATTTGCTTGTAGTAGAAACTATGATGAGTTTACAGGAAAGTCGTGCTGCTTTGATCGCTGCAAAGGAAGTCTGTGATCTGCCAGTTATGGTCACAATGACTTTTGAAAAGGATGGCAGAAGTCTGTTTGGAACAGATGCAAAAACAGCAGCTATTGTTTTGGAGAGTCTTGGTGCAGATGCAATTGGTGCCAATTGTTCGACCGGTCCTGCACAAATGGAAGCAATCATTCGTACGATGGCAGATGTAACTGCTATTCCTATTATTGCAAAACCAAATGCGGGATTACCGACTGTAGATGAAAACGGAAATACATACTACGATATGTCTGCGGATACCTTTGCAGAAGAAATAAAGATATTAGCTTCGGCAGGTGCAACGATTTTAGGAGGCTGCTGTGGTACCTCTCCAGAATACATTGAGAAGATGACTAAGTCAGTCAATGGAATAAAAGATACTGTTCTTGGTTTTTCAGCCCGTCAGAATGCACAGCACAAAAAGGGAAGACATTTTTTGACTTCTCAGTGTATGGCATTGGAATTTGGATTAAACGACAGATTTATGATTGTTGGTGAGCGTATTAATCCTACCGGTAAGAAAAAATTACAGGAAGAGCTTAGAAATGGTTCTTTTGAATTGGTAAAACAGTTTGCTGAAGAGCAGGAAGAGAAGGGTGCACGTATTTTAGATGTAAATATGGGAATGAGCGGCATCGATGAGAAAGAAACGATGTTGACAGCTTTGGATGAAGTTGCAAGTGTTAGCAATCTTCCTCTTTCCCTTGATTCCAGTTATATTGAGGTACTGGAATCAGCACTTAGAAATTATCCGGGAAGAGCGCTTGTAAATTCGGTTTCTTTAGAGACAGAAAAATTTGAAAAACTTCTCCCGATCGTTAAAAAATATGGAGCCATGTTCATCTTACTTCCTCTTTCTGATAAGGGACTGCCGGAAAGTCTTTCCGAGAAAATAGCCATTATTAATAAGATCGTTGACCGTGCACTTGAGCTTGGCATGACAAAAGATGATATTATCGTTGATGGTCTGGTCACAACAGTTGGTGCAAACAAAAATGCGGCTCTAGAAACGTTGGAAACTATTCGATATTGCAAAGAAAATGGGTTGGCTACCATTTGTGGACTTTCAAATATTTCTTTTGGACTGCCGGAAAGAAGCTATGTCAATACAGCCTTTTTAACTATGGCAATCAGAGAAGGACTGACGATGGCAATTTCCAACCCTTCTCAGGAACTTTTGGTATGTAGTGCTTTTGCGTCAGATCTACTTTTAAACAAAGAAGAGGCTGATATTGCCTACATTGAACGTATGAGTCTCATAGCGGAGATAAAAGAGCAGGTTAGTCAGAGTTCTTCTGGTCAGGTCATAGAAGGCTGGCATGAAAAAATAAAAGAAGCGGTATTAAAAGGCAATAAAAAAGGAATTGCCGCTTTAACAACCCAGGCAATCGAAGAAGGCGAAGAAGCACAGCAGCTATTAAATGAAACACTGCTTCCTGCTATTAACGAAGTAGGAGATCTGTTTGATAAAGGAAAATATTTCCTGCCGCAATTGATTGCCAGTGCGGAAGCTATGAAAAATTCCATTGAAATATTGGAACCATATTTAATGAGTGATTCTCAAAATCAGGATATGCCGGTCATTATTATCGCTACAGTAGAGGGAGATATTCATGACATCGGCAAAAATCTAGTCGCTTTGATGTTAAAAAATTATGGCTTTAAAGTCATTGATTTAGGAAAAGACGTTTCTAAAGAGGAAATTATTCAGGCAGCAAAAGAAAACAATGCACAAATTATTGCCTTGTCAGCACTCATGACTACAACGATGCAGCAGATGCGTTATGTAGTCGACTATGCAAAAGAGCAGGGAGTTACTGCGAAAATTATGATCGGCGGTGCCGTGATCACCGAAGATTATGCAGAGGAAATTGGCGCAGACGGTTATTCTAAAGATGCTGCGGATGCGGTCAAACTGGCACAGCGTCTTTTGCAATTGACACAAAAGTAAGGAAACAGAAATAAGCTATTGAAATGCACTGCTTTAGTGTGCTAAAATATTGAGAAATACGAACTTAGGGAGGAATCAAATGAACGGCGCAGACGCAATGATTAAATGCCTGGAAAAAGAAGGTGTGGAAGTAGTATTTGGCTACCCTGGCGTAGCTATCTGCCCATTTTATAACAGTATATTAGAATCCGATATAAAAACAGTGCTGATTCGTACGGAACAAAATGCTGCACATGCAGCTAGTGGTATGGCAAGAGTGACCGGAAAACTGGGAGTGTGTGCCGTAACCTCAGGTCCTGGTGCTACGAATGTGATCACTGGTATTGCAACTGCATTTGCAGACAGTATTCCACTTATCTGTATTACCGGACAGGTAAACAGTGAGTTATTAGGAAGCGACAGCTTTCAGGAAGCTGATATTACAGGGGCAGTGGAATCCTTTGTAAAATACAGCTATCTTGTTAGAAATGTGGAAGATATTCCAAGAATTATGAAAGAAGCATTCCATATTGCTAATACCGGAAGAAAAGGACCGGTATTAATTGACGTTCCGATCGATGTACAAAATGCAACTTTACGCAAATTTGATTACCCGGAAGAAATTTCCATGCGTACATATAAACCAACGGTAAAAGGAAATGTTGTACAGATCAAAAAAGTCGTAAAAGAATTAGAAAAAGCAAAACGACCGATTATTTGTGCCGGTGGTGGTGTTTTATTAAGTGATGCCAAAGAAGAACTTCGTGCTTTCGCTAAAAGACATAAAATCCCGGTTGTATCTACAATGATGGGAATTGGCGTCATGCCTTCGGAAGATGAATTATATTTCGGTATGGTAGGTGGTCACGGTAAAGCCTATGCAAATCGTGCCATGAACGAATCCGATCTGCTGATTATGGTAGGAGCAAGAGTTGCAGACCGCGCGGTAAGCCAGCCAGACTTGATCACAGAAAACAAAGTTTTAGTACATATTGATGTAGACCCGGCAGAAATTGGTAAGAACGCCGGACCGACCATTCCACTCGTAGGTGATGCAAAACATATTTTTGAAGATTTTGCCAAAGAAGAGTTTACTTGTGAACATGACGAATGGTTAGCTGCCTTAAATTCTTATCGTGAACAAATGTCTCCAAAAAGGAAACCGAATCCGGATTATGTAGACCCGGCAGAATTTATTCGCATGCTTTCCTTAAAAATGAAAGAGGACGCTATTTATGTTGCCGATGTAGGACAAAATCAGATCTGGTCTTGTGGCTATCATATCGTTCGAAAAGGTATGTTCTTGACATCTGGTGGTATGGGAACAATGGGCTATTCTATTCCAGCCGCAATGGGTGCAAAAATGGGAGATAAGAACAGACAGGTCATCGCTGTTTGTGGAGATGGTTCTTTCCAAATGTCCATGATGGAACTTGCAACGATCAGACAGCATAATATCCCGGTCAAGATCATTGTTCTGAAAAACAATTACCTCGGCATGGTACGTGAATATCAGCATTATACCTATAAAGATAATTATTCTGTCGTAGATTTATCAGGCAGTCCTGATTTAGAAAAGCTTGCATCTGCTTATGACCTACCATTTTTAAGACTGACAAATATGGAAAAAGCAGAAGAAGTTATTGATGCTTTCTTAAAAGAGGACGAATCCATACTTTTAGAATGTCTGATTGATCCGTATGATTTAGTAAAGTAAAATAGGAGGCTTATGGATAAAATGAAGCGAATTTATTCCGTACTGGTAGAAAACCGTTCTGGTGTTTTGTGTAAAGTAGCAGGACTTTTTTCCAGAAGATGTTTTAATATTGACAGTCTTGCCGTTGGTGAAACGGATGACAAGGATGTTTCCTGTATGACAATTGTAAGCTCTGGCGATTTGAGAACGGTAGAACAGATTGAAAAGCAGCTCAATAAAAAACTGGATGTTATCAAAGTAAAAACATTTGATGAATCTCAAAGTATCAGCAGGGAATTAATGTTAATCAAAATTAAATATAGCAATCGAGCGTTAAATTTTTAAAATAAGAAGGGTTATGAATATGCAAAAGAGAGTATTTCAGCTTTTGGTTGATAATACGTCAGGTGTATTAAGCCGCATTTCAGGGCTTTTCTCCAGACGCGGTTATAACATAGAAAGTATTACGGCAGGTGTTACCGCCGATCCAAGATTTACGAGAATTACTATTGTTGCTTCTGGTGATGAAGATATTTTAGATCAGATTGAAAAACAGGTTGCAAAACTTGTTGATGTTCGAGATGTGAAAGAATTAAAACCGGAGAGCAGTGTATACAGAGAGCTTGCTTTGATCAAAGTTAAGGCAACACCGGAGCAAAGACAAGGTGTTATTGCTGTTGCTGATATTTTCAGAGCAAAGATTATTGATGTTTCTACGGAAAGCCTTATGGTTGAGCTTACTGGAAATCAAGCAAAAATAGAAGCTTTTATCAGTCTTTTAGACGGTTATGAGATATTAGAGCTTGCTAGAACAGGTATTGCAGGACTCGGAAGAGGAACTGACAATATTACTTATCTTCCTTAAAAGGAAGTTACATATTTTAAGAAACTCTTAGGGAAACCTTTCAGTTATATTTTATTTTAATTAAAATGGAGGAAAAGAAAATGGCAAAGATTTTTTACCAGGAAGACTGCAACTTATCATTATTGGAAGGTAAGACAATCGCAGTAATCGGTTACGGCAGTCAGGGACATGCACACGCATTAAACGCAAAGGAGTCAGGCTGCAACGTCATTATCGGACTTTATGAAGGTTCAAAATCATGGGCAAAAGCAGAAGCTCAGGGATTTGAAGTATATACAGCAGCAGAAGCTGCTAAAAAGGCTGATATCATTATGATTCTTATCAATGATGAACTTCAGGCTAAACTTTACAAAGAATCTATCGAACCAAACTTAGAGCCAGGAAATATGTTAATGTTCGCTCATGGTTTCAACATTCACTTTGGACAGATCGTACCACCTGCAGATGTAGATGTTACTATGGTAGCTCCAAAAGGACCTGGACACACTGTAAGAAGTGAATATCAGGCAGGAAAAGGTGTTCCTTGCTTAGTAGCTGTTCATCAGGATGCTACAGGAAAAGCTCAGGAAATGGCTTTAGCTTATGCACTTGCTATCGGTGGTGCAAGAGCAGGTGTTCTTGAAACAACTTTCAGAACAGAAACAGAAACAGACCTCTTCGGTGAGCAGGCAGTTCTTTGCGGTGGTGTTTGTGCACTTATGCAGGCTGGTTTTGAAACATTAGTTGAAGCAGGATATGATGAAAGAAATGCTTACTTCGAATGTATCCATGAAATGAAATTAATCGTTGACTTAATTTACCAGAGTGGTTTCGAAGGAATGAGATATTCTATTTCCAACACAGCAGAATATGGTGATTATATTACAGGACCTAAGATCATCACAGAAGATACAAAGAAAGCTATGAAGAAAGTTCTTTCTGATATTCAGGACGGAACATTTGCAAAAGATTTCTTATTAGATATGTCTGAAGCAGGCGGACAGGCACACTTTAGAGCTATGAGAAAATTAGCTAGCGAACATCCAGCAGAGACTGTTGGTAAAGAAATTCGTAAGCTTTACAGCTGGAATAACGAAAGCGAGAAATTGATCAACAACTAATTCCAAAGATGTTTGGTTATCGTAAAGGTGTAACGTATAATCTTGCAACTTAATAGGAAGTATGGTATCGTTTCCACGTAGATACGATGCAAAGGAGCATGGACGAAGTAGTCATGCTCCTTTTTTTATCCGTATAGAAGTTCAAAACTAAAGGAGGACAAAAATGAATAGAAGTTCCAGCAAGTTTCTTTCCTTTTTGCTGGCTGGTGTAATAGTCGTAAGTACTTTTATCGCATGCGGAAAAGAAGAAAAGAAACTTAATACAGAAACTTCTACTAAAGAAAAGACGGAAAATAGTTCCATTGAAACACCTCTAGTTATCGGCGAATCCAATTTTAGCGAAAAATTTTCCTTATTTTTTGTGGATTCTTTGCCCGATCAGAAAATTGTGGAGATGACGGGTATATACTTAGTCAATACAGATCGCTCCGGTGCTCTTATCGAAAACGGAATAGAAGGTGAAACAAGAAACTATAACGGTACCGATTATACATATTATGGAATTGCAGATATGGATATAACAATTGATGAAGCTGTGAATGAGACAATATATCATTTTAAGCTTCGTGAAGATATAACCTTTAGTGATGGTACGCCTCTTACTGCTGATGATGTAATCTTTACCTATTATGTCATGGCAGACCCAAGCTACGATGGTTCTGCGACTTTATATTCTACACCGATCAAAGGTATGCAAGCTTATCACTCAAACAACACGATTGAGGAAGTTTCACATATCGAAGGAATTCAAAAGCTTGGAAAATATGAATTTCAGGTAATCACGACCGGTTATGACGCCAAAGCAGCTTACAGCATTGCCAATATTATGGTCGCACCTCTTCATTATTACGGAGATACTTCTCTTTATGATTACGAAAATGATCAGTTTGGATTTATAAAAGGAAATCTTGCAAGTATTCATGAAAAAGACACTGTACCACTTGGTGCCGGTCCATACAAATTTATAAAATATGAAAATAAAATTGTATATCTTGAGGCAAATGAGAATTATTATCTTGGCACACCAAAGATTCAATATGTGCAATGGAAAGAAACAGCAGATACAGATAATATACCGGCCGTTTGGCAAGGAACAATAGATATTGCAACGCCATCTGCCAGTAAAGAGGCATTAAAACAAATTTCTCAGATCAACTTGAATGGAGAATTAAACGGTGAGACGATTCTAACCCGTTTTATGGATTATAGAGGTTACGGCTATATTGGAATTAACGCTGATCGTATATGTGTGGATGGCAAACGTAATTCTGACGAATCGAAATATTTAAGATATGCACTTGCAATTATTATTTCTGTATATAGAGATGTTACTATTGACACTTATTATGGAGATTCTGCAATTGTGATAAACTATCCCATTTCCTGTACTTCCTGGGCAGCACCTAAGGAAACCGATGTCGGTTATCAATCCGCTTTTTCCATTGACATTAACGGAAAGCCAATTTATACAGAAGGTATGTCTGCGGAAGAAAAATATGCTGCGGCATCCAAGGCTGCATTAGAATATTTAAAAGCTGCCGGTTATACCATTGCAAATGGTAAAGTGACTGAGGCACCTAAAGGTGCCAAAACAGAATTTGAAGTATGGATTGGCGCAGATGGCACAGGTTCCCATCCTTCATTTGGACTGTTAACAGATGCAAAAGCAGCTTTGGATTGTATTGGAATCACTTTAACGATCAACGATTTAACGGATACTTCACAATTATGGTCCGGTCTGGATGCAGGTACAGTAGATATGTGGTGTGCTGCATGGCACGCTGACTATGATCCTGATATGTATCAGATATACCACTCAGCCAATATTCCAGAGCAAGGAGGAACCGACAGTAACAATTATCACATAGCAGATGAAAAGCTTGATGAGCTCATTCTGACAGCAAGGACAAGTTCTGACCAGTCATATAGAAAAGCGGTCTACAAACAATGTTTTGATATCGTTATGGACTGGGCAGTAGAAATCCCGGTCTATCAAAGACAGGACTGTATTATTTTCAGTGCAGAACGTATTAATGCAGATACCATTACGCCTGATATTACAAGTTTTTATAGTTGGTACAGAGAAATTGAAAAAATGGAAATGAATAAGGCAGGAGTATAAAATGAAAAAGTTTTTGTTCAAGAGGCTTCTGCAAAGTTTCCTGATTCTTTTCTTTGTAGGGCTGCTCATCTATTCAATGATGCGTCTTTTACCATCTTCCTATGTGGAAACAAGGGCAAGAACATTGTCCCAACAGCCGGGTGCAAAAAGCTATGACGAATGGCTAGTACAATTAAAGGCAGCCTACGGTCTGGAACAAGGGATTCTTCCCGGTTACCTTCATTGGCTTGGAAATGCATTGCAAGGAGATTTTGGCGACTCATGGCAATGGAATAAACCGGTCATTACCAAATTCCAAGAAGTGATTGGATATTCTATATTCCTTGCAGCAACAGCCTTTATACTGGAAATCTTCCTTTCGATCCCCGCAGGAATCCTTGCAGCAAGAAGGCAATATAGTAAGTTGGATCACACCATTACAGTAGTAGCATTGATAGGTATTTCCCTGCCATCGTTCTTTTTTGCTACCATACTCAAATATCTTTTCTCAGTAAAATTAGGTTGGTTTGATCTATATGGTATCGTAGGTCGTATGCATGAACAATATAGTCCCTTTAAACAGTTTCTGGATGTGGCAGAACATATGCTACTCCCGATCCTTACTTTGACGATTACTAATATCGGTAGTTTAATACGTTTTACAAGAACAAATATGTTGGAAGTTTTACATTCTGATTTTATTCGTACTGCAAGGGCAAATGGGCTGCCAGAACATAAAGTAATCTATCAACATGCATTTCGTAATACGTTGCTTCCACTTATTACGGTTCTTGGTTCTTCACTACCAGAACTTTTTGGAGGGGCATTGATTACAGAAACTTTGTTTCAGATTCCCGGAATTGGATATACCGCTTATCAGTCTATGGTAAATGGTGATATTCCATTTTCTATGTTTTATATGCTGTTTTTAGCAGTATTAACTCTTCTTGGAAACTTACTTGCTGATATTTTATATGCTGCAGTTGACCCAAGGGTACAAATGGTTTAGAAGGAGAGAAGCATGGAAAAAAATGTTTTATCTCCCAAAATGTTGATTAGAAAACGTCTTTTTAGAAATAAATTAGCGATGACGGGCATGTTTCTATTAACCCTTATATTTCTTTTTACCTTCCTCGGCAGTATTTTAACACCTTATGGTGAAACAGAGGTATTCCGTACGACAGAAACAAAAGAACAAGAAGTTGCTAAAGCAGAATGCAAATATAAAGTAATTTCTGTAAATTCTGTATATGAACCACCATCCTCCAAGCACCTTTTAGGAACAGACGGAAATGGCATGGATATCCTTACACGTCTGATATATGGTGGACGAATTTCTTTGTTACTCAGTATTAGCGTTGTTGCAATGGAACTTCTTATTGGTACTGTAATCGGTAGTATTGCCGGTTATTTAGGCAAATGGGTAGATGCTTTATTCATGCGTTTTGTCGATATTATAAACTGCATTCCTTCTTTGCCACTTTACATTATTTTAGGTTCTATCATGGATTATTATAAATTGGATGGCGGCATTCGTATTTGCATGCTTTGCTTAATATTAGGACTATTTCGTTGGTCTGCCGTTGCAAGAATTGTTCGTGGACAAATTTTATCCTTGCGTGAGCAGGAATTTATAGTTGCTGCTAAAGCAGCTGGTATCAAAACACGTCACTGTATAGGCAGGCATTTGATACCAAATGTGATACCGCAGCTTATCATAATCGCGACTATGGACTTAGGAAATGTGATTCTTTCAGAGGCAACCTTAAGCTTCTTGGGATTGGGTGTCAAATATCCCTATGCTTCCTGGGGAAATATGCTTCATACAGTAAACAATATCTATGTTATGACAAATTATTGGTTTGTATGGATTCCTGCTGGAACGCTGATTTTTCTTACGGTGCTTGGCTTTCACTTTGTTGGTGATGGATTAAGAGAAGCTTTAGACCCTAAGAGGAAGCATACATAGAAAGGCAGGATAAAAATGTCATTTAGAAAAAAAAATTCAAGATCCGCATATTTGACGGTCATGAAAGACCCGGACAATATTGTGGAATTTGAGAATGTTCATACTTATTTTTTTACGGACAGTGGTATGGTAAAAGCAATGAATGGTATTTCTTTCGACATACCAAAAGGAAAAATCGTTGGAATTGTAGGAGAGTCCGGCTGTGGCAAAACCGTTACTGCACTTTCTTTGTTTCAGCTATTAGACCGCTCTGAAGGACAGACTATAAAAGGGCAGATTCGTATTAATATGGAAAGCCATGCGGTAAATGTTATAAATGCACCAGCGCATGTGATGCAGAAGCTTCGTGGTAAGCAAATGTCTATGATCTTTCAGGAACCGGCAACCAGTCTGAATCCGGTGTTTCGTATCGGCTGCCAGATGGATGAAGTAATAAAATTGCATCACCCTAAAATGTACAAAAAAGAGAGAAAAAATCGTACGTTAGAAATGCTTGAGCTTGTTGGAATCACAAACAAAGAAGAAGTTTACAAAATGTATCCTCATGAATTGTCCGGTGGTATGTGTCAGCGTATTATGCTTGCTATAGCTCTTGTATGCCATCCCCGAATAATCGTAGCAGATGAACCAACGACCGCATTAGATGTTACTACGCAGGCTCAGATTCTTGATCTGCTGCTGGAACTAAAAAACAAACTTAACATCACTATACTGCTGATCACGCATGATCTAGGTGTTATTGCTCAAATTGCTGACGAAATGATTGTTATGAAGGATGGCAGCGTGGTAGAAAAGGGGTCTGTAAAGGAAATCTTCAAAAGTCCCCAACATCCTTATACCGTTCAGCTTATGCGTTCTCACGCATTTGCCGAAAAACATTTTGTTAAAATTGGTTCTTTTCCTGAAAAAAAGGATAGCATTTTAGAAGTATCACACTTAAAAAAATACTTTCCACAAAGAGGTAATTTCATATCTCCTGGTAAAGGCATTGTGAAAGCAGTAGATGATGTAAGTTTTACTTTAAAAAGAGGAACGACTCTTGGATTGGTCGGGGAATCCGGATGTGGAAAATCGACGACAGGACGTACGATTCTTAGATTGCTCGAAAAAACGGACGGGAATATTTTCTTTAACGGACAGGATATCAGCAAAGTATCGGCAGAACAATTACGGCTTCTTCGTACGAAAATGCAGATTATTTTTCAAGATCCGTATGCCTGTTTATCTCCGAGACTTACGATAGATGAAATCATGAAAGAAGCAGTAAGAGAGCATAATATAGTGCCAAAGATAGAGCTCGATACTTATATATCTGCTATGATGCGTGCCTGCGGTCTGCAGGAAAGCTACAAACAACGCTATCCGCATGAATTTTCAGGTGGACAAAGACAGCGTATTTGTATTGCACGGGCACTCGCTTTAAGACCAGAATTTATAGTCTGCGATGAACCTGTTTCTGCATTAGATATTTCCATGCGGACACAGATCATTAACTTGTTACAAGATTTACAGGAAAAATATCATTTAACGTACCTTTTTATTTCCCATGATCTGTCTGTGGTAGAACATATTTCTGATACCGTTGCGATTATGTATTTGGGAAGTATCATAGAAATAGGAGCTACGGAAGATATTTTCCGTAATCCGCTTCATCCTTATACAAAAGCTCTTTTTTCTGCCATTTTAATTCCTGACCCAGATGTAAAGGGTAAACGCATTATTTTAAAAGAAAATATTCTATCTTCATCCCTTTCACCTTCAGGATGCAAATTCCAGACACGTTGCATAAAATGTACGGAAATCTGCAAAATGAAAACTCCAGTTATGCAGGAAATAGAAAAGGGACATATGGTGTGTTGTCATTTATATGATGGAAAATAAAATTGCATAAATTCATTCATAGAAGAAGAAGGGTTTGTTTGTTTTAAGCAGGCAAATCCAATTTTTCTTTTGGGAATAGAAAAGGGCAGTGGAAAGCGTATCAATGTACGTTCTTCCAGTTCTTTCTTTACAAAATCTTCAATGACACAGGCAATTCCTAAATCAATCTTCACAAAGTCAATTAACAGATCCATAGAAGATACTTCAATCGTTTGCATATTAAAAAGTCCATTATTATTTAAACAATTATCAATATACTGCCTTGTCAGATTATCTTTATCAAGCATCATAAGAACTGCATTGGAAAGAAGTGTTTCTGAATCTATGTCACTGCATTCCGTAGGGATTCTTTTCTTTAAATTTTCCAAATAACTTTTGGTCGTTACAAAGCCATCCTGGATTTCTTTGACTGGGAAAAAAAGGATATCATTATTTTTGCTTTCTGGTTCTCCGATCAATCCGATATCGACTTTACCATTTTTTAAAGCTTCAATCGTGTGAAAACTGGACTGGCATTCAATGGAAATACGAATGTGAGGATATTCTTTAATGAAATCCTTTAAATAGGGAAGTAATACATGTTTACATAACGTATTACTTACACCGATTGAAAGCTGTCCCATACCTAATTCTTTTCGTCTACTTAACTGTTCCTCACCTGTTTTTAAAGACAAAAATGCATTTTCTGCCTGTTTATACAGTATTACGCCTTCTTCGGTCAGACGAACTCCTTTGGAACTGCGGATAAAAAGCTGTGTCTGTAAATTTTCTTCCAGCTTAGAAATAGATTTGCTGACTGCTGGCTGACTGATAAACAGCTCCTTGGCAGCTAGAGAAAAGCTCTGATGCTTAGCAACGGTATAAAAAATATAATAAAGGTTCAAATTATTTTCCATGAAACGAGCTCCTAAAATACATAATTTAATTCATAACTAAAACTAAATATATCATGCCACACATATAACTTCAAGTTATAAAGAACATAAATAATATGTATTTGTGGTCATTCTAAGTTTATGATAATATATCAAAAGAGAGTTATTTTGATAACTAACGGATTTTTTTTAATGGAGGAAAGAATAATGGGAATGACAATGACGCAGAAAATCCTTGCGGCTCATGCAGGACTTGACAAAGTAGAAGCAGGTCAGTTGATTGAGGCAGATTTGGATTTAGTACTCGGAAATGATATTACGAGTCCTGTTGCAATTAAAGAAATGGATAAAATGAAGGTAGACGGTGTGTTTGACAAAGATAAAATTGCCCTCGTACCGGATCATTTTGTTCCAAATAAAGATATTAAATCTGCAGAACACTGCAAATGCGTACGTGAATTTGCAAAAAGAAATGAAATTACAAATTATTTTGAAGTTGGTGAGATGGGTATTGAACATGCACTGCTTCCTGAAAAAGGTTTGACTGTGGCTGGTGATGTTATTATCGGTGCTGATTCTCATACTTGTACATATGGTGCACTTGGTGCTTTCTCCACAGGTGTAGGAAGTACGGATATGGCTGCTGGTATGGCCACTGGTAAAGCATGGTTCAAAGTACCTGGTGCGATTAAATTTAATTTAGTTGGAAAACCAAACAAATGGGTAAGTGGTAAAGATATTATCTTACACATCATCGGTATGATTGGTGTAGATGGTGCTCTTTATAAATCTATGGAATTTGTTGGCGAAGGTATCCGCAATCTTTCTATGGATGATCGTTTTACGATTGCCAACATGGCAATCGAAGCTGGTGGAAAAAATGGTATTTTCCCTGTAGATGATATTGCCGAAGCTTATATGAAAGAGCATTCCACAAGAAGCTATAAAATTTACGAAGCAGATGAAGATGCCGTATATGACGAAGAATATACGATCGATCTGAGCACTTTGGAATCTACTGTAGCATTCCCACATCTTCCTGAAAATACAAAGACATTAAGTGAGATCAAAGAGGACATTGAAATTGATCAGGTCGTTATCGGTTCCTGTACGAACGGAAGACTGGATGACCTTCGTATCGCTGCAGAGGTATTGCAGGGTAAACATGTAAAGAAAGGCTTACGCTGTATCGTTATCCCTGCTACACAGGCAATTTACATGTCCGCTATGGAAGAAGGCTTATTAAAGACTTTTATTGAAGCCGGTGCAGTTGTAAGTACACCGACCTGTGGACCTTGCCTTGGTGGTTACATGGGTATCCTGGCAGAAGGGGAACGTTGTGTATCTACAACAAATCGTAACTTCGTAGGACGTATGGGACATGTAAACTCTGAAATTTATTTAGCAAGCCCGGCTGTTGCAGCAGCAAGTGCTGTTACTGGAAAAATTTCAGGACCAGAAGAGATTATGTAAGTAGAGAGAAAGGCATAGGTATTAAAATGAAAAAAGCAAATGGTACTGTTTTTAAATTTGGAGATAATGTAGATACAGATGTTATTATTCCTGCAAGATATTTAAATTCCTCTGATCCGGCAGAACTGGCTCAGCATTGTATGGAAGATATTGACAAAGACTTTATAAAAAATGTCAAGAAAGGCGATATTATTGTAGCTGATAAAAACTTCGGCTGTGGTTCTTCCAGAGAGCATGCCCCAATCGCCATTAAAGCGGCAGGCGTAAGCTGTGTGATCGCAGAAACTTTCGCAAGAATCTTTTATCGTAATGCTATCAACATCGGTCTTCCAATCATCGAATGTCCAGAAGCATCCAAAGGCATTGAAGCAGGAGATGAAGTAGAAGTTGACTTTGATTCCGGTGTGATTACAAATGTAACAAAGGGGACTACTTTCCAGGGGCAGGCATTCCCAGAATTCATGCAGAAAATTATTGCTGCAGAAGGATTAGTTAATTACATTAATCAGAAATAATTCTTTTTAAAAAACAGACTATGAAACAATAAAAAAGTACCGGTAGTAAATACTATCGGCACTTTTTTATTATTAAAGTTGAAAAGCTTCTGCAAAATATCCGGAAGACGAAATCGGTTCTCCCACATCAGATAAATGTCTGGTATCACCCAGTACCTGACAGCGGAAGCCAGCTTCCCCTTCGATTCGTTCTTCACTTCCTAAAATCGTAACGGAAGTCGGTGCAGTGAAAAAGCTCTGCCACATAACAGATGGAGAGATTCCAAGTAGGTGCGACATACAAACATAACTCACACCCAAGTGACAGAAAAACACAAGAGTTTCTTCCTTCTGGGGGTGTCTTGTCACTTGATAATAACCATCTTTTCTAACATAACCATATTCCGCAAGAACACCATCCAATCCCTTGCATACTTCATCATAATATTTTTTAATATCAATTTCAGCAGCTTTTAGAACCGGAGCTTCAAACCAATGGTCTTTATCATAAAACTTTGGTTCTGCAGTCCAATAGGATGGCATTAAATCCCATGGTGAACGTTTCCAGCCTGTATGCGGATGCATGATCGGAGCATAAAATTCTTTTAACCATTCATAAGTTGTTGCATCATTACGATTCATTTCTTTTAAACAATAGGAGGCGGTTTCCTGTGCACGTCCAAATGGAGAGCAATAAATATGTGTAATATCCCAATTCTTCACACGTTTTGCTAATGCTAAAGCTTCGCGTTTACCTTTTTCTGTAAGACAGTCGTTTTCGTAGTTAGGGTCACCGTGACGGATAAAAATTAGTTTCATAGAAATTTACCATGCCTTTCTCTGCTAATCTTTTGAATCTATGTTTATTATAGTATAGATTGTAAGGATATGCTATAATAAAACAAATTTAAAAGTATAGCGGAGGTTTGAAGATGGAAAAGGATGCTGCGGTTAAATTTTTACTGGATAAAGGGATTCATGCTTATAATGAGCGTGGTATTGTTATGATAGATTTAAAAGAGAGCACCCATACAGAAAGTTCTGTAAGAAAGTTATTGAAGGATATTGGATATGATAGCAGTTTCGGAATTATAAAAAAAGGCAATGGTACAAGCCGCCCTTTGGAAAAAGAGGAGCAAATGCCTGTATCTGCTTTGGAAGAAGAATTGGTCATTGGAGAAGATTCTGAAGAAGCCTTTCCGACTTTTATGGATGATAATGAACAGCTTACCTTCCAATGGTAACATGATTTCAATGGATAAAGGAGAAGAGTTAAAAAAAGTGTCGTCTTATGACGACCTTTTTTTGTGGAAAAAATACAGTTATAGTTTTAAACTATAGCAAACAATAGCTTTCCTGTATTATACAAATAAATGAAAACATGATACTCTTAATCCACACTAAACAGCTAGGAATTTTGTGGCTTACATAAGCTATGAAGGAAGGTGATTTTATATGTACAAACTCGAAAATCTAAGTAAAGAATTTCACGAAAAAGAAAATTCCATCGCTGCTGTTAAAAATGTAAATCTTCATATAGAAAAAGGGGAAATTTTCGGCATCATCGGATTTTCAGGTGCCGGTAAATCGACATTGGTACGATGCTTGAATCTGTTAGAAGTGCCAACCTCTGGCAAGGTCATTTTCAATGGGAAAAACCTTATGGAAATCAGTCAGACCGAACTACGCAAGTATAGACAAAAAATCGGTATGATTTTTCAGTCATTTAATCTCTTGGCACAAAGGAATATCGTTGATAATGTTTGTTATCCGTTAGAAATAGCAGGCGTAAAGAAAAAGGAAGCACGTAAAAAAGCATTAGCGCTTTTAAAGCTGGTAGGAATAGAAGAGAAAGCAAAAAATTATCCTTCTCAATTGTCTGGTGGCCAAAAACAACGAGTCGCTATAGCAAGAGCATTAGCTACTGATCCAGACGTGTTATTATGTGATGAAGCTACCAGTGCCCTGGATCCTATTACCACAACTGCAATACTGGA
This sequence comes from Lachnospiraceae bacterium, assembly GCA_021153325.1. Classification (GTDB taxonomy): domain Bacteria; phylum Bacillota; class Clostridia; order Lachnospirales; family Lachnospiraceae; genus RGIG3002. The sequence continues at coordinate 42,693 of JAGKTQ010000016.1, read as the reverse complement.
GCTATTAAAAGAAATCAACCAAAAACTTGGAGTTACAATCATTATTATCACCCATGAAATGAAAGTGGTTCAGCAAATATGTGACAGTGTTGCAGTCATGAGTGAAGGAACGATCGTAGAACAAGGTGCTGTAAAAGAAATCTTTGCTACCCCTGAATCGGAGATCACGAAACGATTAGTATGGGATTGGAATTTTGACAGCAGATCCATGTATTATGAGGAAGGAGACACATAATATGAGTAGACAAATGATAGAAATTCTTACAAACGGCATTGTAGAAACCTTGTACATGACAATCGTATCTACCATCTTTGCATACCTGTTCGGTATTCCATTAGGGGTCATTCTCTGCATAACAGACAAAAAGGGAATCTGCCATAACAAAATTATAAATCTCCTTGTTGGAATGACAGTGAATATCATTCGTTCCATTCCATTCTTGATATTACTTGTTGCAATTTTACCGCTTACCAGATTACTTGTCGGAACGACCATTGGTTCCACCGCAACGATCGTTCCTTTAGTCATTGCGGCAACACCATTCGTTGCAAGAATGGTGGAATCTTCCTTAAAGGAAGTGGATATGGGAGTGATAGAAGCAGCCAAAGCCATGGGTTCATCTTCCTTTCAGATCATATGGAAAGTACTGTTACCGGAAGCAAAGCCATCCCTTTTAGTAGGATGTACCATTTCTCTTGCAACCATACTTAGCTACTCCGCTATGGCAGGCTTTGTAGGAGGTGGCGGTCTGGGAGCCATTGCAATTAACTACGGTTATTATCGTTACCAAGCTGATATTATGTGGATCACTGTCATATTGCTTGTCGGAATCGTTCAATTGTTTCAAGAGATCGGATTGCGTTTTGTAAGAAAAGTAGATAAAAGATAACCAAATATATTAATAAAAATAGAGAGGATTGATTATTATGAAAAAGAAACTTATTAATACATTATTGATTTTAGCTGTTACAACAGCATTATTTACAGGGTGTGGGAAAGAAAATGATGAAAAAGTCATTAAAGTCGGTGCATCACCAACACCTCATGCAGAAATATTGGAGGTTATTGCAGACAATCTTGAAGAGAAGGGGTATACATTAGAAATCGTGGAATATAACGATTATATCATTCCTAATACTGCGACCGAAAGTGGAGAGTTAGATGCAAACTTTTTCCAACATCAGCCCTACTTGGATGACTTTAATGCAGAAAATGGCACACATTTAGTCTCAGTTGCCGGCGTTCACTTTGAACCCTTTGGCATCTATGCTGGAAAAACAAAAAGCCTTGACGCTTTACAAAAAGGCGCTATCGTAGCAGTCCCTAATGATACAACAAACGAAGCCAGAGCCTTACTTTTATTAGAAGCACAAGGTCTGATCTCCTTAAAAGAAGATGCCGGAATGACAGCCACCATTGCCGATATTGTGGAAAACCCATTAAATCTTGAGATCAAAGAATTAGAAGCAGCGCAGCTTTCCAGAACGATCCATGATGTCGATATTGCCTGCATCAATGGAAATTATGCTGCAGAAGCCGGTTATAGCATAAGCGATGCTCTGGCAGTTGAAAGTGCCGATTCCCTTGCAGCCCAGACTTATGTAAATATTATCGTCGTAAAAGATGGCAAAGAAGACTCCGAAAAAACAAAAGCATTAGTAGACGCTATCTTATCCGACGAAGTTAGAGATTACATTAATACCAATTACAACGGAGGTGTAGTTCCGATCTTTTAAATTTAACTATATCAAGTATTTTCCCCTTTCCAAACCACAAAATCTATGGTAGTATCAGAATGTATATTTGGGTGCAATGCGCGCCTAGAAGGGGTTGAATAGAACATTGGCGAAAGCAAATACATATGATGCTTCAAGCATTACCGTTTTAGAAGGATTAGAGGCAGTAAGAAAACGTCCTGGTATGTACATCGGAAGTGTATCTACCAAAGGCTTGAACCATCTTATATATGAAATAGTAGATAACGCAGTAGATGAGCATTTGGCTGGCTATTGTGATAAGATTACCGTAACACTGGAAAGGGATGGCTCCGCGACCGTAGAAGATAACGGAAGAGGTATCCCTGTCGGTATGCATGAAAAAGGTATCAGTGCAGAACGTCTTGTATTTACCACACTTCATGCAGGTGGTAAATTTGATAATTCCGCATACAAAACCAGCGGTGGACTTCATGGTGTAGGTTCCTCCGTTGTAAATGCGCTTTCTACGTCGTTGACTGTTAGAGTCAAAAATGGTGGATTCATTTATGAAGATAAATATGAACGTGGTAATCCGATCGTAGAATTACAAAATGGACTTTTACCGGTTGTTGGCAAAACAAGAGAGACCGGAACCTGTATTAATTTCATGCCGGATGACACGATTTTCGATAAGACACGTTTTAAAGAAGATGATGTCAAGAGTCGTCTTCACGAAACGGCCTACTTAAATCCGAATCTGACAATCCTTTTCAAGGATTTAAGAAAAGAAGACGAAGAAATTTTGGAATTTCATGAGCCGGAAGGTATTGTTGGTTTTATCAAAGATATGAATAAGTCCAAAGAGAACATTCATGATGTCATTTATTACAAAGGCGAAAGTGAAGGCATTTCTGTTGAGGTTGCATTCCAATATGTGAATGAATTTCATGAAAACGTACTTGGTTTCTGCAATAATATTTATAATGCCGAGGGTGGTACACACCTGACCGGCTTTAAAACTATGTTTACGAATATTATCAATACCTACGCAAGACAGTTAAATATTTTAAAAGAAAAAGATGTCAATTTTACTGGTGCAGATGTTCGTAATGGTATGACAGCAGTTGTCTCAATCAAACATCCTGACCCTCGGTTTGAAGGACAGACTAAAACCAAATTGGACAATCAGGATGCTTCCAAAGCCGTTGCAAAAGTAACCGGTGATGAAGTAGTCCGTTTCTTTGACCGCAATCTGGAAACTTTAAAAAATGTCATCGGCTGTGCTGAAAAGGCAGCCAAAATCCGCAAAACAGAAGAAAAAGCAAAAACAAACCTGCTGACTAAGCAGAAATTTTCTTTTGATTCTAACGGAAAACTTGCAAATTGCGAGTCAAAAGACGCTTCAAAGTGCGAAATTTTCATTGTAGAGGGTGATTCTGCAGGAGGAAGCGCCAAAACCGCAAGAAATCGTGCATTTCAGGCGATTTTGCCGATTCGTGGTAAAATTTTGAATGTAGAAAAAGCAAGTATCGACAAAGTACTTGCAAATGCCGAGATCAAAACTATGATCAATGCGTTTGGCTGTGGTTTTTCGGAAGGCTACGGCAATGATTTTGATATTACAAAGCTTCGTTACAACAAAATCATTATTATGGCAGATGCGGATGTGGATGGTGCTCATATTTCCACATTGTTATTAACATTATTCTATCGTTTTATGCCAGAATTGATCTTTGAGGGACATGTTTATATTGCTATGCCTCCTCTTTACAAAGCAATGCCATCTAAAGGAAAAGAAGAGTACCTTTATGATGACAAAGCACTGGAAAAATATAGAAAGACCCACAAAGGTCCTTTTACCTTACAACGATACAAAGGTCTTGGTGAAATGGATGCACAGCAATTGTGGGAAACAACACTTGACCCGGAAACAAGAATTTTAAAACAGGTTGAGATCGAAGATGCACGAATGGCTTCAGAAGTAACAGAATTGTTAATGGGAACGGAAGTTCCACCACGAAAAGCATTTATTTACGAACATGCCGTTGATGCAGAATTAGACGTGTAAAGGAGAGCGGACATGGAAGAAAAAATTATTAAGACCGAATATTCCGAAGTCATGCAAAAATCCTATATTGATTATGCCATGAGCGTTATTGTTGCAAGAGCACTTCCGGATGTAAGAGATGGTTTAAAACCAGTACAGCGAAGAGTGTTATATGATATGCATGAGTTGGGTATCCGCTATGACAGACCATATCGTAAAAGTGCTCGTATTGTCGGCGATACTATGGGTAAATACCATCCGCATGGTGACAGTTCCATTTACGACGCCCTTGTTGTTATGTCTCAGGATTTCAAAAAAGGACTTCCTTTAGTAGATGGACATGGTAACTTTGGTAATATCGAAGGTGATGGTGCCGCTGCCATGCGTTATACGGAAGCACGACTGCAAAAGATCACACAGGAAGCCTTCCTTTCTGATCTAGATAAAGATGTAGTTGACTTCATACCAAACTTTGATGAAACAGAAAAAGAGCCAAGCGTCCTTCCGGTAAAAATCCCGAATCTTTTGATCAATGGTTCTGAAGGTATCGCAGTTGGTATGACAACAAGCATTCCTCCTCATAATTTAGCCGAAGTCATTGAAGCAACAAAAGCCTATATGAAAGACGAGACCATTACAACAAAGCAGTTAATGAAATATGTAAAAGGTCCCGATTTTCCAACTGGTGGAATCGTTATAAATAAAGATGAGCTTTTGAATATTTATGAAACCGGAACCGGAAAGATCAAGCTTCGTGGAAAAGTAGAGATTGAAAAAGCAAAAGGCGGAAAAACCAATCTTGTAATTACAGAAATTCCTTATACCATGATTGGTGCAAATATTTCCAAGTTTTTATCTGATGTAGCTGCTTTGGCAGAAACAAAAAAGACGCAGGATATCGTAGATATAACAAACCAGTCTTCCAAAGAAGGTATCCGTATCGTTATAGAACTTCGCAAAGATGCTGATGTAGAAAATTTCAAAAACATGCTCTACAAAAAGACGCGTCTGGAAGATACATTTGGTGTCAATATGCTCGCGATCGCAGATGGAAGACCGGAGACCATGGGCTTAAAACAGATCATTAAAGCAAGCGTGGATTTCCAGTTTGAAGTGGCAACAAGAAAATACAATACTTTATTAGAAAAAGAATTAGAACGTAAGGAAATACAGGAAGGTCTGATCAAAGCATGCAATGTTATTGATCTGATCATCGAAATCCTTCGTGGTTCTAAGGACAGAGCCATGGCAAAAGAATGTCTGGTAAACGGAAAGACAGACGGTATTAAATTTAAGTCAAAAGGTTCTCAAATTATGGCAGAACAGCTTCGCTTTTCCGAAAAACAGGCAAATGCCATTTTGGAAATGCGTTTGTATAAATTGATTGGTCTGGAAATTGAAGCACTGATCAAAGAGCACGAAGAAACCATGGCAAATATTTATCGATATGAAGATATTTTGGCACGACGTGATTCTATGGCACAAGTTATCATGAATGAACTGGATGCTATAAAAAAGGAATTTGGCACACCGCGCAAGACTGTTATCGAAAACGGAGAAGAAGCAGTCTATGAAGAGAAAAAGATGGAAGAAATGGAAGTCATGTGCTTAATGGATCGCTTCGGATATGCCAAAACAATTGATCTTCCTACTTACGAACGGAATAAAGAAGCGGCAGAAGCAGAAAATAAATACGTTTTCAAATGTAAGAACACCGGACGTATTTGCATCTTTACAAACATTGGACAGCTTCATACTATAAAAGTAGCTGATCTGCCATTTGGAAAATTCCGCGACAAAGGTATTCCTATCGATAATATTAGTAATTTTAGTTCTGAAAAAGAACAGATGATTTTTGTTACCAGCCAAATGTATCTGAACTTGTATCGTGTCATTTTCGGAACAAAGCAGGCAATGTGCAAAGTAGTCGATGGCGGAGAGTTTGATGTTGCCAAGAGAACGGTTGCAGCAACTAAGCTTGCAGAAGGCGATGAAGTCGTATCCGTTGCCATTGTAGACAATTTAAAAGATGTAATACTTCGTTCCAAAGATGGATATTTCTTACGTTTTTCCGTTGATGAAATACCGGAAAAGAAAAAAGGTGCTATCGGTGTGCGAGGTATGAAACTGGGCGCTGGCGATTATGTAGAAGATATCCGTTACACCTACAATGGAATGGAAGGACCACTTGTTTACAGCGATAAAACAATCGAAATAAACCGGATTAAATTAATGAAACGTGATGCAAAGGGCACAAAACTTCGTCTATAGCAAAATGCTCCAAGCAAGAAAGGATGTTTTTATGAGAGTAATTGCAGGAACCGCAAGAAGTCTTCCGCTCAAGACTCCTGCCGGAAATGGTACAAGACCTACTACAGACCGTATTAAAGAAACTCTTTTTAATATGCTGCAGTCTTATATGGGTGGCTGTGTTTTCCTTGATTTATTCAGCGGAAGTGGTGGAATTGGAATTGAGGCACTAAGTCGTGGTGGAAGGAAAAGTTATTTTATTGAAAATAATGCCGAAGCCATAAAATGCATTCAGGATAACCTGAAATTTACAAAATTTGAAGATAAAGCAGTTGTTTTAAAACAGGATGTTATCAGCGGACTAAACAATATTTTTGAAAAAGAAGTAGATGTTGTTTTTATGGACCCGCCATACGGACAAGATTTGGAACGTATAACACTTGAAAAACTTGCTGGAATGAAGTATATTACAGAAGATACTATTATTGTTGTTGAAGCAGCTTTAAATACAGATTTTTCCTATTTAGAAGATATTGGCTTTGACATGATAAAAGAAAAAAAATACAAAACAAATGAGCATATTTTTGTGCAAAGAAAGGTAGAAGCATGAAAGCAGCAATCTATCCGGGAAGTTTTGATCCCGTGACCTATGGTCATTTGGATATTATAAAACGTTCCGCAGAGATTTTTGACGAATTAATCGTTGGTGTATTGAATAATAAAGCAAAGACTCCATTGTTTTCTGTCGAGGAACGTGTTAAGATACTTAAAGAGGCGACAAAAGATCTGCCTAACGTAAAAGTAGAATCCTTTACAGGACTTTTGATTGATTATGCAAGGGAAAAGGATATTCATGTTTCTGTAAGAGGGCTTCGTGCCGTTACAGATTTTGAATATGAATTGCAGATAGCTCAGACAAACAGGCAATTGTCTGGCGGCAGTTTGGACACTATGTTTTTAACAACCAGTTTGGAATATGCATACTTAAGTTCCTCAAGTGTAAAGGAAATCGCAAGCTTTAATGGTGATATCAGCCAGTGCGTCCCTGATTTTGTTGCACGGTTGATTTACGAAAAATATGGTATAAACAGACAATAGTCAGTTTTGACAAAAGTAGGAGAAGAGTATTTATGAGCAGCAGAATCGAACAGATAATTGACGAAATTGAAGAGTATATTGATGGTTGTAAATACCAGCCACTTTCCAATTCCAAAATTATTGTGAATAAGGAAGAAATTGATGAACTGCTTCGGGAACTTCGTATGAAGACCCCGGATGAGATCAAACGGTATCAGAAGATCATCAGTAACAAAGAGGCTATTTTAAATGATGCCCGTGAAAAGGCGGAAGCTTTGATCAATGAAGCGACCATTCATACAAATGAATTGATCAATGAACATGAAATTATGCAGCAGGCATATGCACAGGCAAACGAAGTCGTAACACTTGCCACAAAACAGGCACAGGAAATTCTTGACAATGCTACTATTGAGGCAAATAATGTGCGTCAGGCTGCTATGCAGTATACAGATGATATATTAGCAAATTTAGAAAATATTATTGGACACAGCATTGCTACTGCATCTGGACATTATGATGCAATGATCAAGTCTTTGAACAACTGCAATGATATTGTAAAAGCAAATCGTGCTGAATTAAATCCTGTAGAAGATTTAGCAGAAGAGGATTTGAGCGATATTTCCAATTCAAAATCTAATGCAAGTTTGGATATAATGTAGATGAGAGTTGCTTCGTATATTTTTTCACTGATGAAAAACGGCCGGTTTCGGAGAAGGAACTGGCTGTTTTTTCTTGTTTTATCTTTTAGTTTTTGTTTGTTTCCAATAACAGCTTCTGCCGCCGAAGAGGTAGTTGTTGTAATTGATCCGGGGCACGGAGGCGAAAATCTTGGTGCCGAATACGCCGGATATACAGAAAAAGAAATTAATATGATCGTGGCAAATGCCATGTATGATGAATTATCAAAATACGACGGTGTAACCGTCTATTTGACCCAGAATGGTGATGCAGAATTAAGTCTTGCCGAACGTGCAGAATTTGCAGCGAGTGTAAATGCTGATTTGATGATCGCTCTGCATTTTAATATGTCAGAACAACATACTTTATTTGGTTCGGAAGTATGGATATCTGCTTTTGGTGAAGACTATCAAGAGGGATATGCTTTTGGTGAAGCTGTTTTGGCACAGTTTGACACAATTGGCACTTATCATAAAGGAGTCAAAGTACGTTTAAATGATAATGGCGAAGATTACTACGGAGTCATTCGTGAGTCTCACGCAAGAGGTGTAACAACTGCTTTAGTCGAGCACTGCTATTTAGATCATGAAAATGATACCGACTTTTATAATACGACCGAAAAGCTGGAACGCTTCGGCAGATTAGATGCCACTGCTACCGCGCAATATTTTGGACTTTCTTCGCAAACTTTAGGTGTAGATTACAGCGACTATGAGAAAGTACAAGTTGAACTTCCGACTTCCGTCGTAAAGCCGGATGATACACCACCTGATATCAGCTATATCGAACTGGTGGAAGCAGATAAAGAAAATCGTACATTGACGATCCGTTTGAGCGCAGAAGATTACGACAGTGGTATGCTATATTATTCCTATAGCCTTGATGGTGGAGAGACCTTTTCTACATTAAGAAAATGGCCTGAAGCCGATACTTTTCAATTTACGGTCGAGGTTCCAAACGGTATTACACCGCATATTGTAGTTAATGCCTATAATAAATATGATATTTTAGCAGAAAGTAACGATATTATCGTAGAAGGATTTCCATTAGTCTCACAAGCAGAACCGGAAACCGAAACTGCACAACCGGAAACCTCCTTGGAAGTAATAGCAGAAGCACAAAATAACGTTGCAAACACCTTAGAAGATGTTTCAGAATCTTCTACAAAAGAAAATAAAGAACCCGATCGTTCTTTCATGACTTTTTTGACAATCAGCGGTATCTGTATTGGAAGTTTATTTGTACTTTTAATGATCGGATACAGCTATCTTCATAGCCGAAAGAAAAAAAGAAGACGAAAATTTTAGGAGAGGAACGTATTACAATGATTACTTTTTTTACAGGACAACCACAAGGATATATTGCATTTATTGGAATTATGGCAGCTTTTATACTGACCTGTTTCATGACTTCCAAATTTGCAGACTATCTGCCAAAAGACTTAGGAAGAGATTTTGCTTTTGATGGAAAAAAATCAGCAGGAAAACCTAGAGGAGCAGGACTGATCTTTGTATTGGTATTTTGTATCCTTGCCCTTATATTTGGAGAAATTGATTTAGAAAACAGCTTATATCTGTTACTCGTATTGGCATCCATGTTGACTGGTTTTTTAGATGATGCTTCCAAAGCACCTTGGGGAGAGTACAAAAAAGGGTTCCTTGACCTGCTTCTTGCGGCAGGTGTAGCAGCCGTTTATCTTTGCTTTAATCCTAGCACTATTCATTTTGCATTTTTAGATATAACCGTATCGATCTCACCTATTGTTTTCGCTCTTTTAGCCATCATTCTCGTATGGGGTTCTATCAATGTTACGAACTGTTCTGATGGTGTTGACGGACTTTCCGGAACCTTGACCATTATTTCGATCATGACGTTTTATATCATAGATGTAGTACGTGGGAGAGAAACGAATTTTACTTACTTTATTCTTCTTTTTGCAGTATGTATTCTTGGTTACTTATGGTTCAATGCAACGCCAAGTAAACTTTTAATGGGTGATGCCGGTTCTCGTGCTATGGGACTTTTTATTGCTGTTGCTGCATTAAAATCCGGTTCACCACTTTTATTTATCCCAGTCGCCTTCGTTTTGATCATGGACGGTGGATTAGGACTTTTAAAAGTATTTTTACTTCGTTTTCTCAAAATACGCATTTTAAAAAATGTTCGCACCCCATTACATGATCAGGCAAGAAAAGTTTCCGGATGGTCTAATACACAGACCGTATTCCGTTTTGCAATTATTCAGCTCGTTATCAGTATGGCTGTCATTTACATGGTCTTATAACGAAATGTAGTGAGAAAGTAAAAAGTAGTATCCTCCGGTAAGTGCGGTCAGCATAAGCTTATGTATTCCGTATTTAGAAATAGAAAGAGGGGTATCTTTTATAAGAGAATAGGTCTGTGCCATACAGCATAGACCTCCAAAAGGAATCATGGTCAATATCAGCCATGGTTCTTTATTTTTGACAAGATTTACCCCATTAGAGATTTCAAAAAAGCAGGAGCAAAAGTACGTTATTTTTATTTTCAATGCATAGGAAAAGCATGGAAAAATACCTTTTTGCAAAAGCAATCTCGGAAGCATATTAAACAAATTAAAAAAGACCATATATCCACCGAGCTTTGTAATATTTTCGATACCCGACATGATCGATGTATCAACAGCCTCCATAAATTTTAAAGAAGACTGTGTTTCGCAAAGAGCAGCTCCAGACAGATTATTTTTTTTTGAAATATGAAATAAAAACACACCATAAAGCAATGGGATCCCATACATTCCAAAAAGAAACGGTATTTTATTCGTAATATGTAAAGTCACAAGTACATAGCTGCAAAAATAAATAGGTCCAATATTATTACAAAATGCCAATAAATAATCTGCTTCTTTTATTGATAATTGTCCTTTACGGTACAGCTCTGTAATTACCTTTGCGCCCATCGGAAAACCACATAAAAATCCCATGATGATGCAGAAAACACCATGCGTATTTACACCGAACAGTTTGGCAAAGCTTTTGGAAAAAGGTCTGCAAAGTGGCCTTACTAAATTCATCTGAATCATGATCCCGCTCACGACCATAAAAGGAAAGAGTGTTGGAATCATTTTAGTAAACCACAAATTCAGCCCAGATAGAGCAAAATTCACGCTAACTTCGGGTAAAGCCAGCATTCCGGCAATTAAAATCAGGGCAAAAAATAAAGTTATGATATTTTTTATAAGTTTTTTATTTAAAACCATCCTCAAACCTTTAAAATTGTTGTATACTACAAGAGTATGTTTTTATTTTGATTTCATGACTTTTACAGGTAGGGAAATACATGCGTTTGGATAAATTTTTGTGTGAAAATGGCTGTGGAACAAGGAGTCAGGTCAAGCAGCTTGTAAAGCAAGGGAGAGTATGTGTTGATGGCATTCCTTGTAAGGCTGCTGATTTAAAAATTGATGAAACAAAAGCCGTTGTGACATTAGATGGCAGGGAACTTGTATATACAAAATTCGTTTACTATATGTTCCACAAACCAGCCGGCTGCGTCAGTGCTACAAAAGATGAGCATGACAAGACTGTTTTAGACTATATACGAGAGGAAGATAAAAAAGCAGATCTGTTTCCAGTAGGAAGGCTGGACAAAGATACCGAAGGACTTTTACTGCTTACAAACGACGGCGCATTAGCTCACAATCTGTTATCCCCAAAAAAGCATGTGCCAAAGACCTATTTTGTACAAATAAAAGATCCACTTTCTTCCGAAAAAAAGAAAATGCTGGAAGAGGGTGTAGATATTGGTGAAGAAAAAATGACCCTTCCGGCAAAAGTAGATGTTTTAAAAGAAAATGAAATTCTTCTTACCATTTCTGAAGGAAAATTCCACCAGGTAAAACGCATGCTATCCGCTGTCGGAAATGAAGTACTTTATTTAAAACGACTTTCTATGGGAAGTTTGAAACTGGATGAAAATTTGAAAGCAGGAGAGTACCGGGCTTTGACCGGGGAAGAAATAAAAGAACTATGTTAACTAATACAAATGCAGTAATTTTTGATTTAGACGGCACGCTTGTCGATTCCATGTGGATGTGGCATGCTATCGATATTGAATATTTAGGACGTTTTCACATCTCTGTCCCGGAAGGATTACAAAATGCTATTGAGGGCTTCAGTTTTTCCGAAACGGCACATTATTTTAAAGAACGTTTTCATCTTCCGGATTCCATAGAAAAAATTAAAGCTGACTGGAATCAGATGGCAAAAGAAAAATATGAAAAAGAAGTTCCATTAAAGCCGGGTGTCGTAGAATTTTTAGATCACTGCAAAGCCAAAGACATTCTCCTTGGTATTGCAACAAGCAATTCCAGAGAACTTGTAGATGCTGTCATTCGAGGGTTGCATTTAGAAAACTATTTTGATTGCGTTATGACAGCCTGTGAAGTAAAAAAAGGAAAGCCTGCACCGGATATTTATTTGGCAGTGGCAGACAAACTTTCTGTGTCCCCTTCGGAATGTCTCGTTTTTGAAGATATCGTACCGGGTATTTTAGCTGGTAAAAACGCCGGAATGCGCGTATGTGCGGTAGAAGACAAATATTCCGAATATCAAAGAAACGAAAAGAAAAAAGCAGCAGATTATTATATTGACAATTATTTTGAATTATTATAACAATAGGAGAATTATATTGAATTCTGAAAATAAATTTTTACCGATTTCGAAACAAGATATGGAAGAGCGTGGCATAGAACAGCTTGATTTCGTTTATGTTTCCGGGGATGCTTATGTAGATCATCCTTCCTTTGGTCACGCTATCATCACACGTATTTTAGAGTCTCATGGATATACCGTAGGTATCATTGCACAACCGGACTGGAAGGATGAAAAAAGCATTACTATTTTAGGGAAACCAAGACTTGCTTTTTTAGTTTCTTCCGGCAATATGGATTCTATGGTAAACCATTATTATGTTTCCAAAAAGCATCGCCAGACCGATGCCTATACACCCGGTGGCGAACCTTTTAAGCGTCCCGACCATGCGACAGTAGTATATGGTAATCTGATCCGCAGAACCTACAAAGATATTCCTATCATCATAGGTGGTATTGAGGCAAGTCTGCGCAGAATGGCACATTATGATTATTGGTCAGATTCTTTTAAGCGTTCCATTCTGTTGGATAGTCAGGCAGATTTGATTTCTTATGGCATGGGCGAAAAATCCATCGTAGAAATTGCAGATGCTCTGGACAGTGGCATTGCCGTAAAGGATATTACTTTTATTCCGGGAACAGTCTACAAAACGAAAGATATTTCAGGCATTTATGACAGTGTGACCCTGCCTTCCTATGAGGAAATGAAAGAAACACCTGCCCGTTATGCAGACAGCTTCGACATTCAGTATAAAAATACAGATCCTTTTACCGGGAAAACATTAATTGAGCCTTATCCAAATGGACAGTTCCTTGTACAGACTCCGCCACAGCCTCCTCTTACAACAGAGGAAATGGATGCGGTTTACGCACTTCCTTATATGCGGACATATCACCCTTCCTATGAGGAAAAGGGCGGTGTTCCAGCCATTAATGAGATTAAATTTTCACTGATCAGTAATCGTGGCTGTTTTGGTGGCTGCAGTTTTTGTGCGCTGACCTTTCATCAGGGAAGAACAATTCAAGTACGAAGCCACGAATCTATTATAGAAGAAGCAAAGCTTCTCATACAGGATAAGGATTTTAAAGGCTATATTCATGATGTAGGTGGTCCTACTGCAAATTTCAGACATCCTTCCTGCCAGAAGCAGTTGACAAGCGGTGTCTGCAAAAATAAACAGTGTCTATTCCCGTCTCCATGCAAAAATATGACGGTAGACCATAGTGACTATTTAGAACTTTTAAGAAAACTGCGGGCACTTCCGGGTGTTAAAAAAGTATTTGTACGCTCTGGTATCCGTTTTGATTATTTGCTTGCCGACGCCGATGATACCTTTTTTAAAGAACTGGTAGAACACCATGTCAGCGGGCAGTTGAAAGTAGCACCGGAACATATTTCAGATGCAGTCCTGCGTAAAATGGGAAAACCGGAAAACGCCGTATACGAACGTTTTGTGAAAAAATATTATAAATTAAATGATGCCTCAGGCAAGAAGCAGTTCCTTGTACCATATTTGATGTCTTCTCATCCAGGTTCTACTCTGAAAGAAGCCATTGAGCTTGCAGAATATTTACGTGATCTTGGTTACATGCCGGAACAAGTGCAAGATTTTTATCCGACACCATCTACCGTTTCTACAGTCATGTATTATACAGGCATTGACCCGCGGGATAAGAGTAAGGTTTACGTATGTAAGAACCCGCACGAAAAAGCAATGCAGCGTGCACTTATACAATATCGTAATCCTGCCAATTATGATCTTGTTATGGAAGCATTAAAAACGGCTGGTCGCGAAGATTTGATCGGCTTTGATAAAAAATGCCTGATTCGTCCAAGAAAGACAGCAGATTACGGAAAAAATGGAAAGAATGGCAAAAAAGAGGGCAATACTTATAGGAAGAACGTTGCTTCTGGCAAAGAAATTTCAGCAAAAAAGAAGAAAAAGACAATAAGAAATGTTCACCGTAAAAAATAAAGGAATAACAGGAGGATAGGCTATGAAAAAAAACATTGCCATTATTACAGGTGCTTCATCCGGTATGGGTATGGAATTTGCTTTCCAGATTGATTGCCTTTTTACAAAATTAGATGAGATCTGGTTGATCGCCAGAAGAGAAGAACGCCTCATAGAGCTTTCTAAACTGCTTGAAACAAAAACAAAGATCATCCCAATGGATGTTTCCAACAAAGAGCAAGTAGAAGATTTTTATACACTTTTAAACAAGGAACAACCAAAGCTTCGTATGCTTATCAATTGTGCTGGTTATGGATTAATGGGAAAAGTAGAAGATATTCCTATCGAGGAACAGCTTGGAATGGTTGATGTAAATGTGCGTGCACTGACAAATATCACCTATGCCTGTCTGCCTTATCTTACGAAAAACGCCCGTATTATTCAACTTGCTTCTGCAGCTGCTTTTTTACCGCAGAAAAATTTTGCAGTTTATGCGGCTGGAAAATCTTATGTTTTGAGTTTTTCGAGAGCCTTAGAAGAAGAATTGAAGCCAAAACATATTTATGTAACAGCAGTCTGCCCCGGACCGGTCGACACTGCATTTTTTGATAAAGCAGACACTTATGGACATTCTCTGCTGTTAAAAGAGAAAACAATGGTCTCTGCTGACAGAGTAGTGAAAAAAGCTTTACATGATTCTTATAAAAAGAAACAGGTTTCCGTATGTTCTCCGCTCATGCAGGCATTTATGCTTGTTACAAAAATTTTGCCACACCGATTTATTTTCTTTGTAATGCGCTTCTTAAAATAATGAGGGGAAATATAATTTATTCATTAAGAAAGGTTTACAGATGAAAAAGAAATTTATGATCCCAAAGGGAAACTTTGGCTATATGCAAAACAGACGACTTTTGACCGTATTATATACCATTCTTTTATTTGGTATTTCGATCACCCTTTATTTTGCCGGCATAAAATCTACCGGAAGTAATAAAAATCTTTTAACGATCGTTGCTATATTAGGATGTCTTCCTGCAAGCAAAAGCGCAGTGAATATGATTATGTTCTCACGGTATAAAGGCTGTTCGGCAAGCATTAAGGAACAATTAAATAGGGACTACTCAAATCTTCATACACTTTATGATATGGTGTTTACGTCCTATGAAAAGAATTATGAGATTCATCATATGTGTATGAACAATAAAGTATTATGTGCATACACCTCAAATGAAAAATGTGATGCTGCTGCATGCGAAAAACACTTAGAAAATATGTTGACTCAGAATGGACATCAAAATATTACAGTAAAAGTATTTAAAGATTTTGCCAAATATAAAAATCGTCTGGAACAATTGGATTCTTTAGCTGAACTTGGACGAACGGCAGATGAGATCAGACAGCTTTTGCTTGAAATTTCACTTTAATAATAGAACCTAACAGAAAGGAAGTATATGCGTTCCATTATCATCAAAGAAAATGATGCCGGACAACGTTTTGATAAATTTTTACATAAATGTCTGCCACAGGCACCTAACAGTTTTTTATATAAAATGCTTCGCAAAAAAAATATTACCTTAAATGGAAAAAAAGCAGAGGGGAAAGAAATTCTTTCCCTGTCAGACGAAGTAAAATTCTTCCTTTCGGATGAAACGTTTGAAAAATTTGCAGGAAGCGATAATCTCAATGAATATACCGAATACCAAAAAGCTTATGAGACTTTAAAGGATATTGAAGTAATTTATGAAGACCATCATATTCTTATATTGAACAAACCTTTGAATATCCTTTCTCAAAAAGCTGCACCGGATGATTTATCCTTGAATGAATGGGTCGTTGGCTATTTGCTAAATAACAAGAAGATCACAACAGAAGAATTAAAACGCTTTAAACCTTCTATCTGTAATCGACTTGACCGGAATACAACCGGACTTGTTTTAGCAGGTAAAACGTTAGCTGGTTCACAAATGCTGTCAGAACTTTTAAAAAATAGAAGCGTACATAAATATTATCGTCTTTTTGTAAAAGGGTCGTTAAAAGAAGAGCAGCTGATCGATGGATACTTATACAAGGATACCCATTCTAATAAGGTGAGGATTACACCAAAAAGAACAACCGAATCCATGGAAAAAGAATCTTATATCCAGACCTTTTACAGACCTATAAAAATATGGAAAGATAAGACTCTTGTAGAAGTAGAATTAATCACAGGTAAAACGCATCAGATCCGTGCCCATTTATCCAGTATCGGACATCCTCTGATCGGTGATTATAAATACGGCGACAGAAATCTGAATCAAAAATACAAGGAACGTTTTCATGTACAATCGCAGCTTCTTCACGCTTATCGTGTTGTTTTTCCGAAATTGTCTCCACCTTTTGAAGCATTAAGTGAAAAAGAAATAACAGCACCGCTTCCAGTAATTTTTGATACGATTCTTCAAAATGATTCATACTAAAACATAGCAATAAACTTTTACGGAGGTGCTATTTGTGGCGACCTGGAATTCAAGAGGACTTCGCGGTTCTACTTTGGAGGATATGATAAACCGCACCAATGAAAAATATTTAGAGGGCGGACTTGCTTTAATCCAAAAGATTCCGACCCCGATTACGCCAATTAAAATCGATAAAGAACACCGTCACATTACATTAGCATATTTTGATCAGAAAAGTACTGTCGACTATATTGGAGTCGTACAAGGCATTCCTGTATGCTTTGATGCAAAGGAATGTGCTGTGGATACTTTTTCCCTTCAGAATATTCATGAACATCAGGTAGAGTTCATGCGGCAGTTCGAAAAACAAAACGGAATCGCATTCTTTTTAATTTATTATTCTTCCAGAGACTTATTCTACTATATTCCCTTTGAAATGCTGGATTATTTTTGGCAAAGAGCAAAAGAGGGAGGTAGAAAAAGCTTTCGCTTTGAAGAATTAAACCCGGACTATATCCTTCCAAAAAAACATGGCATTTTAGTCCCTTATTTAGATGCATTGCAAAAAGATTTAGATGACCGTTGACATAATTGAAAAAAACAGTTATACTACGAACAGTTCACCTTAGTAGTATGCTACCAAATTAGCACGTTAATACGCTAAAGTGTTTAAAATACATATTTTTTATGTTTTATATATATTTTACAGAAAAATGAGAAAAAATGCGGTCAGCCGCAGAAACGAGGAAATAACATGAACAAACGCTTTGTACATACACCGGAAGGTGTCCGCGATATTTATGGCCAAGAATATGCAAAGAAACTTGTAGTAGAAGAAGTGCTCCACAAAACTTTCAGAAGTTATGGCTATCAGGATATTCAGACACCAACCTTTGAATTTTTTGATGTATTTTCAAAAGAAATTGGTACAACACCTTCTAAAGAATTGTATAAATTTTTTGATAAAGAAGGAAATACGCTTGTATTAAGACCAGATTTTACACCTTCCATTGCACGTTGCGCTGCAAAATATTTTATTGACGAAACGCTTCCCGTACGTTTTTGTTATTCTGGAAATACCTTTACAAATACGTCTAATTTGCAGGGTAAACTAAAAGAAGTGACACAGATGGGCGTAGAGCTCGTTGGGGAACCTTCTGTATATGCGGACGCAGAAGCAATCGCCTTGATCGTAGAATCTCTTCGCAGTACCGGTCTGGATGAGTTCCAGATCAGTGTTGGTGATGTAGAATATTTCAGAGGACTTTGTCGAGAAGCCGGTCTTTCTGATGAAACAGAATCTTCCTTAAGAGACTACATTTCCGAAAAAAATTATTTTGGAGCAGAGGAACTTCTGATTCAGGAAAACATTTCCGAACAGCACAGAGAGGGACTTCTGAAAATGAATGAACTTTTCGGAGGCTTCGATGTCATAGAAACAGCAAAGAAACTGGTCAACAATTCAGTATCTATAGAAGCATTAGAACGCCTTGAAAAGCTTTATGAAGTTTTAAAAGATTATGGCGTAGAAAAATATATTTCCTTTGACTTAGGTCTTTTAAGCAAATATCATTATTATACTGGAATTATTTTTAAAGCCTATACTTATGGTATCGGAGATGCTATTGTAAAAGGCGGACGTTATGACAATCTGCTTGAAAAATTTGGTAAAAAAGCTCCTGCGATCGGCTTTGTTATTGTTGTGGATGATGTTTTAGAAGCATTATCAAGACAGAACCTTTCTGTTGATATTTCCACAACAGACACATTAATTGTTTACAAAGAATCCACTCATAAACAAGCATTGCAAGAAGCACAAAAAATCATAAAATCCGGAAAATGTGCAGGTCTCATTCCTGCAAACGGACAAAAAACAGAAGCAGATTATGAAAATTATGCTCTTTTAAATCGCTGCGCACAGATTATGTATATAGAAGAAAACGGAAGCACAAAAACAGTTTCTGTACCTTCAAACAGGGAGGACAAATAGCAATGAGTGAAGATACAAGATACTTGACCTTTGCCTTAGGAAAAGGCAGACTTGCAAAAACAACCCTTTCTTTACTGGAAGAAATCGGAATCACCTGTGAAGAAATGAAAGATAAAGATTCCAGAAAACTTATTTTTGTAAACGAAGACCTGAAATTAAAATTCTTCCTTGCCAAAGGGCCGGATGTACCTACTTATGTAGAATATGGTGCAGCCGATATCGGAGTAGTAGGCAAAGATACTCTGTTAGAAGAGGGTCGAAGAGTTTATGAAGTTTTAGACTTAGGCTTTGGAAAATGCAGAATGTGTGTCTGCGGTCCTGCAAGTGCAAGAGAGTTGTTACAGCATCACGAAAGAATTCGTGTAGCAAGTAAATATCCAAATATCGCAAAAGATTATTTCTATAACAAAAAGCATCAGACGGTAGATATCATCAAATTAAATGGTTCTGTTGAATTAGGACCGATTGTACAGCTTTCTGACGTGATTGTTGATATCGTAGAGACCGGTTCTACTTTACGTGAAAATGGTCTGGAAGTATTAGAAGAAATCTGTCCATTATCTGCGAGAATGATTGTAAATCAGGTAAGCATGCAGATGGAATCCGAACGCATTAAAAAACTGATCAACGAAATTAGAAAACATATATAAACAGAAAAGAGGTACTAACATGAGGATTGTAGAACTTACAAAAGAAACAAAAGACAATCTTTTAAATGATTTATTAAAAAGAAGTCCGAACAATTACGGAACTTATGAAGCAACCGTTGCAGAAATTGTGAATAAAGTAAAAACAGAAGGCGATAAAGCATTATTTGAATATACAAGTAAATTCGATCACTGTGATATCACAAAAGACACGATATGCGTAACCAAGGAAGAAATAGAGGAAGCATACGCTGCACTGGATAAAGATTTTATCGAAGTTATGAAAAAATCTGCTGAAAACATCCGTGATTTCCATGCAAAACAGCTGCACAACAGCTGGATTGATACAAAAGATAACGGTTCTATCTTAGGACAGCGTATTACCGCATTGGAAAAAGTTGGTGTTTATGTACCGGGTGGAAAAGCAGCCTATCCTTCCAGCGTATTAATGAACATTGTACCGGCAAAGGTAGCCGGAGTAAAAACAATCATGATGACAACACCTCCAGGAAAAGATGGCAAAGTAAATCCTGGAACTTTAGTGGCTGCTGATATTGCAGGTGCTGATGTCATTTATAAAGTAGGCGGTGCACAGGCAATCGCAGCACTTGCCTTTGGAACTGAAAGCATTCCTAAAGTAGATAAGATCACAGGTCCGGGTAATATCTTTGTAGCCCTTGCCAAAAAAGCCGTTTATGGACACGTAAGCATTGATTCTATTGCTGGTCCAAGCGAGATTCTCGTTCTTGCAGATGAAACTGCGAACCCACGTTTCGTAGCTGCAGATTTGCTTTCACAGGCAGAGCATGACGAACTGGCTTCCGCTATTTTGATCACTACGAGCAGAGAACTCGCAAAAGCAGTTTCCGCACAGGTAGAAGAATTTGTGAACCAGCTTTCCAGAACAGATATTATGAAAAAATCTCTGGAAAATTATGGTTACATTCTGGTTGCAGATAGTATGGATGACGCCATTGAAACTGCGAACGAAATTGCATCTGAACACTTGGAGATCTTAACAAAGAATCCTTTTGAAACAATGACAAAAATAAAAAATGCCGGAGCTATTTTCCTTGGAGAATATTCTTCCGAGCCTTTGGGTGATTATTTTGCAGGTCCGAACCATGTACTTCCTACAAATGGTACAGCAAGATTTTTCTCCCCACTTAATGTAGATGATTTCTTAAAGAAAACGAGTATCATTTCTTACTCTAGAAGTGCCTTAGAAGCAGTTCACAAAGATATTGAACTGTTTGCAGAAAATGAAGGATTGACTGCACATGCAAATTCCATTAAAGTAAGATTTGAAAATAAATAACATATACTTATAACGGTTGAGAGCAAAGATAAAAGTAAGGAAAAGAAAGCAGGAAATTTTATGGCAAGAAGCACAACAATTGAACGAAAAACAAAGGAAACAGACATTTCTGTTATTTTAAATATCGACGGTATGGGAAAAAGCGAAATTGATACCGGAATCGGCTTTTTTGATCATATGTTAGAAGGCTTTGCAAAACATGGTTTTTTTGATCTGAAATGCAAAGTAAATGGTGATTTAAACGTGGATGGACATCATACAGTAGAAGATACCGGTATTGTACTTGGAACTGCCATTAAAGAGGCTTTAGGCGATAAAGCAGGCATTACAAGATATGGTTCCTTTATTCTTCCAATGGATGAAACATTAGTACTTTGTGCCATTGATCTTTGCGGACGCCCTTATTTTTCTTTTGAAGGCGATTTTGAAGCTGACAAGGTAGGCGATTTTGATACACAGCTCGTAAGGGAATTTTTCTACGCCGTGTCCTACAGTGCAGCAATGAATTTACATATTAAGGTGCTTTCAGGAATGAATGACCACCACAAGATCGAAGCTATGTTCAAAGCCTTCGCTAAGGCATTAGACATGGCAGTTACGAAAGATGAGCGTATTACAAGCGTTTTAAGTACAAAAGGAAGTTTATAAAGGAAGGATACCTTATGCAACAAAAAAAATTTATTCCATGTATTTATCTTTATCAGGAAAAAGCAGTAACAAGCCTGAAAGATAAGACAGTTATTAATATGAATCCTGTAGAATTAGCAAAATTTTACAGTGACAATGGAGCGGATGCTTTACTGGTCTTTGACCTGTCAAATGGTGATGCCGAACATGAAGCTGCTCTTGACGTAATCAAAGCGATCTGTGCCTCCATTGAAATCCCAGTTATTGGCGCTGGAAATGTACATCGTATGGAAGACATTAAGAAATTACTTTATGCCGGATGTAAACAGGCTGCTTTAAATTACAGCAAAGAAGAGAACATTAATATTACAGAAGAAGTTTCCTTAAAGTTTGGAAAAGAAAAGATTGTGGCATGCTATAGTGGTGCGGATGCCATCCATGAGCATAAGGAACTTTTAGAAACTTATGTCAGTGAATTAATTTTAGTGAATGAAGCAGCAATCAAGGAATCTTATTTCGCATGCAATGTTCCTACTATAATCGCTCTTCCAGAGGTTTCTCTTGATAAATTATTTGAAATTCTTGGAAATGCTTCTGTCAGTGGTATTACAGGCAATGCAATAAATGACAATGCCAAAGAATTGAACACGATGAAAACGATGTGTAAATCAAACGGAATCGAAGTGCATCTGATCGAGCCAGCTCTGACATGGAGCGATTTTAAATTAAATTCTGACGGAATGCTTCCCGTCGTTGTACAGGATTATAAAACAGATCAAGTGCTTATGGTTGCCTATATGAATGAAGAGGCATTTAACAATACTGTAAAAACAGGTCGCATGACTTATTACAGCCGCAGCAGAAACGAGCTTTGGATCAAGGGTGATACAAGTGGGCATTACCAGTATCTGAAATCACTGACTGCTGACTGTGATAAAGATACTTTGCTTGCAAAAGTGTCTCAAGTTGGTGCAGCTTGTCATACAGGAAGCTACAGCTGTTTCTTTAATGAAGTCATTCCGGGTGAAACAAATTCTGCCAATCCTTTGAAAGTATTTGAAGATGTATTTAATGTGATCAAAGATAGAAAGATTCATCCTAAGGAAGGTTCTTATACAAATTATTTATTTGACAAAGGTATTGATAAAATATTGAAAAAGGTCGGAGAGGAAGCTACGGAAATTGTTATCGCAGCAAAAAATCCGAATGCTAACGAAATCAAATACGAAATTTCTGATTTTCTCTATCATATGATGGTACTTATGGTAGAAAAAGGCGTTACTTGGGAAGAAATCACAGAAGAATTAGCAAACCGTTAATTTGATTCTCCATTAAGTCTTAGAATGATTTTTACATTCTTTTGACTTAATGGGGAATTTTTATTTTCTCCTCTTCATACTATTATTACAAGCCAAAAGTCTTAATTTTTATTTTAAGAGTCAAAAGGGGAAGCTTATGGAACAACATGTTTCTAGTGATACAAAATTACAACTGGTACAAATGATCCGGGCAGAAAATCAAGAAAACCGCATGAAAATGCAGTCACGGCAAAGGTTATTAAATTACGGATATGTAGAACCGGAATACTTTACGGAAACGGAAAAGACAGTTCGACCTTTCTTCGGACTCCGCCTTCGCCTCGGTCTATCTTTTCTACTTTTTCTTGCATTTTTCTATTTGGATCACAGCAATACAAAGATTGGATATATTGGAGCAAAAGAAATTCAAACAGCCATAAATAAAGAGGTGGATATAAATACAATTGATTTTATCGAAAATTTCACTTATACTTTATCTGATAAAGAAGAATAAGCTCTATTTTGATACAATGATATTTCGGTATAGAAAGGACATTTATGATAAAACCAGCATTATCCGATGAAATTTTATTAAAGATTGAAAAACCGGCACGTTATATCGGCAACGAAGTAAATAGTGTCGTAAAAGACAAAAGTAAAGTCGACATCCGTTTCTGTATGTGTTTTCCAGATGTATACGAAATTGGTATGTCCCATTTAGGAATTCAGATCATTTATGATATGTTAAATCGCTTTGAAGATACGTGGTGTGAGCGTGTCTATTCACCGTGGGTCGATTTGGACAAGATCATGCGCGAGCAAAATATTCCACTTTTTGCCTTAGAATCTCAGGAACCTGTAAAGGACTTTGATTTTTTAGGCATTACCTTACAGTATGAAATGTGTTATACCAATATTTTGCAGATTTTGGATCTGTCTAAAATTCCTCTTTTAGCAAAAGAGCGTGGTGAAGATGTCCCAATCGTTATTGGCGGTGGTCCTTGTACTTACAATCCAGAACCAATCGCTGATTTCTTTGATATTTTCTATATTGGTGAAGGGGAGACACAGTACCGCAGACTTTTAGATGTCTATAAAGAAAACAAGAAACAAGGGGGAAGCAGAGAAGATTTCCTGTATCAGGCTGCACAGATTCCGGGCATGTATGTTCCAAGATTTTATGAAACGGCCTATAACGAAGACGGAACCATTGCTTCCTTTACCCCTACAAGAGAACAGATTCCTACCACGATCGTAAAAGAAATGGTTACAGATGTTTCCAACACCAATTACCCGGAAAAACCAGTCGTTCCTTTTATCAAAGTGACACAGGACAGAGTCGTGCTGGAAATCCAGCGTGGTTGTATCCGCGGCTGTCGTTTCTGCCAGGCAGGACAGCTCTATCGTCCGGTCAGAGAGCGGGATGTAGAAGTTTTAAAAAGATATGCTGTTGAAATGCTGAAAAATACCGGACATGAAGAAATTTCTTTAAGCTCCTTAAGTTCCAGTGACTATTCCCAATTAGAAGAACTGATTGCCTTTTTAATTGACGAATGTAAACAGAAAAATATTAATATTTCCCTGCCATCCTTAAGAATTGATGCCTTTTCACTGGATGTGATGAGCAAAGTACAGGACGTAAGAAAGAGCAGTCTTACCTTTGCACCGGAAGCAGGAAGCCAGAGACTCCGAGATGTTATTAACAAGGGATTGACCGAAGAAGTCATTTTAAAAGGGGCTGCTATGGCATTTGAAGGTGGCTGGACAAGAGTTAAATTATATTTCATGCTCGGACTTCCTACCGAAACGGAAGAAGATATCCGTGGTATTGCTGAACTTTCCAATAAAATTGCAAAGACCTTTTATGATACTGTTCCAAAGGAAAAAAGAAATGGAAAAGTACAAATTGTAACAAGTACCTCTTTCTTTATTCCAAAACCATTTACTCCATTCCAGTGGGCAACTATGAGCACCAAAGAAGAGTTTATCGAAAAAGCGCACATTACTAAAAAGGCAGTTTTAGAGCAGTTAAATCAAAAGAGTATAAAATACAACTGGCACGAAGCAGATGTCAGCGTTTTAGAAGGTGTTTTTGCCCGTGGTGACAGAAAAGTAGCTCCCGTCATTATGAAAGCTTATGAAAAAGGCTGTTTATTTGATTCCTGGAGCGAATATTTCCACAATGATCTATGGCTGGAGGCATTTGAAGAATGTCAGGTTTCCATTGACTTTTATACAACAAGAGAACGTTCCCTTGATGAAATTTTCCCGTGGGATTTCTTAGACTGTGGTGTCACAAAAGACTTTTTAAAACGAGAATGGTTAAAGGCAATGGATGAGACTGTTTCACCAAACTGCCGTACACAATGTCAGGGCTGTGGTGCAAACCGCTTTGGCTGTGGTGTCTGCTTTGAGGAAAGGGGGTAACGGATATGAAGCTTAGAATTAAATTTTCCAAACATGGAGTCATGAAATTTATTGGTCATCTTGATGTTATGCGCTATTTCCAAAAAGCCATGCGTCGTGCCGACATCGATATTGCCTATTCGACCGGCTTTAGTCCGCATCAGATTATGTCTTTTGCAGCGCCCCTTGGTGTAGGATTAGAAAGTAACGGCGAATATTTTGACATAGAAGCAAACTCTGTAACAAACTCTGCAGATATGACTGACCGTTTAAATGCAGTTATGGTTGATGGCATTCATGTAGAAAGTGTCCGCATGTTGCCGGAAGAGGCTGAAAATGCCATGGCAAGTGTAGCTGCTGCCAAATACACGATTCGTTTTTCCTCTGGAAAAGAACCGACCTTTGCTCTGCCAGAAGCCGTAAATGCTTTTATGGCAAAGAATGCTATTCTTGTTACAAAACAAACAAAAAAAAGCGAAAAAGAGCTGGATTTAAAGCCATATATTTATGAAATGAAAGCGGAACCAGAAAGCGTGCAGTTGTTCGTCGATGCCAGTAGCTCCGGAAATATTAAACCCTCCCTTGTTATGGAGGCATTATATAAAGAAAATGGTTTTGAACTTCCCGAATTTGCTTTACAGATCACAAGAGAAGATACTTTTACGAATACTGGAACCGAAGAAGCCCCCGTATTCGTTCCATTAGAGGATATTGGAAATGAGTTCTGAAAATGGCAAATTATTGCTGACCCCTTATAAAAATAAGATTTTACTTCTTCATATCAAGGATAACCGTCTTGTTTTTGCACAGGCTTTTCCTTCTAAAAAAGAAAGTATTCTTGGGAATATTTACTTGGGAAAAGTAACAAATGTCGTAAAAAATATTGATGCGGCTTTTGTTGAGATTTATCCGGGACAGATCTGTTTTTTGCCATTAAAGGAATGCCGTCATGCGATTTTAACGAATCGACCTTTTGACAAACGCATTGTTGCAGGAGATGAGATTGTCGTACAAGTCATAAAAGAGGCTGCTAAAACGAAGCAGCCTTCTGTAACCGCAAATATTTCCTTCACTGGAACTTACTGCGTAGTGACGACCGGAAAAAGAAGTATTGGATATTCCAACAAATTAAAAAATGCCGAAAAAGAACAATTAGAAAAATTTTTCTCCTCTTCAAGATCATCTTTTTCTGCAGAAGAACAGGGTAGTTTAGGTTATGTATTCCGTACAAATTGTAGAGAACTTCATGGCAATTACGAACCTCTTTTAGAGGAACTTACCACATTATCAAAACGGGCAAACGAGTTTCTCAAAACAGTTATGCATCGTACTTGTTACAGTTTATTAGAGGAAGCACCTACCCCTTACCTTGCTACTGTAAAATCCATGTATCAGAATGAATATGATGAAATTGTAACAGATGATAAAACTCTTTATGAAAAGTTACGTTCCTGTCAAGGACTTGATTTAGACAGAATCCGACTTTATGAAGACGAAAATTTCCCTTTACAAAAACTGTACTCTGTAGAAACCAAACTTTCCGAAGCACTTTCCAAGCAGGTATGGCTGAAATCCGGCGGTTATCTTGTAATAGAACCTACCGAAGCCTTGACTGTAATTGATGTAAATACCGGCAAGTCCACTGGAAAATGTACTCCAGAAGAGCATTATTTCCGTACGAACATAGAAGCTGCCTGGGAAATTGCAAGGCAGTTGAAGCTTCGTAATATTTCTGGAATCATCATCGTAGATTTTATTAATATGGATAGTAAGGAACAAGAAGAAGAATTGCTTTCCCTATTAAAATCGGCGCTAAGAAAAGATGCCGTAAAGACCAAAGTAGTGGATATTACGCCACTTGGACTGGTAGAGATCACAAGGCAAAAGATTAATCGACCACTTTGGGAACAGATGCGGGAGATATAAATGGTATAGAAAAAAGCTTGATTGGAGAGTTTTGTATTATGAAGTTTTTGGGGATGAAAAAGGTTCGGGATGGGAAGTATTTGAAAGGATATGATCTGACTTATTTGAATAAAGCCGGCGTTAAAAAAACTTATGAAATGGTAAGTTTGTCTGATCTAAAAAATGAAACTGAGCTTGGAAAAGCAGTAAATGGGATTTCTATTGTTGCATTTAAGGATGAGAAAATGCTTCTCCTAAAAGAATTTCGCATGGGTGTAAATCGTTCGATCTATAATTTGTGTGCCGGAATGCTGGAGCAGGACGAAACCATTGAAGAATGCATTGCCCGGGAATTGTATGAAGAGACAGGTTTGAAACTGGAACGGATTATAAAAATCTTACCTCCTTCTTTTGCGGCAGTATCTATTTCCGATGCCAAAAACCAGCTTGCTTTTGTGGAAGTATCCGGTGAGCTTTCCGATCACACTTCACCGAATGAAGAGATCGAACCCCATTTTTATACAAAAGCCGAAATGGCTGCACTTTTAAAATGTGCGGAATTTAGCACAAGGGCACAATTGGCAGGATTTTATTTTACGCAGGGTTCACTTTAGCTTTATGCGATACCCCGCAAAATTCCTTTAAAAAATAAAATTTACCTGTTGACACCCGTCCTTTCCAGTGGTATTATTTATGAGTATGCCGCGTAGCGAGGTAGAAGTGCGTTTAAAACGCCACCACAGCTAGCGAGTAAACGGAATAATCCGTGAATAGGAGGTGCCTATATGTACGCAATTATTGCAACAGGTGGAAAACAGTACAAAGTTTCTGAAGGAGATGTAATCAAAGTTGAAAAACTTGATGTTGAACCAGGAAACACTGTAACATTTGATCAGGTTATCGCTGTAAGTGACAACGCTCTTAAAGTAGGAGCAGACGTTGCTAACGCTTCTGTAACAGCTACTGTTATGGAACAGGGCAGAGCCAGAAAAGTTATCGTTTATAAATATAAAAGAAAAACTGGCTACCATAAGAAAAATGGTCATAGACAAGCATACACTCAGGTTAAAATTGACAAGATCAATGCTTAATTTCGGTTGAAAAATATGACTACAGTAATAATTAGAAAGTCGAAACAAGGGGAATACAAAAGTTTTACCTGTATGGGACACGCAGGTTATAAGAGATTCTTTTTTCAAAAAGATCTTGTATGCTGTGCCATTTCCGTTTTAGTAATCAACACGATTAATTCTTTTGAAGAGCTTTCAAAAGATAAGACTGAGGTTACGACAAACGAAGAGACCGGATTCATTCAATGTGTTTTTGAAAATCCGCTTTCTGAAAAGGGAATACTTTTAATGGATTCACTCGTGCTCGGCTTAAGCCGTATCGAAGACGAATACGGTACAAAGTATTTTAAACTCACATTCGAGGAGGTGTAAAGCCATGTTAAATATGAACCTTCAATTTTTCGCTCATAAAAAGGGTGTTGGTTCTACTAAGAACGGTAGAGATTCCGAATCCAAGAGATTAGGTGCGAAAAGAGCTGACGGTCAGTTCGTAAAAGCAGGAAATATTCTTTATAGACAGCGCGGAACTAAGATTCATCCAGGTGTTAACGTTGGTAGAGGTGGAGATGATACATTATTCGCTTTAGTTGACGGTGTTCTTAGATTCGAAAGAAAAGGAAGAGACAAGAAACAGGCTTCCGTTTATCCTGTAGAGAAATAATGAATTTACTTAGGCTTCAAACAAGAATGTTTGAAGCCTTTTTGCTTAAGTCAAGGCTTATAGCCTATTTTGGACAAGAAGGAGTAACTTATGTTTGCAGATAGAGCAAAAATATACGTGAAAAGTGGTAAAGGCGGAGATGGACATGTTTCCTTCCGAAGAGAAAAATATGTTCCGAATGGCGGTCCAGACGGCGGAGATGGCGGTCATGGCGGAAGTGTTATTTTTGAGGTGGACGAAGGATTAAATACCTTAACAGATTTCAGACATATCCGCAAATATGCAGCTCAAAACGGGGAAGAAGGCGGCAAAAAGAACTGTCGTGGTAAAAACGGACAGGATATCATTATCAAAGTTCCTGCCGGCACTGTTATTAAAGAAGCGGAAAGCGGTAAAGTGATCACCGATATGTCTGGTGATAACAAAAGAGTCGTTCTTTTGACCGGAGGCCGTGGTGGAAACGGAAATCAGCATTATGCGACCAGCACAATGCAGGCTCCCAAATATGCCCAGCCGGGACAACCAGCGAAAGAGTTAGAGCTTTTACTGGAATTAAAGGTTATTGCGGATGTCGGTCTTGTTGGTTTCCCAAATGTGGGAAAATCAACCTTTTTATCCCGCGTAACAAATGCTCGTCCTAAAATTGCCAATTATCATTTTACTACCTTAAATCCAAATCTTGGTGTAGTAGACTTAGATGATGCAAAAGGATTTGTTATTGCTGATATTCCGGGATTGATCGAAGGTGCCTCAGAAGGTATCGGTCTTGGACATGAATTTTTGCGCCATATTGAACGAACAAAACTAATGATTCATATTGTAGATGCTGCTTCCACAGAAGGCAGAGACCCTATCGAAGATATTTATGCGATCAACAAAGAATTGGAACTCTATAATCCTGAAATCGCATCTCGTCCACAAGTGATTGCAGCAAACAAGATTGATATGATCTATGAAGGTGATGAGAGTCCAGTCGACAAAATCAAAAAAGAATTTGAGCCAAAAGGAATAAAAGTATTTCCTATTTCTGCGGTGAGTGGACAAGGGGTCAAAGAGCTTCTTTATTATGTCAGCTCCCTTTTAGATACTTTAGAAGATACTCCTATCATCTTTGAACAGGAATATTTCCCTGAACTTACTTTAACAGACTTTGATGAACCATTTACGGTCACTTATGATGAAGAAGAAGATGAATATGTAGTAGAAGGACCTAAGATTGAAAAAATGCTTGGTTATACGAATTTGGAATCTGAAAAAGGATTTGTTTTCTTCCAGAATTTCTTAAGAGATAACGGCATTTTAGAACAACTTGAAGCACTTGGTATTGGGGAGGGTGACACCGTAAGAATGTACGGACTCTCTTTTGATTATTACAAATAGAAAGGATAGCAAATATGACAAGCAAACAACGCGCATATTTAAAAAGCCTTGCCAGCACTATGGATCCGATTTTCCAAGTCGGAAAATCCAGTCTGACACCGGAATTAACCGAAGCGATCGGTGAAGCATTTAATACAAGAGAATTAATAAAAATCGCAGTTTTAAAAAACTGTTTTGATGACCCAAAAGAAATCGCTGCTATGATAGCAGAGCGTACACATTCTCAGGTCGTACATGTAATTGGCAAAAAAATAGTTCTCTATAAAGAAAGTAAAGATAATAAAAAAATCGAATTGCCAAAATAGCATTGCCAAAACTTAAACAAATTTTTTCAAAGGTTTTGTAAAAAAACTTGGCATTCATGACAAAAATAAATTATTTGCAAATTTGCCCTTGTAATATTTCTGGATTGTATTAAAATAAATACAATGATAATTATTTATCAAACTTATATGCAAGGAGAGCATTATTATGGATTATAGAAAAAAAGTGGGGATTATGGGTGGAACATTTAATCCAATCCACTTAGGACATATGCTTGTAGCAGAAACTGCTTATGAAACTTTTGGTTTAGATGAAATATTATTTGTGCCAAGCGGCATTCCTTATATGAAAGAAAATGTTTTGGACGCAAAAACCAGAATTACAATGACTGGTCTTGCTATTGAAGATAATTCTCATTTTGCATTATCAACCATTGAAGTTGACCGAGACGGAAATTCTTATTCCTATGAAACGATCAGAGATTTAAAAGCTGCCAACCCTAATGTTGAATATTATTTTATTGTTGGGGCAGACTCTTTATTTAAAATGGATAAATGGATGTGTCCTGAAAAGATCTTTCATGAAGTTGTAGTTTTGGTCGCAAGACGACCAGGACACTCCGAAGAAGACCTGAATACAAAAATAGAAGAGTTAAAAGAAAAATACAATGCCGACATTCGTATGCTGCCGATCAACTGTGTTGATATTTCTTCTACGAACATTCGTGACAAGGTAAGAAATCATCAATCCATCCGTTATATGGTACACGATCAGGTAATAGAATATATTAACAAAAATCGTATTTACTGGACTGATGACGAAAAATAACAACAAACGGCAGGCTGATATGACTGGGAAAGGAAAGAATGAAAAGCATAGATACAAAGAAAATACGAAAAGCAATGGAAAAAGTGCAGGATGAAAGTCGCTACGAGCATACACTTGGTGTTACTTATACAGCTACTGCACTTGCTATGCGCTATGGCTGTGACCTTCGCAGTGCAGAAATCGCTGGACTTCTCCATGATTGTGCAAAATGCATGGATAACGCAAAAAAAATACAGATTTGCGAAAAACATAATATTCCTGTAAATGATGTAGAACGGAAAAATCCTTCTCTTTTACACGCCAAAGCAGGAAGCTTTATTGCAATGGATACTTATGGTATTACGGATACAGACATTATTAATGCCATTTTAAATCATACAACTGGCAGACCAAATATGAGTCTCTTAGAAAAGATTGTATATGTTGCTGATTATATCGAACCCAATCGTACCAAAGCACCTAATCTTTCTGAAATCCGTAAGATTGCATTTATAGATATTAATGAAGCTCTTCTTATGATTTTGTCAGATACGCTTACTTACCTTACGGCAGGCGGCGGAGATATCGATCCTATGACGCAGAAAGCATATGAATATTATAAGGCAAAAATAGAGGAACAAAAAGAAGAGTAGTGCAGAAAGGAAAAACATGAACAGTTCAAAAGATTTATGTAAAATGGCAATCAACGCATTAGAAGATAAAAAGGCAGAAGACATTAGTATTATTGATATTAGTGAAGTTTCTGTTCTTGCTGATTATTTTCTCATTGCAAGTGGTACGAACAGAAGTCAGATTCAGGCATTATGCGATAATGTAGAAGAGACATTAGGAAGAGCCGGATGTCCTGCAAAACAGATTGAAGGATATGATAGTGCAAACTGGATCTTAATGGACTTTGGAGATATTATCGTTCATATCTTTGACAGAGAAAATCGTCTGTTCTATGATCTGGAACGTATTTGGAGAGATGGTAAAAAAATCGATTCCTCCGAGTTCAATTAAAAAATTCACACAAAATAGTATAATCGCCGTATTTACGGCGATTTTTTCTTGACATTAAAAAAGAATAATAGTAACATATTTTGAAATGGCAAAGTTCTTTTTGGTCATTTAGTTCAAAAAAGAGGAGGACAAATTATGAAAAAATTACAAAAATTCATGAGCTTAGCACTTGCTTGTACTTTGACAGCTTCTTTCATTACAGGCTGCGGCAGCTCTGAAAGTTCCGAAGGAACAAACAATGCTACAACAGAAAATACTGCTGAAACTTCAGCTGATTCTGCTACAACAGGTACATTTAAAATCGGTGGTATCGGCCCTGTTACTGGTGGTGCTGCTGTATATGGTTTAGCAGTACAGAACGGTGCACAGATCGCTATTGACGAAATCAATGCAGCTGGTGGTGTAAACGGCTACATGTTAGAGTTCAAATTTGAAGATGATGAACACGATGCAGAAAAAGCTATCAATGCTTATAACTCATTAAAAGACTGGGATATGCAGATTTTAATGGGTACTGTAACAAGTACACCATGTCAGGCAGTTGCTGAAAAAACAAATCAGGATAATTTATTCCAGTTAACACCTTCAGGTTCTGCACCATCTTGTGTACAGTATGACAATGCTTTCCGTATCTGCTTCTCAGATCCGGCTCAGGGATATGCATCTGCACAGTATATCGGCGAGAACAACTTAGCTACAAAAGTAGCTGTTATTTACGACAGCTCTGATGTTTACTCTTCAGGTATTTATGAAAACTTCTATGCTGAAGCACAGAATCAGGGTATTGAAATCGTAGCAGCAGAAGCATTTACTGCAGACAGCAATACAGATTTCTCCGTTCAGCTTCAGAAAGCAAAAGATGCAGGCGCTGAACTTGTATTTTTACCAATTTATTATAAAGAAGTTGCTTTAATCCTTACCCAGGCTAATGACATGGGTTATGCTCCAATGTTCTTCGGTTGTGATGGACTTGATGGACTTCTTGCAGTAGAAAACTTTGATACTTCTTTAGCAGAAGGCGTTATACTTCTTACACCATTTGCAGCAGACGCTACAGATGATTTAACAGTAAACTTCGTTACAAAATATGAAGAACTGTATGGTGAAACTCCTAACCAGTTCGCAGCAGATGCTTATGACGCTATTTATGCAATTGCAGCAGCGTTAGAGCAGAGTGGTGCAACACCAGATATGAGCGCTTCTGAAATTTGTGACTTAATGAAAACAGCTATGACAGAAATCTCTGTTGATGGTCTTACCAGTTCAAATATTACATGGAATGCAGCTGGAGAACCTACAAAAGAGCCTAAGGCAGTAAAAATTGTTGATGGTGTTTATACAGCAATGTAATTTGTAATATAAGCCAAAGGAGGTTGTCCGTTAAGACAGCCTCTTTTTTCTTGATTAGATTTGCATTGAATGCTATAATAAAAAAATCGTAACCAAATTCGCATATAATGCGAGAATGGAGGAAGTTAATGAGTTTTATATCTTATTTAATTAATGGTATCAGTTTAGGAAGTGTTTATGCAATTATTGCTTTAGGTTATACAATGGTCTATGGTATTGCTAAAATGCTTAACTTCGCACACGGTGATGTTATTATGGTTGGTGCTTTTGCTGTTTTCACTATTGTAAGTACATTAGGAATGCCTATACGGCTCGGTATAATAGTATCCATTTTAATATGTACCGTTCTTGGTGTTGTCATAGAGCGTGTTGCTTATAAACCGCTTAGAAATGCTGCATCCCCATTGGCAGTATTGATTACTGCAATTGGTGTCAGTTATCTTCTTCAGAATGTTGCACTTTTAATATTCGGTGCAAATGCAAAATCATTTACTTCAGTTGTTTCATGGAGTGGTATTAAGCTTGCCGATGGACAGCTTAACATTTCTGGTGTAACGATTGTAACAATTCTTGCCTGCATTGTTATTATGATAGCTTTGACACTCTTTATTAACAAAACAAAGGCTGGACAGGCAATGCTTGCTGTTTCTGAAGATAAAGGTGCTGCACAGCTTATGGGAATTAACGTAAATGGAACGATTGCATTAACCTTCGCAATTGGTTCTGCCTTGGCAGCAATTGCAGGTGTTCTTCTTTGTTCTGCGTATCCATCTCTTACACCATATACGGGTTCTATGCCTGGTATTAAAGCATTTGTTGCCGCAGTATTAGGTGGTATCGGCTCCATTCCGGGTGCCATGATAGGTGGTATTTTACTTGGAGTTATAGAAATTTTCGGAAAAGCATATATTTCTTCACAAATGGCAGATGCTATTGTATTTGCTGTGCTTATTGTTGTTCTTCTCGTTAAACCAACTGGAATTTTAGGAAAGAACATTCAGGAAAAAGTATAGGGTGGAGGAGAATAATATGAAAATGAAAGAATTAAATAAAACGACCAAAAGCAATTTAATTACATATGCATTGGTTATTATTACATATATTATTGTACAAATTATTCTGGAATCTGGGCATATGTCAAGCCTTATGGAAGGACTTTTAGTACCGCTTTGTACTTATGTCATTCTTGCTGTTTCTTTAAATTTAACAGTAGGTATACTGGGTGAACTTAGTCTCGGTCATGCAGGATTTATGTGTGTTGGTGCTTTTTCAAGTGCTTTCTTTTCCAAGTGCACAGCAGAGCTCCTACCTTCTGGACTTCGTTTTTTCCTTGCTATTTTAATTGGCGCAGCAGTAGCTGCACTTTTTGGTATGCTTGTAGGAATTCCGGTACTTCGTTTAAAAGGTGATTATCTTGCAATCGTTACTTTGGCTTTCGGTGAAATTATCAAAAATCTTGTAAATGTTTTATATATTGGAATTGATGAAAATGGTATGCATTTCTCTACAAAAGATTCCATTTCTCTTGGACTGCAGCCAGGTGGCAAGACGATCATCAATGGTGCACAGGGTATCAGTGGAACACCAAATGATTCTACTTTTACGATCGGAATCATTTTAGTCCTTATCACTTTATTTATTGTTTTAAATTTGGTTCATTCCAGAGACGGAAGAGCAATCATGGCAATCCGAGATAATCGCATTGCTGCAGAATCAGTCGGTATCAATATTACGAAATATAAATTAATGGCATTTACTATTTCCGCTGCGCTTGCTGGTGTTGCTGGTGTTTTGTATGCACACAATTTGTCCACTTTGACTGCACTTCCAAAAAACTTTGGATATAATATGTCCATTACCATATTGGTATTTGTTGTTTTAGGTGGTATTGGAAATATTCGCGGTTCCGTAATAGCAGCAGTAGTTTTAACACTTCTTCCTGAGCTTTTAAGAGAATTAAATGATTATCGTATGTTGATCTATGCTATTGTTTTAATTGCGATGATGCTCTTTAACAGCAGTCCAAAAGCAATTGCATTTAGAGAAAAATACTCTTTAAAGAAACTTTTTGCAAAAAAATCCGCAAAGGAGGGTAAATAATCATGGCATTATTAGAAGTACAAAATTTAAGTATTTCCTTTGGCGGTTTACGTGCTGTAGATAATTTTAATATTCAAATAGAAAAAGGACAGCTTTATGGTCTCATCGGACCAAATGGTGCTGGTAAAACAACTGTTTTTAATCTTTTGACTGGAGTTTATAAACCAACAGAAGGAATCATTACTTTAGATGGTGAAAATATTACTGGTAAGAAAACCATCGATATTAACAAAGCCGGAATTGCAAGAACATTCCAGAATATCCGTCTTTTTAAAGAGCTTAGCGTATTGGACAATGTAAAGGTAGGACTTCATAATAACTATCATTATGGAACGATTTCCGGAATTTTAAGACTTCCTTCTTATTCAAAAACTGAAAAGATTATGGACGAGAAGGCTATGGAACTTTTGAAAGTATTTGATTTGGATAAGGAAGCTTCCACACTTGCAGCAAATCTTCCTTACGGAAAACAGCGAAAATTGGAAATTGCAAGAGCACTTGCTACGAATCCAAAACTTTTACTTTTAGATGAGCCTGCCGCTGGTATGAATCCGAATGAAACATTAGAATTAATGGAAACCATCCATTTTGTAAGAGATCATTTTAATATGACCATTCTTTTAATTGAACATGATATGAAACTGGTTTCTGGTATTTGTGAAGAACTTACCGTATTAAATTTCGGAAAAGTATTGACACACGGAAAAACAAGTGATGTATTAAATGACCCACAGGTAATTACAGCATATCTTGGGGAATAGGAGGAAAACTTTAATATGGCAATGCTTGAAATAAGAGATTTAGAAGTATATTACGGAATGATCCAAGCTATTAAAGGCGTTTCCTTCGATGTAAACGAAGGAGAGGTAATCGCATTGATTGGTGCCAATGGTGCTGGAAAAACTACCATTCTCCATACAATTACCGGTCTTTTAGCTGCAAAAAAAGGAAGCATTCATTTTAACGGAACAGATATTTCAAAAGTTCCGGGACACAAAATCGTATCCATGGGTATGGCACATGTTCCGGAAGGTAGAAGAGTATTTGCACAGCTTTCTGTATATCAGAATCTGATGATGGGTGCATATACAAGAAAAGACAAACAGGAAATTGCAGACACATTAGAAAACGTATATCATCGTTTTCCTCGTTTGGAAGAACGTAAAAATCAGTTAGCTGGAACATTAAGCGGTGGTGAACAGCAGATGCTTGCTATGGGTCGTGCTTTAATGTCCCACCCGAAAATTATTTTAATGGACGAACCTTCCATGGGACTTTCCCCTATTTTTGTAAATGAGATCTTTGATATTATCAAAGAAGTAAGTAAAGGTGGTACAACCGTACTTTTAGTAGAACAGAATGCAAAAAAAGCTCTTTCTATTGCTGATAGAGGTTATGTACTGGAAACCGGAAAAATCGTACTGGATGGAAAAGCAGAGGATCTTCTGCATAACGATTCTATTAAAAAAGCATATCTTGGTGAATAAAGGGAGGGGAACAGTTTGAATACAGTAATTACAATTGCGAGAGAATACGGAAGTGGTGGTCGTACTATCGGCGAAATGCTTGCCAATGATTTAAATATTCACTATTATGATAAAGAATTGATGAAACTGGCAAGCGATGAAAGTGGTATTAATGAAGCGCTTTTTGCAAAAGCAGACGAAAAAGTAAAAGCAACATCCCTTTTTAGAATTGCAAAAAGTGCTTATAGCGGAGAACTGATACCACCGGAAAGCGATGATTTTGTATCAAACGATAATCTTTTCAACTATCAGGCGAAAATTATACGCCAATTAGCAGAAGAAGAGTCCTGCGTTATCATAGGACGCTGCTCTGATTATATTTTAAAGGATTTTGATAATGTTTTAAGCGTATTTATTCACGCTCCTCTGGACTTCTGTTTAGAACAGGCGGCAAAAAAGCATAGTATGTCACCGAAAGAATTGGAAAAATTTGTAGAACGTACAAATAAACGCCGTGCAGAATATTACAAATACTATACTGGAAGAAGCTGGACAGATGCTAAAAACTACGATTTATGCTTAGATAGCAGTAAACTTGGTTTTGAGCGCAGTGTAGAAGAGATCAAGGCATATATGAATGTAAGATTCCGTTAATAAAACGAGTGTCGTCCCAAAAAAGGACGGCACTTTTTATATGCTTAAAAGCAAATAGAATATTGTTCCTACGATACCTGTACCGAATATAACAATCACTGCATTCACCTTATATTTGCGGATTAAAAATAGTCCCCCTGCAAATAAAATGGCTTCTATATACCGAAAATCTGCAAATACAATATCTTCTTTTTCAGCTTTGAACAAGGCTAATAACAAAATAGACATTCCTGCAGAAGCAATTAATGCCACGACTGCAGGACGTAGCGCTGCAAGAACCGTTTGCACCCCTGAAACGTTTCGATATTTATAATAAATACGTGCCAAAATCAGACAAATAATAAAGGCAGGGATCACACATCCAATACTACACAAAAGCACACCTGGTATTCCTGCAAGTCTCATCCCGACAAAAGTAGCTGAATTAATAGAAATAGGACCTGGAGTCATTTCTGCTATGGTGATTAGATCTGAAAATTCTTCCATTGTAAGTAATCCATGTACTTCTACGATCTGATACTGTATAAGTGGAATAGCAGCATAGCCACCTCCTACACTAAACAATCCTACCTGGATAAAACTGAAAAAAAGCTTCAGCAAAAGAATCCATTTTTCCATATCAATGTTCCTGCCTTCCCTTTTTATCTAATAGTAAATCAATTACGCCAATTGCTAAGCAGACTAGTATGACAAGCATTGCACTTATATCAAATATCCACACAGCAATAAACGCAGTGATCATCATGACCAAATACAATTTTCTTTTTGTTTTCCAAACTTTTTCTGCCAGATTAATGACAACATCCAAGATTACAGCTGCAACTCCGGCGCGCATTACCTGCAAGGCGATCTGAATCACGCGATTTTCCTTAAAATAGACATAATAATAGGAGATGATCGAAATAATGATCATAGGCGGTAAAATCGTTCCTAAAACGGCAATAAATGCTCCTGTTACACCTGCCATACGATACCCTAAAATGACAGATGCATTTACCGGAATAGGACCGGGTGAAGACTGTGCAATTGCAGTAATATCTAACATTTCATCCTCTGAAATCCATTGCAGCTCCTCACAAAATTTTTTCTTCATAAGAGAAACAATAACAAATCCACCGCCAAAAGTGCAGGAACTCAAAAGGAAATTACTAATAAATAATTGTTTTAAAATTGTTGATTTTTTCTGTTCTGTTTTCATATTTTCCATAATCATATTATCCCATACTCACAAAAAAATATCCGGATAACGATTACAATTTATTTCAAATTATATCGTTTATCCAGATATTTTTTATAGTTCGTTTAACGCATAATGCGGAACACACCGAATACCTTACCAAGTATTTTACAATCATCTACAATGATTGGATCCATCGTATCATTTTCCGGTTGCAGACGGATATGGCCATCTTCTTTATAAAATGTCTTTACGGTTGCAGAATCATCTACTAAAGCCACAACAATTTCTCCATTTTTAGCAGTAGAGCAGGCATTAACAAAAACTTGATCACCATTTTGTATACCTGCATTTATCATAGATTCTCCTTTTACATTCAATGCAAAAGATTCTCCTGAAGGTACATATTCAGCCGGGATAGGGAAGTAGCTTTCAATATTTTCCTCTGCCAGAATCGGAGTACCTGCAGCAACGGTACCAATCACTGGAATACTTACCATTTCTGTACGCACCATTTGAAAGCTGTCATCACATATCTCAATCGCTCTTGGTTTCGTTGGATCTCTTCTGATGTAACCATTTTTCTCTAATGTTTCCAAATGAGAGTGAACAGAAGACGTCGATTTTAAATGTACCGCTTCGCAAATTTCACGAACTGCCGGCGGATAACCCCTCTTTAATATTTCTTCTTTAATATAGTCCAGTATTTCCTGTTGTTTAGCAGTAATCTTACCAGCACCCATCATAATTCCTCCTTAAATAAATTAAACTCTATTTATATAAAATTGCATACGCCATAAAAGAATCCCCTTAGGCTAAGCATTAATCTATTATCAGAATAACATATCGTCGTGCAAAAAGCAAACATATATTCCAAAAATTTGTTCGATTTTTTTATAAAAACCTATTGACAAAAGAATGAATGTTCGATAGAATGCAGCTACAAGGAACGCTTGTTCGTAACATTTGTTCGTTTTTAAGAATTAATACATAATAGACATTACACATTATGACCTATTTGTTTTGAGAGGAGAGTAGTATTATGAGTGAAAGAAGAATCAGAAACAATCGAATTAGAAGACAACGTGAATTAAGAAGACATTTGCTTATTTCTATATTTACATTATGTATTGCCATTGGTTTTGCCTTTAGTATTTTTTCTATACAGACCAATGCCGCAGATTCTTCATCTGAAGCTATTGAAATCAAATACTATACAAGCATTACTGTATCCTCTAATGATACATTATGGTCTATTTCCGTGGAGCATATGGATGAGCACTATGATTCCGTTTCTGACTATATGAATGAAGTGATCAATATTAATTCATTAACAGATACAACCATATATACTGGACAACACCTTGTTATCCCTTATTATTCATCTGAATTTAATGGATAGCTTTGGGTTTAGTCAATATAAACTCCAAACTTTTAACTCCGAGGAAGGCAGTTAGAAAAATAACTTCCTTCCTCAACTATCAACTTTGATCATCCTTTTTTTGTTCCCTTAATTTTACGACTCTTGCCGCTTTACGACGTCTTTCATCTTCAATCGCAGCATAATGTTTTCGCGTTGTATTAACATCTTTATGTCCTAAAACGTCTGCCACAAGATAAATATCCCCTGTTTCCTGATATAACGTAGTACCATAAGTACTTCTTAGCTTATGTGGGGTAATCTTTTTCAATGTAGTTACATTCGATGCATATTTTTTCACGAGATTCTCTACTGCACGCACAGAAATACGCCTGTTCTGCATCGATAAAAAAAGTGCGTTTTCATGTCCAGACTGTGGAACTATATGTTTCCTCTGTTCCAAATAATGTTTTAAAGCTTCCTCAACCTCATCACCAAAGTAAAGAACTGTCTCATAACCACCTTTTCTTCGGATTTTCATACAATTTGTTTCAAAATTTAGATCTGTAATATCTAATCCGACACATTCGGAAACACGAATTCCTGTGCCAAGTAGAAGAGTAAGTAACGCTACATCGCGCACTTTTGTTTTTTCATGATATTTCGCCTGTGACTTTGTCAGTTTATCTCCATCCTCAACCATATCAAGAAGTGTTGCAACTTCATTTGGCTCTAAGCGGATAATTTCCTTCTGATGAAGCTTCGGAAGAGGTACCAGAACTGCAGGATTCTTTTCGATCAGCTCATTTGTATAATAATAAT
Organism: Lachnospiraceae bacterium; assembly: GCA_021153325.1. Classification (GTDB taxonomy): domain Bacteria; phylum Bacillota; class Clostridia; order Lachnospirales; family Lachnospiraceae; genus RGIG3002. The sequence goes on along the minus strand of JAGKTQ010000016.1, from coordinate 1,595 downwards.
TGTAAAAACTTCTTAAAGAAGCAAGTTTTCTCGATTTCCCACGTTCTTTATTGCTTATTTCCCTGCCATCCTTTTCATAAAGGCTTACATACTCAACGTATTCCTCAATATCTTCTCTTGTAATCTTATCCAGTATAGACAGTGGGAAATCCACGATTTCCATTTTTGAACAGACACTGTTATTTTCATGCAGGAACTCAAAAAAGACGCGTAGATCATAGGCATAAGCAAGTCTTGTCCGACTGGAAGTCGTTTCTTCAATTCCTCTGAAAAATGCCTTGCAAAAACCGGGAAGTTCCTTCACGATTTCACGCATTTTCAATATATTTATTTTATCCTGTTCGTCATGATAATTACGGTTTTCCAATAAACTCATTCCATCCTTTTATATTTCCAGTTTGTATAGCAGTAAACATCCTCATTTTCACTCCGGGATTTTCCTGATTGAGCTGCCTCAACAAATTGTGTACATATTCCCTTTTTGTATGTCCGTCTGCCGGACAGGGACTTTTTACGACTGGTAAATTATTTTTGTTAACAAATCCGATGACATCTGCCTCATCCATATACATTAAAGGACGGATCACCGTAAGTTCTGTACGATCTAAATATGTCACCGGTGCAAATGTATGAAAACGTCCTTCATAGATAAGAGAGAGTAGCATCGTTTCTACCACATCATCTTTGTGATGTGCATATGCCACTTTATTACAGCCTGCCGCTTTAATCGCGTCATTTAATGCACCTTTTCTCATTTTGGCGCATAGTGCACATGGATTTGTTTCCTTTCTCTGTTCGAATACTATAGAGGCTATATCCGTTTTTACAATAGTATATTCCACACCTAATTCCTTGCAGAGGCTTTCTATTTTGCTCAAATCCAGGTTTTGAAACCCTAAGTCAACTGTAACAGCATGAATATCAAATTTCTTTGGATAAAAGCGTTTTAAGCCGTTTAAAGCATATAGGAGAGTAAGACTGTCCTTTCCTCCTGAAATACCAATTGCAATTTTATCCCCATCTTCAATCATATGATAATCATCCACGGCACGTCTTACATAACTCATAACCTGCTGTAATTTCATCGTTCTTATATCCTTTCTGTCACGCAGTATTAATCTGCCTACTCTTTTACTATGTTTCATTTTATCCTTGAATTACGAAGAAAGCAACTAAAGAAATGATAAATATCTTTTCTCTACAGTAAGCCAATTAATTGATCAGTTTCCTGGCAACAATCAAATTCTTATTGATCGCCTTCAGGAATATAACCATGCATGCCAAAAAAACATGTTCAGTGGTTATTCTTTGTATGGCCAATTTAATAAGGATTTCGATGGTTTAAGAGGATGGTCCCAAAATCAGAAAGTAAAATGTGCCCACCTATTATGTGACCATATTGCATATATTGAGCATTTTGGTGAACTCTCCTCTTATGATGATCTGGAGAAACTCAGACCTATTGTAATTTCTAATTCTTCTCAAACACTTAATAATTATATGGAATTATTTGATATTTTGTATGGTTATTCAGGTTCTATTTTTATGATTGTCAGAAGCACTCTCAATGATGCTAGAAGAATCAAGTGGAAAGC
>JAGKTQ010000076.1 GCA_021153325.1 Lachnospiraceae bacterium | reverse complement strand
AGGTAAAGGTAATGAACTGAAGTTGGATGAGGAGGCACTTAAAAAAGCAGACATCAGTGCTTTGAAAACTCTTTTTACAGGATATAATTCGTTTGCTGATAAAGTGTCTATGAAAGCAAATAGTATTTCCAATGCAGCCGCACGTTACAGTGGAACATATAAGAGCAATGGTACATATAACAATGCTTTATCGGAGCTTGTATCGAAGAAGGTAGATGAGGAAGTGTAGTACTGTAATGGTTTTGTTCCCATTCAGATAGGTTTTCATTCCGATAGGTAAAGATAATTGAATATTTGCCGATATATTTAATAGCTAAGGATGGCGTCTGTTTTCAAGGGATTGAATGTGAAAATAGACGCTGTTTTTCGTTTGGATTGGAGGTTATATTATGAGAATACAAGCGGCAAATACATTTTATACAGGTACTTACTCTGTTTTGAATACGAAGTCATCATTTCCGTATGCTGTGAAAGTAGAAGGTTACGGAAAGACAAGAAACCAAAGGAGTTTATTTCAGTTTGCACATGTGACAATAACGGAACATATGGTAAATGCAAAATATGGTACAAAGATTACAAATGGTCCGAGAGTACAGATGCAGACAGCAGGTAGTAAGAAAAAAGAAGATTGGACTGAGGTTTCCAAAGAACAGTTGGCAGAAGTAAAACTACCGGCTTCATTTGAAAAATTGAAAGAACAAAAATCTTATTTTTATCATGGAGAAAACATATCGGATTATGAACTGGTGCAAACAGCAGTAGCATTGGGGAAAATGGAATTACCAACAGATGAGAAAAAGTGTATCCCGGACAGAGTTGCAATGGATGCATTTGAAGTGCTTGTCAGAGATCAGGCGGCTCCCAAAAACTCATGGTCAAATACATTGTATTCGGAAGATGGAAAATATACCTTTACAAAGACTGAAAGCGGTAGATGGCAGATGCATTTGATTGATGATGCTGCCGTAGGTGCATCTTTGGAAGATATAGCAAATTGGATGATGAGCGGCACACCCAATAGAAATATTGAGACACGCTACCTAAATTATCTTCATACTGTTGATCCGGATTTATATAATGTGGCGATGCGAATAGGTTCCGAGGTTCGTACTTATGGTTTTATGGAGGATTTACATCAGCAGGGAATATTAAGTGATAGTCAAAATCAGTATGATATGAGTCTGTTGGGGATGTTATTTGGTAAAGATGCGGATAGTATGCGTATGTTATTGCATGGGTGTAAGGAGTCTGGCAATTTTTTGGAGTTATTGGATTTGTATAGCCAGGATGGAGCAAAATCGTTGGATAAGCTTCGGGAACAGCAATATAAGCACGGTGGAATTGTTTAATATAGCGAGTTTTATGACAGGATATGGCTAATGCTGTATCCTGTTACATTTTTTATATTAACATTTTTGAATATTTTGTCGATATACAAAATGATAGAGTATAGGTAAACGGATTTACCACACAGAATACAAGGAGGTATTAATATGGATTTAGGAGCAATTACTAACAGTACAAATGCAGTAGCTAACACTTATGCTACAAAGGAAACGAAACAGGCTGATGAAGTCAAAAAGTATGGTGTGACCGGAAAGACGATTGGTCAGCCGAAACTTAGTGAAAATGCAAAGAAGTATTATGAGGAATTAAAGTCTAAATATCAAAATATGGATTTTATTCTGGTAAGCAATGACATGAAGGAAATGGCAAAAGCGAATGCCGGAAGTTTTGCTAACCCTCACAAAATGGTTGTTTTGATTGATGAAGAAAAGATTGAGCGTATGGCAACGGATGAGCAATATCGTAAACAGTACGAAGGCGTGATTGCTTCTGCACAGAATAAATTGCCGGAGTTAAAGCAGTCATTGGGCAATTCTGCAAATATCAAAGGATTTGGTATGCAGGTAAACGATAACGGTGCATCTTCATTCTTTGCAGTTATGGATAAGTCTTTTAAAGATCAGGCGAATAGATTGGAAAAGCAAAGAGCCGAGAAAAAAGAAGAAAAGAAAGCGGCTCAGAAAAAAGCTGAGAAAAAGGAACGGGAAGAACAGCTTGAAGAGAAAAGGCTTAAGAAGAAGGAATCACAGGAAGTAGTAATTACAGCAAATTCTATTGAGGAATTGAAGAAAAAGATAGATGACTATAACTATTTACAGATGGCAGATACTGTAAAGACGGATGCTGAAAAGTATCTTGGAACAACGATTGATTTCAAGGGATAGGAGGCAGACAATGATTACAGGAACCATTTACAATGCAGGAAAAATGCTGGAAATGACTCAGAAATGGGAGCAAAAGAAATCGTCCGGCAATATCCTGAAAAAAGAAGAATTATCACCAGAAGAACAGCAACTCAAAATGTATCAGGAGCAGCTTGAAAGAGAGCGTGAAGGAAATGAGTATAGTTCCATTTATGCTAAGATTCAAAGTGGTCAGGAATTAAGTCCGGCAGAAGAAGATAAGCTTCGTGCAAAAGACCCTAAGATGTATATGGAGTATAAGGCTGACAGAATGGAACAGGAAGCTTATGAGAAAAAGCTGAAAAATTGTAAAACGAAGGAAGAAGCGGAAAGACTTCATGTAAACAGGATGAATGGTAAATTGTCCGAACTAAAGTCGATTGTGAATAATCCTAATATTCCCAAGAGCGAAAAATTAAAAGAAGCACAAAGAATATTGGGTGATACCACTAAAACAGCACAGATTTTTCATACATTTACAAAG
>JAGKTQ010000075.1 GCA_021153325.1 Lachnospiraceae bacterium | reverse complement strand
CAGGCTCTTCCGAAAGAAAAATGGATGGATAAGCGTCGCGAAGATGTTCTGGATGCTCCATATTTTCATGTGGTATTTACTGTTCCACAGGAATTAAATTCACTCATATATAGCAACCAGCAGGTATTATATGATGCATTGTACCAAGTCGCTAGCGCGACGGCTAGCCCAAGTTATAATAAATTTCCCACTACTTAAAAATAAAAATAGCAGTTTTTGTATATTTGTAGTATTGTTAAGTCATCACCAAAAACAATTACATATACACAAGAACTGCTATGCTTATGTTATCATTTTTTCGTAATCTTAACAACCAAATATTTTATTTTTTTATTCGTCCACCACCTTAGATGTTTGTTGTGGTTCATTTTTACATTTCAAACATTTTTAAGGAGGTTCCATTATGGACAAATTTTTTAATTCATACAGGGAGATGATCTCCCTTCGCGGTCTTGCTGACCATACTCTCAAATCGTACTGTACCTACATCCGGTCTTATCTAGATTATCTTTCTAATATTTTACATAAACAACCGGAAGATGTTTCGTGGAATGAACTGCGCGATTACATCCGCTGGCTTCAGAAAGAACGCAATCTTTCAGACCGTACCATTAACTGTGCCATTTCACAGCTTCGTTTCTTTACCATTTATGTTCTCCACAAATCCTGGGATAACTCACAACTTCCAATGCGCAAGTTCAATACATACCTGCCTTTTGTTCCTTCTCAGAAAGAAACCTGGCATTTCATTTCCACCATGCCGGATATCAAACAGAAGACTATGGTGGCTGTCATGTATTCTTCCGGTCTTCGTATTGGGGAAGTATGTCATTTACGCTATGAAGATATCGACCGTACAAATATGAGGATTCACATTTCACATGGTAAAAACAGGGAAGATCGGTATGCCGCCCTGTCAAGGACTGCTCTGGATCTTCTTACACAATACTGGTTTGAATGTGGCAAACCCCGGGGGTGGCTGTTTCCTAAGCAGCATGACCCGGAGCGTCCTATTGACACCTTCTTTCTGTCCAGGCACATACGTGCACACGAAGAGCGTCTTGGATGGCCAAAACGTATCACCTGCCATTCTTTCAGGCATGCTTATGGTACACATCTTTACGAAAACGGCACAGATCTTTTGACCATTAAGGCTCTTCTTGGACATAAATCCCTGAATTCCACAACCATTTATGTTCATCTTGCCTCTAATGCCATGCAGTCTGTGAAAAATCCTTTCGACCTGATGGGTGGTGATTTCAATGACTAAAATCCAACAAATATTCCATTATGGATGGGACGCTTACCAGTCTTCCTTCCAGCCGGATGATGTTCAGCAGAAATCAGCTTATTCCATTATGAACTGCAAAACCGGTAAGTTTGGATATAATATCAGCTCCTGCAGTGATTGTGGTTATACGGATTTCCATGCCAACTCCTGCCGAAATCGGAACTGTCCCAACTGTCAGGCAGTTTTAAAGGAAATCTGGATTGACAAACGCCGCTCTGAAGTGATTGATACACCATACTTTCATGTTGTATTTACCATTCCTGCAGAACTCAATCCGTTGGTTTATGCAAACCAGAGACTTCTGTACTCACTGCTTCACAGATGCTCCTCTGAGACACTTTTAGAATTAACCGCCAATCCAAAGTATCTCGGAGCAACACCCGGTATCATTCAGGTTCTTCATACCTGGGGACAGGAATTAAACTTTCATCCCCACATCCACTGTATCGTTTCCGGTGGTGGATTAACAAAAAGTCTGAATCTCAAAAAATGCGGTTCCGGTTTTTTTATTCCTGCCAGAGTGCTCGCTTCCAAATTTCAGGGAAAGTTTCTCACATATCTGCAGGAGTATTACCATTCAAGTAAACTTTGCTTTTCCGATTCATGTAAACATTTACAGAACTCTTACCAGTGGGCTGAGTTCCGCGATTCCCTTTACCAGAAAACATGGGTTCCGAACATCAAGGAAACCTTTAACGGATTCGGGAATGCCATTGAATATCTCGGGCGTTATACACACCGCATTGCCATTACAAACTCCCGGATTGTACAGGTAAACGAAAGCACCGTTACCTTTACTGCAAAAGACTATAAAAATGGCGGAACAAAAAACGTTACCCTTTCCAACAAAGAATTCATCCGCCGTCTGATGATGCATGTTTTACCATTTGGGTTTCAGAAAATCCGTTACTATGGTTTCCTGAATAACCGGAGTAAAAAGAGCAACCTAAACATCATCTTCCGTATTCAGGGACACCAGCGTTTTCAGTCCATGCTGACGGGTTTGCCAATGGATGAAGTGCTGAAAAAAGTCTGGAATTATGATGTCCACATCTGTCCGGTCTGTGGTTGTTCCGGCATGCGTCATACCGGAAGAACCTTTGCCATGCTTGAATAAGATTTGTTTCCCATATTTTTTTGAGCCTTCTCCGGAAGGTTTATTTGCCATGCCTAAAAACAGTCGGATACCATATCATTTTCCTATTTATATTCTAGTTTTTTCCGAATATACTTATTTTTAAGCAAGTTGGGAAGTATTCAATCCCCATACATACCGGCTACACGACCGCGCCTTGGTACAATTGTGAAGAATCACATTCAGAGCAGTTCACGTTATTCAGAACTGCTCTTTTTGTTTGCTCTGAATATGATACTTCACCTAAGAATAGTATAACGAATTTCCTATGAAAATACAATTCATTTTACATTTGCCTTTTTCACGAAATAGAGTTAATTGCTAACCATTCATTGATTTTTATAAAAT